>CAZVGR010000055.1:0-32257 GCA_964626845.1 uncultured Anaerolinea sp.
TGATCGCCCCGATCCTCAACGAGCTCGCCGCCGAGTACGAAGGCAAGCTGAGGATCACCAAGCTGGACGTGGACGAGAACCCAGCCACGGCCATGGCCTATGGCGTGAGGAGTATCCCGACCCTGATCCTGTTCAAGGACGGCCAGCCGGTGGAGCGCATCGTGGGCTACATGCCCAAGGACAGGCTGCTCAAGCAGTTGACCCCGCATCTGTGATCGAATCCTGTTGATCACAAAGGCGGCCCGCTCAGCGGCGCCCCCCTCTCGCTGATCTTCATAGAAGGAGCTTTTAGCCCATGACTCTCACCAAGGTCGTGCTGTCCGAGCGCGACATGCCCACCCATTGGTACAACATCAACGCCGACTTGCCCGCAGCCGGCGTCGAGTTGCCCCCTGTGCTGCACCCCATCACCTTGCAGCCGGTAAGTCCGGCCGATCTGGCGCCGCTCTTCCCCATGGCCCTGATCATGCAGGAGGTCAGCAGCGAGCGCTATATCGAGATTCCCGACCAGGTGCAGGACCTGTACAAGCTGTGGCGGCCGACGCCGCTCTACCGCGCCGTGCGCTGGGAAGAGGCGCTGGACACGCCAGCCAAGATCTACTTTAAGTATGAGGGCACCAGCCCGGCTGGCAGCCATAAGCCCAACACCGCAGTGCCCCAGGCTTACTACAACAAGCAGGAGGGCGTTACCCGCCTGACCACCGAGACCGGCGCGGGCCAGTGGGGCAGCGCGCTCTCCTTCGCCTGCCAGGCCTTCGACATGGAGTGCAAGGTCTACATGGTGCGAGTCAGCTATGACCAGAAGCCCTACCGGCGCAGCATGATGCAAACCTGGGGCGCAACGGTGGTGGCCAGCCCCAGCATGGAGACCAACGCCGGCCGGGCGATCCTGGCCGAATTCCCCAACAGCAGCGGCAGCCTTGGCATGGCCATCAGCGAGGCGGTGGAAGAAGCCGTCATGCGCGACGACACCAACTACAGCCTGGGCAGCGTGCTCAACCACGTGCTGATGCACCAGACGGTGGTGGGACAGGAAGTGATGAAGCAGCTCGAGCTGATCGGCGCGGACTGGCCCGACATCATCATCGGCTGCGTGGGCGGCGGCAGCAACTTCGGCGGCTTCGCCTTCCCCTTCCTGCGCGAGAATATCGTCAACGGCAAGACCTCCCGCATCATCGCCGTGGAGCCGCTGGCCGCGCCCAGCCTGACGCGCGGCGTCTACGCCTATGACTACGGCGACACGGCCAAGATGGCGCCGGTGGTCAAGATGCACACCCTGGGCCACGACTTTGTGCCTGCGCCGATCCACGCCGGCGGGCTGCGCTATCACGGCATGGCGCCGCAGGTCAGCGCAGTGGCCAACGCGGGCTTGATCGAAGCCCAGGCCGTGCCGCAGCGGGCGATCTTCGAAGCGGCCATGAACTTCACCAAGGCCGAGGGCATCCTGCCGGCGCCAGAACCGTCGCACGCGATTTACGCAGCCATGCAGGAGGCGCTGGCCTGCAAGGAGAGCGGCGAGAGCAAGACCATCGTCTTCAACCTGTGCGGCCATGGCCATTTCGACCTGGGATCCTACGACGCCTTCCTGCAAGACCGGCTGGAGGACTATGAGTATCCGGCCGAGGCGATCGCAAAGTCGTTGGCTAACCTGCCCAAGGTCGGTTAGTCCAAACGCTGTGGCTGATGCGCAGATTTCAGAAATGACATTTCTCGGAAGAAATGTCATTTCTGAAGCTCAGCCCGCTTTTGCGCCAGGACGATCAACTCGCTGTGATGGCCGGTGTGCTCCAGCAGCCAGTCGGCCGGAGCCAGCAAACGGCGCGCCGCAGCGGCCGCCCAGCGTCCAGCCTGCCAGCCGCGGTTGCGCAGTTGGCTCAAGACGTCGCTGCCCACACTGCCCTCGGTGGTGAGATAGACCGGCTCAAAACCGTTCCTCAGCAGCCAACGGCTCAGGGTGGAGGCGTTGAAGTAGTACAGGTGGATCGGGGGAATGACCCACCAGCGGTTGTCCGGGCGGGCAAAGCGGGCGCGATAGGCGTTCATATCGTTGGGAATCTCAATGGCCAGCAGGCCGCCAGGGCGCAGGATGCGGTTGGCTTCGCCAAGAGCCGCGCCAGGATCGCGCATGTGCTCCAGCACCTCGAACATGGTCACCAGGTCGAAGGCGGCGTCAGAGAAGGCGGCGGCGGCCAGCGAACCTGTGCGCACATCCAGCCCCAGGCTGTCGCGCGCAGCGGCCGCGGCCGGTTCGCTCAACTCCACGCCGGTCACTTGCCAGCCGGCGGCGCGGGCGGCATCCAGGAAATAGCCCGCGCCGCAGCCCACGTCCAGCAGACGGCCACGCGTTATGGCCGCGCCACGCTGCCCGTGGCGCTCGATCTGGGCCAGGCGCGCGCCATGCCAGCGCAGCAAAGCATGCCGTCCTCCCGGCCGTTCATAGAGATGCAGGCTGCTGCCAATGCCTCCCTGGTGGGCGATGCCGGCAAAGGCTGCGGGGGCGGCATAGCTCTCGTCGTACATGGCGGCCAAGTCAACCTCCAGCGGCAGGGGATCGACCCAGCCCAGCCCGCACTGCACACAGCGCACGACCCACCAGCCAGGCGCACCGCTCGGCGCCAGGTGGGCGTCCACCGCCTGGTCGGCGTCCAAGGCCCTGAACCAGAGGGGATAGGCCTCGTTGCCGCCGCACAGAGGGCAGGGCAGGTGCTCGGCGCGGGCCAGAGCTGCGGCGACGCTGGGTGGGACAGGAGACATGTGACGTGTCTGCTTGCTAACGTCCAAACAGCGCGGCTGGCAGCCGGCGCAGTTCCTGAACGCCCAGCAACAGGCCAGCCGCCAGGTAGACCAGCACACCGACCAGCCCGCCAGCCAGCAGTTGCACCAGCGCGCCGTAGCTGTTGCCCTGCGTCCAGGCCAGCACAGCCGCCACCGCTACGGCCATGACCGCGCTGGCCAGCAACACCCGCAGCAGCGAGCGCAGAATCGCCCCGCCCTCGACGCCCCCCCAGCGTTTGCGCAGAATAGCCATCAACAGCAGCACCTCGACCGTGATGGCGATGGAGTTGCCCAGGGCCAGCCCGCCCGCGCCCAGCGGCCCCATCAGCAGAATGCCCAGGCCGATGGCCAGCACAGCCGTCACCGCGGCCACGATCAGCGGCGTGACCGTGTCCTGTTGGGCGAAGAAGGCGCGCGCGGCCAGCTCCAGCGTGGCATGGCCGACCAGCCCCAGGGCGAAGAAGCGCAGCGTGGCATAGACCGCATCGACGGCCGCAGCGTCGAACTGGCCGCGCTCGTAGAGAAAGCTGAGCAGCGGCTGGCCCAGCAGGATCAGGCCGACGGCCGCGGGCACGGTCAGCGCGACCACTGAGCGCAGCGTCTCGCCCAGGGTGCTGCGCAGCCGGGCGATGTCCTTGCGCGCGGCCAGCTCGGCCAGCGTGGGGAAAGCCACCAGCCCGAAGGCGGTGCCGATGATGGTCTCCGGCAGTTGCATGGCGTCCCAGCCCCACTCCAGCGCGCTGACGCTGCCCGCCTCCAGCCGCGAGGCCAGGTTGGTCATGATCACCAGGCTGAACTGGAAGACGAACAGATCGAGCACGCGCGGGATCATCAACACGAAGACGCGGCGCACCGGCCGGCTGTGCAGGCCGCGCAGGTCCAGCACCGGCCACCAGCGGAAGCCGTAGTAGACGAGGCCGGGGACCTTGACCAGCAGGTGAAAAAGGGAGCCGAGGACTGCGCCCACGGCCAGGCCGGCGATGCCCATGGTTGGCGCCAGGAACAGCGCGCCCAGGGTGATGCCGATGGGATAGAGCGCCGCGCCCAGAGCCGGCAGCAGGAAGTGCTTGAAGCCGTTGAGCGCGCTGCCCTGCACCGCGCTGACGCCGAAGATGACGGTGGAGACCAGGATGATGCGCATGACCTGCACCGTCTGGGCCTGCTCGGCCGGGGTGAAGCCTGGGGCGATGACGACGCGCACCAGCCAGGGGGCAAACAGGCCGGCCAGAACGGCTGCAGCCGTTACGACGATGAAGACGATGTTGGTGATCGCACTGGACAGCCGCCAGGCGCCGGAGCGATCCTCGTCGGCCAGGAAGTCGGCGAAGACGGGGATGAAGGCAGTGGCCAGCGCGCCGCCGGCCACGATGGTGAAGAGCAGGTCGGGCAGCTTGAAGGCCGCGTAGTAGGCGTCCAGGTCCGCGCCGATGCCGAACTGGGCGGCGATGACCATGTTGCGCACCAAACCGGCCGCGGCCGCCAATCCAAAGGAGATGGCCACCACCAGCACATTGCGCACGATGTGGGGCAGGCGCGAGGGGGAGGGTGATTCGTGATGCGTGATCGGTGATCCGTGATCGGACTGTGTCATGCGATGGCCGCGCTATCCCCCTAACTCGGACAGCGCTTGGCGCGGTTCAGCGTAGTTGCTGTTGAGCTCGGCCGCGCGCTGGTAGGCGGTGCGGGCGGCGGCGGTGTCGCCAGTGGCCTGCAAGGCCCGGCCGCGCCAGTAGAAGGTCTCCTCGATGTTGCCGGCGGTGGCGATGACGCTGTCGGCCAAGGCCAACAGTTCGTCGTAACGCCCCGATTCATAATATGCCTGCAGGGGCTCGAACTGGTACCAGAGCATGCGCCAGGGCAGGCCGATGACGCGGGCCTGGTCGAAGGCGCTGGCTGCGTCGGCGTAGCGGCCCAGGTGGGTCAGGCTCGTTCCCAGATTGAACCAGGCGAAGGGGTCACCCGGGTTGGCCGCAGCCTCGGCCTGGGCCCGCTCCAGCGAACGCTGCCACATCAGCCCGTCGTCAGCCTCGTCGCCCAGGATCTGCTGCGCGGCCGCGGCTGTCGCGGCGTCATAGACCAGCACGTAGGTCCCGTTGAAGACGCGCCACAGCCGCTCCATCTCGCCGTAGGGAATGCGGATGCCAGGATAGGGCCCCTTGGGGTCGATGCCGTCGCTGACGTAGGAGTCGTAGGCGATCCACTGGCCGGCTGCGTCGTCGTAGCCCACCACCAGTCGATAGTGGCCCATGCCGCCGTCGTGGTCCAGCCAGGTCTCGACCAGCACCGGGATGCCGGCGTCGACGTAGCGGTGCAGCAATTCGGCGTTGCCGTTGACCCGCACCAGCGCGCTCAGCCCCTGCGAGCGGGCGTAGGCGGCCATCTCATGGGGGCTGACGTTCTTGTCGTCCCAATTGGGCTTGAGCACGGCCGCAGTCTGCTTCTGGGTCAGCGGCAGGCCGTAATAGCTGAGATTCATAGCCAGCGTGGCCGGGCCGCAGTTGTTCCAGGTCTGCCAGTAATGCGCCAGGCCGCTGAGTTGCACAAAACCGGGGTCACGGATTTCGGGAACGGATTGAACGGAGGTGACGGAGGTCGGTGTAGGTTGCGGCGTGGGGCTGGGCGTGGCCGTTGGCGTAGCAGTCGCTGTGGCTGTTGGCCGGTCGGGCAGGCTCTCGACGGCCGCAAAGGGCACAGTTGGCGCGCGTGACGCCTCTTGCCGCACCGGGGTGGGGGTGATGGTGGGATCGGGCGCGGCGGTGGGTGTGTTAGCCAGCAGGGCCAGCGCCTGGCCCTCAGCCGGCGCAGAAAGCGGCGTGGGCACGAAGGGAGGCGGCGTCTCGGCCGGGCCACTGCGCTGTTGAGCCAACGCCACCCGCACGCGCAGCAACAGCCCGTCAGGGCCGCCGTAGCGCAGGCTGCCGAAGGCGATGGCAAGCACGAGGAGCAGGAGGGTGGCGGTCAGGGCGAGGAGGAGCAGCGTCAGTCTGGAACGTCGTACAGTATTGGCCATAGTGGGGCCATTCTACCCGCGATGAGATGTCGTGTCAACCGAAGGAAAACGGGAGATGACACAACGATTGGGGGGCACGGACTTGGGTTATAGCACTACGGAGTGCGGGGATGCGCAGGCCAGGGAGTTGCGGGTAGAGCGCTACGCCTCAGCCAGTGTCCTCAGCCGGATGCAGGCCGGCCAGACTCAACGCAGATCGGAAAATCAGTACAGCGGGGCGGTTCATTCGCAAAACAACCACGGTTGTTCGACCTGCAGCAGTCAATCCGATGATCTCTCGCAGATCGGCGCTCCATCGGAAGTGATCGGTCCAGGTCTGAGTGCGCGGGTTGAAGAGCGCTGCCTCGGACGCCGTCAGGGGATCGATGGCGCTCTGGCGGCGCCCCTTGTAGCGATTGCACGCGGGACAAGCCAAGGCCAGGTTGTCCAGCGTCGTCGCACCCCCGGCAGAAAGCGGCCAGATGTGTTCGACCTCGAACACCTCTGGCGAGTAGCGCGCTGGCGTCTGGCAGTATTCGCAGCGCCCCTGAGCACGCGTGATGACGATCTCGCGCAGCGACAGCGGCACGTAAACAGACGGCGTCATGATCGGCCGCGCAGGATGGGCACCTTAGCACGGTCGGTTAGCCTGGTCAACTCACCAGCGACCTCAACCAAACGCTGGTCCATGTCACTTATATAGCCGTCAAGTTCCGTCTCCTCCGCGACGGTCAGTCCCTCTTCACGATTCTTGGTAAGCAACTCGGCGACGCGGACGCGTTGATCGACAGGCAAGCGGTGTGCGTCGGCAATGCGCGCCGCCTCCTTGTCAGCCTGAGCCAATTGCCTGAAGCGCCATTCATCGAAACGCAGCACAAACTCGCTCAGTTCCGCCGGCGAGAGGAGCACAACCGACCGCATCAGATCGTCAGGTCGAGCTTTGGTGGCAGTTGCAGTCATAGCGGTAACACACTCTCTGAGAGTCGTCTCAACAGCAGGTTGAAGAGAACAGCAGTAGCAAGGCCATTCTACCCGCGATGGGGGATGGTGTCAAAGCATTGCTGACCAGACCGGTTGGCGGAGAGGTGATGTCGCACCTGGCAAAATCCTATAAGAATACTGCCAGAGTAATCGGAGATACCAAGTCCGCCATTGACACATGACCTGGTGCCATGTTGCCAGCAGGTGTTGCTGCCGGTACAGCTCCAGCCTGAGTACTGGCACCAGTCGGCCGCAGCACAAACGAGACAGCATTTGGGGTCATTGCTATCCCAGCCTCTCGATTGCCAGTAGGATGACGTGGCGCCGGGGCTGCAATCGACATCACAGATGTAGTTACAGCCGCCTGGGTCGTTGGTGGGGGTGGGGAAGTTGGGCGGCAGGGGTGTGGGAGAGTGAGCTGGGTTGGGCGTGGGCGTTGCCGTGGCGTTGGGTACGGGGGTGGGGGGGTTTGGGGCTGCAATTGGCGTTGGTGTGTTGAAGCAGAGCCAATCGCAAGCGCTATCGTTGAGTGTGCAACCCCCGTTGTAACAGCGCTTACCACAGCTACAGCAGCCGTCTTCAAAACAAATGTTGGCAAACACTTGCAAGCGTTGCAATTGGGGTGCCAGCGCCAACAGACCCGCCCACAATCCCACTGCCAGTAGTGCTGACCTGACCCACATATACATCAATACTATAGAATATAGTAGCGGTATGCAAGCAGAAATTCGGTCTAGTCTCAACGTTTCTTAGCTGGTAGCCTAACTCTAATTATGACTTGACCAAGTTTTCGTAGAAGTCCACAGCATATTGTAATCGGCTTTGTAGCCGATCGTAGAGTGTGGATGGCACTCTATCCCTAAGACTTTGCACATAGTTTTTCGCGTTCAGTAGCGCATTCCACATAGCGAGATTGATCTCGGATGACTTATGTGGGCTTTCTCTCAAGTATTGCTCTACATCGGGATGGAGCTGGAAAAAGTAGTCGGTGGGTGGAAGTACGTTGCTGTCAAAATACTCATGCCCCATCACTTCCATCCACTCAGCAATAGTCATCGCCCACGCAAGCTCGGCTTGTTGATCCGGATAACTCAGTAAGCTCTTGGGGTTGATATGCAAAATGTTATACCCGCGTTGCTTTTCGGGATAAGCATGTGATGATGCGTAATGATCCGGTAGCCCAGGGTTTTCTGCAACCAAAGCAACACTGCCTGTAATCCACACCCTTTCCCAGAAGCCGTGATCAGCTTGATCTATGCGCGAGAATTGTTCACTGCTCACTCTGGAAAACGATTGACTAAAGGGTTGAAACATCATCTCGCCATCTTTGGGCGCGCGACCCGCTGTTTTGAAGTTGTAGCGCAGGATGAGGGGTAAGAGCGGATTGCCCTCGGCATCGACCCTGGCGGTAAAGGCAACGACTTGCTGGCTGGCGTCGATGGGGTTACCCTGGGCGTCTTGAGCTGGTACCACCAAGTTGATAACCCTCACACCATTGATGATCTCCTCTCGCTGCTCCAGCAGGCTAAACGGCACGGGGCACTTAATTTCATTGCACACCTTATTGCCCACCAGCCCAGTGATTTGCTCAAAAGTGTAGATCTCGTCCTCAGCGCTGCGCTCGTGGGGCAGCCTGTGACTGCGCCAGCCCTCGGCGGTGTACTCCCACAGCTTGGAGAAGTCGTTGCGCACAATCATGCTCTGCGTTTGCACGCTCCACTCTATTCTGCCAAATGGTTGCCACTCATTCTGCCGCAGCTCGGGGTAGCGCTCTGCCACCATGGGTTGGAGATCTGTGTAGTAACTAAATGCTGTGATATTGTTTGTGCTCGTGTCATAGTAGCTGTTGATGAGCTTATCGGCCCCCCGAATGGCGCGATCGGTGAACCAGAGGCGATAGCCAGTTTCGGTTTGATCGACTATCACCACTGCGTTGTTGAGAAAGGTCTTTTGCTCAAGCAGCGCCTGCAAGGCTTGCACCCATTCCAGTTGGTTGGGGTCGCTGGCTTGGGCCAGGCTCTCCTGTGCAGCGATGCTCAGGACGGCGCTTACCCGCCGGTCATCGGCCAGTTGTAACTCGGCCACCATGCTGTCCAGGCTAGCAACCTGCTCTTCGCTGAGCATGGCGGGGTTGACAAAGAGCCGGCTTTGTACCGCATTGTGCTTGAGGAAGCCGTTGTTTTCGCGGGCTGCATCCAGCGAGACGACCTGAAAGTCGACGATGGCATGGGGCGATTGCTCCGCCTCTGCTGCCTCGGTCGCCTGCTCTGCGGTAGCTTGCTCTTGGGCTGCCAGGGTGGGATGCCAGTACTCAGCAATGGCTGCATCACAGGCTTCGCTTTCGAGTGGCTGCGTTTGATCGGTGGGCTGACATAGTATGTCGCCATTCGCGTCGCGCCAGATGTAGATCTGCGCTGTCTCGCTGGTGGCCACCACCATACCCACCAACTCGCCCTGGCTATTGACAAAGACAATGGTACGCGCCAGAAAGTCGGGGTCGCCCTCGCGCAGCTCGGGCTGGCTGGCTGTCAGCCCCTCCAGGCCAGTAAACTGGGCAAAGGTGCTGGCGCTGTCGGCCAGTTGCTCGGGAGTGAGCACGGAGCCCTCTGCGCCGCGCCGATCGTCCAACGCGACCAGACGCACCGGCCCTTCGGGCAGCGCATCGTCCGCTGGAACTGCCAGCGCATCGCCGGGTGGCTCAGGCGTGACGGTCGGATGCACGTCCTCAGCCGGCGCCACGGTCTCGACGACGAGGCTGGGCGCGGCTGCTGGTTGCGCGTCAGCCGGCTCAGTGGCGCAGCCGGTGAGCAGCAACGCGGTCAGGGCGGCAAGCCAGAACCAGGTCGTTGTATGAAGCTTGGAAATAGTCTCACCTCCGCGAGGCATCGCGATGCGCTGCCAGACTGTTATCGCCAGAAACAAGCTCACGGCCGGCCAGTCAGAAGCCTGCGAGCGAAACGGCGCACTTGCTTGGCGATCTCAAGCGACTCCAGCGCATCATCGGCAGTTGGGTCCTCCCCAGGATAGCGCGTCCACACGGCGTAGTCGGACAAGATCTGGAGTTGCTTGGCCTCGATCGGCACCTTGACGCCGGCCTTCTCCACCAAATCGCGCAGCACGAGCAGGTCATGTGTCTTTGGAAACACGGCCCCCTTGCTAACCAGCAGCGCTTTCAGGTATTTTTCGGTGCACTGCTGGGCATGGAAACAGGCGCTATAGGCCAGCGGTCGCTTGCGCCTTGCAGCGGAGCGCGCCATTATGAGATCCTCTTCTGCGCGCTCGATCCAAGATTCAGGGTTACTCGGATCGCTCATACAACACCTTGCCCCGCGCCATGATCTCCTGGATGAAGAAATCGCGGCCTGCCAAGGCCGTCTCGATTTCCTCCGGCGTCTTAACCAAGATGTCTACTGGAAAAGGTCGCGGGATCAACAGACGCGATACCAGCCAGGATCGCTCCTTGCGCGGCACATCAGTATCCATGATGACCAGCAGGTCGACATCGCTGTCAACGGTTGGTATTCCGTAGGCATATGAACCGAACAGCACAACCATCTCTGGGTCGAGCCGCGCAACAATGCGTTCAACCACCCGCGGCAGTTCATCTGAAACGCGCCGCTCCAAACCCGCGGGGACTATGGCTGGGACAATTTGTTGCGAGACAAGATGAGTGGTGGAAACCGAGTGAGACACTGGACCCTCTTTCGATGATGCATCACAGCATGCGTACGAGCATCAAGCCGGCCAAATGGATCGTATCCTACTGCCGCATTATACCCGTGGACGCCCCGTCTGCCAAGCAGATCGAACTACGCGGCGGGAAAAAGCCGGCGCCACGGTCTCACCTCCACTGGGGCGTTTGTCGACTTGGGTGGCAGTAGACACTGGTTGCAACGACTATTCGATCACATCGACCAGGCCGCTGCGCACGATGGCATGATCGACGGTCAAGAGGGGCAGGTTCAGAGCGCGGGCAGTGGCGGCAATCACCCGATCGGCCAACTCAGGCACGGCGGCCGGCCCGAAATCGGCAACAGCATGAACGACGGCCATATCGAGCGGCACGACCAAGATAGTGGCGTCAGGGTCATCAGGCAATCGAAGCACTCTCGCCAGAACATCCTGATTGACTCGTCGTCTTTGCGCTAAGAAAATGACTTCCACCAGCGCTATCGTGGGCACAAGAATCTGCGCGTTGCCTTGGTCTGCATCTCTGAATGCCCGCGCGGGTGCGCGCGGCAGACGGCGATCATCTGCCAAATACCAGAGTAAGCACTGGGTATCCGTGACATAGCGTTTCATGGCGTTACAGGCTCTTCCATGCTCTGCCACATCTCGCGCCTGGCCTCGGCCAGAAACTCAGGAGAGAAATCATATCCCGCTAAAAGACCGCGCAGGTTGACGACGCGCAGTTTCTCCGATGGAGGAGTTATTGCTTTAGTACTGTAAGCCTTGAAGCGCAGAAACTCCACATAGGACGCCAGATCATCCAGGCTCTCCGGCGGTAGCACTTTGATCTGCTCGATAATGGTTTGGGCGGTGGTACTTGCTGTCGGCATGGCACATTGCTCCTTGCTCATCTGATCACGTCGTTCTGCTGGATTATACCCGTGGACGCCCCGTCTGCCAAGCAGATTGATGGGCGCTCATGCGCCATGGCCACGTTTTCGCCTTCATCCTCATCTGGAGTACAATGCGCAGCCATGCACGCCCGACATCTCCTGCTGGCGCTGATCCTGCTGGTCTACCTCCTCCTGGCGACGCTGTACGCGGCAAACGTGCCGGCCTGGCAGGCGCCCGATGAGCCAGCCCACTTCAACTACATCCACGAACTGGCCACCACAGGCCAGTTGCCGGTGCTGCGCATGGGCGACTACGACGAATCGTACATCCGCCTGCTGACCGGCCAGCGCTTCCCCCCAGAACTCTCCATCGCCCCGCTGCGCTACCAGGCCCACCAGCCGCCGCTCTATTACCTGTTGGGCGCAGTGGTTTTTCGCACCAGCGGCGGCGAGCTGCTGCCGCTGCGCCTGCTGTCGGTCGCCTTGGGCGCGCTGTTCATCGGGCTGATCTACGCTATCGTGCGCCTGGTCTTCCCCGGCCGGCCGGCGCTGGCTTTGGGCGCGGCCGCGTTCACGGCCTTTTTACCCATGCACGTGGCCCAGTCGGCGTCGCTCAACAACGACGCGCTGGCTGAAGTGCTGCTGGCCGCCATCCTGCTGCTGTCGATCCGTTACGTCAAGTTCGCTCTGGTCGGCCCCCGCCCGCCGCGCGCCTGGGACGCCCTCGCCATCGGCCTGCTGCTGGGCCTGGCCCTGGTCACCAAAGTCAGCGCCTACGTCGCCGTCCCCATCGCCCTGGCCGCGCCCCTCATCGCCTGGTACGAATCCCGCCGCCCCTCAATTAGCAATTCACCAATTCACCATTCCCCAATTCATCATTCATCGTTCATCATTCACCATTTCGCCCTCATCCTCCTCCCCGCCCTCCTCCTCGCCCTCCCCTGGTACATCCGCAACGCCAGCCTCTACGGCAACCTGGACATCCTGGCGCGCAGCCGGCACGACGTGGTGGTGATCGGCCAGCTTACCACCGGCGAGCTGCTGATGCAGGTGGGCCTGGCCGGCGTGCTGGAGCGCTTCCTGGTCTGGAGCCACAGCAGCTTCTGGGGCGTCTTCGGCTGGATGGGCGTCTGGATGGACGCGCGGGTCTACACGGCGGCGCTGGCGTTTGGGGCGGCGGTGGTGGCAGGTTGCATGTGGCAGGTTGCAGGTGGCAGGGGGCAAGTGGTAGGTGGCAGGTGGCAGGTGGCAGGTCACCGATCACCGGTCACCGATGACCGTTCCCGCTTCCGCCGCTGGGCGCTGGCGCTGCTCGGACTGGCTGCCCTGGGCACGCTGGGCATCTACCTGTTGTACAACCTGCAGTTCGTGCAGCCGCAAGGGCGCTACCTGTTCCCGGCGCTGCCCGCCATCAGCCTGGCGGTGGCGGTGGGCTGGTGGAGCGTGACGCGCTGGCCGGGGGCCGCGCGCTGGGCGGCGATCGCCCTGCTGGGGGCGGCCGGTGTGGCTGCGCTGTGGGGCGTGACGCACGAGGGGATCAACAGATGGTCGCTGCTGATCTTCGGCGGCGGCGCGGCGGCTGCCTGGGTGTGGAGCCTGACCGCACTGCGGCTGCGCGACGCAACGCTGAGACGACTGCGCGCCGTGCTGTATGGGGCGCCGTTTGCCATCATGGCAGCCTTGAGCGCGCTAGCCTTGTGGCGGTTTGTTCTGCCGCAGTTGACTTGATCTAGGCCTGGGGTGCAATTGACGAAACCAGCCACAAAGTTTATGTTTCCATTACAACTCTCATCGAGGAGTTCTTCATGATCAAGGAAGTCACGCTGCGCCCCTACGGCGGATCGCTGGGCACGACCCTTCCCAAGGCGATGACCGACCGGCTCAACCTCTCCGCCGGCGACAAGGCCTACGCCATCGAAACCGAGCAAGGCATCCTGCTGACGCCCTACGACCCTGAGTTCCTGCGCGTCCTGGAGGCCGAGGCGCGCATCAGCAAGCGCTATCAGAACGCCCTGCAAGAGTTGGCCCGATGAGCGAGCCAATCTGGCTTCACGCCGGAGTCGAGGCTTTAACCGGGGTTGGCGCTAAGACCCGGCTAAAGCCTCGACTCCAAACTAGGGAGAGATTTACGCCACCGTCTACCAGAACGAATCGACCAGCGAACGGGCAGCCACCCGCCTATCCACCGTCCACTGCGCCGGCAGCGGGCAGGTTACGGTGACGGCCGCGCCGGCCGGCAGATCGAAGTAGTTGTCGCTCCACACCACGTCCATCCCCTCGATGGACAGCTCCACGAAGCGGGCCAGCGATTGGGCGGACACGTCGACGCACAGCGTCTGGCCCTCGACGCGGGCGGCGACGGCCAGACCGGGGTCGCGCAGTTCCATGTGCTTGCTGGGAACGAACGGGGTCACGCTCCAGGCCGCGCGCTGGCCGTCCTGCCACAGTTCGGCGACGAAGACGACGCGGCGCTGGTTCTCGGCCGTGACCAGGGCCGAAAAATCGTAGGCGCCGGCCAGGGTGTCGGCCAGGGCGTGGGCGCGCACGAGCTGCTCGCCGCTCTGCAACGCCTGTCCGTCCAGCGTCTCCAGCCGCCAGCGCAGCAGCACATGGACCGGTTCTTGCAGGTCGCTGGTCAGGTGGACGCGCATGGTCTTGCCCTCGTCGGCCACGGAGAGCAGCAGCGGCGCGTAAAAGCGCCGCGCGGCGTAGTGCAGCGCCTTCCAGCGGCCAAAGTAGTCGATAGACGACCAGGAGGCCACCGGCCAGCAGTCGTTCAACTGCCAAATCAAGGTGCCGCTGACGCGGGCGCGGTGCCGCCGCCAGTGCTCCACGCCGTAACGGATGCCCTCGGCCTGCAAGACCAGGCTCAGGTAGACCAGCGAGGGGAAATCCTTGGGCATGCGGAAGGTCTGCGCCATCTGGGCGATGATGAGGGCGTTACCCACCGGGCTGCGTTGGTGATGCTCCATGACCCAGGAGGTCAGGTTCCAGTCGGCCGGCCCGGCGTAGGATGCGACCGTGGGCAGCGGCGGCAGGGACTGGAAGCCAAACTCACTCATGAAGCGCGGAAACTGGTCGCGGTAGGCCGTGAAGGGCGCGGCCTTGTGCCACACGTCCCAGTAGTGGCAGTCGCCCTGCACCTGGTTGTTGGCGCCGTCGAAGGGGGTGTCCGCCGAGGCGGAGCTGGGCCAATAGGGGCGGTCGGGGTCTTCCAGGGCCAGCCACTCCGGCATCAGGTGGTGGAACAGGCGGTCGTAGCCGGCCTTGAGCCGCTGGTTGACCGGGTCGTCGGGCTGGTTCCAGCCCCAATCGCACCAGCCCTGCTCCATCTCGTTGTTGCCGCACCACAGCGCCAGCGACGCATGGTGGCGCAGGCGGCGCACGTTCTCCTGCACCTCGACCCGTACGGTCTCCACGAAGTCCGCGTCGACCGGGTAGATGCCGCAGGCGAACATGAAGTCCTGCCAGACCAGGATGCCGTAGCGGTCGCACAGGTTGAAAAACGCGTCGTCGGGATAGAAGCCGCCGCCCCAGACGCGCAGCATGTTCATGTTGGCGTCAGCCGCGGCCTTGATCAGCGTCTCCATCTGTTCGGGGGTGACACGCGTCGGGAAGGAATCGGCCGGGATCCAGTTAGCGCCCTTGGCGAACAGGCGCACGCCGTTGACATAGAAGACGAACTCCTGGCCCCAGGCGTCCGGCTCCTGGCGCAGATCCACCGTGCGCAGGCCGATCTGGTAGCTGCGCCGGTCCAGCACGGCCTTGCCCCGGCTGAGGGTGATCTCCACGTCGTACAGCGGCTGGGCCGCGCCGGCCGGCAGGCCGGGCGACGGATAGCCGTTGGGCCACCAAAGCTGAGGATCAGCGATCTCAACCTCGAGATCGGCGAAGTGCGGCTCGCCGGCCCACAGGTAGAGCAGCTTGTATTCGGCGGTGAACTGCTGGCCGGCCGGGCTGGTGACGGTGAGCGACGCCGTGATCTCGTCATCCAGGTCGTAGGGCGCCTGCGCTTTGATCTCCGCGCTGAGGGTGACAGCGCCATCCTCGTGCTTCTGGCGCAGGTGGACGTCGGTCAGCCGCGCGGCGAAGCCCTCCAGCCGGATGTCTTTCCAGACGCCGATGGGCGGCAGCTTGGGGCCCCAGTCCCAACCCCAATGGCAGGACGCCTTGCGCAGGTGCGGGCCGCCGGGGATATCGCCGCCGCCGATCAGCGGCAGCTCGGCCTGCCGGGCTGCGATGAAGCGCAGCGGCGAGCCGAAGACAATGCGCAGCTCGTTCTCGCCCGGCCGCAGCAGGCCCTTGACGTCCCACTCCCAGCGCCGGAACATGTTCTCGCCGTGGCCCACGAAGGCGCCGTTGAGATAGACGTCGGCGATGGTGTCCAGGCCGTCGCAGGCCAGGACGATATTCTCCTCAGCCAGCAGCGCCGGGTCGACCGTGAACGTGCGGCGGTACTCCCAGTCGCTCTCGGCCACCCACGTAACCTGCAACTCGTTGTCGGCCACGAAGGGGTCGGGGATCATGCCCAGCGCCAGCAGGTCGGTGTGGACGCCGCCGGGCACGGTCGCGGGCAGCCAGTCGTCGGAGCCGGCCTGACGGAACTGCCAGTCGCCGGTAAGGGGTTGTTGAAGCATGACAGCCTCCATTGAGAGCATCCGTGAAGAAGCCTATCAGACCGATTGACAGCGCGTACGTTTTTACGTACAATACGCGTGATTGAGCGAATTTACTGTACCCAGGAGTGTGACATGACCACAATCACCGCCACCAAGGCACGATCTTCATTATACCAGCTATTAGACAACGTGGCTGTTTCTCATGAGCCTGTGTTGATCACCGGCAGGAGGGGCAACGCGGTGTTGATCTCGGAAGAGGATTGGCGCGCCATCAACGAAACCCTTTTCCTGCTCAGCATTCCAGGTATGCGCGAGTCGATCATCGAGGGCCTCAATACGCCTTTGGCTGAGTGCAGTGACGAGGTTGAGTGGTGAGCTGGCGCATCGTATACACCAAGCAGGCCAAGAAAGACGCCAAGAAGCTGTCGGCGTCAGGGCTGCGACCTAAGGCTGAGGAACTGCTCAACATCCTGGCCGTCGATCCTTTTCACACGCCGCCCCCCTTCGAGAAGCTGGTGGGAGACCTGACAGGCGCCTATTCCCGGCGTATCAACATCCAACACCGCCTTGTGTACGAAGTCAACGAGACGGAGCGCGTGGTCAAGGTGATCCGCATGTGGACGCACTACGAGTAGCGCAACAACAGTCGTGCAGCCACTGAGTGCAGCGTAGACGAAGTAGTTGCGCGACGATTCGCCCATGATGACAGGCTCGGCGCCAGTGCCGGGCGCCTCAACAGCTTTGTTGCCAGAGTACTGAGTCTATCCGCCCGCGACTTTGGCTTTGTAGCCCAACTCGTTGAGGATCTCCACGATGCGCTCGCGGTGGTCGCCCTGGATGATGATCTGGCCATCCTCCAGCGTACCGCCGGTGCCCAGCTTGCTTTTGAGCAGCTTGAGCAAGGCCTGCTGGCCGGTTTCACGGCTCATTATCCCGCTTACAATCGACACGGTCTTGCCGCCGCGGCCCTTACGCTCGCGGCCGACGCGCACGGGGGTGTTGCCTTGCAGAGCAGGCACGGCCGCAGCCGGGTTTTTGGCCGGCTGGGCCGGCGGCGCAGAGGACGGCGCCGGTTGGGCCTTGGGCTGGCCGGCCGCCAGGGAACCCAGCGCGGCGAAGGGCGACGGCGGCCCGTCGTCGGGGTCGGTGGAGTAGACGACTTTGGGTGGTTTCTTGGTCATGGGGGGTCAACTCCGCCCAGACCCTGCGGGTTTCCGAAAACCCCCAGGGTCTCACGCGTCACGCTGCGTACACGTCGGGCGCGTCGGCGCGGGCCGCGTCGCATTCGTCGCACGGGCACAGGGCGCGCAGGAAGCTCCAGGTGTAGATGCCGCTGTCGTGGCCGTCGGCCCAGGCGATGCCCAGGGCGTAGTGGCCGACCAGGAAGGCGTTGCTGAGCTGCCAGGTCTGGTCGGGCCGCTCGAACAGCGCGGCCCGCTCCACCGGCCGGCCCATGTTTTCGTGGCCGCCGCGGCACTCGGCGCAGGGGCAGACGTTGCGCAGCCCCGCCAGCGGATAGACGCTGCGGTGCCTGTCGGCCCAGACGATCTCCAGGGTCTCCTCCTGGCGGTTGACGGTGAGGTTTTGGGGACGTAGTTGATCGCTCACGTTGGTTATCCTTGGGGGTTTGTCGGTTGCATCTTAGCACAGACCGCGGCTGGAAGCCAAACGCCAAAAGGCCGCCGGTTCACGGAACCGGCTGGAGCGATTGGTTAACCCATCAGCAGCCAGCCGGCGATGGCGCCGCCGGCCACCAACAGCGCCGAGTTGACGTTCCAGCGCAGGGCCAGGATCAGCGCGACGGCGAGCACCAACCAGGCATGCCAGCTTACCAGCGCGGCCTGGCCGAGCCGAATCGACACCACCACCATCAGTCCGATGGCGCTGACGTTGATCGCGTCGAGGAAGGCCGCCATCCAGGCCGAGCGGCGCAGCTTCGGCATCAGCCGCGTGAGCGCAGCCACGAAGATGAAGGATGGCAGGAAGATGCCAACCGTAGCCGCCAGCGCGCCCGGCCAGCCGGCCAGCACGTAGCCGATGAAGGTGGCCGCGCTGAACACCGGTCCTGGCGTCACCTGGCCGACGGCGATGGCGTCGATCAACTGCTGCTCGGTGAGCCAGCCGAAGGTCTGCACCAGCCCGCCCTCCAGGAAGGCGAACAGCACGTAGCCGCTGCCGTAGAGCACGCTGCCGATGAAGAGGAAGTACAGGCCCAGCAAGCCGGGCGTGGGCTGGAGCGGCTGGCCGTCGGCCGCGCTGGCCCACAACCGGGCGGCATTGTTGCCCACGGCCAGGATGGCGCTGACCGCGGCGATCAGCGCCATGACCAACAGCACAGAGTTGACCAAGCCGCGGCGGTCGGCCCAGCCCTCCCGGCCGCGCAGCCAGATCATGCCCACCAGCCCGCCGAAAAACAGCGCCAGAATCTCGCTGAAGCCGAGCCAGGCCGCCGCGCCGACGGCCACGCCAATGGCCAGGAGCTGCCAATTCTTGACCGCTTGCCGGCCCAGCCGCCAGATCGCGCCGATGATGATGGCGATCACCACCGGCCGGATGCCGGCCAGCAGCGCTTCCACCTGCGGCAGCGAGCCATACTGCACGTAGAACCAGGCGATGATGCCGGTGATCAGCGCAGCCGGGATGATGAAGCTGGCGCCGGCCACAACCAGCCCCTTCCACCCTGCCCGCACGTGCCCCACGTGCATGGTCATCTCTGTGGAGTTGGGGCCTGGGATCAGGTTGGTGGCGCCCACCAGGTCCAGGAACGCCTGGCGCGACAGCCATTTGCGCCGGCCGACGACCTCGTCCTCCATCATAGCGATGTGCGCGGCTGGTCCGCCGAACGCGGTCAGGCTGAGTCTGACAAACAGACGAACAAGGGTCAGAAGTTCATTAACCATCATCGTCTTTCTACGGAAATCCGTCTCCTACAATAAGCCGGTCATCATCCCTATACCCACCAGGATCAGCATTACGCCGACGATGACCTGCACCGTGCGCAGCGTCACCTTCTTGATCATACGCTTGCCGACGAACGCGCCCAGGAAGGCCGCCAGCGTGGCCGCCGCCACCAGCCCGCCGATCTCCTGCACCTCGATCAGCCGCAGCGCGTAGAAGCTCAGGCCGTAGACCAGCAGGCGGGCCACGTCCACCATGGCTGTGGAGACCGCGCCGGTGCCGATGAAGGCCTCCTTGCTCAGCCCAGCCTTGATCAGAAAGGCCGAGCGCAGCGCTCCCTGGTTGCCTGACAATCCACCGAAGAAGCCCGACAGCAGCCCGCCCAGCGGCAGATACTTGCGGTCGAAGGCCAGCTTGTCGGCGCCGGGCAGCAGCTCGAAGATCGCGAAGCCGGTGATGATCACGCCGATGATCACCTTGAGAGCCGTCACTTGGTGGGTCCGGCCGGCCAATTCATAGCTCCACAGCGGCGGGACTTCGGCGAACAGGCCCAGCAGCGCCGCGCCCAGCATGGCCGCTACCACAGCCGGCAGGGCAAAGCGCAGCACTGTGTCCTTGTCAGCCTGGCGGCCCACCAGCCCCACCTTGAAGATGTTGTTGGCCAGGTGGACGACGGCCGTTGCCGCCACGGCCACCGGCACGGGGAAGAACAGGGCGAAGGCCGGCATCAGCACCGTACCCAGCCCAAAGCCGGAGAAGAGGGTGAGCATGGAGACAAAGAAGGCCACCGTGCAGATGATCACATAGTCCATGGCAAATCCTTGCTACGGGACGTCAAGCCCGACCTCGCCGACCAGCTCGCGCACCTTGACCATGGCCTCGGCCAGGGCGGCCTCGCCGGCGGGCGTGGCGCGGTAGTACTTGCGCTGTTTGCCGCCCACCACCTCGATCTGCTGCTCCAGGTAGCCAGCCTCGTGCAGCTTGCGCAGGATCGGGTAGAGCGTGCCGGGGCTTAGCTCGTAGCCGTGGCGCTGCAGCTCGCGGATCATGTCCAGCCCGAAGATCGGCTCCTCGGCCGCGTGGTGCAGGATGTGCAGCTTGATGAAGCCCAAAAACAAGTCGCGGATCATGGTGTTACCTCATGTTATCGGATAGCGATATTACGGCAGAGTAATGTCTTTGTCAAATCGCAACAACGAAAAACGATATTTGACATCGTTATCGCTTTGCAATATAATGCACAACAACCTGCCGTACTGTATAAACTCGGTCCTGCGCCTCTTGTCTTCCTCTGTTTGACATCTTCCGATTTGCGCTGACGGAACCTCGGTTCCTATCCATCCATCTCCGATCGTCGTATCGCTCGTTCAGTACTCTGTAAGGTGCCCGGCACTTGCGCCGAGTCTGTCATCGTGGGCGAATCGTCGCCAAAGTGCCGGGCGCCGATGCGCAACTACCTCGTTTACGCTGCATTCAGCAACATTGTACCATCGCAGGTGTCTTTTCGGCAGATCGCCGCGGGCGACCTGCCATCGCATTCCATCTCACCCGGAGGAAGGTCCTATGTCCAAGAAATGGTTACTCTTAGCAATGCTCATGGTCTTGCTGGCCATTACTGCCGGCTGCCAGGCTCAGGCCGGACCGGCCGGTCCCCCTGGCCCGGCTGGACCTGCTGGCGAGGCCGGACCGGCTGGCCCGCCTGGCCCCACTGGTCCGGTCGGTCCGGCTGGACCAGCCGGTGAAGCCGCCGCAGCCGTGCCGGCAGCGGCGGCAGCGGCTGGCGCAGAGTATGTCGGCTCTGCTACCTGCGGCGCCTGCCACGCCGACCTCTACGCGACGTTCATGCAGTCGGGCCACCCCTGGAAGCTGAACAAAGTCGTCGACGGCCAGGCCCCGGACTATCCGTTTACGGAGGTCGCCGAGCCGCCCCAGAGCTACACCTGGGATGACATCAGCTACGTCATCGGCGGGTACAAGTGGAAGACCCGCTTCATGAACCTGGACGGCTTCATTATTACCGACTGGATCACGTCCACTGCCGAGATCAGCGACACCACATTCCTGAACCAGTTCAACTTCGCCAACGAGGTGGTGGGCAAGGACGCTGGCTGGGTCAAGTACAACTCCGGCAAGGAAAACCTGCCCTACAACTGCGGCACCTGCCATACCACCGGCTATCAGGCTGAAGGCAACCAGGACGGCCTGCCGGGCATCGTCGGCGTCTGGGCTGAGCCAGGCATCCAGTGCGAAGCCTGCCACGGGCCAGGCAGCCTGCACGCGCAGAACCCGCGCGGCGTAGCGGTACAGGTCGAGCGCGACTCGGAGCTGTGCGGCGTCTGCCACCGTCGCGACGCGGTGGAGCTGGTGAACGCCAAGGATGGCTTCATCGAGCACCACGAGCAGTACGAGGAGCTGTACCAGAGCAAGCACATCACCATCAACTGCGTGACCTGCCACGACCCACACCAGGGCGTGGAGCAGTTGCGCCAGGCCGGCCAGCAGACCACGCGCACCACCTGCGAAAACTGCCACTACGAACAGGCTAAGTACCAGGCTTCGGCGGTTCACACCGGTCTGGGGGTCGCCTGCATCGACTGCCATATGCCGCGCGTCACCAAGACGGCCTGGGGCAACGCCGACAAGTTCACAGGCGACATCCGCACCCACCTGATGGCCATCGACCCGACCCAGATCAACCAGTTCACCGAGGACGGCAAGAACGCGCTGTCGCAGATCGGGCTGAACTTCGCCTGCCGCCACTGCCACGTGGAGGGCGGCACGGCATCGGTGCGAACTGACGCCGAGTTGATCGAGCGGGCCTATGGCTACCATGCCCGGCCGGCCTCGCCCCCTGGACAGTAGGCCGTAGCAACACAATTCCGATAGGCGCTGCAAGGCCCCGGCGATGCCGGGGCCTTGCTTGTCGTGGGATCAGGCGCCCTGATTGCCACAAAACGCAATTCAGTCTAAAATAGGGGCCATGACCAACCCCATCGCCACCTACAGCAAGTCCATCGAAGCATCTCTCCAGGCCGGCAACGCCACCGAGCACACCCACCGCCCTGCGCTCAAGACGCTGATCGAAGCGCTGGCGCCGGAGATCGTGAAAAAAGGCCACCCGCGCTACGACGATGCCAACCGCCGCGTCTACATCAGCGCGGACAACGTCAAGGCCGGCAAGCAGGGCCAGTACTTCGAGGGCGTGCCGCCGGAGGTCTGGCGCTTCCAGGTGGGCGGCTACCAGCCCTGCCACAAGTGGCTCAAGGACCGCATCGGCCGCCAGCTCACCTACGACGACCTGACCCACTACCAGCGCATGGTCGTCGCGCTGCACGAGACCATCCGTGCGATGGCCGAGATCGACGATGCGATCCCGGAGTGGCCGATCCAATAGGCCGGCGATGCTCGCGAAGAAACTCGCATGCTGTCATTCTGAACGGGTCAAACACACACACAGAACTGAACGCACGCGGCGATCTCCAGCGCCCACAGTACTTCAGCGCACCCAAAGCCAGTGAAGAATCCCCATGCCCATACCAACCGGGGACGCTTCACTGGCGACGCGACCCAACGCGAGTCGCGTGCCAGACCCGTTCAGCGTGACAAAGTGAAGCGCGTGTTTGTTCCGACCAATTCTTCCAGTTCCCCGGTTCCTCAGGAGGCCCCCCATGTCAGCCATCACCCAAGGCCGCCAGGACTTAGCCCGCTGGCGGGCCAGCGTGCCGGACAACTTCTTCACCTGTGACGCCAACTTGCAGCGGGTGCTGCCGCTGTACGATCCCGGCTGCGCCGCCTATGAGGCTGAGCTGGCCGCGTTTGGCCGCGCGGTCGCCACGGTGATCGACCCGGCTGCGACGGTCAACGACCGGCCGCACAACCATCCCCGCCTGGACGCCTGGGACGGCATCGGCCAGCGCACCGAGAGCATCGAGTTCCATCCCAGCTACCACGACGCGGGCCGGCCGGCCTATCAGGCGGGCATCCTGGCCCTGTCGGCCGAGCCGGGCCACGCGGTGCAGCAGAGCGCGCTGTTCTACCTGCTGACCCAAGCCGGCGAGATGGGCCATGCCTGCCCCATCGTCTGCACGCTGGGCTTGATCCGCGCCTTGCAGGCCAGGGGCAGCGACACGCTGAAAGCGACCTACCTGCCGCCGCTGCTGGCGCGCGACTACGACCGCAAGCAGACGGCCAGCCAGTTCCTGACCGAGGTGCAGGGCGGGTCGGACGTGGGGGCTAACGCGGTCGAGGCCCGGCCGGCCGGGGATGATGGCGTCTGGCTGCTGCGGGGCGAGAAGTGGTTCTGCTCGGTGGCCAACGCCGACCAGATGCTGGTCACGGCGCGGCCGGCCGGCGCGGTGGACGGCACGCGCGGCCTGGGCGCCTTCCTGGTCCCCCGCCGCCTGCCCGATGGAACGCTCAACGCCTTCCACATCCGCCGCCTGAAGACCAAGTTCGGCACGCGAACCATGGCCTCGGGCGAGATCGACTTCGCGGACGCCGTGGCCTACCCCATCGGCGCCGTGGACGAGGGCTTCAAGATCGTGGTGGAGCTGGTGCTGAACACCTCGCGCTGGACCAACGCGCTGGGCTCGGCCGGCCTGCTGCGCCGGGCCTACGTGGAGGCGTGGACCTTTGCCCAGCACCGCCAGGCGTTCGGCGCCGCCATCGGCCGCTATCCCCTGGTGCTGGAGGCGCTGGCCGAGATGAAGAGCGACCTTTACGCCATGCTGGCCTCGACCTTGCGACTGAGCCATCTGGTCAACCGCCTCGACCTGGGTATCGCCACAGACCAGGAGCGGGCCATGCACCGGCTGCTGGTCAACATCAACAAGTACATCACCTCGGTGCAGGCCAGCCTGGGCATCCGCCGCGCCCAGGAGATCATGGGCGGCAACGGCGCGATCGAGGATTTCAGCGTCGTCCCCCGGCTCTACCGCGATGCCGTGGTCTTTGAGAGCTGGGAGGGCAGCCACAACGTGCTCTGCCTGCAAGCGGCGAGGGATATGCAGCGCTACGGCCTGCACGAGCGTCTGTTCACCTACCTGGGCGCGCTGCTGGACGGCGTGACCCGGCCGGAGCTGGCCGAGGCGCAAGACTCGATCCTGGGCCAAATGGACCATGCCCGGCAGCGGCTGGAGCGCGTGCTGAGCAGCAGTTCCCCCGAGTTCCACCAGACCCACGTCCGCCGAGTGATCGATCAACTCGCACTGGTCGTCCAGGCTGCCTGCCTGCTAGCCGAAGCCGACTGGGAGCTGGGCCAGGGGCTGGAGACGGACAAGCTGGCCGCGCTGGTTTTGTTCGTCAACCGCTGGCTGCGGCCTGGCTACGATCCGATGGAGGACGGGGCCTATCTGGAGCGGCTGGCGAGGCTGGCTGAGGCGCTGTAACGAACAAGTCCGCACGTGGGCGTGCGGACTCCGCAATGTGCAGCCAACGGGCTCGGTCGGAGACCGGCCCAAGCAAGGAGGGGGGGGGACAACAGGCGGGCTCGGTCGGCCCGCTCCGGGGTGCTGCGCAAAGACCGGCCCGAGAGCATATCTCTGACCAATCTACCAATCCCCAATCTACCAACCTACTCCAACGGCGTCAACCAGCGATCCTCGCCGCTGCCCTCGGCTGCCCAGCCGGTGATGTTGCCGCTTTCGTTGGCCACTTTCCACCAGCGGTAGCCATTGGCATCGATCGGCCCTTCGACAACAGTAAGCTGCGTTCTGTCGGGTACCCGATGCTGAACCCGCCCGCTGGTGCTGGCGCTGGCCCGCACCGAAAGCACGCCGCTGTCGCCCACGGTCACCAGCACGTCGTCGCCCAACTGCACCGGCCGGTTGACTGGCTGTGTGTGGCCCAGGTCGGGGCTGAGCCACACCGCCTCGTCGTCGCCCTCAGCCACCCAGCCGGCCAGCTCGTTGTTGCCCACGCGCCACCACCGATAGCCGTCGGTGTCCACGGGCCCTTCCAAGACGCTGACAATCGCGCCGGGCGGATAGCGGCCGATGCGGTCGCCGCCGGCGCCGGCGCTGCGGCGCACGTTCAGGCCCTGAGTAGCCACGACGCGCGCCGGCTGGCCTGTGATGATGACCGTGCCGGGGATCGGGGTGGGGGTGAAGGTCGGCGTCGGGGCGTCGCGCGTCGGCACCGAGGTGGGCAGATCGGGCGTGGCAGTGGCCGTAGGTTCGGATGACTGGGGCTGGGCGACCTCGACGATGGCTGTGGCTGTGGGTCGGGGAACAGGCGTAGGACGTGGAACAAAACTGCCGCAAGCCAAAGAGGTCAAAACCACCGCCAGAAAGGGGACAAAGGCCACCTGCCAACGACGACGCGGCGCGCCAGAAGTGGCGGGCGGGTCGCTAGAGTCAGGATGCAAGCTATCGTTCATGATCTGATGGCAACAGTTATGACGTGGAGGGCAAAAACTGTTCGATCAGCTCAAACAGTTGGCGAATGCTGTACGGCTTGCTGATGTAGGCGTCGCAACCGGCTTCGAGCGCGCGCTCTTGATCGATGATGCGAGCATGAGCGGTGACAGCCACGATCGGTATGGCGGCGAAGTCAGGATTGGACTTCAGCGCATGGGTCGCTTCGTAGCCGTCAAGAACTGGCAGCGCCAGGTCCATCAGTATCAAATCAGGCCGCTCAGCTAAAGCCAGGGCTACACCCTCGGCGCCATCCACTGCACCCAGATAGGCATAGCCCCGCCGCAGCAAAATGCGCTGCAGAAATTCTCGCATGTCGGCGTTGTCTTCAACAACCAGGATGCGCGGCGCAGGCTTGGCGGTGCTATCTGTGGCTAAAAGCGATGCAGAATCAGAATTGTCGCTCATGTTGTCACTCCATGCCGCTATTATCGCACATGTCACTTCAATTCTGCAACTACAGACCAGAGGGCTATCCAGCCGCAGAGCCTGACAGAAGCAGCTATCGACTCTCCTGCCCGGCCCTGCGGCGCTCGCCCTGGTTTTCAGCGCGCTATAGCCGGATCGCTTTGACCCAGTAGTTATGGGGCATGTCCAGCAGTTGCGGGAACAGCGCATCGGGAATCGCCTCGTCCAGGCCCAAGACCATGATGGCCTCGCCGCGCGGCGAGCGGCGTCCCAGATGCATGAAGGCGATGTTGATGTCGTTCTCACCCAGCAGCGCGCCGATCCGCCCGACGATGCCGGGGCGGTCGTGGTGCCAGGTCAACAGCAGATGCCCATTAGCCACGAAGTCCACCCAGAGATCGTCAATGCAGACGATGTGCGGCTCATCTTGCAGGATGGACCCACTGACCATGCGCCGCCGGTCGCCGTTGCCAACGGTGAGGGTCACCAGGTTCTCGTAGCGTTCGCTGTGGTGACGCAGCCGCCGCTGCGACAGGGAGATGCCGCGCTGGCGAGCGATCAAGCGCGCGTTGACCAGGTTGACCCGCTCGGCCACGGCGCGATCGAGCAAGCCCTTCAGCGCTGCCGCCTCCAGATAGGTGATATCCAGCTCGGCGATCGGCCCATAGGCCGTCAGTTCCATGTGATCCAGCACGCCCGGCTCGAGTTGAGTCAAGAAATGCCCCAAGCGCTCGGCCAGGTCGATGTAGGGCGTCAGCGCTTCCAGGTCCTTGGGGGCAATGATGGGCGTGTTGATGGCGTAGCGGGCCAGCCGGCCTTGCAGCACGTCGATCACCTGCTCAGCCACATCCAGGGCCACCTGCAATTGGGCCTCGTGGGTAGAGCCGGCGATGTGCGGCGTCAACACCACGTTGGGGCTGTGCAGCAGCGGGCTATCAGTGGGCGGCTCGTGTTCGAAGACATCCAGCGCTGCGCCGCCTACCTGGCCCGACTGCAGAGCCGCGGCCAGCGCAGACTCGTTCACCACACCGCCGCGCGCGCAGTTGAGGATAAACACGCCCGGCTTGCAGCGCGCCAGCGCGGCGGCGTCCAACATGCCGCGGGTTTGCTGGGTGGAGGGCACGTGGGGGGAGATGAAGTCAGAGGTGCGCAGCAGTTCGTCCAGATCCACCATCTGAACCCCCAGATTGGCCGCATACTCCTTGCCCACATAGGGATCGAAGGCCACCACTTCCATGCTCAGCCCCTGGCAGCGGGCTGCGACCAGCGAGGCGATGCGGCCCAGGCCGATCAGCCCCAGCCGCTTGCCGCGCACCTCGGTGCCCATGAACTTGGTGCGCTTCCACTCGCCGGCGCGCATGGATTGGTCGGCCTCGGGGATGTGACGGGCCAGGGCCAACAGCATGGCCACAGTGTGCTCAGCCGCGGCCACCACGTTACCGGTGGGCGCGTTGACGACGGTGACGCCGGCCGCAGTGGCCGCGTTGACGTCGATGTTGTCCACGCCGACGCCGGCCCGGCCCACAACGCGCAGCCGGCCGGCCGCGCCGGCCCGGATCACCTCGGCCGTCACCTTGGCCCGGCTGCGCACGATCAGGGCGTCATAGTTCCCCACGGCGGCCACCAGGTCCTCCTGGCTGATGGTTGGCTGTTCGATCACCTCGGCGTGGGGCCGCAACGGCGCCAGCCCTTCCTCGTCCACTTGATCGGCAACCAGAATGCGATGAGTCATTTGTTTGTCCTTTGTCTGTGTGATGTGCGCGGAACGATTTAGGAAAATTGTTCTACGCCAAAGCGGCGCGCTGTCGGCCATGGGGCTGGCTGCCAGCCGTCATGCGCAACAGCGCGCCGCTCTTCTGGGTTACTCGCCGCCTGCAGGCAGCACCCTGCCCGGTTCGACGTTACATGCTTCTAACTTGCCACTTGCCACCTGCAACTTGCCACCTGCCACCTGCCTTTTACATCTTCTCCGGCGCGGTCACGCCCATCAGCCCCAACGCGCGGGCCAGGACAACGCGTGCGGCCTCGCACAGCCGCAGCCGCGCCTTGGTCAGCTCGCGGTCGGCCGGATCGCTGGAGACGACGCGGCAGTCGCGGTAGAAGGCATGAAACTGGGTGGCCAGCTCGGTGGCATAGAAGCTGAGCTGGTGCGGGGCAAGCTGCTCAGCCGCGTTGGCGATCACCTCCGGCAGCTCGACCATCCTGCGCAGCAAGGCCAGCTCCGAGGGGTGGGTCAGCAGGGCCAGGTCGCCATCGGCGAAAACCTCTGGCCCAAAGCCTTCCTCGGCAGCCTTGCGCAGGATCGACGAGATGCGCGCGTGGCCGTACTGCACGTAGTAGACCGGGTTCTCGCTGCTCTGCTTGACGGCCAGGTCCAGATCGAAGTTCATCGGGCTGTCGGGCGAACGGGTCAGCAGGGTGAAACGCATCACGTCCTTGCCCGGAATCGACTCGGTGGTGATGTCGTCCAGCAGCGAGTCGATGGTGACGAACTCGCCGCGGCGAGTGGACATCTTGACTTCCTGCCCGTCGCGCAGCAGGGTGATGAACTGATGGATGATAACCTTGATGCCGTCGGTGTCGAAGCCCAAGGCGCGCACGCCGGCCAGCACGTCGGGCCAGGTGGCGTGGTGGTCGGCGCCGAAGATATCCACCACGAAGTCGAAGCCGCGCTGCATCTTGTGGACGTGGTAGGCGATGTCGGGCATGCGGTAGGTCGGCTCGCCGCTGGACTTGATGATCACCCGGTCCTGTTTGAGGCCCAGATCGGTGGCGCGCAGCCAGGTAGCGCCGTCCTTCTGGTAGGCGTAGCCGCTACTGGCCAGCGCCTGCACGGCCGCGTTGACCCGGCCCGTCTCGTACAGGTCCAGCTCGTTATAGAAGACGTCGAAGCGGATGCCCAGCCGCTCCAGGGTACAGCGGATATTGGCAAAGATCGCGTCCACCGCCTTGGCGCGGAAGAAGTCCACGTCTTTTTCGGCCAGCGCGTCGCCGTATTCGGCGTAGAGCGCGGCCGCCACCCAGCGCAGATAGTCGCCCTGGTAGCCGTCCTGGGGGATGGGCCTGTAGTCGCCCATCAGCTCCAGGCAGCGCACCTGGAGCGATTCGCCCAGCAGGCGCATCTGGCGGCCGCCGTTGTTGAAGTAGTACTCGCGCGTCACGTCCCAGCCGGTGGCGGTCAGCAGACCGGCGATGGTGTCGCCCAGCACTGCGCCCCAGGCGTGGCCGATGGTCAGCGGCCCGGTGGGGTTGGCGCTGACGAACTCCACCTGCGCCTTGCGGCCCTGGCCGACGTCCGAGTTGCCGAAGCTGGCCGGGCTGGCCTGGATCACGGCCACCTGCTGGGCCAGCCAGCCGGCGTCCAGGGTGACGTTGATGAAGCCGGGGTGCGCCACGTCCACCTGGCCGATGAAAGGCGCGGCCGGCAGATGCCTGACGATCTGCTCGGCGATCAGCATGGGCGCCATCTTGGCCGGCCGGGCTGACTGCATGGCCACGTTGGTGGCGTAGTCGCCGTGCTCCGGATTCTTGGGCGGCCCGACGACGATGGCGGGCAGGTCGAAGGGGGGCAAGTCGCCGGCCTTTTGGGCGGCCTTGGCGGCTTGTTGGATAAGGGTGATGAGGTCGTCTTTGATCAAGGTGTGGTGTTCTCCTGATAGCTTTGCGTCAGTCTCTGGCATGAGCTTCATCCCTGGTGAGCGGTGTGAATCCCTCGATCTTGATGGGATTGAGAAGTAATTCATCGATCAATGCCGTAGGTTGACTAGTGCGGGCTTCCTCTACTCGCCCCGCAGCATAGTTCAATGCTTGGCGGACATCAGCGGGTTCAAGGTAGGGATAGACGGCGAGAATTTCCTCGGTTGAATAGCCGGCAGCAACCAGACCGACGATCATGCCTACCGTGACCCGCATGCCACGGATGCAGGGCTTGCCTCCCATCACGTTTGGATCAAAGGTTATGCGCTTCAAAGCCATCACGACATCTCCTCGTCGTCAGCGTCCGCCTTGGATTCGCTCTCTTGCGTCTCATATGGAACTTTTGGCTCGGCCAACACTGCTGTCAGGTGATGCGCCTCCGGTGAAATCCATCGATCGCGTTCGTCGGACGGCTCCACGTCGGCCACCTTGGCCATGGCGGCCAGGAACTTTTCCCTGCTACCTCGTCTGGCGCGCTCTTCGAGATATCCTTCAGTTGCGATGGCGGCAGTCTTCTCGGCTACGGCCAAAGCCACGAACTGGTCCCAACTCATGCCCTCTCGCTTGACAAGCTGATCTACTTCGGCATGCAGAAAGTCAGGAATAGTAACAGTAATTGTCGTCATCTTCCGACTCCCAATCGTTCCAGAAGATCTCGCGGTGTAACGGCCTCGATCCCAAATTGATCGATACCCGCAAAATGCCTCTTGTTGAAGGTCACGATGAACTCACATCCTGCGGCCACTGCCAGCTCCAGGACCATATCATCTTGCGGGTCGGGCAAGGACGGCCGCCACAGATAGAACACTCGCTGTCGATTTGCGGTGGCACAGACAAAGTCCAGGATGTCTTCAAGGTCACTTTCCGCCAGTTGCGTCTGATCTAGCAGGCGTTTGGCCACAGCCTCGTACTCAAGGATCAATGGCACGGAGACGCTCGCTTGGAACAAGCCGCTGTCCGACAACATCACGAGCCTGTACGCCGCGCCACGGCGTGACAAAATGGACGCTATGAATGCACTTGTGTCGATGACTACTCGTGGAACGCTCACACTGATTTGCCTCTGTCCAACCTGCGCAACCCTTGTTCGCTCAACTAGCGATCCGGCGGTATCGATAATCCTCGAGTTCCTTAGTCTTGCCTACCGGCGGATTGGCCGGCAACCAAACCTCAAGCAAGTGCGCAACAGTGAACAGGTCCGGTTCTCGAAAACCTGACGCGTCTTTGAGAAAGTAGGGAACTTCCCGACGGATAGCTTTGTCAGTAAGGCCCATCCATCCTTCTTGCATGAGATAGTTGTTTGTGCTTTCCCATGTCCTTTTGCGTTCCTGAAACAAATCGTCCGCCCAAGACTTGAACAATTGATTACGCCAGAATCGATTGGGAAACTTCACATCGTTTCCAAGTTGGACAACGTAGCCTCTGAATTCGGTCGATTGATAGGCAACATATTGGCCTGTCTGTGGATGGAAGCTATCAAGAAGCAGGCGAAACTTGGTTATGTGCGTCCAATTTCTGCCAGCTTCGCCCATCAGCTTCGTCATCCCACTCGGTCGCCAGTCAAACGGCGGCTCCGTCAACTCCGTCGTTCCAACGACCTCTATCTTGAGCACTGCCTCCTCATACCGTGCAGGCGCAAACCGCACATTCAGGTTGATCGACTCCGGCTCCGGCCTGGCCCGGCCGCAATGCGGACAGAATTTGTAGTTGTCGTCGAAGCTGGCGCCGCAGCCTTGGCAGAGGGGCATGGTGTTTACTCCAAATGGACATCGCGCATACGGATCTTCAAGTCAAGCCCCGGATACCCAGCCACTGCCGTTCTGTCACATCAAGCTCAGGACGGCTGGTATGAAAGATGTACAGCTCGCGCTTTGGAGCCTCGCGGTGTAGTTGGGCATAGCTATGCATGGCAGAGACAGAGTCGGGAAACATGCCGATCACAGCCAACTGCTCCAGGATACGCTTGTTGGCCTGTGAATGGGCCTTGATGGCTTCAAGCAGCAGCCACTGTTGCGGATAGTGCTCGCGAATCACCTGCCATTCCATCGTCTCACTCCTCATGCGGCGCTATATGTTCACGAAGCGACTGCGCTGCAAAGCGCAGGCACGCCCGGATATCCTGCTCGCTCAACCCGTCATACTCCGCAACGATTTCGTCCGGCGTCACACCGCTGGCCAGCAGGTTTAGGATGTGCTCCACGGTCAGGCGCGTGCCTTTGATGACCGGCTTGCCCAACATGACTTTGGGATCAGAGACGATGCGCTGCAAATAATCCTCACCGGTTAAGTCTTCAGTAACCCGATAGGTTTCACGAGACTCGGCGAGCACTGGCGCATGGTTCCTCTCCACGAAGACATCCAAAGTTTCTGCTCGAGACAGCAACGGTGCAATTGCCAAGTCCTCATCAACCTCCGGCCAATGAATACCGTATCCAGACGATGAAACGTCAAATCTCTGGCGCTGCCAATCGCTGGCGCCCAGGAGACGCGGTGAGCAGTCAGCCCATCGAATGCGGTATGAGCGTCCATCCACGGTTAGGTATAGATGCGTTTCGTCCGTCCAAATCCCACTAACCTCGTGAATCTTCTTGTCCATCACTTGGCTCCTCGTTGAAACGCCTCATACTCGGCCACGATGTAATCGAAGTGCTCGAAGATGATACGCCGGATCGCACGGCGATCAGCAGGGCTCAAGCCATAGGCGTAACTCTCCTCGATATCATAGCTATCGGCGTGCAACCAGTACTTGCAGTCTGCGCCGCCTTTGCGTGCATGGATGTGGGGCGGTTCATTGCGCTCGTTGGCATAGAAGAACAGCCGCCAGCCGTGAATGTGCAATATCGTGGGCATGCGCCGCTCCAACCGTCTCACACCTTCTCCATCTCGAACCAGTTCGGCCCCACCTCCACGTCCACG
>CAZVGR010000056.1:0-11789 GCA_964626845.1 uncultured Anaerolinea sp.
ATCGCCGTCTGCATCATGGCCGAGATCATCAACGTCCAGCGCGGCGGCCCGGCGCACAGCATCTCCGACGAGCGGCGCGAGGTCGCGCAACAGAGGCGCAGCCGGCACGTAACCCGTAACCCGTAACTCGTAACTCGTAACCAGAGACGTCTCGCACGATTTCCGGGTTACGCATTACGCATTACGCATTACGCTCCTCACGCCTCACCCATCACGAAAGACCAACCATGCAACAAAATCCCCTCATCCTCCCCGGCGTCAAAGTCGTCGACCTGACCCAGGCCCTGGCCGGCCCCACGTGCAGCATGTACCTGGGCGACATGGGCGCGGACGTGGTCAAGATCGAGCAGCCGGGCATCGGCGACGTGTGCCGCGGCTGGGGCCCGCCCTTCGTCGCGGGTGAAAGCGCCTATTTCCTCTCCACCAACCGCAACAAGCGCGGCATCGCCCTGGACTACACCAAACCGGAGGGGCTGGCAATCCTGCACCGCCTGATCGACCAGGCCGACGTCTTCCTGATCAACCTGCCGCGCCAGGCCTCGCTGGACAAGTACGGCCTGTCGGTGGAGGCCTGCCTGGCCCGCAACCCGCGGCTGATCCACGTCAGCATCACCGGCTTTGGCCGCAGCGGCCCCTACGCCGACCGCAGCGGCTTCGACATCATCGCCCAGGCCATGGGCGGGCTGATGGAGCTGACCGGCGAGCCGGACGACCCGCCCATGCGCTTCCCCATGGCCATGGCCGACTTCGCCGCGGGCCTCTACGCGCTGATCAGCGTGCTGGCCGCGCTGCTGGCCCGCCAGCACACCGGCGTCGGCCAGGCCATCGACGTCAGCCTGGTGGAGTCGCAGCTCAACTGGCTGAGCTACCTGGCCGGCACCTACTTCACCACCGGCGAGCCGCCGCAGAAGACCGGCAACCAGCACCCCACCATCACCCCCTACCAGCCCTTCAAGGCCGGCGACGGCAAGTGGATCGTGGTGGCGGCCGGCAGCGAGCGGCTGTGGCGCAAGTTCTGCGAGGTGATCGGCGCGGAAGAGGGGTTGGTCAAGCATCCACTCTTCGCCACCAACGCGCTGCGCAACGTCAACCGCGACCAGTTGACCCCCATCCTCGACCAGTACCTGGCCGCGCGGCCGGCGCGGGAGTGGGTCGAGCTGATGAACGCGGCAGAGATCCCCAGCGGCCCGCTCTACGCCGTGGACGAAGCGCTGAACGACCCGCACATCCGGGCGCGCCACATGATCGTGCAGATGGAGCATCCCTCGGTGGGGCCGTTCAAGTCGCTGGCCTTTCCCGGCTTCTTCTCCGGCACCCCCATGAGCTATCGCATCGCGCCGCCGCGGCTGGGCGAGCACACCGACGAGGTGCTGGCCGGGCTGGGCTATGACGCGGACGGGATCGCCCGGCTGCATGCGGAGGGGGTGGTGGCGGGGGTGGGAAATGGTTAATGGTGAACGGTTAACGGGTAATGGGTAACCGGAAGAACGGAGGATACGATGCGGAACAATGGACAGGATGAAGCGCCCGGATTGGGCGGCGGACGCACGGCTGACGCGTTGAGCCACGTGAGCTGGCAGACGGATGAGGCCATTGCGCTGCCGATGGGTGCGGTGCGGGCCAGCGGCGACGCCAGCCCGCAGGTGCGCAGCCCGCAGCGGCTGGCTGCCATTGGAGACGTGGACGCGCAGATCGACCACATCCAGCAGGTGATCATGGAGGCGCTGGCCGGCGCGCTGGTAGGCATGGAGTTGGCGCCCGATGATCTGGACGCCCTTCGCGGCGAGATCACCTCGCTGACGCTAGTGGCCGCGAACATGAAGCTGGGCGCGGTGGGCGTGGCGTTGTTGGGATTGAGGGTCGGGACGCTGGAGAGGGTTGACGCGTAGGGCGGGACCCTCCCTCACCCTAGCCCTCTCCCAGAGGGAGAGGGCTAGGGTGAGGGTTAGTCTCGCCGAATGCGAATCAATCTTGACCACGGAGTATCCACAATGTCCGATCCAACCCAACCCACCACCGACACCAAACCCACCCCCCAGGACAACCTGGTCACCACCCACCACACCGTCACCATCGACGGCCAGACCATTGCCTACACCGTCACCGCCGGCGCCATCGTGCTGAAGGAAGAGGCCGAGAAGAAGGGCGAAGACGAAGGCGCGTCCGAAGGAGAGAAGCCCAAGGCGTCGATCTTCTTCATCGCCTACACCAAGGATGGCGTGGAGGATCCTGCCAGCCGGCCGCTGACCTTCTCCTTCAACGGCGGGCCGGGCTCGTCGTCGGTCTGGCTGCACATGGGCGTGCTGGGGCCGCGGCGGGTGCTGCTGGACGACGACGGCTTCGCCCTCAAGCCGCCCTACCGCCTGGTGGACAACGAGGCCTCGCTGCTGGACGTGACCGATCTGGTGTTTATCGACCCGGTCAGCACCGGCTTCAGCCGGCCGGTTCCAGGCGAGAAAGCCAAGGAATTCCACGGCTTCACTAAAGATATCGAGTCGGTGGGCGACTTCATCCGCCTCTACACCAGCCGCTACCGGCGCTGGCTGTCGCCCAAGTTCCTGGTGGGCGAGAGCTACGGCACGACGCGCGCGGCGGGGCTGAGCGGCTATTTGCAGCAACGGCATGGCCTGTGGCTGAACGGCATCATGCTGGTGTCCAGCATCCTCGACTTCCAGACGGCCGACTTCAACCCCGGCAACGATCTGCCCTACCTGCTCTTCCTGCCCACCTACACGGCGACAGCCTGGTATCACCGGCGCCTGCCGGCCGACCTGCAAGCGCTGCCGCTGGCTGAGGTGCTGAGCCAGGTGGAGGCGTTCGTCATGGGCGCCTATGCGCTGGCCCTGCTGCAAGGCACGGCCCTGCCGGCCGAGCAGCGGGCCATCATCGCCGGCAAGCTGGCCCGCTTCACCGGCCTGAGCCAGGATTATGTCGAGCGTAGTGACCTGCGCATCGACATCTTCCGCTTTGTCAAGGAACTGCTGCGCGACCAGCGGCGCACCGTGGGCCGGCTGGACAGCCGCTACACCGGTATTGACCGCGACGCAGCCGGCGAGCACTTCGAGTTCGACCCCAGCTATGCCGCCATCCAGGGCGCGTACACGGCCTGCTTCAACGACTACGTGCGCGGCGATTTGCAGTTCGAGAGCGACCTGCCCTATGAGATCCTCAAGGGGCTATACCAGACCTGGAGCTACAAGGAATTCGAGAACCAGTACGTCAACGTGGCCGAAACGCTGCGCAAGGCCATCAGCATGAACCCCCACCTGCGGGTCCACGTGGCCAACGGCTACTACGACCTGGCCACGCCATACTTCGCTACGGCTTACACCTTCAACCACCTGGGCCTCGACCTCAGCCTGCTGGCCAACGTGGACATGAGCTACTACGAGGCCGGCCACATGATGTACGTGCATCTACCGTCGCTGCGCAAGCTGAAGGCGGAGCTGGCCGACTTCATCCGGGCAGCCGCTAGCCAGTAGACGATAGCGTAAGTGCGTCCATAGTTACCGCTCTAGCCGGTTCCGTGAACCGGCGGCGTTGGCGGCCAATTCCCGCCGGTTCACGGAACCGGCTAGAGCAAGATAGACTGGGACAACTTACGCCCGACTGTACAAGTAGGCAAGACATTGGACGTCGCCGCAGCGATTGCAACTAAGCCTGCTTACACGTGAAGCCGCGACATTCGAAGTCTGAGGGTTAACCAAAACTTAACCAGACCGTAAACGTTCTTTGCCACAGGCTTAACCGGGCGGGTATACGATGGGGTCGAGAAAACATGACACGAGGCAAAGAACCGATGAACTTCCTCCTGACCAACGACGACGGCATTGCAGCGCCTGGGCTGTGGGCGGCAGCCCGGGCGCTGGCGGCCCTGGGGCGCGTGTTGATCGTCGCTCCCAGCGCCAACTACAGCGGCTACGGCGCAGCGCTTCCGCCGGCCGACGAGATCGGTTTCTCGCTGCGCCCCACGCCGCGCGACCTGCCCTACGTGACTGCGTTTGCGGTTGACGCCACCCCTGCCACCTGCGCCCATGTGGGCCTGAGCGGCGCGCTGAGCGCCATGCCCATTGACCTGGTGGTCAGCGGCGTCAACGCGGGGCTGAACGTGGGCCGCGACGTGTTCCTGTCGGGCACAGTGGGCGCAGCCCTGACCGCGCGCATCCTGGGCTATCCGGCCATTGCCATCTCGATGGAGACCGGTAACAACGGCGGCGAACACTGGGACACAGCCGGCGCTTGTCTGGCCGAGCTGGTGCAGACCTTCGGCGAGACCATCCGCCTGGACGACGCCCCTTACAACGTTAACGTGCCCAACCGGCCGCTGCGCGAGTTGGCCGGTGTGCGCGTGACTACCCTAAGCACCCACTCCTGCCTGGACAACTACCAACTGACGGTCAAGAACGGCGAGAGCCTACGGGTGCAGCGGGTCTGGCAGGAGCGCGCAGCCCAGCACATCCCCGGCAGCGACGCCTGGGCCATCGCCAACGGCTACGTCTCCCTAAGCCGCCTGCGCCTGCTGCGCGACGCTGGCCATGAGACGGCCGCCTGGCGGGACGCGCAACTACACCATCCCATCCCAGTGTTTAACGCAGGCATTGGCCTCAACACCGCCTTTAGTACACCGTAAACAAATTAACTGCGTATCGGTGCCCGGCACTTTGGCGACGATTCGCACATGATCAGAGGCTCGTGTCAAGTGCCGGGCACCTCAACAACTTTGTTTACGATGTATTTAGCCCCAACGGCGCCTGAAACGCACAAACGCTACCCACTCTATCACTTTACCACTTTACCACTTTACCAATCTACTCCCTTCCCCTCTCAATGCACCACCCGGTGCGGCACGACGCGCCCATTGCGCCACATCAGCAGCTCCTTGGTCAGCCCACCCTCGCGCTGGGCTGCGTCGCGGCGAACCTGCTGGGTGATGGCTGTCACCTGCTCCGGATCGCGATCGCTGAAGGCGATCAGAAAATCGCGGTTGGGGACGCCCAACAACATGCGGCCGGGGATACGCTCGGCCCAGGTGGCCATCAGATCCGGCAGCAAGACCCGAGTGGCGGCGAAACCATCGCGCTTGTCGCAGATGACAAGGGTCTGGTCGCCCATGCCGAAGGTTTTGAAGTCGCGCGGGCTGGTGCGCTTGCGTAGGTTGGCCAGCGCCATCTCGTGAATCACATCGGGGGTTGCGTCGGGCGCCGAGAGGATCTCGTCGTATATTTTCTGATCGACGTAGGCGCGGGCGTCAGGCAGGTCGAACACGTAGTTGATGACCAGGCCGGCCACAAAGGGCCGGTGTACAGGCGGCTGAGCGCCCTGCTGGCGCACCACATCCAGCCATGCAGTTGGGTTGAGCAGCGGCAGGAAGGACTCCAGCGCCTGTTTTTCAGACAGCGGCGAGCGCGGCTTGTCGGCTTCGCCCAGCGCGGCCAGATGCGCAGCCACAATGTCGTTCAGCCGGTCAGGCTGGAGCCGGTATACGCCATACAACTGTTTGAGGTCGCAGCGCATGGGCTGGCCCTGCATTTCCAGGGTCAGCGTCATGCCGTCACGTTTCTGGATGACGTAACCGGCCTGACGGGTGGCGTTTTCCACGTGATCGACGAACTCATTGTGGTCGAGGGGTTTTTGTTTAGCCATGGCGTATAGTTTACCCAATCTCGCAGAAAATCGAAAAGTCCGGGCGGCCTTCGTTGACGGGGCGGGCGACCTGCGCTATACTGATCTGCGAAACATCAAGCCACAAAGGAGTGTGCCATGCCATCTGTCTACGCCGGTAAGTATTTGCAGATCGATCTCTCCACCGGGGAGGTAACAGTTCAGGCCATCGACGATGCTGATGTGCGCCGTTTCCTGCTGGGCAGCGGCTACGCGGCCAAGCTGTTCCACGACACGCTGCAGCCTGACCGGGCCTGGGACGACCCGGCCAGCCCGCTGCTTATCTTCAACGGCCTGCTCAGCGGCACCTTTGCGCCCACCGGCTGTCGCAGCGCCTGGTGCGCCCGCTCGCCGCTGACCGGCATCTGGGGCGAGAGCAACATGGGCGGCCACTGGGGCGCGGAGTTGCGCTTCGCCGGCTACGATGGGCTGGTGATCACAGGGCGGGCCGAGCGGCCGATCTACCTGTGGATCGACGGAACGGGCACGGTCGGAGATTGGGAACCATCCCGGAGGGACCGGCCCGAGCAGTCTCAAGGTAGCTCGGGCCGGTCTCCGACCGTGCCTGCCGCCGCCGAGCTGCGCGACGCCGGCCACCTCTGGGGCCACAACCACTACCACGTCTTCGACCAGGTGCGCGCCGAGACTGATGCCAAGGCCCAGGTGGCGTGCATCGGCCTGGCTGGTGAGCGGCTGGTGCGCTACGCCGGCGTGATGCAGGGCGGCATCGAGCACGCGCGCACGGCTGGCCGCACGGGCATGGGCGCGGTGCTGGGCAGCAAGAACCTCAAGGCCATCGCTGTGCGCGGCAAGGAGCGGCCGGCGTATCATGACGCCAAGCGCTTTCGCGACCTGGTCAAGGCCCAAAACGCACAGATCAAGGATGGCGCCTATGGCCTGAGCATGTTAGGCACGGCCGGCAGCGTTCCCAACACCGAGAAGTACGGCGACCTGCCCCTGCGCAACTGGCAGGATGGCTCCTGGCCTGAGGCGCTCCAGATCAGCGGCCAGCGCATTGCCGAGACCATCTTCGAGCGCCACACCTTCTGCTTCGCCTGCCCCATTGGCTGCGGCAAGACCGTGCGCATCGACGACGGCCCCTACGCCGGCACGCAGGGCCACGGCCCGGAGTACGAGACGCTGGGCGGCTTCGGCGGCCTGCTGCTCAACGCCGACCTGGACAGCATCGCCCACATCAACATGCTGTGCAACGACTACGGCATCGACACCATCTCGGCGTCGGCCTGCATCGCCATGGCCGTGGAGGCGCATGAGCTGGGGCTGCTGTCGCGCAACGATGTGGACGGCCTGGACCTGGCCTGGGGCAACGCCGCGGCCATCGTCGCCTGCGTCCACAAGATCGGCCAGCGCGAGGGGCTGGGCGATCTGCTGGCCGAGGGGGCGCGCCGCATGGTCGAGCGGCTGGGGCCGGCCGCGCGGCGGCTGGCCATGCACGTCAAGGGGCTGGAGATGCCCTACCACGACCCGCGCGCCTTCGTCAGCATGGCCGCCGGCTACGCCACCGCCAACCGCGGCGCCTGCCACATGGAGACCATGACCTACTACGAGGGCTACGGCATCGAGATTCCCGGCGTCGTCTTTCGCCCCGGCGCCGACCACTGGCAGGCCCGGCTGGACAGCCAGGGCAGCGGCGCAATGGCCGCTCGCTACCAGGACTTCCAGAGCGTCTACAACCCCCTGGGGCTGTGCAAGTTCATCGAACGAGGCTTGATCGGCCCGGCCGAGCTGGCGGAGCTGGTCAACCAGGCCCTGGGCTGGAACTGGACCGGCGAGGACGTCATGCTGACCGGCGAGCGCATCTTCAACCTGAAGCGGCTGATCAACGCAGCCTACGGCGTCACGGCGGCCGACGACGTGCTGCCCGAGCGGCTGGCCACGCAGCCTCGCCCCAGCGGCGGCGCGGCCGGCGTGCTGCCCAACATGGCGCTAATGATGGGCGAGTACTATGCGGCGCGCGGTTGGGATCCGGCTAGCGGCGTTCCACGCCCCGATCGACTAGCGGCGTTGAGTTTAGCGTAGATCGTCCAGCAGTCGCCGCAGGCGTTCGATCTCTGCTCATCGGCGCAACTGGCGTCAGTACAGCACTGTGGACACCATGAGTCAACTGATTGCGTTACTGCTCAGCCGACCGGTCAGAAACCGGGTTTTTCTCATTGGGCAATGATTTCTGGGCTTGCAAACGCATTGCTCAGGGCTATGATAGCCGCTTCCGCAGCAAAAACCCGGGTTCTCTAAGCCCAGCCTGAGCAGTAACCTGATTGCTTTGAAACTCCGTTGAAGAAGGCTCCTTGTCAAGATCTCAGAGCCAGGCTATAATGCGGCTAAGTTGTAATCACAGGAGATCGAGATGCCGACCGTTGAGATACGGCTCAGTGAAACGACCTATACCACGCTACGCCAGGCAGCAGAGCGGAACAGTCAGCCGGTGGCGGCGATAGTTGAGGACGCTCTCAAGGCATTCCTGCAGCCACCCCCCACTCCCAAAGTTGAGGCTGGCAACGGCTCGGTTGCCTCAGCCGATGACTGGCGGCGGACCAAGATCCGCGCCGAGGCCGAGGCATGGCGATCTTTGCCAGCCACTGTCCAGCGCAGCTATGGCGAGGACTTCGTGGCTATCCACAACCGTCAAGTCGTCGATCACCACCGTGACCGTCTGACATTGTACCGTCGCGTGCGGGCTCGCTTCGGCGATGTTCCCATCCTGATTACCCCTGCCAACGCCGCCTCACCGCGCGAGTTTCGTATCATCAGCCCCCGCGTGGAGCGGCCGCAATGAGTACTCACTTCGGCCACTGTGCCGACTATTTTCCGCCGATTCCTTGTCTCGATCTCATTCTACGCGCACCAGACAGCAGCCAGTCGCAAGGCCATGTGCGGGCGATGATCGATACAGGCGCTGACATCACCTTGGTTCCGCAAGCCTTGCTCGATCAGATCAGCGCTCCTGAGGTGGATGAAGTGCGTCTGCGCAGTCACTGGGGCGAGGCAACGACCGTGATCACCTATCTGGTCGACATCCAACTCGGCGCGGACCTGCTTCCGGGCGTTGAAGTGGTGGGAGACATGCACGGTGAAAGGGTCCTGTTGGGCCGGAACGTCATCAACAAGCTGTTGCTCTTGATCGATGGACCACGCCAACACACTGAGCTTCTGGCATAGAATCGGTCCATCCTGAGTCAAAGAGCTGATAAGGATGTCGCTGAACCAGTTGGGGATTTTTGACGTGTAATCGCCGTGCGAAACCATCGTCCCGTTGTTATCTCGCACATGCTATCAACTCTGGTTCTATGGCGGTGTATTCCATGTCTTCCACGTCTCTGCGGCGGCGCGCGCTGCTGATCCTTACGGCTTTGCTGCTGGCTGTGCTAGCCGGCGGCTACTGGCTGGTGGGCGACTTGCCCGCGCCGACGCGCACCAACCTGGCCGCGGCCCGGCCGAGCACGTTGATCCTCGACCGCCAGGGCCAACTGCTGTTCGAGGCCATCGGCGACCAGGGCAAGCAGCGCTCGCTTCGATTCGAGCAGATACCGGCCGCCTGCTGGCAGGCCACGGTGGCAGTCGAGGACAGCCGCTTCTTCCACCACCCCGGCGTCGATCCGCTGGCCATCGGCCGCGCGGCCGTGCAGAACTGGCGCAGCGGCACAGTCATCTCCGGCGCGTCTACGATCACCCAACAGCTTGCCCGCACCACGCTGATGACCAGCGAGGAGCGCTACGAACAGTCGCTGCGCCGCAAGCTGCGCGAGGCCTGGTTGGCGCTGCTGATCGAGCTGCGTTATGACAAGCAAGAGGTACTGGCCATGTACCTCAATCAGGTCTACTACGGCAACTTCGCCTATGGCCTGGAGGCCGCAGCCCACGGCTATTTCGGCAAGTCGGCGGCCGAGCTGGACCTGGCCGAGTGCAGCCTGCTGGCCGGGCTGGTGCAGAACCCCGAGGTCTACAACCCCATTTACAATCTGGAATCGGCCCGCTGGCGCCAGTCCAACGTGCTGGCCGCCATGGTCGCGCATGGCTACATCCCCCGCAGCGAGGCCGAGCTGGCCCTGGCCGAGCGCCCGGAGTTCGCGGCCACCCCATTCCCCATCCAGGCGCCGCACTTCGTCAGCTACGTCGAGGCACAGTTGGAACGGCTGCTGGGCGCGGAGCGGGTCAAGGACGGCGGGCTGCGGGTGATGACCACGCTGGACCTGGACTGGAACCGCCAGGCCGAGGCAGCGGTGGGCTACCGCCTGGGCCAGCTCCAGCAGGCCAAGGACGCGCCGCCCGACCGGCGCATCGAGAACGCGGCCGTGGTGCTGCTCGACCCCCAGAGCGGCGCAATCCGGGCCATGGTGGGCAGTCCCAACTACTTCGACGCCCGCATCGACGGCGCGATGAACGCGGCCCTGGCCCTGCGCCAGCCCGGCTCGGCCCTCAAGCCGCTGACCTACGCCGCGGCCATGGACCCGGCGCGCGCGGCCGCGGCCGGCCGGGCGCCCTTCACCGCGGCCACGGTTATCGCTGATGTGCGCACCGCCTTCATGACGGCCGAAGGTGAGCCCTACGTGCCGCAGAACTACGACATGCAATGGCACGGCCCGGTCAGCGTGCGCACGGCCCTGGCCAGCTCGTACAACCTGCCCGCGGTCAAGGTGCTGGATGCCATTGGCGTGCCTGCGCTGATCGACCAGGCCCAGCGGCAAGGGATTACGTCATTCCGGCCAGCGGCCTCGCCAACGGGTTTCGATACGGCGAGGACGCCTACTCAACCGGCGGTGCAGGATCGCCCCTACGGCCTGGCGCTGACGTTGGGCGGCGGCGAGGTGAGCCTGCTGGAGCTGACCGCCGCCTACGCGGCCTTCGCCAACGGCGGCTACAAGGTGACGCCCTACGCCATCGAACGCATCGAAGACAACAACGGCAACATCCTCTGGCGCGCCCAGCGCGATTCCGGGTTACGCATTACGCATTACGCAGTAGACCCGCGCGTCGCCTACCTCATCACCAACATCCTCAGCGACGACGATGCCCGCGCCCCCTCCTTTGGCCGCAACAGCGTGCTCAAGCTGAGCCGGCCGGCCGCAGTCAAGACCGGCACCACCACCGACTGGCGCGACAACTGGACCGTCGGCTACACCCCCGACCTGGTGGGCGGCGTGTGGGTGGGCAACGCCGACAACACGCCCATGCTGGGCGTCAGCGGCGTCAGCGGGGCCGGCCCGATCTGGCGCGACGTGATGGAGATGGCCCACAAAGGACTGCCGGCGACCCGCTTCCGCCAGCCTGACGGCCTGGTGCGGGCGGAAATCTGCATCGATTCGGGCCTGCTGCCCACGCAATGGTGCAGCCGCCGGCGCAGCGAGCTGTTCATCGCCGGTACAGAGCCGGCCGAGTTCGACAACATCTACCGCCCGCTGGCGGTGGACCGCTGCCGCGGCGGCGTAGCCGGACCTGAAACTACGCCGGAGTGCGTCGAGCAGCGCGTGTTGCGCGTTTACCCGCCCGAGCTGCGCGAGTGGGCGCTGGCGCAGGGGATCGGTGATCCGTTATCGGTGATCGGTAATCGGTTTCCGGTTACGAGTTACGAGTTACGGGTTACGGACGACCAACAGCCGCAACTTGCCGCCCGCAACCTGCAACCTGCCACTCTGACCCTCATCAGCCCGGACCCGAACAGCATCTTTCGGCTGTCGGCCGGGATGCCGGCGGAGTTGCAGCAGGTTCGGTTGGCCGCGCGGCCAGTTGGCGCGGCGCTGCCTAGCGAGGTGACGTTCCTGGTCAACGGCCAGCCGGTCGGCCGATCCACCCGCCTGCCCTTCGAGACCTGGTGGACGTTGCAGCCAGGCGCGCACTTCGTCACCGCGCTGGCGCTGGATGCTGATGGTCAACAGGTGAGCAGCGAAGGGATTTGGATCGAAGTCGAGTGATCCAGACGCCGCCCCACCTTTTCAAAGTGGGGTGCTGGCCCAACCCACAACGCCGCTGCAACGCTCGTGGGTATGAGGACTCCACACTGAAGTATGGAGCTTATCAGAACGCCGAAGCCCCACCTTTCTAAGGTGGGGTCTGAACTGAAGTATGGAGCTTATCAGAACGCCGAAGCCCCACCTTTCTAAGGTGGGGTC
>CAZVGR010000056.1:11889-26012 GCA_964626845.1 uncultured Anaerolinea sp.
TGAACTGAAGTATGGAGCTTGCCGGGGCGCTGAAGCCCCACCACGCAGTGAGGTCAGGAAAGTCGAGGTCAACATGTCTCACAAAACGACCAAACGAATGCATGCCGTACTTATGATTATCATCATCGCCAGCCTGTTGCTGGCAAGCTGCGGCCAGCCGGAGCCGCCGGCCCCTGGTCCCGGCCCTGAGCCGCAGACCGTGCCGCTGGACGTGACGCCCACGGCCCAGCCGGCCGTGCCAGCCGCCACCGCCGCGCCCACCGTCGAGCCCACGCCGACCGTCGAGCCGCTGGACCTGCCACCCGTGGCCGTGTCCACCTCCCCGCAGCGCGGACAGGAACAGCCGCTGGATGCGCCGGTGGTGATCACCTTCGACCAGGCCATGGACAAGGCCAGCACGGCAGAGGCCTTTGCCGTTGAACCGCCAACCGACGGCCTGGTCAGCTTTGATGGCAACGCACTGGTCTGGACTCCCGCTGAGCCTCTGGCGCGCGGCGCGAGCTACCGCGTGCTGGTCAGCCAGGAGGCGCGCAGCGCAACGGATGAGCCGCTGGCCGCGCCGGTCGATCTGCGTTTTGCCGCGGTTGGCTTCCTGGAGGTGACCAGCAGCCAGCCGGCCGATGGCAACGAGGAAGTCAGCGTCGACTCACCGATCACGGCGATCTTCAACCGGCCCGTCGTGCCGCTGACCAGCGTCGGCCAGCAGGCCGGCCTGCTCAGCCCGCTGCGCATCGAGCCAGCCACGCCGGGTACCGGCCAATGGCTCAACACCAGCATCTACAGCTTCAAACCGGCTGCGGCTTTGGCCGGCGGCGCCAGCTACAAGGTGACTGTGCCGGCCGGGTTGACCGACGTGAGCGGCGGCCTGCTGGTTGAGAACGTGGTCATCAGCTTCCAGACCGCCAGCCCGATTGTGGTCAGTGTGCAGCCGGACGGCCCCATGGCCTGGCCCACCAGGCCGATCAGCGTCACCTTCAGCCAGCCGATGGATGAGATTTCGACCCAGCAGGCTTTCACCCTGCGCCGCGACGAGACCAGGGCTGCGGTTACCGGCCGCTTCTCGTGGAGCGCGGGCGGACGGATCATGCGCTTCCAGCCCTTGCTGCCGCTGGAATACGACGCGGCCTACACTGTGGAGGTCGGCAGCGGCGCGCGCGCGGCGACCGGCGCGGGAACGCTGCGTGAGCCCTTCGTGGCCCGCTTCCAGACTGCGCCGCAGATCGGCATCGCCAGCACGTCGCCGCCCGACGGCGCCAGCGGTGTAGCGGTCGAGACGGCCATGAACGTGCTCTTCCGCGGCATCGTCGACGAGAAAACGCTGGGCAAAAGCGCATTCACCGTCATCCCGGAGCCGACCGAAGTCTACAGCTACTACTCTGCTTATGACAACCGCTGGATGATCAGTTGGCCGCGCCAGCCGGAGACCGATTATACCGTGACGCTGTCAGGTGACATCGCCGACGTCTTCGGCAATCGGTTGGGCGAGCAGCGCATCCGCTTCCAAACCGGCGAGCGCCGCCCCTTCGCCCATCTCAACGTGCCCAACGACGTGGGCACCTACAACGCCTACAACGCCACTGAGATCGCCGCCAGCTACCGCAACGTCAGCCGGCTGGACTTCAAGCTGTACACAATCAGCGAGGCCGAGGCCGGCCGGCTGCTGGGCCCCAACCGATGGGACCTGATGCGCACCTTCACGCCCAGGCCCGACGCGTTAGTGCGAGAGTGGTCGGTGGCGGTGTCGCCAGAGCGCAACACCAACAACCTGATCAAGGTTCCCCTGGCTGAGAATGGCGGGCCGCTGCCGTCGGGCATCTACTGGGTAGAGATGCGCGCGCCGGAGGTACGCTATGGCGACGGCTCGCCCGACTCCGGCCAGCTTGCCCCGCGCCACCTGCTCCTCGTCTCGCCGTTCAACTTGGTGACCAAGCGCGCGGCTGACGAGATCCTGGTCTGGGCGACGGACCTGCAATCGGGCCAGCCTGTGGCCGGGCTGCCGGTGCGGGTGGCGGCTGACCGCGAGACCACCGGCGTCACCGACGCGGACGGCGTGATGCGCGGCCCGTTGGTGGCTCGCGAGCCGTGGCAGCCGGTGGTGGTCTATGTAGGCTCGGCCGATGCCACTACGACTACAGGCGAGCCCGCGCCTTACGGCGTGACCAGCACCGACTGGCAAAACGGGCTGTCGTCATGGGAGTTCGGCCTACCCGGCGAGTACCCGCCGCCGCCCATGCAGGGCTACTTCTACAGCGACCGGCCGATCTACCGGCCGGGCCAGACGGTCTACTGGAAGGGCATCCTGCGGGTGGACGACGACGCGGTACTGCGCCTGCCAGAGCCGGGCACCAAGGTCGATGTGGTGATCCGCAACGACCGCGGCGAGGAGATCTACAAGCAGCAGCACGCGACCAACGCCTTCGGGACCATCGACGGCGCGCTGCCGTTGGCCGAGGAGGCCACCACCGGCTTCTACAACCTGGAGGCGCAACTGGCCGGCTGGCCCAAGGACGCGTACTACCAGCCCTACTTCGGCCTGGGCTTTCAGGTGGCCGAGTACCGCAAGCCAGAGTTCACCATCGACCTGAGCACCGAGAAGCCCGAAGTGCTGGGCGGCGAGGTAATCACGGCCACGGTCAGCGGCGAGTTCTTCTTCGGCGGGCCGGTCAGCAACGCCAAGGTCGAGTGGACTGTCTTCACCGAGGACGCGTTCTTCAACTTTTCCGGCGACACACCCGGCCGATGGTACAGCTTCAACGACTACACCGGCTGGGACCCGACCACGCAGGGCCGCTGGGGCGGCGTGGTGGCCAGCGGCTCCGGTCAGACCGGCGCCGACGGCACATACACCTTCCAGGTCCCGGCCGACATCAGCGACAAGACGGTCAGCCAGCGCTTCAGTATCGACGTGCGCGTCACCGACCTGAACAACCAGGAGACGGCCAAGAACACCTCGGTGATGGTCCACAAGGGACTGGTCTACCCCGGCGTGGCCCCGCGCGGCTATGTCAGCATCGTCGGCCAGCCGGCTGACGTGGACTTGATCACCGTGGACTGGGCCAGCCAGCCAGTGCCCGACCAGGAATTGACCATCGTCGTCAGCCAGGCCGAGTGGCTGAGCGTGCAGAAGCAGGCCGACGACGGCCGTTTCTACTGGACCAGCGAGGTCAAAGAGACGCCCATCCTGACCGACACCGTCACCACCGACAGCCGCGGCGAGGCGGTCTTCACCTGGACGCCGCAGACCGGCGGCCAATACAAGATCAACGCCACCGTGGTGGATGAGCTGGGCAACGCGGTGCGCAGCGCGGCCTTCACCTGGGTGAGCAGCGGTCCGGCCGGCCAGTACGTCTCGTGGCAGGTCGAAAACAACGACCGCATCGAGCTGGTAGCGGACCAGCAGCTCTACCAGGTGGGCGACACGGCCAAGGTGCTTGTGCCCCATCCCTACGAAGGCCCGGTGGAGGCGTTGGTGACCATCGAGCGCGGCACGATCATTGAGGTGCAGCAGATCACGCTGGAGGGCAACAGCGAGACCATCGAGGTGCCCATCGTCGAGGACTACGTGCCCAACGTCTTTGTGTCGGTGGTGGTGGTCAAGGGTGGCTCGGTCGGCCCCTCCGGGGGGCTGAGCACAGACCGGCCACAGCAGGGTGAGAACGATCTGGGCAGCTTCAAGCTAGGCCTGGTCGAGCTGCCGGTGGACAACAGCATCAAGGAGATCACCCTCACGCTGACGCCCAGCGCGGACGTGCTGCGGCCGGGCGAAACCGTCACCTTCACCGTGCAGGCGGCCGACTGGCAGGGCAACCCGCTTCAGGCCGAGATCTCCCTGGCCCTGATCGACAAGGCCATCCTCAGCCTGGCCCAGAGCCCCAACATGCCGCTGCTGGACAGCTTCTACCGGCAGCGCGGGCTGGGGGTGCAGACGGCCAGCAACCTGGTGCTGAACCTGGACCGCCTCAACCAGCAACTGGAGGAGGGGGCCAAGGGCGGCGGCGGCGGCGATGGCATGATGGGCATTGAGCTGCGCACCGAGTTCGAGGACACCGCGCTGTGGGACCCGACCGTCGTCACCGACGCCAACGGCCTGGCCGAGGTTAGCGTCAAGCTACCCGACAACCTGACCACCTGGCGGCTGGAGGGCATCGCCGTCACCGTGGACACCCACGTGGGCCAGGCCACGGTGGAGATCAAGACCAGCCTGCCGCTGCTGGTACGGCCGGTGCTGCCCCGCTTCTTCACCGTGGGCGACCGGGCCGAGATCGGCGCAATAATCAACAACAACACCGAGCTCGACCGCACCGTGCGGGTGACGCTGGATGCGCCGGGACTGGCCACCGACGCCCAGTTGAGCCAGATCATCGCCGTGCCGGCCGGCCAGCAGGCCAAGGTCACCTGGCCGGTGGACGTGCTGACCCCGCCTGGCAGCGAGGCCAGTACCGTGATCCGCTTCACTGCCGTCGAGACCGGTGCAGCCGCCGGCCAACAGCCGCTGGGTGACGCGGTCGAGTTGACCCTGCCCGTCATCCGCTACAGCTCGCCGGAGACCGTAGCCACGGCCGGCGTGGTCGGCCCCAACGAGACCCGCACCGAGGTCATCGTGCTGCCGGAGAATGTCGATCCGACCCAGGGCGAGCTGCGGGTGCGGCTGGATCCATCCCTGGCGACCGGCACGCTGGAAGGCCTGGCCTGGCTGGAGAGCTTCCCCTACGAGTGCAGCGAGCAGATCGCCAGCAAGTTCCTGCCCAACCTGGCGACCTACGAGGCCCTGCAGGCGCTGGGCATCGAGCGGCCCGACCTGGAGGCCAACCTGCAGGACCAGATCGCCGTGGCGGTGCAGCGCCTGTTGCAGCGCCAGAACCCCGACGGCGGCTGGGGCTGGTGGGCCAGCGACGAGAGCCGCGCCTTCGTCAGCAGCTACGTCACCTTCGGCCTGGTGCAGGCGCGCGATGCCGGCTTTGCAGTCGACTCGGCCGCGCTGGAGCGGGCCATCGGCTACGTGCAGCGCCAACTGCGGCCGGTGGACAGCCTGGAAGGCTACGAGCTGAACCAGCAGGCTTTCATGCTCTACGTGCTGGCCGAGGCCGGCCAGGGCGACGTGGGCCGCACCACTGCGCTGTACGAGGTGCGCGAGCGGCTGGCCAACTACGGCAAGGCGCTGCTGGCCCTGGCCTTCGCGCTGCTGGATGATCCCACCTCCGACCAGCGCACCACCGTGCTGCTGGACGACCTCAACGCCGCAGCCGTGGTCTCGGCCACGGGCGCGCACTGGGAAGAGGAGGGCGTCGACTGGTGGACCATGAACAGCGACCTGCGAAGCACGGCCCTGGTGCTGGACGCCATGGCCCGCATCGACCCGGCCAACGCCCTGGCCCCCAACGTGGTACGCTGGCTGATGAGCACCCGCAGCGACGGCCGCTGGGGCACCACCCAGGAGAACGTCTGGTCGATCCTGGCCCTGACCCACTGGATGGCAGCCACCGGCGAACTGGACGCCGACTACAGCTACGCTGTGACCTTCAACCGGGACGAGCTGACTAGCGGCAGCGTCAACCGTGACAATGTGGACCAGCCCATCGACCTGCGGGTGGCGATCCAGGACATGCTGCTGGACGCGGCCAACGGCTTGTTCATCAGCCGCTCCAGCGAGGTCAGCCAGAGCGGCGAAGGCCAGCTCTACTACAGCGCCTACCTGGAATACTTCCTGCCCGCGGCCGAGCTGCAAGCGCTGGACCGCGGCGTGGTGGTGGCGCAGCAGTACCGCCTGGTGGACCCGCTGACCGGCAAGGCGTCCGACCAGCCCATCAGCGAGGCGCAGATCGGCGACACGATCCAGGTGAAGTTGACCCTCGTCGCGCCGACCAACCTGTACTACCTCCTGGTCGAAAGCCCGCTGCCGGCCGGGGCCGAGGCCATCGATCCCAGCCTGCTCAACACCAGCCTGGTCTACGAAGGGCCGGGGCTGGAGCGGGTGAACGGGGACACACCCTGGTTCTGGTGGACGCCGACCGCGGTCGACCTGCGCGACGAGAAGGTGGCCCTGTTTGCCACCGAGCTGCCCGCCGGCACCTACGAGTACACCTACCAGATGCGCGCCAGCCTGCCGGGCCAGTTCCAGATCCTGCCGGCGGTGGCCTATCAGATGTACTTCCCGGAGGTGTGGGGACGGAGCGCGGGGGCGGAGTTTGCGATCGGGCAGTGATACGTAATGCGTAATGCGTGACCGGAGGTAAGTTGCCGGTCATCATGCACCAAGAACGGAAAGAGACAGGCCCCGCCGGTGAGGTGGGGCCTGTTTTTGTGTAGTGGGGGGCTGTCAATAGCGCCCAATCTCCTCCGCCAGCGGCGTCAGCAGCTCCAGCTTCCACGGCTCCATGCGCGGGGCGACTGAGCAGGCGGTGCTGAGGATGTAGCCGCCGCCGGGCATACCGGTGCGGATGCGATCAGTCGCGTGGGCGATGATCTGCTCCTCGGCAGTAAACATCAGCAGCTCGACCGCGTTCATGTTGCCCTTGATGAAGGCCCGCTCCCCGATCTGCGCCTTGGCGTCTCGCAGCTCCACGTTGCCCAGCGGCGGCGGGTCCAGGGTGTCGATGCCCTCGGTGTGGGTCTCCAGCATCAGCTCCAGCCGGTCGCCGATGCTGCCGCAGGTGTGGGTGTAGACCGGAACCCCCTCGGCCTTGACCGCCTCGGCCATGCGGCGCTCGAAGGGCAGCACGTAGCGCTTGTACATGCGCGGGGAGAGCAGCGGCCCGCCCGCGAAGGCTGACGAGATCAGCACCGCATCGACGCCATGCCGCGCCTGCGCCACCGCCCACGTCACCGAGGCCGCGGTCAGCCGGTCCAGCAGCGCCAGCGCCTTGCCGGGGTCCTCCAGCAAACTGGTCAGCGCCTGCTCATAGCCGAACAGCTCCATGTAGTGCGTGAAAGGGGAAAACACCTCGCCATGCACCGACACCTCATCGCCCACCCTGGCCTTGACCAGGTCGATGGTGTCGAAAAAGTAGTCGGGCGGCTCGGCCAGCGGGCCGGGCGCGGCCTTGCCATCAATCCAAGGTACGTGATAGGTGTTCCAGACGTAGCCGCGCAGGCCGTCGATGAAGTCCAGATCGTCGGGGTCGATGGTCTCGAAGTCGGCGCGGGCTGGCCGGTCGGGATCGGCCGGCCGGTGCTGGGCGTTGTCGTCCCAGGGAACCAGGGTCACGTCGCCGTTGCGCCAGGTCAGCAGCTCCCCCTCGTCGGTCTGGCGGATCGACTGCACCTGCTCCAGCAGATCGGCCGGCCGGCCGGGCAGGTTGATCAGAATGCCGTCGAAGCGATAGCGGCGCTGCAACTGCACCAGCGCCTCGGCAAAGCCCTCGCTGGTGAACCAGATCTCGTGCGGCGGCAGGCCAGTGTTGAGGAAATAATGCCCCAGCGCCAGCTGGCACATCACCGGCACGCGGTCGGGCAGTTGATGGCGCATGGCCAGGGCGATGCGTTTGCGTCCGTTCATAGATCGATCTCTGGTCTCTGTTCAGGCGCCGGGCGCTGCAAGCAGGAGACGCGCGGCCATGCGGCTGGCCGCGCTCAACAGGCGCACTTCACGCGGCATCCATCAGCGTCGCCGGCTGGCCAGGCTCAAGTAGTAGAGCAATTGCAAAACGGCTGTAATGGTGGCGGCAACATAGGTGGCGGCCGCCGCGCGCAGCACAGTGCGCGCGCCGTTCTCGTCCTGTGCATTGGTCAGCAACCCGGCCTCGTTCAACAGCTTGATGCCGCGGCGGCTGGCGTCGAACTCCACCGGCAGGGTGAGAACGCTGAACAGCACAGTGATGCCGAAGAAGAAGATGCCCAGGTAGATTGCGCCCAGGAAGTTGAAGACGAAGCCCAGCATGATCAAGCCGTAGGAGATCATCGGGCTGACGCGCACGGCGGGCAGCAGGAAGCTGCGGGCGGCGATCAAGGGCGACTTGGCCGCGTACTGCTGTGCATGGCCCAGCTCGTGCGCAACGATAGCCATAGACGCCACCGAGGGCTGAGTGGCAACGCCCTGCGACAGACCGACCGTGTGGGTGCGGGGATCGTAGTGGTCGGTCAGGTTGCCGGCGACGCCCTGGAACTGCACGCCTGTACCCTTGGAGATCTGGTAGGTTGCGCCCAGATCGGTGCGGCCCAGCAGAAGCTGGCCGACCTGTAAACCGGTGAGGTTCTGGCTGTTGCGCACCTGACTCCACTTGCCGTAGGCCGACTTGATGTACGCCTGCGCGGCCAGCGAGACGACCATAGTGATGAGAAAGATCACAAGATAGAGCGGGTCAAGGAACATGTCGAAATACCTCCTCAGCGGCGTAAGTCGTGTACCAACCGATTGTAACACAATCTGACGAAATGTCTGTGAGACGCAATCCGGCGGATTGCGTTACGGGCAATGTCACAGCGGCCAGACCAGCGGCGCGACGACCAGGCTGACGGCCATGACCAGGAACAGCAACGGCAGGCCGACCTTGGCGTAGTCGCCCCAGGTGTAGCCGCCGGCCTCGAAGACCAGGGTATTGGTGGGCGAGGCAATGGGGGTCAGGAAGGCCGAGGCTGCGCCGGCCGCCACCATCATCATCATCGCTTCCGGCTGAACACCTAATGTCAGCGCGGCCGTCAGCACGATGGGCGCCACCAGCACCGTGGTGGCGGTGTTGCTCATGACCTGGCTCAGGCCGGCTGTGAGCAGAAAGACGCCCGCCATCAGCGCCAGCGGGCCGATCGCGCCAACTGTACTGACCAACCCATTAGCCAGCAGCTCTGCGCCGCCAGTGACCTGCATGGCCGTGCTCAGCGGCAGCGTGGCCGCGATCAGCACCACCGTCTGCCAGTTGATCGAGCGGTAGGCGGTGTCGATGCTCAGGCAGCCGGTCAGCACCATCACCACAGCGGCCAGCAGCACCGCGACCACCGTCGGCACGATGCTGAAGACCATCAGCAGGATCATGCCCAGGAGCGTGGCCAGGGCGATGTAGGAGCGGGATGTCAACTGCACCACCTGCTTGGACAGCGCCTCCGGCTCGCCCACCACCACGAAGTTGCGGCTCTCGCGGCGCAGGCGCTCGATGGCCGACCATTCGCCCCGCACCAACAAGGCGTCGCCAAAGCGCATCTCCGTATCCTTACGCGGCAGCACCTTGTCGCCCCGGCGCAGCGTGATAACCTGCACGTCGAACTTCTCGGCAAACTGGCTATCGCGCAGCTTGAGGCCGATGTAATCCGAACGGGGCGTCAACACCACCTCAGCCACGCCGATCTCCTGGGACAGCAGCAGGTCGGTCAGGTGTTCCTTCTCGGGGTCAACCGGCTGCAGGCCGAGGTTGTACTGCACGGCCAGCTTCTCCACCGCCACAGAAGTGCCCTTGACCAGCAGCGCGTCCTGGGCATTGATGCGCGTTTCGGCGCGTGGGATCAGTTCTTCGTGGCCTTGCAGGCGTTCGATCTGTTGGCGGGTCAGCCGGCGGCGGCGCTCCCGGCGCGTGTCGTCGAGCTCCGAGCCGGCCGCGTAATCTACGACCAGCACCGTCACGTCGTACTCACGGCCCAGCGCAGCCTCAGCCAGAGTCTTGCCGGCCAGCGGTGAGCTGTTGCGCACTCGCAGCCAAAACAGCTTGCTGGCCAGTTGGTAGGAGTCGGCCATGGCCTCCACGGCCCCTTCCAGGTCCAGCGGGCGGACGCCGGTCTGCCGGACCGGCAGCAGCCGCCGGCCGATTAAGGCCATGAACAGGATCGTCGCCGCAGTCACCGGCAGGCCGATCAGAGCGAACTCAAAGAAGCCAAAGCTGCCCTCACCAGACGCGGCCAACGTGTCGGAGACGACGATGTTAGGCGCGGTGCCGATCAGGGTCAGCAGGCCGCCGACGTTGGCGCTGAAGGCCAGGGGGATCAGAAAGCGGGAGGGGAAACTGCCGATGCGCCAGGCTGTGGCCACGATGGCCGGCATCAACATGGCCACGGTGCCGGTGTTGCTCATCACTGCCGACAGCCCGGCCGTGCCGATCATCAGCACCACCAGCAGGCGCAGCTCGCTGTTGCCGGCCTGCTGCATCAGGAACTGGCCGAGGCGGGCCGTGATGCCGGTGCGCGCCAGCCCCTCGCCGACAATGAACAGCGCTGCCACCATGAGGGTGGTGGAGTCGGCAAAGCCCGCCAGCGCCTGCCCGCTGCTCAGGATGCCGGTGAGGAACAAGGCCAGCAGCGACAGCACCGCCACCATGTCGGCCCGCAGCTTGCTGAAGACGAACAGCAAGATCGTGGCCGCCAGGATGGCGAAGGTCAGCAGCATGTCGGTGTTTTCGGGCATAGCACATTCAGGGATGCTTCGGCGGCCCTACTAAGAAACTGGCATTATGTCATGCTGAGGTCCGCCGAAGCATCCCCAGTTTCTCATTCAGTACGAACGGCGCCGCGGCGCCTTATGCAACTCAGCATGACACCCACGCGAGTCGTGTCACCCTGAGGCTCGGCGAAGGGTCTCGGCGCCGCTAGGTAAGCTCGCGGCCGCCAGTGACCGGGAACAATTGGCCGGTGATGAACGACGCCTCGTCCGAGGCCAGGTAAGCCACCAGTCCGGCCACGTCTTCGGGCGTACCGAGACGGCCGACGGGGATGCGGGCCACGCCAGCCGCGATTACCTCGTCGTAGGGCCTTTGGGTGATCATGGCCTCAAGCTGGTAGCCCCACTGCTTCATGCCGGTGTCGATGTCGCCCGGCAGCAGCGCGTTGACCGTGACGCCAAACTGGGCCACCTCCTGGGCCAGCGACTGGGTCAGCGCGGCCACAGCCGCCTTGCTGGCCGCGTAGGCCGCCATGTAGGGGCGGGGCCGCAGGACAGCCAGCGACGACATGTTGACGATACGGCCGCCGCGCTGGCCCTGGATCATAGCTGGCAGCACGGCCTTGGTGACCAGAAAGACGCCGGTAGCGTTGACCTCCAGCGTGCGCCGCCAGGCGTCGTCGGCCATCTGCGCCACGGGGGATGGGCCGAAAATCGCGCCGGCGTTGTTGACCAGGATGTCGACGCGGCCGAACTCGGCCATCACCTGGGCCAGCATGGCCTGGATCGAAGCGGGGTCGGTGACATCCACCTTGACCGGCAAGGCGCGCACGCGCTGCTGTGGCCGGTCTCCGACCGAGCCACGCTCGATCCCAGCGGCCACAGCTTGCAGCTCGTCCCACTGGCCGATGGCCGGCGCGGGCAATCCGGCCGGCGGCGGCGCGCACAGATCGGCCACAACGATGTCAGCGCCGGCCTGGGCCAGCCGCTGCGCCACGGCCGCGCCGATGCCGCCGTGGCGGCCTGCGCCGGTGATGATGGCTAGTCTATTGTGAAGATCTCTCATGAGTTCCGACTCCGTTGTCATGAATCGCAGAAACCGCCTGACGTCACGCGCCATCGGCGCCCAGCCCAACCTGCAACGCCAGAGCATCGCGCGCTCGCTGGGCTGCCACCGGCTGTAGGGGAACATGGGCAAGGATGCGCTCTAGCACCATAGGAGCATGGCGCTTGCTGATCTCGCTCGGCGATAGGGAATGAATCTCCAAAGCCAACAGGAACTGCCCCGGGTTCACGATGGCGGTCTCCTGATACCAACGCATATCGAGTAGATCGGTATCGCTGCTAACCAGGTAGTGCGCCTGTCCCTCCAAGGCGCATGCAATGAACTTGTCATCCTTGGGATCTCTGCTGGCGCCTGACAGGCCCAAGATCCCTGGTGCAGTCTCGGCAAAGCGATCAAGGCCCGCTACCATCTCGTCTAACGCCACGATAGCTCTTCTCTTGATCACTGGCCGGTTCAGCACTTGCGCCAGCTCGGTAAGGGTTGCTGGACTGGTGATCAGGACGAACTGCCCAGAACGCCAGGAATCGACCAACCGACTCAGCAGCATGCTCTTGGTCAGCGCGTAGCTGACCCATGTGCTTGTATCGATGACAACGCGCAGCATGGCCTATTGCGACGCTCTGTAGACTTCTTCCCGCGCCTGCTCGATGATTGCCAGAATCTCCTCCTCGCTAAAATCGCGATTGTGCTCGGCATTCGCCGATGCGGCACGGTCCAGCCAGTTGAAATATGCCTCACGGTCTCGACTATAGCTTTGAAACTGCCTGTACTCATCCAGGTTCACGATGGCGGCCTGGGAGCGTCCGAAGGTTTCCACCACATAGGTCGCTCGCTGCTCGCGCACGGCTTGCAGCACATCAGTCAGGTTCTGCCGCAAGTCGGTTGCGCCAATCACTCGTTCCATGGTCTGCGCCTCCAAAACAATACGCCGTTCTTGCAAGGTTTACAAGCATTATAAACCTTGCAAGAACGGCTGTCAAAGCATGGGCGGGCTCGGTCAGGAGACCGGCCCGAGCGGGTCGAAAGCGGCTGTCAAAGCATGGGCGGGCTCGGTCAGGAGACCGGCCCGAGCGGGTCGGGAGCAGCCAGGTCGCCGGGCACCACAGGCGCTGGATCCTTGGCGCGGGCGGCCTCGCGGGCTTTCTTCTCGTTGACAGTCAAGGCAATGGCCAGGCCGGCTGCCAGGAAGAGCACGATCACCAGCACGGCCATGCGCAGGCCCTGCTGCTCGGCCGGCTCTACGGCCACGCCCTGGCGCTCGTACATCAGCGCCAGCTCGGCCGCCGCCCAGCCGAAGGTCACCGGCCCCAGCCAGAAAGCAATGCGACCGACCATGGTGAAGAAGCCGAAAAACTCGGCGCTGTGACCGGGTGGAGCAAACAGGCCCACCATGGTGCGGCTGACCGACTGCACGCCGGCCATAGCGATGCCGGCCGCCGCGCCGATGAGGAGGAAGCCGATCTGCGTCTGGTTGAAGTACAGCCAGACCACCACACCGATCATGGCCAGCAGCGAGGCGATCAGGGAGGACTTGCCGCCGACGCGGTCGATCAGCAGGCCGAAGCCGTAGGCGCCGATGACGTTGGTGATCTGGACGATGATGGCGAAGACGATGATCAACTCCTGCCCCAGGCCGAACAGCGTCGAGCCAATGATGGCTGCGAACTCCAGGGCGATAGCGATGCCGCTGCCAAAGAGGAGGAAGGCCAGCATAAACTTGGCCATCTCGCGGAAGCGGCTGGTGGTCTTGATGGTATGCACCACCTCTTTGAAGGCGATCGTCAGATAGTTCTCGCCGGCCGGCAGCGCCTTCTTCTTGGCCTTCTCCGGCAACCAGAGGATCAGTGGGATGGTGGAGAGGATCCAGAAGCCGGCCGTGATCAGCATGGCCAGCCGGGCCGAGAAGGTTCCCGGCATCAGCAGGACGATGGGCAGCACGATCAGCAGGGCGATGACGCCGCCGGCCGAGCCGATGGCCCAGCCGTTGCCCGAGACTCTGCCCATCTCCTCGGGCCGGGCCAGCTCAGGCAGGAAGCCGTCGTAGAAAACCTGTGAGCTGCGATAGCCGATCTCAGCCAGGACGAAGAAGAGCATGCCGACGATAACGTCGCCTGCCTGCACGAAGAAGAGCAAGCCGGTGAAGGTGATAGCCTGGGCCGTGAAGCCGAGCAAGAAGCGCTTCTTGGCGCCGGAGAAGTCGGCCATGGCGCCCAGAACCGGAGCGATAACGGCTACAATCACCAGCGCGATGCCGATGGCCAGACCCCACAGCCGCGTGCCCTCTGCGCCGCCGACCACCACGTTCTTGAAGTAGGTCGAGAAGACAGCCAGATAGACCACCGATGCGTAGGCCGAGTTGCCGAAGTCGTACAGGTACCAGGCGGCGCGCTCGCGCCTGGTGGAGAGGGGTGGGACGGCGGATGCGGTCATGGGTGCTCCTTTTGGGATGGTGGGATGAAGGAGTGGAAGGAACGAGGGAAAGAAGGGAAAGGTAGGAAACCGGAACGCATTCACGTGATATAGCGTTCGGCGTAGTAGCGCTGGCGTCCAAATTGATGCCAGCATGATATCCCCTTCCTTCAGAATTGTCAATCCATTATTCGCAAGCTGTACTCAGATCAGCAGCACACCCGTACAGCGATTTGCCAAATCGCTCCTCCCCTCGGACCCACGATTTGCCAAATCGTGCTACAAACTCGCCAGTCCAACAGCAGCACACCCGTACAGCGATTTGCCAAATCGCTCCTCCCCTCGGACCCACGA
>CAZVGR010000056.1:26112-31888 GCA_964626845.1 uncultured Anaerolinea sp.
CTACAAACTCGCCAGTCCAACAGCAGCACACCCGTACAGCGATTTGCCAAATCGCCCCTCCCGTCGGACCCACGATTTGCCAAATCGCGCTACAAGGTCGCTAGACCAGCAAAAGCACGCCGGTGGCGAAGATCAAGGCTAGCACCAAGATGCGGAAGTGCTGGTTGCTGATGTGGCGATCCACCCAGGCGCCGGCCCAGACGCCCAGGAGCAAGGCCGGGACCAGCAGCAGATAGCTCAACCAGGTGCCATGTGTCAGGTTGCCGGCCACAGCGTGCGAGACGATCACCAGGCCGCTGCTGAAGAGGAAGAGCGCCTGCAACGTCGAGCGGAACAGGTTGCGCGGCCACTGCTTGAGGTTGCCGTAGACGATCACCGGCGGGCCGGGGGTGTTGAAGGCGCCGCCCAGGAGGCCAGCCAGGAAGCCGGCCGGCCAGGCCCACACGTCCGAGCGCAGCGTCGCAGCCTGCGGCCGCCACAGGCTGTAGAGCGCGTAGGCGATCAGCAGCGCCCCCAACACCGACTTGACGATGTCTTCGTCCAGGTTGCTCAGCGCCCAGACGCCCACCGGCACGCCCAGCGCGGCGGCCGCGGCCAGCGGCCACACCACCCGCCACTCGAAGCCGCGACGATAGCGCGCCAGATTGACCGCATAGAGCGTCAACCCCACCAGCGCTACCAACGGCGCGGCCGCCTTGACGCCGATCACCAGCGCCACCAGCGGCATGGCCAGCAGCGCAAAACCGAAGCCAGAGGTGGTTTGCAGCAGAGCGGCGAGGAAGATAATGACCAAAAGCCAGCTGTTGATCATACTGTGCGTAAAAAATGTCATTTCTATCGCCCCTGCGGTGTTTGGCGAACCGAAACACCTAGCCGCCTGCCCGCCGGATGCCGACCGTCACGCCGGCGCTGTCGAAGTCGCCGGCGGCGACGAAGGCATCGGCTGCCGGCCCAGCGGCATCCAGGCGCAGGCTCAACGTCTCCTGCTGGATGTAGCCAGCGTGCTGTGCAATGGCCTCAGCCAGCCCGGCGTCGTCGGTGTCGTAGGTCGTGTGGATGCGGTCGCTGAGCTCGAAGCCGGCGTCCTTGCGCATCTGCTGGATGTGGCGCACCACCTCGCGCGCCAGCCCCTCGGCCTTGAGCTCGGGCGTGATCACCGTGTCCAGCGCGACCACGATGCCGCGCTGCGGGTCGTTGGTGACCTGGAAGCCGGGCCGCGGCTCGGCCTGCACCAGCACGTCCTCAGGGGCCAGCTCGACCGCTTCGCCGTCCACCACCAGCGCCACCGGCTGGCCGGCCGCCACGGCTGCGGCCACGGCGTAAGGATCGGCCGCACTGAGCGCCTGGCGCACGGCCGGGAAGGCCTTGCCGAAGCGCGGCCCCAGGGTCTTGTTGACCGGCAGGATGCGGTACTGCACCAACTCGGCCTCGCCGCCGGCCAGCTCGACCCGCTTGACGTTCAGCTCGTCGGCGATGACATCGGCGAAGCGGGCGAGGCTTTCGGCCTTGCCCGCGGCCACGACCTTGATGTCGGCCAGCGGCTGGCGCACCTTGATCTCGGCCGCCACCCGGTCGGCGTGGCCCAGGCTGACCACCGCGCGCGCCAGGTCCATGTCGGCCAGCAACTGCTCGTCCACCAGGCTGGCGTCGGCTGTGGGCCAGCCGGTGTGGTGGACGCTCACCGGCGCGTCAGCATCCAAACCGCGCACCAGGTTCTGGTACATGGTCTCGGCCAGGAAGGGCTGCATGGGCGCCAGCACGCGGGCGAAGGTGACTAGCACGTGGTACAGCGTGTCCAGCGCGGCCGCGTCGCCGTCCCAGAAACGCCGCCGGTTACGCCGCACGTACCAGTTGCTCAGGTCGTCCAAAAACGCCTCGCACGCCACCGTCGCGGCCTCCGAGTCGTAGTCCGTCAGCCGCTCGGTCACCGCCGCGATCACCTGCTGCAGGCGGGCGACGATCCAGCGGTCGAGGAGGAGGTCAGAAGTGGAAGATTGGTAGATTGGTAAATTGGTAGCTGAAGGCGCAACTTGCCACTTGCCACCTGCAACTTGCCACCCTGGCGCCAGGTTCGCATACGTCACGAAAAAGCTGTACACATTCCACAGCGGGATGAGGAAGCGGCGGCGGGTTTCGTCGGCGCGGTGGAAGCCGAATAGCAGGTTCTGCTCTGGCTTGTGGTTGAGGAACATCCAGCGCATCACGTCGACGCCGATGCGCTCGGCGCCGTCGTGGAAGTCGAGCATGTTGCCCCAGCTCTTGTGCATGGCGCGGCCGTCCTCGCCCAGCAGCGTGGCGTAGCTGAAGTTGGTCAGGAAGGGAGGACGGCGCTCCAGCACGGTGCCCATGGCCAAGACGCTGTAGAACCAGTTGCGGAACTGACCGGGGAAGCTCTCCGTGATCAGGTCGGCCGGGAACCACTTCTGCCAGTACTCCGGATCGTTGCGGTAGCCCAGGGTGCTGAAGGTGACGATGCCCGCGTCCAGCCAGGGGTTGCCCACGTCGGCGATGCGGGTGGCTTTGCCGCCGCAGTGCGGACAGGCGATGGCGACCGCGTCGATGTAGGGCCGGTGCGGCGTGTGGCCCTCGAAGGTCTCCCAACCCTCCACGGCCAGCTCCTCCAGCTCGTGCTCAGAGCCGACCACGTGGAAATGGCGGCACTCCGGGTTGTCGCAGACCCAGATGGGCAGCGCCAGGCCCCAGTAGCGCTTCTTGCTGATCATCCAGTCGTGCATGTTGCGCAGCCAGTCCAGCTCGCGCTCGTAGCCGAAGGCCGGGATCCAGCGGATCTGGTCCACCACCTCCATGATCTGGTAGCGCAGGCTGCGGTCGATCTCCTCAGGCGTCAGCTCCTCCCTTGGCTTGTCGTAGACCTCGCCCATGCTGATGAACCACTCGTCCACCAGGCGGAAGATCAGCTCGGTCTTGCAGCGCCAGCAGACCGGGTAGCGGTGCGTGTACTCCTCCAGCCGGTAGAGGCGGCCCTTGGCCTGCAAGTCCTCGAAGATCGGCGCGGCCACGTCGTGGACGTTCTGGCCGGTCAGCCAGGCGAAGCCGTCCTGGTAGACGCCGGCCTCGTCCAATGGCGCGACCACGGGCAGGCCGTACTGCTTGCTGAGCTGGAAGTCCTCGGCGCCGCAGCCGGGCGCGATGTGGACGATGCCGGTGCCCTCCTCCTCGCCCACGTCTTTCCAGGCGATGACGGTGTGGCTGTAGCCGGCCTGCTGGAACGCCTCCTGCACGGCCGGCAGCTCATCGAAGGGGCCGGCGTAGGCCCAGCCCAGCAGCTCCTTGCCCTTCAGCTCGCCCAGCACGCTGTGCCGGCCGGCCAGCGCGCGCTTGGAAGCGCCCTTAGCCAGGTAGTAGACCCAGCCGTCCTGCTGCACCTTGACGTAGTCCAACTCCGGCCCCACGGCCGCGGCCACGTTGCTGGTCAGCGTCCAGGGGGTGGTGGTCCAGACCAGCAGCGCCTCGGGCAGGCCGGTCTCCGCGTCCAGCCTCGGCTGGCCGGCTTGATCCAGCAGCGGAAAGCGCACATAGACCGAGGTGTGGGTGATCTCCTCGTAGCCGTCGGTGACGATCTCGTGCTGGCTGATGCCGGTGCCGCAGCGGTCGCACCAGGGCATGACGTCGGTACCCTCATACAGCCAGCCCTTTTCCCAGCATTTCTTGAGGAAGTGCCAGATCAGGTAGTTGTTCTCGTTGGCGAAGGTGAAGTAGGAGCCGCCCAGCTCAGGCATGCCCAGCCGACCGACGATCTGCTCGACCGTGCCGGTGACGGGACCTTGCGGGCCGTCCACGGTGATGACCTGGTTGGGGTCCTCCTCCAGCTTGTCGCGCAAGAATCGCAGTTGGTCGGGATCGTTCCAGTCCATCCAGTAGCCCAGGCGGATCGACTGCTCGGTCTGGATGGCGGCGAAGTTGAGCACGCGCTGCTTGCAGATGTTGACGAACTCGGCCAGCCCCATGCGCTCGATGTCGCGCTTGGAGGTGAAGCCCTTTTCCTTCTCCACCAGCACCTCGACCCACAGGCCCTGGCAGTCGAAGCCGTTCTGGTAGCGCTCGTCGTAGCCCTGCATGGCGTAGAAGCGCTGGTAGAGGTCCTTGTAGGTGCGGCCCCAGGCATGGTGCACGCCCATGGGCCCGTTGGCCGTGATCGGGCCATCGACGAAAGACCAGCGCTTGTTGCCCTTGTTCATGGTCCACAAGGTGCGGAAGGCGTCGGTCCTGGCCCAGAGGTCGAGCACCGCGTGTTCTTGGGCGACGAAATTTGGCTTGGAGGAAACGGGGTTAAACATGATGAGTCCTGTTCGTAACGAGTGATGCGTGATGCGTAAGCAGTGTTAGCTCACGATGTCGTCCAATGTCAGATCGAGCGCCGCAGCGATGGCGCTCAGCACTTCCGGGCTGCCGGTGCGCTTGCCCGATTCGATCTGTGACAGATAGGGTGTGCTGATGCCCGAGGCTCCGGCCAACTGCTGCTGTGTCAGCCCGCGCTGCTCGCGCCACACGCGCACAGGGTTCGCGCCGTCGAGGATGGCGTAGGTCACCTCGGCAGGAATCGACTCTTCGCCCTGCGCGATAGCGCGCTTCGCCTCATCATAATCACGAATGTCTTGTAGCATTTCTGCGTCAGCAAGCAACTGCTGAAAGTAGTCAAACGGCAAGACAGCCCATTCGGGCGTACCATCCTTTTCGATTACCTGAACAGTCATTGATACACACCTCCACGCGGAGCAATCTTCAGCACCAGGATTACCACCTGGTCATCCTGAATTTCGTAGATCACACGCCAGTCGCCGACCCTCAAACGAAAACCAGCGCGGTTCTGCAACTTGGTTACGTTGCTGTGATGCGCAGATGGGTCAGCCGCAACCTGATCCAGCTTCGACCGGATCAAATCCGACAAATTGCGTGGCAACTTGCGAAGAGTCCGGTCAGCCTGTTTCGTGAAGACAATGCGATAGGTCATTCGACGCCCATATTAGCACAAAGCAAATCTTTCTGCAAAGTTCTATTAGCACAATGCAAAACAAAACTCTCATCCTACATGAGGACGAGAGTCACAATAGATCCCGCGGTACCACCTCGATTGGCGCTGACTGCCGCAAAGCAGCCAGCCGCCCACTCAGTGGGATGCCATCACATCCCCGTGGCAGTAACGGGCCACGACCCGGGAGCGCTTATTTGGTGATTGGGTTATTGGTTGATTAGTTGATTGGTCTCCTGGCTGGCTCGTGACGCTAGCGTGGAACGAGTCATCCAATCACCTAATCACCCAATCAACTAATAACCACCTTTCGGCACCCAGCTCCGGAGTGATTTTCGACCTGCTGACCTGTCCCGGCTTGCACCGTCCCGGGCTCGCTGTGCAGGGGATGGCCGGCCTACTCGTCTCCATCATCGCCTGTCCGTGTTCGGTTGTGGGGGGAATGTAGCATAGGTTGGGGTGGTTGTCAATTAGGCGTTAAGTTGCCGACTATCGCGTATTTGTCGCCCATCAGCACATCGTTCCGCCGATCATGCATCTTAACGCGTTGGAACCATCAGGACATCGTTCCGAAAGCAAGCACTGGTTGCCACAAGTTATCTGTTTCAAGCGCTGTCTGACTACAACATGTAGTGGCAAGTACGGCGAATCTGCAACCGGGTTTTGTCGTGCTTCGGAACGATGTGTTGAGGGCTCGGTCTGTTAGAAACGGAACGATGTGCTGATGCATGACACCCAAATTTTGCGCAAAATTCCGGGGAGACCAAAAGTCTCCCTGAACCTTAA
>CAZVGR010000057.1:0-31883 GCA_964626845.1 uncultured Anaerolinea sp.
GGCAGCGCCGATATTTTAGGATCAAACAGTCATACGTCGTTATTTGATGATCAGGGGCAGGAACATCTTGCGAACGCTCATGCCAACCTGAACCTCAGCATAGGCCGCCGGCAGTGTGCCGGTGGTCTCGACGCCGTCCAGCCGGTACCAGTACACGCCGTCAGCCAGGCCGTTGTCGGACCAGGTGTAGAGGTTGCCGGCGGTCGAGCCGGGCGACTGCGCCGGGATGACCGCGCTGTTCAGCACGCTCCACGGCCCGTTCGGCGACGGGGCGCGATACAGATTGAAGCCCAGTAGGGTCGTTTCGCTCATGGTCACCCACTCCAGCAGCACGTTATTGCCCTGCACGGTGGCGGTGAAGTAATCCAGATCGATTGACAGCGGCGCCACCGGCGGCTGATAGTAGCCGAAGTCCTGTTGCACCCGGTTGGCATCGACGATGGTCACTTGCTGCACCGGGTTGGAGGGGCCAGCCTGCGTGGTCTGGAAGAAGCCGTTGGCCGTGCTGCTTAGAGCATTGGTGGCCACCACGTAGTTGCCGGGCGGCAGATCCGGGAACAGATAGGCGCCGCTGATGTCCGATACGGTTGTCCCGATCAGAACCAGCGAGCCATCAGGCAGTTGCCGATAGAGCAGGACTGTGGTGCCAGGCAGCGGCGGCTCGCCCAGCTCCTGCGTAGGCACCAGATGACCGTTGTTGTTCAGATCGTTGAACACGGTGCCGCTGATGGAATAGCCAACGCCCGGCGCCGTATAGCCAAAGTCAGCCGTGTAGTTGGTGGGACTGCCAGCGTTCAGGGTGACCGCATAGGGATCGGCCTGACTGTTGTTGTCGTTGCCAGGGTTGGGCCCGGTGGTCTTGTTGAAGCCTGTCAGCACCCCGGACGTATCGGTCACGTCGACCAGATACTTGCCGTAGGGCAGGCCGGTCAAGGCATACTGGCCGTTGACGTCGGTGACTGTGGTGCGGACCAGGTTATCAACGCCAGGCGTGATCACCCCGTCGCCGTTCACATCCAGCCACAGGGCGATAGTCACACCCTGGATGCCCGGCTCGCCTGCATCGCGCAAGCCATCGCCGTCCTGGTCGTGCCAGACCTGGTTGCCGATGACGCCGCCGGCCGGCTGATAGCCAAAGTCGATGGTGTCAACCGTCGCGCCGCCGCTGACGGTCACGCTGGCTTGGTTGTCGCAGGTGGTGCAGGGCACACCCGGCTGGTCAGGGTCGCCCGTCTGCACGTTGCCAGCCAGCACGTTGTTGACATCGCTGACCACTACGGTGTAGTTGCCGTTGGGAACACCGCTGAACAGGTAGTTGCCGTTGGCGTCAGTGGTGGTGGTGGCGATGACAACGCCATTGTTGTTGACCAGGTTGACAGTCACGCCGGGGATGCCAGGCTCACCGCCATCCTGCACGCCGTCGCCATCCACATCCAGCCAGATGCGGTCGCCGATCGCGCCTGTGGGGCCGCCGGTGAAGCCGAAGTCAGCGTAGAGGATATCTCTGGGGCTGGACGCCAGCTCGATCCCGGTGGTGTTAGCAGGGTAGTTGGTGGGGTGAGGATTGTAGCCCGCGGGCGGCGTGAAGGTCACAGCATAGGTGCCTGGCTCCAGCCCCGCCACCAGGTAGGAGCCGTCGGCTGCCGTGACCGTCGTGCAGCCAGTCAGGCAACTCGGCCCGGTTACGGTGATCGTAACCCCACCGATGCCCGGCTCACCCGGATCCTGGATGCCGTCGCCGTTGACATCGTGCCAGACGAAGTCGCCGATCGCCATAGTGCCAGAGGGCGAAGCATAGCCGAAGTCGGCGTCCAGGTAGACCTGGCCCTGGCTCAGATTGATGGTCGCGGTCGGGTTGACGGTGCCAGTGGTGGCGGCCAGGCCCGTCCCACCGTTGGGCAGGGTCGTCTCGTCCACGGTCACGGTGTAGCTGCCGGCTGGCAGACCGCTGAACAGATAGTCGCCGTTCAGGTCGGTAACGGTCGTGGCGATGGTGTCGCCAGCATTGTAGGATACGCCGTTGATCACCACCGGGGCCGCAGCCTTCAGCGTCACGGTCACGTTGCTGATGCCGTCCTCGGCGCCGTTGCGCACGCCGTCACGGTTGGCGTCGTACCAGACCGTGTCGCCGATCGCGCCGGTGGCCGGGTTGCGCACGTAACCGAAGTCCACGTCGGTCACGCTGGTATTGCCCACCACCGTCACCGGGATAGCGTCCAGACCGCTGGTCAGCGTGAAGCCATTCAGCACGCTGGACTGGTCCGTCACCACGACAGTGTAGTTGCCCGGCGGCACGTCGAAGAAGGTGTAGTCGCCGTTGGAGTCGGTGACTGTGCAGCCAACCGTGACGCCGTTGTTGTCCACCAGGCAGACAGTCACGACGGCGATGCCCGGCTCGCCAGGATTCTGCTGGGCGTTGTTGTTGATGTCATTCCACACCGTGCCAGACACATCAGCCAGGCTGTTGTTGCGGTAGCCGAAGTCAGCGTCCAGGAAGCTGACCTCGGTGCTGGTCAGCGTCACGGTGGTGCGGTGGTCCAGTGTGCCGTCAGGGTCGCCGGTCTGCACATAGCCAACCGGCAGCGTGGCCTGATCTACCACCACGAAGAAGGTGCCGGCCGGCAGGTTGTCGAACAGATAGTAGCCGCTGGCGTCGGTAACGGTAGCGGCGATCAACGCGTCGGTGGCGGGATCGTACACCCCGTTGCCGTTGCTGTCGTAGTACAGCCTGACGGTGACGCCGCCGATGCCAATCTCGCCCGGATCTTGCACGCCATTGCCGTTGGCGTCGCTCCAGATGGTGTCGCCGATGGGGCCAAGGCCGGCATAGCCGAAGTTGACGCCGGTGACGTCGCCGCCTGACACGACCACCGGCCGCTGGCCGGCCTCGGCCGACGGCGTTGTGGGCTGCAGATTGGTCAACTGGCCGCCGTTGTCGGCGATCTGGATGGTGTAGTTGCCGTCAGGCACGCCGCTGAAGGTGAAGGTTCCGTCAGGGTTGGTGACCACAGTGGCAATCACGTCGCCGTTGCTGTCCAGCAGATTGACGGTCACGCCGCCAATGCCGCTTTCAGTCGGGTCCAGGATGCCATCGCGGTTAGCGTCGAACCAGACGGTGTCGCTGATGGCATAGAGGTTAGGGTTATCATAGCCGAAGTCAACGGTCGTCACCACATCGCCAGCCCGCACCGTGACCACGCGCGAGACGTTGCCGCCCTCGCTCTGCGGGCCGCTGGTTGGCGTGTAGCCGGCGGGCGGGGTGGTCACCTGGACGGTATAGCTGCCAGGCGCCACATTGGTGAACAGGTAGCTGCCGTCCGGCCCGGTGGTAGTGGTGGCAACGGTGTTGCCGGCGCTGTCCTTGAGCGCCAGCGGCACGCCAGCGATGCCAATCTCACCAGGATCCTGGATGCCGTTGCCGTTGGCGTCAGCCCAGACAAAGTCGCCGATTACAGCCGTGCCTGCCGCCGGCCGGTAGCCGAAGTCCGCGTCCAGGAAACTCTGGCCTGCCGCCAGCGTGATCGGCGTGGTGTTGAGGAAAGAGCCGGGCGAAGCCGTCAGGCCAGCCGGCAGCGTCGTCGGGTCGACGCCTACGTAGTACGTACCAGGCGACACATCCGCGAACAGGTAGTTGCCGTTGGCGTCAGTGGTCGCCGTCGCGGTAGCATTGCCCGACGTGCAGGGGCTGGTGGTGCATAGATAGACTGTGACGTTGGCCAGGCCTGGCTCGCCGATGTCTTGCACGCCGTCGCCATCGGTGTCCAGCCAGACCCGATCGCCGATCGCGCCCCGGGCTGGCTGCACCTCGAAGTCCCGATCGGTGCGGTCCTGCCCGACACCCAGATTGACGTAGATGGCGTTGGGGTTGCCGCCGTCCGCGTCGGCCAGGCTGGTGTAGCCGGACGGATTGACCTTGGTCACCACGTACAGGCCCGGCTGCAGGTCGGGGAAGGTGTAGTCGCCGTTGGCGTTGGTTGTCGTGGTGGTGACCACGTCGTCGTCGGTGCCCAGGATGCCGTCAGGCCCGGCCCAGGTCAGGAAGACCGTGACGCCCGCGATGCCGGGGTATTCGCCCGGATCGTCGCACTGACCGTCGCCGTTGCCGGGGCAAACCGTGCCGCTGATGCTGCCCAGTTGTTCCTGATAGCCGAAGTTCTGGTTCACCACGTTGGCGTTGTTGACCGTGATGGAGGTCACGTGAGGCGTGCTGATGCCGTTGGGATCGTAGGTCGGGGCATAGGCGCCGTTGGGCAGCGTGTCCGGGTCGACCCGGATGGTGTAGTTGCCGTTGGGCACGCCGGGGAAGCTATAGCCGCCGTTGGCATCGGTTACGACGCAGGCCACAGTCACGTTGTTGCTATCCACCAGGCAGACCGTGACGCCCGGAAGGCCAGGCTCGCCGCCGTTTTGGGCGCCGTTGCCGTCTTGGTCGTCCCATACCACGCCGCTGACGTTGTAGCCGGTCAGGTTGCGGTAGCCGAAGTCAGCCGTCAGATCTGAGCCGCCGCCGCTGACCACACCGCGGCCGGTGTGGTCGTTGGTCGGGCCGAAGTTGTCGTAGGTCTGGGCAAAGCCAGATGGCAGGGTCGCAGGTACAACCTTGACCACGTAAGTGCCATCGGGCAGGCCTTCGAAGAGATAGTTGCCGTTGCCGTCGGTGGCCGTGACAGCCAGCAGAGTCACGCCGTCGCTGGCGTAAAGCTCTACTGTCACACCGCCGATGCCCGGCTCACCCGCGTTCTGCGCGCCGTCGCCGTTGGCGTCGTTCCACACCCGGTCGCCAACCTTACCGGCGTAGTCCACGCCGAACTCGAACACTTGCTGCCAATCCTCGCCGGGAAACGCGTGGAAGGTGAAGCTGGTGACAGTGGTCGCGTCGGGGAAGCCAGCAGCCGTGGTCTGCGTCGTGTTGTAGCTGAGGGTGTAATCGCCCTCCGGCACCACGAAGAAGAAGTTGCCGTCGGCGTCTGTGGTGGTGGTGGCCGACACCGGGTTGCCGAACATGTCAGTGCCGGTCAACGTGACCGTGATGCCTGCCAGGCCGTTCTCATTGACGTCGAAGATGGCGTTGCGGTCGTCGTCATGGAAGACGCTGCCCGCCACCCGAGCGCCCACGTAGTAGCCGAAGTCAGCATCCAGGTAGGTCTGACCAGCGGCCAGGTTCACATACTGCACCGGAGCAGTGGTTGGCACGATGTTGCGATTGCCGTCGGTGGTGATGCTGTCGTCGTAGACCTCCACCAGATAGGGACCTGGCGGCAGATTGGCAAAGCTATAGGCGCCGTTGGCGTCGGTCATGGTGAAGTCGACCTGATAGTCGCCCTCGGCCGGGTTCAGAATGCCGTCGCCGTTGGCGTCGAAGTAGAGCAGCACCACGGCATTGGCTATGGGCATCTCGCCGCCATCAGGTACGCCGTTGCGGTTGTCATCCCACCAGACGTAGTCGCCGATGCTGCCCGACCAGTTGTAGCCGAAGTCCACGTCATTGACCACGGTGGAGTCGGTCGCCAGAGTCACCACGGTCTGGCCGTTGGGAGTTACCGTACCGCCATCCTTATCGTAGGTCGCAACCATGGCTGCACCCAGCGTGCTGACAGGGCCATAAGGCGAGGTCACAGGACTATTGGGATCCACCGTCACCCGGTATTGGCCGGCGCTGAGGCTGGTGAACTCATAGCCGCCGTTGGCGTCCGTGGTGGTTGTAGCCAGAGCCACCCATTGGCCGCCCACCCAGATCTCCAGGGTGACAGTGATGCCAGGCAGGCCGTCCTCGTCGCCATCCTGCACGCCGTCGTTGTCCGCATCCAGCCAGATGTAGTCGCCGATGCGGCCCGTGCCTGGAGGTTTGAGGCCGAAGTCGGCGTCGTTGTACTGCTGGCCTGAGCCCAAGTTGACGCTGAGCGTCGCCGGGGTGCTGGGGACAAAACCGGCCGGGTAGGTGGCCGGATCGGTGCGCACCGTATAGGTGGCCGCCGACAGGTTGAAGATGCGGTAGTTGCCGTTGACATCGGTGATGTCGTAGGGCTCACCCGGGTCCCACTGGCCGTTGTTGTTGCTGTCAATATAAACCTTGACGCCGGCCAGGCCCGGCTCACCCGCATCCTGTATGCCATCGCCGTCCGCGTCGTTCCAAACCCGGTCGCCGATGCTGCCGGAGGTAGCGGTTTGGGTGGTGTTGCTGGGGAAGACATTCGGCTCAGGGCCGGACTTCAGCATGATGCCGGTGTTGTTGATCACGCCTGACGCCGGCGCCGGGCTGTCGACCGTAGCCGAGAAGGAGAGCACCGGACTGACCAGAACGCTGTTGGAGGTAGCGCTGGGGAAGGTGCGCGTCGGAGATGTGCCGTCGGCTGAGGCGCTCCACTTCAAACTGCCTGGAGTCGCGCCTGGCGTCACCGCACAACTCCAGGTGAAGTCGGCGGTGCCATTCGCGGCGATGGCCTGGCTGGCAGGCGTTGGGCCGGTGCAGATGGCCGTCGCGCCTCCAGTTGCCGTCGGCGTCAACGCTGTCGGGGTGACGCTACCGATCGCTTCGTTGGACGCCACGCGCATCACCACCTGTACCGTACCGCCGGTGGAAACCAGCACCGGGGTGGCGCTGATGCTCGTCGTGCGGCCTTGCGCATTGACAGAAGGCAGGTAGGTCAGGGCGCCGCCCTGGCCCGTGGCCGCCGAGAAGGGCGCCAACACAGTCCACGAGTTAGTAGCAATGTTGTAACGCCAGAAAGCCGTGGTCTTGCCCTGGAAGGCATAGATGTTGACGCCGTCAGTGGCCAGCGCGCCGCCTTCACTTACATTGCCCGGCGTTGACGCCATAGCGGTCCAAGCATCAGTCGCAATGTTGTAACGATAGAAGCCTGTCTTGCCGTCGCCTTGCATGGCGTAGACAAAACCGCCCACGCGCGCCAGCGAGCCGCCCCAGCCCACATTGCCCGGCACAACGGCCAGCGTCGTCCAACTGGTGTCGCACGAGCCGGCAGAGCCGGTGGTGGTGGCGTTACAGCGCCAGAAGCTGTTCTTGCGGTCGCCGCGCAGGGCGTAGATGTAGGTGCCATCGGTGGCCAGCGCGCCGCCCTTCTTGACATTGGCTGGCGTGGCCGCCAGCGCAGTCCAGCCAGGCGTGCTCACGTTGTAGCGCCGGAAGCTGGTCGAGTTGCCCATCAGGGCATAGACGTAGTTCGTTCCGCCTACATTGAGGAAGACCAGCGCGCCGCCTTCGTTGACGGCCACGCCCGTGTTCGTCAACGTTGTCCAGGCGTCGGTGTTGGAGTTGTAAGAGTAGAAGGTCTGCTGGGTGTTGCCGCGCAGCGCATAGATGGTTGCCACGCCGTCGCTGGTCAGCGCGCCACCCTTGGCAATGGTCGCCGGAGCAACGGCCCGGTCGGCCCAGACGCCTGAGGTAATACCGAAGCGCCGGAAGGTGGTCGTGGCCGCGCCGCGGAAGGCATAAATGCCGGCCGGCACGCCAGAGTCGATGGTCTCACCTGCTACGGCGCTTTCATTGCTGCCCAGGTTCCAGGTAACGATGTTGCTGCTGCCGTCGTTGCTCACTAACACGCTGTTGGACAGCGCGACAGGGAATTCATAGCCGCCGGAGGATGTGGCCTCGCCGATGAAGCGGAACTCGCCCAGGGTGGACGGTGTGCAGGTGTAAGTGAAGGTCTTGACGACGCCAGCCGCCAGGTTGGCTGGGATCGTATCGGCAGTGGTGCAGATCGCGCTGCCGCCCACAACCTCCAGGATCGGAGTTGCGTTGGGGATTGCGCTGATGGGCTTCAAAGCCAACTTGACAGTGATGGCGCCGCCCAGAGCCGCCGTAGCCGGGGTGGCTATGACCGACGTCGCTGCGCTTTCGGTGGCTGAAGCCCGGTTCCAGAGGAAGATCGCCGGCTGCTGGGTGGCAGTCTGGGTGTTGCCAGCGGCCTCGGTCACCGTGGTATCCCAGGCGCTGCCGTCCCAGAAGACATAGTTGGCCCGGCTGCTGCTGGTGTTGATGGTCATCATCACACGATCGGTGCTGGGGCTGCGCGCCAGCGTGATCACGTTGGGGTTGCCGTTGGTGGCCGACGGGCCAGCCTGCTCAGCCGACCAGCTTCCGGTCGAAGTCAACGGGTTCCAACTCCAGGCGCGGTAGCGCACCTGCGCCGTGGGCGCGCTGTTGACGCCATAGGCTGCCAGCAGGTCGCCGCTCAAAGTCTCGAAGGAAACAGCCACGTTCTGGGCTGTGGCGATCAGCGACGTGGCCGTCGCCTGCTCCACATTGACCCACGCCGTGCCGTTCCACACCGCCAGCCAGGTCCGGCCGCCGCTGGTCACAACGCCTACGGCGATACGATCGCTGAACGGATCTGAGGCAATGGCCACCCACTGCGGCTGGGTCGTGACGCCGGCCGGCGGGGTGATCGACGCCTCTGCACTCCAGCTTGAGCCATCCCAGACGCGGTAGAACAGGTTGACGCTGGTGGCGGTGGGCTTGCCATACACCACCATCGCCCGGCCGCTCTGCGCCTCATAGGCTACGTTGACCGAGGTCAGGGAGCCGCCGCTGGTGTCCAGGGCTGTCTCGCTGCCCCAGGCCGTGCCGCTCCAGATTCTGACATAGTCGGCGCCGGCCGCCGTGCTGTAGACCAGAGCCAGTTGGTCGCTGTTGGGCCGGGCAGCCATGCGCAGGTTCTGCGGCTGGTTGCCTGCGGGCAGCGATGTCACTGTGCCCCATACCCCGCTCTCACGGGTGACATAGCGCAGCTCGTCGTCTGTCCCGGCTATCGCTGAGGTGTCGTCGTTCCAGACCAGCATCAGATGGCCGCTGCTCTGCTCATAGGCCACAGCCGCGCCCCAGTACAGATTCGAGTTGGTCGTCAGGTTAGCGCTGGTCAGACGGCCTGACGCGCCGGCTGGCGGGTTGGGCACTGCCGCCCAGGCTGTGCCGTTCCAGATGGCAGCCGAGATCTGCGGGCCGCCGTGGGTGAAGGCGATCACCCGCTCGGCCGTAGTGGGACTGGACGCGCCGGCCATCATCTGGATGCGGGTGCCCATGTTGGCGCCGCTAAGCTCAGCGCTGAAGAGATCGTCGCTATCGGTGTTGAAGGTGCGGTAGCGGAAAGTGTCGTTGTTGTTATTGTAGATCCCCATGCCGACTGCAGGAACGGGATCCTCGCCCGGCTCGCCCGGCAGCGATACGTAGGGGCCGAAGACGCCGCCAGCGTTGGCGCTGCTGCCGACATAGGTAGTGCCAGCCGGCAGCGGGTCGATGATGCGCACATTCTCCATCAGCTCAGGGCCGGGATAGTACGGCTTCAACGTGAAGTTCAACGTCTGGCCCGGCGTGGCATAACTGAGGTTGACCGTCTTGCTCAGCACCGAGATGAAGGGAAAGTCAGCGGTCAGGAAGTTCTGGCCGGCTGTGAGCGCAACATCAAACTGCTTGACAGTGGGGAAGTAGCCGCCAGGCAATTCGGGATCAGTGGCGTCCACTACCACCTGATAGTTGCCAGGTCCCAGGTCAGGGAACAGATATGTGCCGTCTGGGCCAGTGCTCGTGGTTGCCACCAGCACGCCATTGAGGTACAGATTGACCGTGACGCCAGCCAGCGGCGCGTCGCCCGCATCGAAGATACCGTTGCCGTTGTTGTCGATGAAGACTTGATCGCCGATGGAGCCGGGCAGCACCCGCCAGAAGCCGAAGTCGTTGTCCAGGTCGGCCCCGCTCAGATTGGGCGAGGCGCTGACCTCTGGCGTGCTGAGCTGGTAGAGGGTACTGGCGCCGTACTTGTTGTTGAAGTAGGTCTGGATGTCAGGATCGTTCTTGTCCACCTTGACCAGGTAGTTGAAGCCGGGCGCCAGATTGGAGAAGAGGTAGTCGCCGTTGACATTGCTGACCGTCGTCGCCACCAGCGCGTCGCCGGCGTCGATGACGCCATCGTTGTTGCTGTCCTCATAAAGCCAGACGGTGACGTTGGGGATGCCGAAGTCAACGCCGGTATCGAACAGTCCGTTGTTGCTGATGTCCTCGAAGACCTTATCGCCGATGCTGGCCGAGCCAGTGGGCCGGTAGCCGAAGTCGGCGTCCAGATACTGCTGGTCGGTAGCCAGCACGACGGTGTGACGATTGTCGCAGGTGGTGCAGGGCACGCCTGGCTGATCTGGGTCGCCGGTCTGCACGGTCCCCGGCAACGGGTTGCCGTTGTTGACCTCCACCACGTAGGTGCCGGCTACCAGGCCGGGGAAGGAGTAGTTGCCGTTGGCGTCGGTGGTGGTAGTGGCCAGCAGCGTGGTGCCGTCAGCCGCGTAGAGCTTGACCGTGACGCCAGCGATGCCTTCCTCGCCCGCGTCCTGCACGCCATTGCCGTTCCAGTCGCGCCAGATGGTGTCGCCGATGCGGCCGCCGGCCACGGTGACGCAGGCCAGCGAGCCGGTCGTGATGGGCACGCCGTTTTGGGTCGTCGAGTAAGCGTTGCAGTAGCTGCCCGGATCAGTCGCCGGATCGACCTTGGCCCGAAAGGCGATGGTCAAGCGCTGACCGGCCTGGAGAGAGGTCGGGATGGTGAAAATCGGCTCGCTGGGATTGGCGGCGTTCACCGTGGGCGTCACCGCCGCGCCGTTGACTGTGGCCGCAGGGGTGAAGGTCGGGTCATAGGTGAAGCCGTCGGGCAGAAACTCACGAATAGTCACCGGGCTGCCAGTCGGCCCCTCGCCGATGTTCCTGACCAGGACGTCGTAGATCACTGTGCCGCCCGCCGCCAGGCTGGTGGTGCGGGCCGTCTTCGTGGGAATCAGGAAGGGATACGCGCCGGAAATGGTGGTGTCGCAGGCAGACTGCGGAGGCAACTGGTCGGAGGTGATGACCACACAGTTGTCCAGGTACCCGGTAGAGCTGGTCCGGACAGTGACCAGGGCCTCGAACTTCTGGCCGGGCAGCAGCGTGCCCACGTTCCAGACCAACGGGTTGGGACCGCTGTTCTGTGCAGGCGCAGAGCTGACAAAGGTCAGGCCAGCGCCCAGTGTATCCCGCACCTGGACATTGGTCAGCGTGAAGCCCTGCAGGTTGTAGACCTTGAGCGGATACTGGAAGGTGGCCCCCGACTTGACAAACTCCTTGGTGGCCGGCTTGCCTGCCGCCAGGCACATGTTCATCTTGACTTCGGTCGGCTCGTAGTAGCGCCACAGATGGTCCTTGCCGTTGTCGGTGCCGCCTGCATCGCCGCCAAAGGTGTCGCCGCGCAGGTCGGGACAACCGCCAGGCCCGGTGATGCCAGCCGTTGCATCGGTGACCCTGATCTTCACCCAGGCGTACTCCGGCCGGAAGGCTGTCAACTGGCCGACGGCCCAGCGGATCGCCTTGGGTCCGCCCAAGGTAGTGGTTTGGTCTGTCGTGGTTGCCAGCGGCAGGGCAGCGCCCAAATTGCCGGCGTCCTTGCTGGCATAGCCCAACACCGAGCTGATCAGGCCGGGCTGGTCGAAAGAGACGCGGTCGCCGTCATATTGGATGCGCTGCCAGGGGCCGATTTTGTTAGTGCCCATAGCGGCCTGGATGTGGGCGGGATTGAGCGGGTTGCCGCCTGCAGCTTTGTAGGCGTCCCAGTCGAAGTGCCAGGCGTAGCCGCTGTCTGGCCCGGCCACGCCGCTGGCAAAGCCCCACGGCGCGTTGCCGCGCTGGTCGGGGTAGTCGACAATGGCTGTGCTGCCGCCGCGCAGCGCAGCGGCGCCGTAGGTCGTGCCCTTGGCGCCCCAGGCGAAGAGTTGTTCGGCGTCCCACTTGTTACAGGGTACCACCACGTCACCGGAGTTGTTGGTAATGCGCTCGCCCTGGGCTGTGGGGTTAAAAGCCAGCGAACCACAGCCGCTGGCAGTCGAATGGCCAGTAAACGCTTGCCACGAGCCATAGGCCGTGTCGGGATCGGTGGAGAAAAAGATACCGGTGTCGCCATAGACGCCGGCGATGGTGCCGCGGTGCAGGCCAGCGGCTGTAACCGGCGCTGCAGTCAGGCCGCTGGCTGCGCTGGTGTAGTTGGCGCTCAGACCGATGAGCTCCGCTGTCGATTTGGCGCCAACCGGCCCGGCGCCGATAGCGATGGGCGACTGTCCCTTCATGGTAGTCTTTTCGAAGCCGCCCACGCCGTCAGGCACCATGTAGCCCACATCGACGACCTGCACGCCGTTGGGCACGTAGAAATCGATATGTCCGCCCACGCCAGTGGTGGTGCCATCGCGCGGCACCACCTTGATGATGACACCCAGCTCATCGTCGGCCTGCAGCACGGGGTCGCCCGGCGCCCAGCCGATGGGCAAAGGCGCGCAACCGGCTGGCAAAGCCGTGCCCTCCAAGCGGGCATCCAGACAAGCCTGGGTGTCAGGATCAAAGAACATGTAGACCATGCGGGTCTGTAAATTGTGGGCCTCCGCGGCCGGCACCTCAACGCCGGGCAAGGCTTGGGGAACGACACTCAACACCAACGCCAGGATCATGGAAAGATACAGCACCCTGGCTCTAAACAGGCGGGCTTGTCTTGTGGACATCTTAGGACTCCTCTGAAATTCTGCTAAACAACAGGCGACTTGGCTTATAGCGCGCTTCAAGGCCTAAAGCACGCGCTATAGACGACAAATTATCAACTGCTGAAACCGACTTCTGAACAGCCCGCGGATAGAGCGCAAGGCATCCGCAAGGACTCGTGACGCACAACACCAGACTCCGCCCCTGGCGACTTTACAACTTGCAACATAACTACCCAGCCATAGGCGCCGGGTGCGAGCACGTTCGCCTTCGGCGTCGATACGGCGGCCTACTCAATCAACGTGCTCGCACCCGGCGGCGGGCGCTCAAGTAGTAACTTTACAACAAGGCGACGTGAGAAGCAACGGAAAGCACAATGAATTTACGCTATAAATCAAACAAAATGATCCGTTTTTGCGGTGTAATGGATCGACTAGCACTTATTATCACAAATTTTTTAGCCTTTGTCAACCATACTGGCGTCATCAAATCGTCATTTTTTAGTTTTGCGGTTCATGCAAGCTCTATCAGTCAGCGCGGCCAGTACCCGCAGGTGCGGATTGTGGACGCAAAACCGATGAACGTGCCCGGATCCGCGCTGTTCTTGCTTTTTTAGACGCACAAGCCACTGTTTTCGATACGGGCGCCGAGTCTGGTTATGCTGCGGCCTCAGCAGGTATATGCCGCACCGCAAGTAACTATTCAGTACACCGTAAACAAAGTCTTTGAGGTGCCCGGCACTTGATGCCAGCTCGAAAGCATGTGCGAATCGCTGCAAAAGTGCCGGGCACCTGGGCCTGAGTAGAACAAAAAAGCACACCAGAGGTCAGACCTCTGGTGTGCTTGGACTGCGGGCCGCCGGAAGGCTGCCAGCGGCTCAGTCAGCAGATCAGCGCTGCCGGCCATCGCTCATGGCCGGCAGCGCCTGGCATTTGATTAAGCAGTCGCGCGGCGGCGGATGAAGGCGAAGGTTGCCAGCGCAGCCAGCACAGCAGCCACCCACAGCAGCGGACTCTGTCCGGCATCGCCGGCGCTGGCCTGCAGAGCGCTCAGCGTTACGGCCGTCGGCGCCTGGAAGATCACACTGGCCGGCCCGTGCAGCGTGGTTGCGCCGTTCACGGCCACATCTTCCACGAAGTAGAAGTAGGTCTGGCCGGCTTGCACGCCGAAGTCCTGGAAGCTGTAGGCTGCACCCTGGGTGGCGCCTGGCGACTGGGAGGGCACGCTGGCCACCAGCGTCATCTCGCCGTCGGCGCTCAGGCTGCGATACAGGTTGAAGCCAGCGTTGTTGGCCTCGCTCACCGTCTCCCAGCTCACCAGCACGTGATCCGACTGGGCGGCCGCTTCGAAGGCTGCCAACAGGACAGACAGGGGCGAGTCGGGATAGAAGCCGAAGTCGTAGCCGGCGATCGGGTTGCTCTCGGCGTTAGGATTGGCGGCGTTCAGGGTCACGTTGGTCTGGCCCTGGGTCGCCAGGCCGTCCACGCCGGCCGCATCGTCCGAGTCGTTCATCGTCGTACTGCCTGGCGCCCGCACCACCGTCAGCAGGAGACCAGCAGGCGTCTCAGACGAGATGGTGTAGACGGGTTGGTTCAGGGTCGGCGCGCCCGTCTTGCTGGCGGCGTGATCTTCGTCCAGCAGCAGGTTGCCGAAGCTGTAGAAGCCGTTGGAACCACTGGTGGTCACCACCGTCACCGTCGGACCCTCAAAGTACTTGATGGTCAGGGTAACTTTGACGCCAGGGATACCCAGTTCGCCGGCATCCTGAATGCCGTCGCGATCGATGTCCAGCCAGACGCGGTTGCCGAGAGCGGCCGCCTTGATGTAGTAGCCGAAGTCAGCCGTCAGGTTGTTGGGCGCAGCCGGGCTCAGCGTCACCGCATACGGGTCGGTCTGGCTGTTGTTGTCGACCTTGGGCGTACCCAACGAATGCCAGTAGCCCAGCAGCACGCCGTTGTCGTCAGAGACACGCACCACGAAGTTAGCGTTGCCGTCTCCGTCGTCGGTCGGCAGGCCGCTGAACAGGTATCCACCGGCCACGCCTGTAGTGGTCGTGCCGATCAGCGGCTCGCCGGGATCGACCTGGCCGTCGCCGTTCAGGTCCCAGTACAGTTGCAAGGTCACACCAGCAATGCCAGGCTCGCCGCCGTCGACCACGCCGTTGGCATTCAGGTCTTCCCAGACCAGGTTGCCGATGGTGCCCGTGCCGCGGTAGCCGAAGTCCTGCAGCAGGTTGATGCCGCCGGGGCCGATGGTAACCGTGGATCGGTGCGGCGTGCCCAGGCCATCGGCGTCGAAGGTCTGGTTCATACCGGGGGGCGGCGTCACTACCACGGTGTAGGTACCGGCCGGCAGCCCGCCGAAGTAGTAGTAGCCGTTTTCATTGGTGAAGGTGACGCCGATCAGGGTGTTGCTGCTGTTGTAGAGCTCGACCCGGATGCCTTCCAGACCCGGTTCGTTGCCATCCTGCGCGCCGTCGCCGTTGATGTCCAGCCAGACGCGGTCGCCGATCAGGCCCTGGGTAGGCTGGTGGTTGGCAGGCGTGTAGCCGAAGTCCTGGGCCAGATTGCTGACCGGCGTGGCGCTGCCCACACCCAGGTTCAGCACAGAGCTGATGCCCATGACCGAGCTGCTGGCAACGCCCAGAGGAGCGCCGCTGCCAGGATTGGCGCCGCCGTCAGAGTCGTAGGTCGGCCGCAGGCCCGCCAGCACGCTGTCTGCATCGTTGACCCAGACCAGGTAGCTGCCATCGGGCAGGCCGGTGAACAGGTAGAGCCCGTTGGCGTCAGTCGTATCGCTGGCGATGATCGGCTCGTTGCTGTCCCAGACGCCGTTGTTGTTGATGTCCAGGATCAAGGCCACGGTCACACCAGCAATGCCATATTCGTTGACGTCGGCGCCGCCAGGCGTTCCAGCAGGCCCGATGCCATTGGCGTTGGCGTCAAACCAGATTTTGTCGCCGATAGTGTTGTTCTGGCTGGCCGGCGGCTGATAGCCGAAGTCAGCGTTCAGGAACACGTCGCCAGGGGCGATGATCACCGGCGTGGTGGTCTGGTTGTCGCAGGCTGTGCTGCACCAGGCGCCCCACAGGTCAGGATCGCCCGTCTGGGTGTAGCCAGGCGGCGGGGTGACGCGCACCACATAGGCGCCGGGCGGCAGGTTGTCGAAGATGTAGTAGCCCGTCGAGTTGGTCGTGGTGGTACCGCCCGGATAGGGGGTATCGTACACGCCATTACCGTCAGGGTCGTGGTAAAGGGTCAGCGTCACGCCCGGGATGCCAGGTTCTTCGGCATCCTGCTTGCCATCGCCGTCAGCGTCGATCCAAACCCGATCGCCGATAGCGCCGAAGCCGTAGTTCTTGTTGACTTCATCGGACGGATTGTAGTTGTAGCCGAAGTCGGCTGTCAGGTTCTCGCCGCCTGCCGGCAGGATGATATTGTAGCCGGTGAAGCCGGTGTTCGGGATCGGCGTCTGGTTATGATCCTGGTTGCCGAAGTCGCCATAGGGCAGCGTGCTGGGCGGGGTCTGCGTCATACCCACGAAAGGCAGGGTGTACGGCTGGCCGCCGGTGCCGTCGAGCACATCGACATAGTAGGGGCCAGGGCGCAGGTTGGTGAACAGGTACTGGCCGCGGGCGTCTGTTACCGTGCGGGCCAGCTCCTGGCCGCTGACGCCGTACAGCACCACAACCACGTTGGGAATGCCGGGCTCACCAGCATCCTGGTAGCCATCAGAGTTCTCATCGACCCAGATGAAGTTGCCAATCTGGCCGAGCGCAGGCAGTTCTCTGTCGTCGGCAGTGATGACAATCTTGTAGTCCTCAACCTCGCCAGACTGCGCCATTCCCGTGGGGGCCGCGACTTCAGCCGGGTTGTTGGCAATGCGGCAGCGCAGATAGCTGATCCCAGGCGTCGGTTCGGCGAAGCCGTAGAAGTAGACCTCGTAGCTGGACAAGCCGCTGTCAGCCGGCACGATGGCCGTTGTAGACTTCTCGCCGTTGCCGGTGAAGTCGCCGTCGCGGTTGAAGTCGATCCAGCACACCAGAGAGGCGTTAGCGTTGGTATCGTTCTCGGCCACCACGGTCAACAGGACCTCGCGGGAGCTCTTGTCGATCTCTGGCAGCGTTGCCACGCCATCTTCGTCGTTGACGTCGGTCTCATCGTCGGCCAGCGCTTCCGCATCTTGCAGCGTACCGTCATCGTCGTCCGGCGCTACCTCGCCTAGCTGCAGCCCGGGCACGATCACGTGGCGCGGCCCGTTGTCGGTGGCCAGGGTGTTGTAGTTGCCCGTGCCCGTGCCAGAGCCTGTATCAGGCGCATCACCGAAGTCCATCTCCTGGTCGGCGATGGTGATTCTGTAGTCCTCGACCTCACCGCTGTTGGCCGGGCCGGTGGGATTGGCCACCTCACTGGCCTCGCTGGCGATACGGCAGCGCAGGTAGCTGTCGCCAGGCGCCGGCGTGCCAAAGCCAGAGAAGGTCAGCTCGGCTGTTCGCGTCCCGGCTCCATCAGACAGGATGGCCGAAGCCCGCTCAGCAGCCTCGAACAGGCCGTTGCGGTTGAAGTCGATCCAGCAGGCCACGGTGGCATCAGCGCCGGTGGCGTTGACAGCCTTCACGGTCAGTTGCACACTGGTGGTGCTCACGCCGATGAACGGAATGACCTCCACACCGTCCTCGTCGGCAATGCCAGTATCGTCGTCGGCCGAAGCCTCCACGTTCTGCAACATGCCCGAGTCGGCGTCCGGAGCGACAGAACCCAGACTCAGACCGGACACGATCACATGGTGCGGCCCGTTGTTGCTGGCCAGCGTGTTGTAGCTGCCCTGGGTCGGAGCGCCGCCGTTATCGGGCGCATCGCCGTAGTCCAGGCCCAGGATCGTGAGCTTGTAGTCCTCGACCTCGCCGCTGTTAGCCAGGCCGATGGAGGTAGCCACCTCGCCAGCATTGTTGGCAATGCGGCAGCGCAGGTAGCTGACGCCAGGCACGGGCGGCGCAAAGCCGCTGAAGGTGAGGTTGACGGTCTGCTGGCTGGCCTGGCTGGGCACAGTGGCTGACTGGCCCTCGCCGGCATCGCCGAAGACGCCGTTGCGGTTGAAGTCGATCCAGCAGGCCACGGTGGCATCGGCGCCGGTGTTGTTGAAGACAGACACCGCCAGCGGCACGCTGGTGGAGCGGTTGGTAACGACAGGCAGCGCGGTCACGCCGTCTTCGTCGTCGATGTTGGTCAGGTCGTCAGCATTGGCGTCGACGTTCTGCAAGGTGCCGTTGTCGCCGTCAGGCGCGACCGCGCCCAGGCGGAGATTGTCCACAATCACGTGGCGTGGGCCGCCATCGGCCGCGCGCGTCTGGTAATCGCCTCGGGCGGTGCCGGGGGCGGCATCGGGCGCGTCGCCGAAGTCAGGCTGTGGGCCGATGGTGACCTTGTAGTCCTCGACCTCGCCGCTGGCGGCTGGGCCGGTGGGGTTGGCCACCTCGTTGGCGTCATAGGCGATGCGGCAGCGCAGGTAGCTGTCGCCGGCCACCAGGCCCGATAGGCCGTCGAAGCTGAGGTTGTAGTCCGCAGTGCCAGAGTTGGCAGGCACGACCACCGATGCGCGCTCGAAGTTGTTTCCGAAGACGCCATCGCGGTTGAAGTCAATCCAGCAGGCCAGCGTGGCGGGCATATCCGCCGTGTTGCCAGCTTTCACCGTCAACTGCACTGAGGTCGATGTGACCAGGATCTGCGGCAGTACGGTCACGCCGTCCTCATCGCTGATGTTGGTCAGGTCGTCGGCTGTGGCATCGACGTTCTGCAAGAAGCCTGAGTCGCCGTCTGGCGCTATGTTGCCCAGCTTGAGCGTGCTGACGATCGAGTGGCTGGGGCCATTGTTGCTGGCCAGCGTGTTGTAGTTGCCTGTGCCCGTGCCAGGGCTGGTGTCAGGCGCATCGCCGTAGTCCACAGTCGATGGCGTGGCATAGCCGAAGTCAGCATCGAGATAGCTCTCACCTTCGCTGAGGTTGACCAGCATCGGGGTATTGTAAGTGGTCGTGGTGTAGCCGTTGGGCACGGTGCTCTCGACCACTCTGACCCAGTAGTCGCTGGCGGGCAGGTTCTGGAAGAGGTACTTGCCGCCAGCCGAGGTCACCTGGGAACCGACCAGGGTGTCCTGATTAGGATCAAAAATGCCATCGCCGTTGTCCCGATAGAGCTGGACCGTCACATTGTCGATGCCCTGCTCATTGCTGTCTTGGATGCCGTCAAGGTTGACATCGTGCCAGACATAGTCGCCGATCTCGCCCGGGCAGGGGCCAGGAACAGCGTAGATCGTGTTGGTGCCCAGCTTGCTGGGCGAGGCATGGATGTAGGGAATCTGGATCGAGCCAAAGCCGCCGGGGAAGGCGTTTTTGTTGACCTTGAACTCGTAGATAACGTCGAAGATCCAGTCGGGATAGGTTGGATTCGGCGTGAAGAACGCGTTGGTGGCCGGCGAGTTAACCAACAGATTGGTGCCGGCGCCGCTGCAGTTGCCGCCGGTGCAGTAGCCGGTGTTGTTCAGGCTGTAGGCCAGCGAGGTGGCCCATTCCTGAATGCTGGCTGCGCTGCCGATGTTCATCCGGCCATCGCCGCCCAGCACGCCCAGTGAGCGATAGCCTGACGGCGTGCCGCTGCTGGCCGAGATATAATCGACCTTAAAGTCCAGCACCCTGGTTCCGGCCGCGTTATTGCCGTAGAACTGGGCATGGTCAGAGCCCACCAGTTGGCTGAAGGTATGGCCGCTGGGCCAGCCGATAGCGTTGACGCCGTAGGTGTTATCGACGAAGTCTTTGTCGATCACCAGCGCCATGTAGATCGAGTCGCCGGTCGGCTGATAGAAAGTCGCCAGCTTGCCGAACAGAGCGCCGGCCTGATTGTTGTAGCAGACTACATCAGAGTCGGGCGAGATGTCATAGATCTCATCGTACTTGCCATCGACGATGGGTGGATCGTTGACGAAGACTGTGGTGGTGTTGGTAGCAGAACCAAAGGAGCCATTGGGGCCAGCAACGCGGATCACGGTCTGGTCGACCGTGCCAGCCACAGCGTTGCCAGGCACGAAGACCTCGGCCACCAGCCAGTAGGTCTGGCCAGCGGGCAGGCAGACCGGGTTCGTCACCGGCGGCTCAGCAGGATTTTCGACCTCATGAACGCCATTGCGATTCAGGTCATTCCACAGGTTGACTGTCCAGCCCTGGCTGGAGGTGGAGGTGACGGTGTAGCAGGCGGTCTGATCAGTGTTATTGGTGATGGTATGCCCGTAGAACAGCCCAGAGCCAGCCGTGGCAAAGCGGCTGTTGTTGGGCTGGACCGCAATCGGAGCGCCTACCCGCGTAGTGTTGGTGGCCGACGCAGTGACGCCGCCATTGACAGCCGTTGCCGTGACAGTCGTCACATCGATAACGCCCAACTGGATGACAAAGGGCACTTGTACCCCAACCAGGATATTGAAGGTGACGTTAGGGCCGATGGAAGGAATTGAGGTAATCGCAGTGTCGCCCGGATCCTTGATGCCATCGCCGTTGAGGTCCTGGTAGATAGTAACCAGCCAGCCTTTGTCGGAGACCGCGCTCAGGTTGAAGGCGCTAGTCAGGCTGCCGACCGTCAAGGTATGGGCGTAGATGCGCTCCAGGCCGGCCACTCCCTCACCCTGGTTGTCAGGGGCCAGGGTCGCAGCCGCGCTATAGCAAATCTCCAGCTTGGGGCGCTGGTTGGCCGTGCCGTCGTCGCTGCTCTTGAACTTGGTTTCGTTCTTTGGGTTGGTCACAGGCGACTCAAGGATCACGCCCAGGTTGCTGGCCGGTGTGGCGACCCAGCTAGCGGTGGCCGAAGTCAGGTCCCAGCTCGCCCAGACGTTCTTGACGCCAAGATTCAGGCTGGTCGAGGATAAGACCGTGGCGCTGTAGTCGCCGCCCAGGGATGTCCAATTCAGGTTAGCGGCCTTGTCACGCGCTTTCCAGGTGACCTGGGCTTCGTTCCAGGAGTTAGTCACAGTGCGGGCGTTGATGGTCACATTGGCGCCTGTCACATCCTTGACCCACAAGGAGAGCGTTGCGCTGTTCACCACAACATTATTCGGGATGTTGGACAGATCAAACTGCAGCAAAGAGCGCATCAGCTTATTGTTTTCAGTCTTAACGCGCAGCTCATTGTTGGTTCCCATGCGGTCATCTGGTTTCTCCTGCTTGATGTAGGAGTCCAGAGCGGCAGCAGGGCCAGGCTGCAAGACGACGCAGGTTTGGCCCTGGGTGTCAGGATTGAAGGCGACATTTGCCACGGGCGCGTTGGACTCGGCCAGCGATCGCGACATAGCGGCGGCGTCCAAAGGCTGCAAGGCAGCGCCAGCGATGAACCAGAGCGCCAACAACATCATGGCCGTTGCGCGCACTACAGGACGGTTCTTATTGGGTTGCTTGGAGATAAAACTCATTGACGGTCTCCTTGGAGAGATACTACACAGGGGTTTACAGGTTCCGGTAGGCACAGGCCACAAAAGTTGGTTGATTTGTTTTGTCGCTGGGCATCGCAAACATAGTTTTCCAGCGCTTATTACACAGCATATCGCACATTCTCCGGCATGTCTGTCAGGAGATTTGGACTTTTTGCTGCCCGCGCTTTGTCTAAATGTAGGCAAAGGCTATGAGCAGATATCTCGGCTGTCAGGGGATCAGGCATTGACGATCTTGGCGAGGACATCAGAGAGGTTATCCACTGGAGTTGTGTGGCTGGACAGCACCGTGAGCATACTGTTTGCCGGGTTGAGCAGGATCACTGATCCGCCTGTGCTTTCAGTCAGTACCCTGAGCGCGGCAGATGGTATGGCAGTAGGGACGTTCTGATCTTGCTCCATCACCACCACATCGGGCACAAAATCAACCTTGGGGCTGGGGGCGGTCTGTCGGGTAACACGCACTTTGCTGCCCATCATCACGGTCAGTTGGCTGGCCAATGCGCACAGAAAGAGCGATTTGCCACAGATGAGAATGTTCTGGCTTGCGTTCGATGACATGGCAATTACAATTCACCCGTAGCTACTTTGGCGCCGGGCGCTTGTAGCTGTGGCTGAGAGTTACATTCACCCTATGTTTTGTGACAGCGGCTTTAAGTCAAGCGCTGGGCGCTTCATCCCCTTTTCACAGGGCAGTGAGAAAGATAGTATCATGGATCCACACGTTTGTCACTAGACAAAAAGTATAAAAAAAGTATAGTAACTGCTCAGCCGGCTGGTCAGAAACCGGGTTTTTCTCGTTGGGCAATGATTTCTGAGTTTGCAAACGCATTGCTCGGGGCTATGATAGCCGCTTCCGCAGCAAAAACCCGGTTTCTCTAAGCCAGTGCCCGGCATCTATGGCTGAGCAGTTACGTCGCCACAAGAAATACAGGGGGGTTAACGGCTTGATTTGCACTGCGCTTAATCAGCACTATTGTTTACTACACAATCCTCAGACAGTCAATAGGCTGATCGTCATGAAATCGTCATCTTTTATAATCCGCCGCCGCGTCGCCGCTCCCTGTCATTCCGTGGCGCGCAGATCCGACGGCTGACGCTGCATAAATCGCGCTTTTGATCCAGCCTTCATCCCTGAATATTGGCAGCAAATGGAGATAAAGACATCCAAATTTGTCGATTATCGTCAAATTAAGACAACAAATCAACAGTTATGTAACGCTAAGACCAGGCTGGCCGAGAATGCATCGCGTACCCGTGAGTCTCCACTGGCAGCTTGCCTTGTTCTGAAAAACGGTGATATCATGAACAAAGCCGTATCCACAACCACACTGCGACGAGGAGATGCACGAATTAATGAGATCGTTCAATGCTGTTGCGGCGCTGGTCGCTGTCATCCTGGCCCTGGTTGCCCTATCCACCGGAGGCGCGTTCTCACCAGTGATGGCGCAGAGCGAAGTCTCCCAGACACCGTCCCATGAGCTGTTTCTCGAAGCGCCGGCAGCGCCTGAGGCATTGGACGCAGGCCAGCCCCCCCAGCACTGGGTTATTCGCTCACGGTACGTCTTTATCAATTTTGATGCGCTGTTTTCACAGACCGGGATCATAACCTTCAACCTGTTCCCGGACGCGATCTTTGATGCAGTGCTGGAAAACGGTGTGGTGACGTTTCCCGACCCGCAGAATCCTAACCGTTTTGTCTGGAGCGGCGAGTTGCTGGACGTTCCCAATGGCCGCGCAACCGTTGCTGTTTACGACACGTCCATCTCAGCCACTATCTCACTGCCGGAAGCCCTCTATCGCGTGAGCGACACGGGACAAGATGTTCACCTGGTCCAGCAGACCACCCTGAGCAGTCCCTATCCAGAAGCTCCACCTGAAGAAGACCCCGAACCGTTCGCAGGGTCTGATACACCGGCGAGCTTTGACATCCGCGCCCCCCTGACAGACGACGGCTCGGTGATTGACGTCATGGTCCTCTACACCCCTGCCTCGCGCATGCGCTTTGGCCCGGCCGGCATCCTGGCTCTGATCGACGTGGCAGTGGCTGAAACCAACCAGATCTATGGCAACAGCCAGATCGACACCCAGATACGCCTGGTGCATGCAGCCGAGGTCAACTACACTGAAAGCGGCGACATCGCCGTCGATCTTACCCGGCTGCGCGGCAAGACCGACGGCCACATGGACGAGATCCATGCCCTGCGCGATCTCTATCAAGCAGACCTGGTCAGCCTGATTGCCGAAGACACCTTCGAGTGCGGCATCGCCAGCATGATCAACCCCATGCTGGCCAGTCAGGAGAGGCTCGGCTTCAGCGTGGTGATCAGCGACTGCGCCACTGGCTATTACACCTTCGCCCATGAGCTGGGCCATAACATGGGATCGGCGCACGATCACGCTAACAGCAGCTCAGGCTCAGGCGTTTACCCCTATTCCTATGGCTACTGGGCGCCGAACTATTCGTTTCGCACGGTCATGGCCTATGATTGCCCTGTCTTGTGGGGTTGCCTGCGCGTGCCGCACTTCTCAAACCCCAACGTGTTTTACAACGGCATTGCCACAGGTGTGGCAGATTACGCGGACAACGCCCGCTCGATCAACGAGACCAAGTCCATCGTGGCTAACTTCCGGATAAGCAGCGCGTCGCCGACTCCGACATCAACGCTCGCCCCATCGCAGACGCCCGAGCCAACAGACACGTCGACGCCAACGTCTACACCCACATCAACGTCCAGCTCCACGCCAACCTCCACGCCCACGTCCACGCCAACCTCCACGCCCACCTCCACGCCTACGTCCACCTCAACCCCTACGTGGACACCCACCCCTGCGCCCTATGTGCAGCGCGTCCACGTCGGCAGCACCGCTGCCTTCACCGACAACATGGGCCAGACCTGGGCAGCCGACCGGGCTTACGGAACCACCGGTCCCTGGGGGTATTCAGTCGCCGGTAAAGCCCTCTCCAGCACGGCGGCGGTCGCTGGCACCAGCAACCCTGCGCTCTACCAGAAGTACCGCGAAATTGCAGGCGAGTACCGCTTCCAGGTGCCCAACGGGACCTACCAGGTCACGCTCAAATTCGCCGAGCTGGCCGTGACCAACGCCACCGAGCGCCGCATGAACATCACCATCGAAGGCGCGCGGGTGGAGACCGATTTCAGCGTTTGGGCCGTGGCAGGCAAGGGCGTTGCCCTGGATCGAACCTACACCGCGACCGTCAGCGACGGCCTGCTCAACATCGCCTTCGCCAAGGGTACCAGCGCCAAGAAGAACCCGGCCATCAACGCCATCGAGGTTGTGCCCCTGGCCCCACCGCCGCCGACCGCCACGCCCACCTTCACCGTAACGCCGGGCGGCCCAACGTCTACGCCCACTTCGACGCCTACCAACACGCCCTCGCCAACCTGGACGCCGACAGCAGCGCCCTATGTGCAGCGCGTCCACGTCGGCAGCACGGCGGCGTACACCGACGGCGCAGGCCGGATATGGGCCGCCGATCGCGCCTACGGCGCCACCGGGCCCTGGGGGTATACTTCAGGCAAGGCCGTCTCCAGCACAGCGGCGGTCGCTGGCACTAACGACCCTGCGCTCTATCAGAAATACCTCGAGATCGCAGGCGAGTACCGCTTCCAGGTGCCCAACGGAACCTACCAGGTCACACTCAAATTCGCCGAGATGGCCGTGGCCAACGCCACTGACCGCCGCATGAACATCACCATCGAGGGCGTGCGGGTGGAGACTGACTTCAGCGTTTGGGCCTTGGCAGGCAAGGGCGTGGCCTTGGACCGCACCTACACCGCGACCGTCAGCGACGGCCTGCTCAACATCGCCTTCGCCAAGGGTACCGGCGCCCGCAAGAACCCGGCCATCAACGCCATCGAGGTGCGCGTACAACCATAGACGACCGAGCCTGCAATCCCTGCAACGCATCGGGCAATGCCAGGAGAGTTGGCGAGCGCTGTTGAAGCCAGGAGACCAATCACATGGCCATTCTACAGCTACAACTACTAGGCCCATTTCGGTTTCAACATGATCACAGCAGGGCGCGCGGCTTTGCTTCCGACAAAGAGCGCGCCCTGCTGGCCTATCTGGCGCTGGCGGGCCGCGATGTCCCGATTCAGCGCCAGAGGCTGACGGAGATGTTTTGGAACGGCTTCACCGAGGCATCTGCCCGCCACAGCTTGCGCAATGCTCTTTACAACTTGCGTCGGGTGCTTGCTCCGCTGGACCTGCTGCACACCACCCGCCAGACCGTCCAATTCGCTGGCCCATCAGCCGATTTCTGGTGCGACGTCTGGCAACTGGATCTGACAGCCAGCGACCCCTTGGCTAACGCGCAGCAGATACAAGACGCACTAGCCCTGGTGCAAGGGGAGCTGCTGCACGGCCTGGAACTACCCGACGCGCCTATGTTCGCCGCCTGGCTGGCCGAGCGCCGCCAGCACCTGGCTGCACAGGTCAAGCTGTTGGAGCAGCGGCGCGAACAACTCAGATCTGCGCCGCCGGGCTACCTGCCCCGTGCCCTCACCCCTTTCTTCGGTCGCGAGCGAGAGCTCAGCTTGCTGGCCGCCAAGCTGGTCAACTCTGCCTATGGCCTGCTCACCCTCACCGGCGAAGGAGGCATCGGCAAGACCCGTCTGGCCCTGGCCCTGGCCGAACAGGTCCGGCCCGCCTTTCCTGGCGGCGTCTGGTTCATCCCCCTGGCCAGCCTCAGCCCTGACGACGGGGCGCTGGCTGCCACAACTTCACCCGCCTCCCTCAGCGAGCGGCTGGCCTCGGCCATCGCCGCCCGCCTCTCGCTGCAGCTTGGCCCCGGCGCGCTGCCCGCCGAGCAGATCGCCCAACGTCTGCCCAGCCAGCGCCTGCTGCTGTTGCTGGACAACTTCGAGCATCTGCACGGCGCCGAGCCGCTGCTGGTCGATCTGCTCCAGGCCGCACCCAACCTCTGCCTGCTGGTCACCTCCCGCCGCCGCCTCAACTTGCAGGCCGAATACGCCTTTCGTTTGACCGGGCTGCCGACGCCGCCCCAGACAGCGCCTGGCCAGGCCGATATCTCTCTGAGCGCGCTACGCGGCTTCAGCAGCGTCCATCTCTTCGTCGAGCGCGCCGACCGCCGCTGCGGCGGCTTTGAACTGGACGAAGACAACCAGGAGGCCGTGGCTCAGATCTGCCGCCTGGTCGAAGGCATGCCCCTGGCCATCGATCTGGCCGCGGGCCTGAGCGACCGCTGCACGTGCGCCGAGATCGCCAGCGCCATCGCCGCCAACGTCGATGCCCTGGCCAGCAGCATGGCCGACGTGGCTGTGCAGCATCGCAGCCTGCGCGCGGTCTTCGAGACCTCCTGGCAGTTGTTGTCCAAGCCGGAGCAGGCGGTTCTGGCCCGCTGCGCCATCTTTCGCGGTGGCTTCACAGCCGAAGCGGCAGCCGCTGTCGCCGACGCCTCGCCAGCGCTGCTGGCAAGCCTGGCAGATCAATCGCTGCTGCGCCAGGTGGATGAGACGCGCTACGACATGCACGAGTTGCTGCGCCAACTGGCCGCCGAAAAGCTGCTGGAGGACCAAGACACGCACAAGGCCACGGCCGCGCAGCACTGCGCCCACTATGCGGGCTTTCTGCAAGTTCGAGCCAACGACCTGCCTGAGAATGCGGAGCTGATGCAGGCGGCATGGCAGGAAACCTACAACCTCAAGACCGCCTGGCTGACTGCCGTGCGGCAGCGGGATGCCGCCATCCTGCGCCAGATGGCGCGCGGCATGGTGCATCTGTGGTATAGCCGCGGTCTGTTCCAACAAGGCGTGGTGCAACTGGCCGAGGCCGCCGCCGTCTTGCGCGCCGACCTGGTTTGCGCAACGGAGAAACAACAGGTGCAGGCTGCGCTAAGCTGTGTGCTGCTGGAGCAGGCGTTCTTCTCTGTGCGCCAGGGCCAGATCACAGAGGCCATTGCCCAAGCTCAGGAGGCTGTAGGGCTTAGCCAGGCTATACAAGACACCTACCTGCAAGCAGATGCGAGTCTGCGGCTGGCCATGACCCTCTGGGCTGGCGGCCAGATGGAGGCTGCGGAGGCGGCGACGCGTTGCGGCCTGGAAAAGGCCGAGCAAGCCGGCGACGCCAGTTTGATCGCCATCGGGCTGGCCGGGCTGAGCATCTTCCTCGGCAGGCGCGGCCAGATCGACGCCGCGCTGGGACTGGAGGAACGGGCTGTGCAGGTGGCCGAGGCCGCCGGCCGGCTGCGCAGCATGGGGTCGGTGTTGAGCAACCTCGGCGTTACCTACAGCCGGTCAGGCGACTTCCAAAAAGCGGCCGATCGGCTGGGGCGGGCGCTGGCGTTGCGCCGCCAGGCCAAAGATCGCCTGGGCACAGGGGTGGCGCTGATGCATCTGGGCCAGATCAGCCTGATCCTGGGCGATTTCACCGCGGCGCAGCAGCACCTGGACGAGGCGCTGACCCTGTTTGAGACGATGGAGAGCACCATCTACCGCGCGGAGACGCTGGCCTACCGCGCGCTGGCTTATGCCGGCCGCCAGGATTACCGCGCCGCCCACCAGGACGCGCGCCAGGCCGACGACCTGGCAGCCGAGGCTGGCAACGACTCTGCACGCGCCCTGGCGCACCTGGCTTCAGGCATGATTTGGTGGACGCAGGAGGAGTACCAACCCGCTCTGGAAACCTACGAGGCAGCCCTGGCTCTCGCCGTAAAGCAGGGGGACAACGAAGCGCTGCTGGCGGCCCAAGCTGGCAAGGCGCGCGTTCTGGCGGCCCAGGGTGAATGGCCAGCAGCGCAGGCTGCGGTGCAGCAGATGCTGCCGCTGCCCGAACGGATCGTCTTTAGCCCGTTGCTGGGCGCCGTCGACGCCTGCCTGGTCGCCAGCCAGGTGCTGGCAACCATCGATCCAGCCCAGGCGCAGGCCATCCTTCAGCGCGTTCAGCAGCGCCTGCTGGCCGCAGCAGCTACTATCGACGATGCAGCGACTCGCCACGCGTTCCTTCACGACAACCCCAGCCACCGCCAGGTGCTGGCGCAGGCGGGAACTTACGATGAAGCCATGACGGCCATGCGCGACGCCATCCGGCTGGTGGTCGAATCGCGGTTGGCGGTTGGCGACCCTGTGCCAACGCAATAGTTCGTCACAGTGGCGCTCTGCGCAAGATCATCAGGGACGCAGGCCTCACCGTTGACGAATTGATTGACATGCTGTGAGAAGGGCGGAAACAGGGGGTGTGGAGGACACGGTACAAAGGCTTTGTAATCATGCTTCTAGGCAGGGGGCAGCGAAGCAGAGTAGAATGGCGAAAGCTGTCACAAAACAAAACAGAATCTTGGCAGCGAATAAACCAAAAAAGCGATCTGCCATGCAAACCCAACCAAACATCGTTGTAGAAGACCCAAGAGTTGCCCGGCCAGCCGTGTCAGCCACTACATGGCCAGCCGCGCCCGTGGCGACCCCGACCACCAGCGAACCCGCTTTTCTACGTTTTGAGGACCTCTCCAAGAGCTATCAGGAAGGGGAGCGCACGCGCGTGGTCTTGCAGAATGCCGACGCCCAGTTCAGCCAGGGCGAGTTTACGGCGATTTTGGGCCGCAGCGGCAGCGGCAAGAGCACCCTGCTCAACCTGATCAGCGGCATCGACCGGGCCGACAGCGGCCGGCTGTGGCTGGGCGGGCAGGAGCTGTCGGCCCTGGACGACCGCCAGCGCACCCTCTTTCGCCGCCGCAACATCGGCTTCGTCTTCCAGTTCTTCAACCTGATCCCAACCTTGACCGTGTGGGAGAACGTGACCCTGCCGCTGGAGCTGAACGGCGCGGCCGCGGCCGAGATCCGCCAGCGCGCCGAGCCGCTGTTGGACGCCGTGGGCCTGCTGGATCGCGCCAAGACCTTCCCTGACCGCCTCTCCGGCGGCGAGCAGCAGCGCGTGGCCCTTGCCAGGGCGCTGGTACACGACCCGCTGCTGGTGCTGGCCGACGAGCCCACCGGCAACCTGGACGAGGCTACTGGCAAGACGATCCTGGGCCTGCTGGACCGCCTGACCCGCCAGGCTGGCAAGAATTTGATCATGGTCACCCACAGCGTGGACTCGGCGGGACATGCCGATCGGGTGCTGCATCTGCGGGATGGCAAACTTGTGTAATGCGTAACGAGTAATGCGTAACCCGGAAAGGCGGAAATCGTGTCCGAGATTCCGGGTTACGCATTACTCGTTACGTTTGAGTCTCACTTCCATGAGCACTACTCTTCCCACCAAGACCCTTCTCAACGTCGGCTGGCGTTACCTGTTGCGCCATCCGTGGCAGAGCATTTTGATGATCGTCGGTATCACGCTGGGCGTAGCCGTCGTCGTCGCCATCGACCTGGCCAACGCCAGCGCCAGCCAGGCCTTCGACCTGAGCACCGAGGCCGTGGCCGGCCGCGCCACCCACCAGGTTGTGGCCGGGCCGCAGGGGCTGGACCAGGAGGTCTACGTTGCGCTGCGCCGGGCCGGGCTGACCAGGGAGGGCATCGCCAGCGCGCCGGTGCTGAGCGAGTACGTCACCTCGCCGCAGCTGGGCGGCCGGCCCTTGCAGTTGCTGGGCGTCGATCCCTTCGCCGAAGCCCCCTTCCGCAGCTACGTGGCCGGCGAGGATAACGTGCCCATCGACCAGCTCACCGCCTTCCTGACCCGGCCGGGCGCGCTCCTGGTCTCCAGCGACGTGGCGCAGCGCTACGGCGTGCAACTGGGTTCGGAGATCACCCTGGACGTGGGCGGCTACCAGCGCCCTGCCTTCGTCGCCGGCCTGTTGCAGCCGGAGGACAGCCTCAGCCGCCGCGCCCTGGACGGCATCATCCTGGCCGACGTCAGCACGGCCCAGGAGCTGAGCGGGCGGCTGGGTCGCCTGGATCGCATCGACTTGATCCTGCCGGAGGGCAACCCCAACGCGCTGCAACGAATTGAGGCGCTGCTGCCGTCCGAATTGAGCGTCACCCCCGTGGCAGCGCGCAGCGGCGCCATCGAACAGATGACGGCCGCCTTTCGCACCAACCTGACCGCGCTCAGCCTGCTGGCGCTGGTCGTTGGCCTGTTCCTGATCTACAACACCATGACCTTCTCGGTGGTGCAGCGCCGGCCGCTGTTCGGCACCCTGCGCTGCCTGGGCGTCACCCGCCGCGAGGTCTTCCTGCTGGTGCTGGGCGAGGCGCTGGTGGTCGGCATGCTGGGCGCTGTCCTGGGCGTAATCCTCGGGGTGATTCTGGGTCAGGGCGCCGTGCAGGCCGTCACCCAGACCATCAACGACCTCTACTTCGTGCTGACGGTGCGCGGCGCAGCCATCCCTACCAGCAGCGTGTTGAAAGGGCTGCTGCTGGGCGTGGCCGCCACAGTGCTGGCCGCCGCGCCGCCGGCCTGGGAGGCCGCCACCGTGCCGCCGCGCACTGCCCTCTCCCGCTCCGGGCTGGAGAGCAAAGCCGGCCGCGCGGTCAAGGGCGCCGCCCTGGCCAGCCTGGCGCTGATGGCCGTCGGCGTCGTGCTGCTGCTGATCCCCGCGCCCGGCCTGACGCTCAGCTTCGCCGGAACCTTCGCTGTCATCGTCGGCATCGGCATGCAGACTCCGCTTGTAACCAAGCTGCTGATGGACGGCGTCACGCCCCTGAGCAGCCGGCTGGGCGGCGTGCTGGGCCGCATGGCCCCGCGCAGCGTGGTCAGCTCCCTCAGCCGCACTGCCATCGCCATCGCCGCGCTGATGATCGCCGTGTCGGTCACCATCGGCGTCAGCCTGATGGTCAGCAGCTTCCGCTACACGGTGGTGGCCTGGCTGGCCCAGACGGTGCAAGGCGACGTCTACATCTCGCCCCCCAGCGCCACAGCCACGGCCAACACAGCCACCATCGACCCGGCGGCCGAGCAGATCGTGCGCGGCTGGCCCGGCGTGGCGCGGGTGGACACGCTGCGCTCGGTGACGGTGGACTCGCCCGACGGCCCGGTGCAACTGGCTGCGGTGGACAACCCCGGCCTGGGCGATGAGCGCATCTTCCTGGCAGCCGACGGCACGCCGGAGGAGGTTTGGGCCGCCATGCAGGCTGGCGCGGTGATCGTCTCCGAGCCCTACGCCAACCGCGTGGGCCTGCCGCGCCGCGGCGGCGTGGTGACGCTGCAAACCGGGCAGGGCCAGCGCACTTTCCCGGTGGCCGGCATCTACTACGACTACGCCTCCAGCCAGGGGGTGGTGATGCTGGCGCTGCCGCTCTACCGCGCGCTGTGGCAGGACGGCGCGGTGACCGCGCTGGCCCTGCGCCTGGACGAGGGCGCGGATCCGGACCAGGTGACGCGCGAGCTGCAAGACGCGCTGGCGCCGGTGCAGTCGCTGGAGGTGCGGCCCAACCAGGCGCTGCGCGACGAGGCGCTGGTGATCTTCGACCGCACCTTCGCCATCACGGGCGCGCTGCAACTGCTGGCGACGCTGGTGGCTTTCATCGGCGTGCTCAGCGCGCTGCTGTCGCTGATGCTGGACAAGCAGCGCGAGTTGGGCATCCTGCGCGCGGTGGGATTGACCGGCCGGCAGCTCTGGCGGCTGGTGTCGCTGGAGACGGGGCTGATGGGCGCGGTCGCCGGCCTGCTGGCCATGCCGACCGGCCTGGCGCTGGCGCTGATCCTGATCTACATCATCAACCGGCGCAGCTTCGGCTGGACGTTGCAGATGCAGCTCGCGCCGGAGCCGTTCGTGCAAGCGCTGGTCGTGGCCGTGGTCGCCGCGCTGCTGGCCGGGGTGTATCCGGCCTGGCGCATGACCAGAATGGCCGCAGCGGACGCGATGAGGTTCGAGTAAGGCAGAATCACGGATTAAACGGATTACGGGATTTCACGGATGGCAGAGTGCCTTCCGGCTCCGTGCAATCCATCAATCCGTGGCAATCCGTGATGCAGACAGTGAAAGGCACAATCACGGATTAAACGG
>CAZVGR010000058.1:0-31774 GCA_964626845.1 uncultured Anaerolinea sp.
CTGGTGGGGCTGCTGACCCTGCTGCTGGCCTGGGGCTTCCTGCGCGACTTTTTGGACGCGCGCGCGGCCGCGCTGAGCGTGCTGCTGCTGGCGGCCAACCCCACCTTCATCTTCTGGTCGCGCATCGGCGCCATCGTCTCGCTGCCCATGCTGCCGCTGGCAATCGCAACGCTGTGGTCGTTGTGGCGCTGGTACCGGCGCGGGCAGACCGGCTATCTGCTGCTGGCCGCGCTCTGTTTGGGCCTGGGTGTGGCGACCAAGATTCTGTTTGTCTGGCTGGCTGTGGGACTGGCGGTCGCCTGGCTGGCGCTCAGTCCGTTCCTGCGGCCTGGACAGGGCTGGGCCGCGTGGCGCTGGCCGCTGGCGCTCAGCAGACCGCGCACGTGGCTCGCGGCCCTGACTGCGTTCACCTTAGGCAGCGCGCCCCTGTGGCTCTACAACCTGCAAGAGGCCGGCACCGTGCAGGTCATCAGCTCCAACCTGACCGAAACGCAACTGTACGGCGTGAGCAACCTGAACCTGGCGGCTAACCTGCGCACCGTGTTTCTGGACGACCTCCCCACCCTGTTGAGTGGCGCCTGGTGGTCCGGCCCCAGCGGCGAGCTGCACGTCAACCGGCTGGCCCTGCCGGCCTTCTTGCTGGCGGCCGGGGCGCTGCCGTTGCTGGCTGCCCGCCGCTGGTTGAGCTATAGCCCGCGCCGGCTGGCGCTGTTCTACGTGCTCATTGTGGCCATCACGGCACAGAGCGCGGTGACTATCAGCAGCCTCGGCGCCACCCACCTGATGATCCTTTGGCCGATGCCGCAGGCGCTGGTCGCTGCGGCCATCGTCAGCGGCGCGGACGTGTTGCTGCGCCGTGCGCCGGCGCGGCGCTGGATCTGGGTTGGACTGGGCGGCGCGCTGGCCTTGACCTTGCTGGCCGCCGAGGCGCGCACCACCGGGCAGTACCACCAGGCCTTGCAGCGCAGCGGCGGCGCCGGCTGGTTCTCCGACGCCATCTACGAGCTGGCGTCCGACCTGGATCAGGCTGGCGATATGCCCGTTCTGGCGCTGGACTGGGGCTTTCGCCGCAGCCTGCAACTGCTGACGGAGGATCGGGTCAACCCGGAGGAGCGCTTCAGCTATGCCCCGCAGCCGGAGCCGGCGGTCGAGATGTTCATCAACTGGCGGGTGACGCAGGGGCCGGCGCTCTACCTGTTGCACACCCCGGCTGCTACGGCCTTCCCCGGCCACCGGGAGGTCTTCGAAGACGCCGCCTACCGCCATCGCCTGGTCCCGACCTTGTGGAAACGCTACGAGCAACGCGACGGCGAGCCGGTGATCGAGGTCTTCACGCTGACGCCAGCGCCGCGGGTCTTCGACGTTCCCGCCATGAGTCAGCGCATCGACGCCAGCCTGGGCGATGGATTGGCGCTGCTGGGCTTCGACCTGCCCGCGGCGGCTGTGCAGCCCGGCCAGAACCTGCCGCTGACCCTCCACTGGCAGGCGCGTCAGTCTGTGGACTCGGATTACAAGGTCTTCCTGCACCTGTTCGACGAAACCGGCGCGCTGTGGGCGCAGGTCGACAGCCCGCCGGCGCTGGGCGGCTATCCCACGTCAGAATGGGCGCCAGGCGAGGTGGTGGCCGACCGCGTCCGGCTGCCCATCGGCGCAGATGTGCCCCCAGGAGTCTACCGCCTGTTCACCGGCATGTACGACGAGGCGACCGGAGAGCGGCTGCCGCTGGTGTGGCAGGGCCAACGGCTGGGCGGCGACACCATCGAGCTGGCCGTGATTGCCGTGCAGGATCACTCTGCTGCGAGGACGCCATGACCGGGCAAGGGACTGTCCAAACCGTGGAGGCCACATCCTGGGCGGCAGCAGCGCGCAGCAGGACGCACGGCTTGCTCGTGCTGGCGCTGGTCACTCTCACGCTGCTCACCTTTCTGCTGCGAATCTGGCAACTGAACACCATCCCGCCGGGCCTGTTCGGCGACGAGGCGCAGGCGGGCGTCGACGTGCAGGCATGGCTGCGGGGCGAGTCGACGCAGTTGTTCCCGCACCACCTGGGCGGCGAGACGCTCTACGGCTATCTGTCGATCCCCTTTGTGGCGCTGTGGGACGGCACGCCGCTGGCGATCCGGATCGTGTCGGCGCTGATGGGCGCGCTGATGATCCCGGCGCTGTTTCTGGCCGCCTTGGCCCTGTGGCGCGAACAGCCGCGCATGGGCGTTGCCGCCGGATTGATCGCGGCTGCGCTGTGGATGGTTTCCTACTGGGCGCAGAGCGTCAACCGCATCGGCTTTCAGGTCAACACCCAGCCGCTGCTGGTGACCCTGGCCGTGACCGCCTGGCTGGCCTGGACCCATCGCCCCACCCGCCGCCGCGCCGTGGTCTTCGGCCTCCTGGCCGCGCTGACGCTGTACACCTATCCGGCGGCGCGCATCGCCCCGTTGCTGTGGCCGCTGCTGTACGTGGCGCTGCCGCGCGACAGACGGCAGAGTCTGCGCGGCACCCTGCTGTGGGCGGCTGCGGCCTTTGGCGTGACCGTTGCGCCGGTGGCGGTACACTTCGCCCTCAACCCCTACTACCTGACGCTGCGCGCCCAAACGCTGTCCGCCCTGGGCGCCGAGCTCTCGCTGGATGAACGCGCCCGGCTGTGGCTGGACAGCGCGCTGCAAGTCGTCGGCGTCTACGTGGGCGGGCCGGGCGATCCCGATCCGCGCCACAACCTACCGGGCCGGCCGGCGTTTGCCCCTTATCTGGCCGTGCTGCTGGCGGCCGGTGTGGCGCTGGCCCTGGCAGGGCTGCGCCGCCGCGAGCAGCGCGCCTGGACGCTGCTGCTGTGGCTGGCGGTGCTCAGCCTGCCGGCCATTGCGGCCGGCGACGCGAACCCGCATTACCTGCGGCTGCTGGGCGCGCTGCCGGCCGCGCTGCTGTTGATGGCGTGGCCGCTGGCCAGCCTGCTGGAGTGGAGCCGGCCGCGCGGCCGCATCCTGCGCGCTGCCATTGCCGTCCTGGTGGTCGCGTTGATCGTCGTCGAGGGTGTGCGCACCGCCCGGGACTACTTCGTGCGCTGGGCTGGGGAGACCGACCTGTACTACACCTACCAGGAGGACGTCTGGCTGCTGGGCCAGCGCATCGCCGGGACGCCGGACGGCATCGGCGTCGTGCCGGTGGACCCGACCATGCTGCCCGATTTCGTCGAGCACAGCCTGCAATACGGCTTTCCGGGCACGCCGATCTTGCAAATCCAGGTGCGCGAGGCTGAGATCGCCCGCTGGCTGGAGGAGCAACTGGGCGCGGCGGCCGGATCCAGGGTGGTCACGCCCATCTGGCGCGAAGGGCCGGAGGCAGGCGCCGACGCCAAGGGGCTGCTGGCCTTCTACCTGGGCCGCGAGGGGACGCTGGCAAGCCGGGAGGCGCTGCGCGGCTTCGACGTCCTCACCTATGCGTTGCCGCAGCCGCCCCAGTTCCAGGCCGCGGGCAACGCCGCCAGCCTGAACCAGGATTTCTCATCGACCTTGACGCTGACCGGTGTGCAGTGGGGCGCGGCCCATCCCAACGCGGATCGCAACAGCAATGCAGCGGCCGCAGGCACGCCGATCTGGGCCATCCTCACCTGGCGGCTGGAGCAGCCATCGCCGGACCTCGCCGTGACCCTGGACCTGGTGGACAGCGCGGGCCATCGCCTGGCCAGCGCAGAGACGCCGTTGCTGGACGATCAGCGCCGGCCGGCGTCGCAGTGGGCTGTGGGGGCAGTGGCCCGGTCGTACCATCTGGTGGACGTGCCGCCGACCCAATTGCCCGGCGAGATCCGGCTGGAGGCGCGCGCCTACGACCCCGCGACCCTCATGCCGCTGCTGCCCCAGGCCGGCACGCCGCGCCAGAGCGCGCCCGTGGCCAGCGCCGTGGTGACACCTGCGCTGGACGCCTCCGCAGCGGTGGCCGTCGATCGTCCGGTGGACGCCGTCGTCGCGCCTGGGGTTACGCTGCTGGGGTTGGACACCTGGCCGGCGGAAATCGCCCCGGGCCAGACGCTCACCCTGCACCTCCTGTGGCAGGTCGAGCAGCCGCTGGACTCGGCGCAGCCGTTCACCGTTGCGCTGGGCAACACGGGCGTCGCGGCTCCTGTCCTCCTGCCTGCCGACACGCCGGTGGGGCAGGCGGTGCATACTTTTGTCGATCTGAAGCTGCCGCCGGACCTGGCGACAGGCGGTTACGATCTGAAGCTGGCTGCGCAGGGCGGCGCGCCCCTTGTAGCGCTGGGACAAGTGGCCGTGGCCGGACGGCCCCATCTGTTTGAAGCGCCCCCGCTGGCGCTGCCGCTGGAAGCGCGCTTTGGCGGCGCCGTGGCCCTGCTGGGCGCGGATGGTACAGACGCGCTGGCTATCAAAGCCGGCCAGCCGCTGACTTTCACCCTGGCCTGGCAGGCGCTGGTCACGCCGCAGGCCAACCTGGTGCGTTTCGTCCACCTGCTGGGGCCGGACGGCCGGCTGGCAGCGCAGCAGGACAGCGTGCCCTGCCAGGGCGGCTGCCCGTCGTCCTCCTGGCTGCCGGGGGAAATCCTGCTGGACCCTGTGGAACTGGCGCTGCCGGCCGATCTGCCGGCGGGCAGCTACACCCTGGCCGTTGGCTGGTACGACACGGCCGCGCCGGCGCAACGGCTGGCAGCGCTCGATGGGTGGGGACAGCCATTGGCAGATGATGCGCTGCTTCTCCCGTTGAGGGTCGTGATCCTGCCGTAGATCTCACTGCGGAGGCCCCAGGTACGTCACCGCCAGCGTATCCACCGCCAGCGCGCCCAGGCCGGTGTGCAGCACGCGGAACTCCACGTCGTTCAGCAGCCGGTCGGTCTGGAACTCCAGGCTGAAGGTGTGGTACTGACCTCCCTCTGTCATGCTGAGGCCGCCCGGGGCCGAAGCATCCCCCTGGTTCGCCGAAGCATCCCTCGCCGCGAACTCCGCCGCCGAAATGCCATGCTGCACTACCTGCCCGCCCGCGGCAAAAGAAAAGACGTCGACGATCGCGGCCAGTTGATCCGTCGCCGGCGCATCGGCCAGTCGCAGGCGAAAATCAACGCGATAGCGGCCGGGGATAACCGTGGCATAGGGGCCAGAGACCACGGCAAACGGCTCGGCCGCTGGCTCGACCAAGGCCGGACTGAGCCGCGCCTGGCCGCTGCGGGTCGCGGGATCGTCCACCGTCAGCATGTCGGGCGAACCAAAGAGGTCCACTGCGTCGTAGGTGACGCTGCCCAGCGCCCGCAGCGCCTCCTGGTTGTTGGCCGTGTCCGCGCCCCGTTGCAGCAGCAGCACGCCCTCCTGCCCGGCCAGCAGCCCGTACTCGCCGCCGGCGACCAAGGGCAGCAGCCGCTCGATGGCTTCGCCGCGCGGATCGCGGCTGATCAGCGGGAAAAAGTCGCCGTCCAGCGCCGCGTCAAACAGGATGTATTCGGCGTCGTTGACGGTGGGATAGAGGTAGATCTCCTCGCGGCTGGCCAGGTGCGGCACGAAGCGGCTCAGGGTGCTGACCGAGGCGTCGGGCGGGATGGCGTCGATCAAGGCCGCAGTGGCGCGCTGGCGCTCGGTCGGCCGGGGGATGCCGTGGAACAGCTTGCCGCCCAGCCAGCCGAACTGCCAGTTCATCACGAGGCTGGCCGTCAACAGCGCAACGGCCAGCGGCAGCGCGGCAGCCCGGCGGCGCCGCTCGACCCTGGCCAGGCCCAACGCCGCCAGAAAGAAGAGCGACGGAATGACGATGGCCGAGTAGTGGGTGTCCAGCAGGTACTGCGGCCGATAGGAGGAGAGCAGCAATGTGGCGAATCCGGGTAGGGCCACGATCCACGGGCCGGCCCCGGCCAACAGCGGAATGCCCAGCAGCGGCAGCAGCAACTGCGCCAGGAAGAGCAGCTTGTCGGGGTCGAGAAAGACGTAGCCAAAGGTGTAGACCGGGTTGGTGACGACGGTCACGGCCACGCCGGCAAAGCCGCCGAAGCCAGCCACCGCCAGCCCCTCGAAGCGGCCCACGTCGGCCCCGCCCCCCAGCGCGGGCATGAGCAGCGCCGTCACCAGCACGAAGTACAGCGCCGACAGCGCCATGACCAGCGCGCCGCGCCGCGGCTGGCGGCGCACCAGCAGGATGTACAGGCCGATGGCGACGCCAGTCAGCGCCACCTCCTCCTTGGTGAACAGCGCCAGGGCCAAAAAGAGGCCGAACAGGCGGAAGCGGCCCGTCTCCAGGAAGTACAGGCTCCACAGCAGCAGCGGCGTCACCAGCGCGATCTCGTGGAAGTCGAAGGTGTTGACGCCGTGCAGGGCCGGAAAGAGCAGATAGGCGGCGGCCAGCGCCACGGCGAGCGCCTGGCTGGCCAGCTTGCTGCGCGCCAGCAAGTACACCGGCACAGCCGCCGACGCCAGCAGCAGGGTCTGCACCACCAACAGGATGCGGGCATCCCCGAACAGAAGGGACACAGGCGTCAGCAGGTAAAAGATCGGTGCAAAGTGGTCGCCAAACTGGTTGACCGGCTCCGGGCCGTACAGCGTGACCAGGGGGTGGCCGTGGCGGGCGATGGTGGCCAGCGCCTGGGCGTGGATGCCCAGGTCGAAGGCGTAGGTGCCGAAGGTGTCGTGCCGGGCCACGGTCACTGCGCTCATGAAAAGCGCGTAGCCAGCGGCCATGAGGAGGACGAGGACGAGACCGGTTAGCGGTGATCGGTGATCGGTGATCGGGGCGCCAAACCCTTCGGGTCTCTCCGCGTCGAGGCGCTCATTGGCCACGGACTCAAGACCCGAAGGGTTTGGCGCCCCGCGCAACTGGCTGCGCACGGCCAGCCCCGCCCGCACGGTGCCGGCGGCCAGCGCGCTGATGGCGATGACCAGGCAGAAGACCAGCAGCGGCTGCTGCGTCTCGATGCCCGGCACGGCCAGCAGCGGCAGGAAGGGCAGCAGAAGCAGGACGATGCTCAGCCGCGCGGTGGCCGCCAGCCAGAACGCCGTCGCCGCGGATGGATCCAGGGACGCCGGACGCGAGCCGAGGCGGGCCAACAGCGCGCTCACAGCCGGCCAAACGACCGCCGCTGCGATCATGCCTGCAGCCAGCCAGGCCAGCAGATCGACCCGCTGTGCGGCCGTCAATTGGTTCTCCAAGAGATAGCCGGGCAGCAGCGGCCGGTGCGTCACCTGCCAGCCGGCCATGCCCACGGCGTAGCCAGCCAGCAGCGCCAGCGCCACATAGCGCCAGTTGTGGAGATCGAAGAGGTAACGTCGCTTCATCGGGGAGATTATACCCGCGTCGCACAGACTTCGGAAGTCGCGATATCGACCTTCGAGGTTTTCGGCAACCTCGAAGGTCTGTGGCGCTGGCTGAAGACCCTCAAGGTTTCCGAAAACCTTGAGGGTCTGGGGGCCGCAATCTTGTCATCATGCGGGCTCCGTGGTACTATCGCCTCATGCCTCAAGACCTCGCACAACTCGGCCGGGACCGGCGCATCGCTGTGGGTATCTTCTTTCTGGCGCTGGCCGTCTACCTGTTGACCTTCGTGGGGGCGCCCAAGAGCCCCGACGAACGCGCGCTGTTCAGCGGCATCGACAGCCTGATCAAGCGCGGGGATTTCAAGGTCAACCAGATCTACTGGGACTACAGCAACGTGGCCATGGAGACCACCGGCGGCGAGATGGTGCCCAACTACGAGCCGGCGCAGATGATCCTGGCCATCCCCTTCTACCTGTGGGGGCGCAGCCTGGGCGCAGCCTTGCAGGGCGTGATGATGTTCAACGCGCTGGTCACGGCGGCCTCGGTGGCGCTGCTCTACCTCTGCTTCCTGGAGCTGGGCTATCGCCGCCGCACGGCGACGCTGGGCGCGCTGGTCTACGCCTTCGCCACGCTGGCCTGGCCCTACAGCCGCGTCTTCTTCCGCGAGCCGCTGACCGTGCTGGCCTACCTGCTGGCGGTTTACGCGCTGCTGCGCTACCGGCCGCCGGCCCCGCGCCGCCTGCTGTGGCCAGCGCTGGCCGGCGCGGCCGCCGGGCTGGCCTTCGTCACCAAGCAGATCAGCGTGGCTGCGTTTCCTTCGCTGCTGCTGCTGGCCGTGGCCTACGAGTGGCGCCGGCCGGCCGACGCCGGGTCGGGCCGCAGCCTGCTGCGAACCCGGCTGCGTGTCCTGCTGGCGGCCGCCGTTCCTTTGGCCGCCATCGTCCTGTTGGGCCAGGTCTACCAGTGGACCACCCTGGGCGGGGTCGAGACCTTTGCGCGCAACATCGTCGAGTACACCACCAACCCGCAGCTTTCCAGCTCGCTGCCGGAGCGCATGCTGCGCGGCGGGCTGGGATTGACCGTCAGCCCCTTCCGCGGCATCTTCTGGTATTCACCGGTGCTGCTGCTGGGGCTGATCGGCGCGCTGCCCTTCACCCGCCGCCACCGCTGGGAGGGCATCGCCTTCCTGCTGCTCATCGCCGCGCACATCCTGGGCTACAGCCGCTACCTCTACTGGTCGGGCGGCGTGGCCTGGGGCGCGCGCTACATGCTGCCCATCATCCCCTTCCTCCTCCTCCTCGCCGCCCCCGTCTTCGCCTGGCTGATCAAAGACCAAACAACCCCATCCACCAACGCCCCCTCCCAAGGCACGCCTTCCGAGTTCCGGGTTACGCATTACGCATTACGCATTACGACCTGGCTCCTCATCGCCTGGAGCAGCGTCGTCGCCCTGCTCGGCATCCTGTTCGACTGGCGAGCCTGGGAGCTGCCCTTCCTGCTGGAGCAGGCCAAGGTCTGGGGCGGCATCGGCGAGGCCATCGACGCGACTTACATGAACCCGGCCGTGTCGCCGGTGGTGGGGCACATCCGCCTGCTGCTGGCTGGCGCAGGTCAGTGGGATTTCGCCTGGACGCAGCAGCGGGCCATGGGTGAAACGGCGCTGGTGCCGCAGGGTCTGCTGCTGTCGCTGGGGCTGGTGGGATTAGCCCTGGCCGCGCTGGTCTGGATCTGGCGCCGGCCGGAGCGCACCGGCCTGGCCGCGGCCGGCATGAGCGCGGCCAGCCTCGTAGTCGCCTCGCTGCTGCTGATAACCTACCGCCAGGGCGACGCCCGCTTCGACGCCTACGACGTCGATCGCTTCCTGCAGCCGATCATGGCCCGGCTAGAGGAGGTTCCGTGCGGCTGGCAGGGCTGCGACCAGGTGGCGCTGGTCAACGATCCGGCGCTGACCGACTATTTCCTGAACTATCTGGCCGCGCCGCTGGTCTGGTATGGCATCGACTACGCGCCGTTGAACGAACGGCTGATGGAGCGGCTGGCCGAGCGCTACGGCCGCATCTGGCTGGTGCGCGACCGCAGTGCAGCCGCCGACGACGCCGAGGGCCGCCGCGTGGTGGAGCGCTGGCTGATCGAAAACGCCTACAAGCTGGACGAGCAGCGCATCGACGAGTGGGCGCGGCTGGTGCAGTTCTCCGCGGCCGGCCGTGCGGCTGAGATCGTCGAGCCGGCCCAAGTTCTGGGCGACATGACGCTGGCGCGGGCCGAGCTGGCCATCGAACAGCAGCGCACCACGGGCCGCCAGACCGACGCCGAGCCGTTGGACGACGGCCAGGTGGTTGCCCGGCCCGGCGACGTCCTGCAACTCAGCTTGCAGTGGCGCGCCGAACAGCCCCCCGAGGGCAATTACACCGTCTTCGTCCAACTGCTGGACGCCAACGGCCAGGTCGTTGTGCAGCGCGACCGCTGGCCCGGCGACGGCCTCTTCCCCACGGCCGCCATGCAGCTCGGCCAGGTCATCGTCGACAACCTGGCCCTGCCGCTGGACCTGCCCGCCGGCCGCTATCGCCTGATCGTTGGCCTGTACCGCGGCGACGTGGAAGGCTACCCGCGCCTCAGCGGCCCCGGCGGCGACTTCGTCGAGCTGCCGGCCATCCAGGTGCAGCCATGAGGAACGATGAAGTCGGAATGACCGCGAAGCGTGATGAATCCAGAGAGCTTCCGGCGCTGCGCGGTAGCGTCTCATCATTCATCACTCATCATTCATCGTTCTTCTGCTTCCTCATCGCCCTCCTGCTGACCGTCCCTGCGCTGCTGCCGCTGCTGCGCGCCGGCTTCTTCGTGTCCGACGACGGGCTGTTCCACGTCTACCGCACGGCCGCGCTGGCCGAGGCGTGGCAGCATGGCGTGCTGTGGCCGCGGCTCTTCCCCGATTTCGGCTTCGGCTACGGCCAGGCGGTGCTCAACTTCTACGCGCCGCTGAGCTACGTGCCCGGCGCGCTGCTCAGTGCGCTCGGTATGAACCCGGCCGCGGCCGTGCAGGTGGTGATCGGCTTGAGCTTCCTGCTGGCGGCCGCCGCGGCCTTCGGCTACGGCAATTTCCTGTTCGGCCCGGCCGGCGGCGTGCTGGCGGCCGTGGTCTACACCTACACGCCCTACCACCTGGCCGACGCCTACGTGCGCGGGGCGACGCCGGAGCATATGGCCTTCATCTTCCCGCCGCTGATCCTGTGGGCGTTTACGGCCGCGTTTTGGGCAGCGCCTGCCCCCCAAAGCCGGGATGCTTCGGCGCCTTCGGTCAGCATGACACGGGGAGATGCTGCGACGGGAGTAAGGACTCGCAACGGCGAGGACACTCACACGCTCGACACACCGATCGCCGATCACCGATCACCGATCACCCCCCTGCTCTGGGGCAGCCTTGCCTGGGCCGGATTGGTGTTGACGCACAACCTGACGGCGCTGTTGATGATGCCGGTGGCCGTGCTGCAACTGGGGGTGCTGGCGGCGTGGACGCGGCGCTGGCGGCGTTTGTGGGGCGCGGCCGGAGCGCTGGCTCTGGCTGTGGGGCTAAGCGCAGTCTTCACCCTGCCGGCGCTGGTCGAAAGCCGCGCCGTGGGGCTGAGCGTGGGCGTGTCAGCCGGCTACGCCAACCACATGTTGACGGCAGAGACCTGGCTGCGCCGCTCGCTGGCCTTCTTCCTCAACCCGCCGGAGACGCTGGGGCCGGTGTTCCCGCTGAGCTGGTTTGCGCTGGCGCTGACGGCCGCGGGGACGATCTTGCTGCTGCGAAAGTTGCCATCTTTCCGAAAAGATGGCAACTTCGCCCGCGCCACACCCCTGCCACTGCTTGGCTTCCACCTGCTCGTAGCCGCCGGGGCCATGTTCATGACCACGGCCGCCAGCCTGTTCATCTGGCAGCCGCTGACCGCCATCCTGGGGCAGTTGCAGTATCCGTGGCGCTTTTTGCTGCTGGAGGCGGTGGGCTTGATGGGCGTGGCGGCGGCCCTGCCCGCGCTGCTACCTGGAGAAGCGCGCGTTGATCGAGTAGGCGTCTTCGCCGTATCGAGATCGGCCTGGACCGTGGCGGCGGTCTCGCTGCTGGCCATGCTGGCCGCGCTGCCCGGCCTGCGCGTCGAGCCGCTGCCGGTCAGCCAGGCCGACGCGCGGCTGCCCGGCCGCATGTGGGCCGAGGACGCAGCGGCCGGCCAGGTGGGCGCGACCTGGACCGGCGAATTCCTGCCGTTGACCGTGGCCGAGCAGCGCTGGGCGCTGGGCCGCGCCCGCGAGGGCGCCGTCGATGGGCCGGCTTTGCAGCCCGCGCCGGTCGTCTTACTGACCCGGCTGGGCTATGCCGCGCTGACAGCCCAGGTCGAGACGGCTGCGCCGCTGCAACTGCGCCTGCACCAGTTCCACCAGCCCGGCTGGAACGCCACGGTGGACGGCCAGCCGGCGACGACCTACCCCAGCGGCGAGCTGGGCCTGGTGACGGTGGACGTGCCGGCCGGGACGCACGAGGTCGTGATCCACTTTGGGGCCACACCGGCCCGCACGGCCGGTTTGCTGATCACCCTGGCGGCGTCTGCGATCTGGATTGGCCTGGCCTTCGGGCGCACGCGCAGCCGCCTTCTGCGGGCGAGCGGCGTTGTGTTGGGGGTGATGGCCGTGGCGCTGGCGCTGAACAGCCTGGGCGTGGGCCAGCGCACGTGGACGCCGCGGCCGGTCAGCGGCTGGGCCACGCTGGAGGATGTGGCCGTGCTGCTGGCCGCCGACGCCACCACCCTCGATGCTCGGGCCGGTCTGAGCGCAGCCACCGAGCCCGCCCTGGCCGAGGTGACCCTCTACTGGCTGGCGCTGCGTGAGATGGGACAGAACTACAAGGCCTTCGTCCACCTGCTGGGGCCGGATGGATCGGTCATCGCCCAGCACGACGGCGAGCCGGTGGGCGGCTTCACGCCGACGAGTCGCTGGCAGCCCGGCCAGATCATCGCCGACCGGCACGTACTCACCCTGCCGGAGGACCTGCCGGCCGGCGAATACGGCCTGCGCACCGGGCTGTACCAGGTGGACCCGCTGCGCAATCTGACGGTCGATCCGCCCGCGGCCGACAACCGGGTAAACGTGGGGACATTGACTCTCCAGTGAGGATGCACCACAGGCGGGGGCGCTGTTTACTGACCGCTGGCTGCTTCCAGCCGGCCGCGCGCCAGCGCGGTATACACAGCCCCGCCTGGTCGCAGGTCGCTCTGAAACAGCACGATCTCCTGCACAGGCATGAGGCCCAACTCGCCCACCTCGATTTTGCTCAACAGCTTGCTCAAAGCCTGCCGCTCTGTGGGAGAGATACGATCGTTGACGCGCCCCAGGGTCAGATGCGGGCTGAAGGGGCGCGTCTCTCGGGCAAAGCCAAGCCGGCCCATCTCCAGGTCGATGGCTCGCTGGACGCCTGCCAGCGCTTTGGGTATGTCGGGCAGGCCGGCCCACAGCACGCGCGCCTGGCGCGGGTTGGGAAAGCAGCCAAAGCCAGCGACGCGCAGATCAAACGGCGCAAAGCGAGCAGCCGCAGCCAGCACACCCTGCGCCACTGCATCTACCTGATCGTCCGGTGTGTCGCCCAGGAATTTCAAGGTCAGGTGAACCCCATCTGGGCTGGTCCAACGGACCGCTTTGGGCGGCAACTGCTGCTTCAGCTCAGCCTGCAGCTCGCCCAAGGCTTGCCTGATGGGCGGGGTGAGTTCAAGGGCAATGAAGAGACGCAGGGGCTTAGCTGGCATCTTTACACATCCCGCCGCAGCAGATCGGCCGCGGTCTTGCGGGCTGGATCAGCCGTGCCTGGCCGTGCCCAACCCGCGCGGCTCGCCAGGTCGGCCAAGGAGCAGCCTTCCAGGACAAGCACGCCGTCGGCCGCGCGGGCTGCGCTGATGGGCAACAGGTGCAGCGGATCACATGTCATGGCTGTGCCAGCAGGATGTCATCCCGGCGCAGCAGCGGCTGACCAGCGGCGGCCAGCACGCGCTCTGCGATTTGCGCCAGGGGCTCGCCTGTCTCGGGGTGGCGGTAATTGGGCGCCAGGTCGGCCAGCGGCACGGCGATGTGGGGGTAGCGCAGGATCTCCGGGTCAGGGATATGGCGCTTGCCCAGGTCCAGAATCGCATGGTCGAAGAGCGAGATGTCCACATCGATGGTGCGGGGCGCGTTGGGGTCGGCGCTGCGCTGCCGGCCAAGCTGCTGCTCGACGCTGGCCAGCGCCTGCTGCTTGAGCTCAGCCGGCTGCAAGGCCGTCTCCAGCGCCATCGCTGCGTTGAAGAAGGATGGATCGTCGGGGTTGCCGATGGGCGCGGTCTCATAGACGGCCGATACCGACAGCACGCGGCCATAGCTGGCCAGCAAGCGCACTGCGGCCGGCAGATTGCGCTCTTTGTCGACGTTGGAGCCGAGAGAAAGATAAGCGATAGGCATGGCAAAGTCAATAGATCAATGGTGAAGCGGCAAGTGGTCGGTCAGGCTGGCGATCAGGCGAAATCGGCAGGGGTGCGCTCGATCACCACGCCGACAGAGCGGGCGAAGCGCAGCGCGCCGGGCTTCTCGACGCTGATGATGGCGCGTTGAATGCCGAACTCCATGACGGCGATCTCGGCGATCTTGTGCGCCATCTTCTCTACCAAGAAATATTCGGACTCCTCAACATGGTCGAGCACGCGCTTGGTGAGAGTCTTATAGTTGATGGCATCCTCGATGTCATCGCTTACGCCAGCCTGGCGGAGGTCGCCAAACAGGGTCATGTTGATGATAACATCTTGTTTTTTGACGCGTTCTTCGGGATTGATGCCGACAATGCAACGCACTAGCAGGTCGTGAACTTCAATGCGGTCGCTGGACATGGTGATTTCCTTGTTTTGGGCATTGTATGCGCTGGGCGCACAACTGTGGATGAAGCAGCAGTATTTAGTTGGTCGACTTAAGAATGCTGTACAAGGATTGGCTCAAGCGGTTATCTTTCTCAAACAGAATGACGCAATTGTGACCAATCTTGCTTAACTTACCTGGACAAAGTACTATACTACGGCCATTGTAAACAAAAAACTTAGACAAAAATGTGACAAAACATCCTATTGTTAATCGTCTGTCCACATTCACTACAGCCGCCAAGTGTAGCTACTCAGCCACAGGTGCCGGGCACTTGAATCTGCGCCCGCAAGGATGTTTACCGAGCCTCTTCAAGCTGTGCATGGACTGCAAGTGCCCGGCGCCTGAGAAGTAATCACCAAGTATGCTAATCTTGGCCCAGTTCCGTGTATCACACACAGATCGCATACCGAAAGGAAGAAAAAAATGACTACAACCACTGCTCTCAAAATCAACGATAAAAGATATGATCTCCTGAAGCAGGAATTTACCAGCAACGGCCACAACGGTCACAACGGTCACGTCCATGAGCACGATGTGGAAGCAAGCTGGCTGGACGATGAGTTGCTGGCTGGTGAAGAACCGCAGCTTGTGATGGAAGAGGCTGTGCGCAAGATACTTGAGTCAATCGGCGAGGACCCCGAGCGGCAGGGCTTACAGCGCACACCACTGCGTGTGGCCAAGGCCTTTGCTGAGCTGACCTCTGGTTACCATGTCGATGCTGACGCCCTGATCAACGACGCTGTCTTCGATGTAGCTTACGATGAGATGGTGCTGGTCAAGGACATCGACTTCTATAGCATGTGCGAGCATCACATGCTGCCCTTCTACGGCAAGGCGCATGTAGCCTACATCCCGAACGGCAAGGTGATCGGCCTGAGCAAGATTCCGCGCATCGTTGAGATGTTTGCCCGCCGCCTGCAGGTGCAAGAGCGTATGACCCAACAGATTGCGGACTTTCTTAATGAGACGCTGGATGCACAGGGAGTGGCCGTGGTAGTTGAGGGTCAGCACATGTGCGCAGCAATGCGTGGAGTGAAGAAAGCCAACGCTCGCATGACCACCAGCGCTATGCTGGGCAGCTTCAAGCACAATCCCCAGACGCGCGGCGAGTTTCTTGATCACATCAGCCGCCGCAGCAATCGCTAGTTCCGCAAGATGCCGCCGCGCTTGCCCGGCTAAGAAGTTCGACTTCTTTGAGAAGTCGAACTTCTGCGGTGTTGCAAAGCCTCAGGTCATTCGTCCTGAGGCTTTTTAATTTCTGCTGCGCGACGCCGCCAGCCCGGACACCGATCCTTCAACAATTTGCTCAAATCGTCCCTGGAGCATATTATAGCAGGAATTGTCCAGGCGTCTACTATCTGTCGCTGTGCGAAACCACTTTGCCTGTTCAGTGTTGTACAAGATGTCGAGAAACACCGTTGAATTCACCCTGTTTAATATCGTGCTGCTAGGCGTGTGCTTGGGCGAGGTGGTGGCTTGATGACCGACCTCGCCGTGAACACAGACGGCAATCGGCTGGCAGCCCGGCCGGCCGAGGGCGCGCTGGAGCATGATGCCGAGGCTGATCTGATCGAGCGGGCCAAAGGCGACCCGGTGGCGTTTGGCGTTCTCTATGAGCGGTACGTTGATCGCATTTACAGTTACATCTATTATCGCACCGGCAATCAACAAGACGCTGAAGACCTGACTGCCCGAACATTTTTCAAGGCGCTGGATCACATCGCGCGTTTTAACGATCGTGGTCTGCCCTTCTCGGCCTGGCTGTATCGCATTGCACACAACCTGGTTGCAAACTGGCATCGCGACCGCAACCGGCGGCCAGAGCTGGCGCTGGAAGAACAGGCTCACCTGCCTCACAGCCCTGGCAACCCTGAACGGCTGGCTGAAGCTTCGGAAGCTCGCGAGGCGCTGTTGAGTGCAATCCGCAGATTGCCTGATGACCGGCAACAGTTGATCATCCTTAAGTTTAGCGACTCGCTACCCAATGCTCAGATCGGTGCGATCATGGGACGCAGTGAAGGCGCTATCAAATCGCTCTATCATCGCACGCTGTTGGCGTTGCGTGAGGACTTGCAAAAGCGCGGCTTCGTTTAGCTGGCGGCTGCAAACAGCCTCGTTCTCTTGGTGCTCTCGGTTTCAGTAGTTATAACTACTCAGCCATAACAGGTGCCGGGCACTTGAATCTGCGCCTACAACAAAGTCTGTGGAGCCGATTTTAGCCGCCCATGAGCTGCAAGTGCCCGGCACCTGAGTAGCTACCAATAGTTTACGATTCTCGCGCAAAGCCGCTAAGAACGCCGAGGGTTTCTGTCCTTTACAACCTTTGCATCTTGGCGTGAGACGAAAATCATGCAGTATTGACCTTGAGTTTAGCCGATTGTTATGATACGGATTGTGACCGACTCGACCTGCGACCTGCCCGATGGCCAGCTTGCCCTGCTTGATGTCCACGTGGCGCCGATCCATCTTTTCTTCGGCTCCGAGGAATACAAAGAGGGCGAGACTCTGAGCTACGCTGAATTCTTCCACAAGGTGGAAGCGTTGGGTATCGTGCCCAAGACTTCACAGCCTTCGCCAGGAGAACTTGCTGCCCTCTACCGCAAGCTGGCCGATGATGGGGCAACCACGATTCTCTCTGTGCATGTTACGGGCAAACTAAGCGGCACCGTGCGCTCAGCCGAGATGGCCGCCGAGATGGTCAAGGGCCAAGTCGATGTGCGGGTCTTCGACTCGTTGTCCGGCTCTGCCGCCATCGGTTTCATGGTGCAGGAGGCATCTGAACTGCTGGCGCAGGGCGCTGACGCCGAACAGATTCTGGCGCGTTGGACGGCGATCCGGGATAACCTGAGCATCTTTTTCTATCTGGACACGCTCCGGTATGCCCGCATGAGCGGCCGCGTCGGCGCATTGCAGAGCAGCCTGGCCTCGATGCTGCAAATCAAGCCGTTAATTGCTCTCGACGATGGCCTGCTGGCCGTGGCCGAGCGGGTGCGCAGTCGCAAAGCAGCGTTGAGCCGGCTGGTAGAACTGGCGGCCGAACGGTCAGCCGGCCGGCCGGTCAACGTGGCTGTGGTGCATGCAGAAGATCTGACCGGCGGCCAGGCGCTGTTGAGCCAGATGCAGCAAGCCATGGACTGCCGCCGCACGTTGATCTGCCGCCTGGCAACATCTCTGGTGACCAACCTGGGTATTGGCACGCTGGGGATCGTCGTCTATCCGGTCGATCCCTAGCCCGGTCTGGCGCCCAGACGAGCACGAAGCAAGCGAGTGAATGCATGGACAAGCGCAGTCTGGAGGAGATCCTTAACCTCTACGGACTTTCCGATAGCGATGACGGCGCGTGGTCTGACAACCTGACTGGCCTCTCGCCGGAGGCACGCGCGGAGATGGAGTCGTTAACGCAGGTCAACATGCTGCTGAAACAAGCGCTGACTCCTGCGCCTCTGCGGTTGGCATTTCGTGAAGATCTGCGTCAGAGCCTGATGTCGTCGGCCTTGCAGCGTCAGAGTTGGCGCGGCGTGCTTCTGATCAATTTGCGGGAGCACTGGAAGCTGACGGCTGCAGCCGCCACGGCATCGGGTGTGTCAGTAGCGGTTGGCGCCATCGGCGTGGCCGTCTGGTATCGCGGGCGGTCTTAGGTCTGAATTCACAATCTTCCTGGCAGGCGGCAACGACGGCCGACGCTGTGGGCAGCAGACACAGTCGCTTGACGTTGACCGCCTGTTGCTTTGCCTGCAAACCTTATCTTCATTGTCGATCAGGACGAGGCTTTTCTCGCCCACGGAAAGATGCTACTACGTCACTTATGGCTCGTTAGAGCGCTGTCGGAGAACTTATCATGACACAACGTTATGCACGGATCATCGGTTGGGGCAAATACATGCCCGCCCGCCGCCTGACCAACTACGACCTGGAACAAATGGTAGACACCAACGACGAGTGGATCACCCACAACACGGGCATTCGCGAGCGCCGCATCGCTGAGCCGTCCGAAACCGCCGTTGACATGGCGCTGCAAGCCAGCCGTATCGCCTTGGAGCGCGCCCAGGTCCGCCCAGATGACTTGAACCTGATCATCTTTGCCACGTCGACCCCGGATTACTTCGTGCCGGCTGCCGCCAGCCTGCTGCAGGATCGCCTGGGCGCACGCGGCGTGCCGGCTTTCGATCTGACCGCCGGCTGCACCGGCTCAATTTACGCCATGGTGACGGCAACACAGTTCATCAAGACCGGGATGTACGAGCGGGTCTTGGTGATCGGCGCCGAAAAAACTTCGCCGGGCATCGATTACACCGATCGCAACACGGCTATCATGTTCGGCGACGGCGCAGGCGCTGTCGTGTTCGAGGCCAGCAACTCCCCCACGGGCATTCTGTCCTTCGAGCTAGGCTCCGATGGCGCGCTGTGGGACGCGCTGTACTGCCCTGGCGGCGGCGGCGCTAACCCCTTCAGCCAGAAAGTGCTGGACAACCGCGAGAATTACCTCAGGATGGACGGCAAACGGGTCTTCAAGTTTGCCGTCAAGACCATGACCCGCAGCATTCAGAACGTGGTCGAGAGCAGCGGCTTGCCCTTCAGCGAGATCGATTTTCTCATCCCCCACCAGTCCAACGTGCGCATCATCGAGATGACTACCCACCGTCTCAAAATGGATCCCAGCAAGGTGATGGTCAACCTGGATCGCTACGGCAACACCTCTGCGGCCGCCATCCCCATCGCGCTGGCCGAAGCCGCCGAGCAGGGCCGGATCAAAGAGGGAGATCACGTGGTGCTGTCTGGCTTTGGCTCAGGCATGACCTGGGGATCGGTGGTGCTGCACTGGGAACCCACCCGGCCGGCCGAGGAGCAGGCGATTCTGGTCGAGAACTGGCCGATCCGCGACGCGCTGCAACTCCAGGCCAATAAAATGCGCGCGGCGGTCTGGTCAGCCCAAGTGACGGCCCGCACCAAGGCGCAGGAGACCAGCATGTCGGTGATGCTGCCCTTCTACGCCTGGCAGCGCAAGCGCAAGAAGGCCAAGCAGCAGCGTGAGGCAGAGACCGCCGACGAACAGCAGCAATAGACAAAAAAAGCCGGTCCAATGGACCGGCTTTTTTTGTCACACGTAAGTTGCTGTAGCTCGGTCAGGAGACCGGCCACAGCACAGATTTAGTTGTAGCGTGCCTGGCCGCTGCGCTTGGCATCCAGATAGCGGCGCATGGTCTCTTTGTCGGGCAAGCCGGTTCCCTGCACGGCATCACTGATGCCATCCAAGCGCTGGCGCTGGATGCGCTGCTTGAGGATGGTCTCGATCTTGCGCACCATCACCTCGTCGGTGGGCGTGACCAGCGTGAAGGCTGCGCCAGCCATCTGGGCGCGGCCGGTGCGGCCGATGCGATGCACGTAGTCCTCGGCCACGCTGGGCAGGTCAAAATTGACCACGTGCGACACACCCTCCACGTCGATGCCGCGCGCGGCGATGTCGGTGGCCACCAGCACACGCGCCTGGCCGTTGCGGAAAGCCTCCAGGGCGGCGATGCGCTGGTTCTGCGAGCGGTTGCTGTGGATCACAGCCGCCGCCACGCCCGCCCGCTGCAGGTTCTTGGCCACCTTGTCAGCGCGGTGCTTGGTGCGGGTGAAGACCAGCACGCTGTTGACGCCATCCTGACGCAGCAGAGCCTGCAGCGCCTGGATCTTGCGATCCTCCGGCACGGGGAACAGGGTCTGGTCGATGACGGCCGGGGTGGCTGCTTTCTCCACACCGACGCGCACTGGCTGGTGCGTCACCTCTTCAGCCAGCCCCATAATCGGCTCCAACGTAGCCGAGAAGAGCATCGTCTGGCGCTGACGGGGCAGCAGACGGGCCACCTTACGGATGTCGGGCAGGAAGCCCACATCCAGCATACGATCGGCCTCGTCCAGCACGAAGATCTCGATGCCGGTCAGGACAATGTTCTTGCGTTGAATGTGGTCCAGCAGGCGGCCAGGGGTGGCGATGACGATGTCCACGCCGCGGCGCAGGGCCTTCTCCTGGTTGACCAGCGAGACGCCGCCGAAAACCGGCACGGCGCGCAGCTTGGTGTGGGCGCCCAGCCGCTCGGCCTGGTCGGCGACCTGCAAGGCTAACTCGCGGGTTGGCACAAGGATTAAGACGCGCGGGGCCGTAGCTGATTGATTTTTCTTGGCGGGCGCGGCCAGCAGCCGGTGCATGATCGGCAGCAGGTAAGCCGCCGTCTTGCCGGTGCCGGTCTCAGCCGAGCCTAAAATGTCGTGACCCTGCAAGGCCGGCGGGATGGCCGCGACCTGAATGGGGGTCGGTTGGGTGAAATCCATCTCGCGCACGCCCTGTTGCAGGCGCGCGTCGATTGGAAACTGTGCAAAACTCATGTATCTCCTATGATGCGGTCATAGAATGTTGATTGCCGAGGTGAACGACCGCAGGGACACGCCGGGGTGGGGGCAAACAAAAACGCCGTTCCTGGCCAGAAAACCGGACGGCGTGTATGAACCGTATGTGCTTGCTAACCCACGTTAAGGTTTATACCACAGACAGACGCTTGAGGCAAATCAGCGTTGCTGTAATCCGAACAGTTGCCCCACCAGCACGTCCAGCTCCAGCATCTCCTCTGCAGAGGCGGGCCGGCCCGCGCGGGTGATCCGTTGGGCCATCTCGGCCAGGCGCTGATGGACCGGATGCGCCCGGTCAAAAGGCGGGATGTTCAGGTACTCAACGACGCTGACGCCCAGGCTGAGCTGGGCCGCATAGGCGTTGATGGCATGGGTGACCAGGGGAGCATTCAGCAAGCCAGCCAGATAAGCAGCCTCCTCTTCGCTGTCCACCGGCACGAAGTACAGCTTGTGGTCAGGGATCACCAGCTTTTCGCCCAGGCCAGCAATCACAGAGGCGCCGACATAAGCTGCGGCAAACCGCTGGCCAGACATCTCCCGCCAGACGACCTTGAACGGGCTGAACGTGTAGCTGCCGGTGCTCCACAACGACCAGTAGGGCTGGCCCTGCTGAAAGCGTCTGTAGCTGGAGCGGGCTTCTAGCTCAGTGCGAAATTGGCTCAGGAAGCGATGGGTCAGCGGCGCTGTCACCGGCAGCTCGGGGTCGCCATGCATCCCGCGTTGCGGGAGTAGGATGCGGTACTCCGGGTCAGGCTGCGCCGAGAGAGCGCTGACCCCGCGGCCGCGCAATAGGGGAAAGACGTGCTCGGCTTCGACCACGGCTGTCACCTGCGCTATGCGAGGCTGCCGGCCGAGGCTCGGATCGTTCTGAATGCGACACGTCTTGCCATCTGGCGCTACCGACAACACCTTGACAAAAAAGATGCCGTTGCGGTCGGCAGTGACGCCCTTGCGCGCCCGGTAGTAAGGCTGATCCGCACCAAACAACCGCTGCCACAACTGGTGGTCGGCCAGCGTGCCTTTTAACCAGGGACCAGCCTCAGTTCCCGGCACTGGTTGGGCCAGCAGGTCATCATAGGTCGCCTGCCCGCGGAATTCAGCCAAATCCAGAAAAGAACGCTTGGTGACGCCATCGACCGTGACTGGCTTCCAGACCCGATATGGCGCCGGGTACACCGTCTCGGCGTCTCGCTCCAGCATCAGCAAGGCAGGGTGGTTGGTGACGCCCTCGAACGGCGCCAGGGCATCGAAGTCCTCAACGCCGAGCACCTTCATGCGCAGACAGCGATGGCGCAGGTGAAAACGGCGAAAGCCCTCGCTGGATTCGGTCGAGAACACGGTGCCAGTGATGAAAAAGGCCAGCCGGCCGCCGGGCGCCAGCCATTTGTCGATTGCTTCGTAGGTCACGATGGTGGAGATGTCCGACTCGATGCCGCCAACCCAGCGATCCTCGCTGAACACCCCCAGTTGCAGGCAGCGGTCTTTGATAAACGCGGCGTAGTCGGGCGGCAGGTGGCTCCACTTGACCCACGGCGGGTTGCCCACGATGAACCGCACCGGTGGAATCGCTGCTGCGGCAAAGCGGTCGGCCAGGATTGCTGCCCAGATGCCGTTCCAGCCTGCACGCTGCAAGTCCAGCAAGGTTGCCACCGTGTCGCGCAAGGCAACCCGGTCATCAGCCGAAAGAAACGCCAGGTCGAACTCGCTGGACAGCGCGGAGACTACCGCACCAGCATCCATCTCAGCCTCGACCAAATCGCGCATGCGCATCATGGCCCGGAAAAAATCTTCTCTGGCGACCAGCGCACGCGGAACAACGAAGGTCACCGGGCCGCGTTCGGTTTGCAGTGAGTGCCGGTAGACACCACCAACCGCGGTAGCGGAGTTGATGGCATCGGCCAGGTAGATCGGCAGACGCACGGGCTTGAATGGATCGAGATACGGGGCCAAATACACCACCAGCGAAGATCGAGCCGCCAACACTGCCAACGGGTTAAGATCGATGCCGTAGAGACCATCCAACAAGTCGTGCGCGCTTCGCTGCTCACTCTGTCCGACCGCCAGCCGTTGGCGGAGCGCTTCTAGCACGAAAGTCCCCGAGCCGCAGGTCGGATCCAGCAGGGTATCGCCGGGCCGCCAGCCGGCCACATCCAGCGCGTGCGCGGCCAGCCAATCCGGCGTGTAGTACTCACCCAGCGCGTGCCGCAGCGCCCGCGGAACGAACGATTGATACAGGCCCTTGAACAGATCGCGGGTGGTGTCGGGGTCCTTACGGGTGACGTCGAAGTTGACGGCGCTCAGGTGGGTGATCAGCGCGTGCAGGGGCGCGGTATAGCTGGCCCAGTGGGCGTCGTCCAGATACCACGAGAAGAAGTCGCCGGTCAGCATGTTGGTCACACCAGCGTCGGCAAAGAGTCGCCCGGACTCCAGTACAGCCATCTTGCCCTCGACCGGAGTATTGGGGTCGGTCAGATCCTGCGAGCCGTTGGGCAGCGCCATGGCCGCCACCAGCTTGGCCACCAGGGCAATGTAGGTGTTGAGCGCAAACAAGTAGGCTGCTGCATCCTGGTCATAGGGCTGGCCATGCGCCTCCCCTTGTCGGGCCAGCAACGACCGAAGGTGCTCCGACTGCACGCCGACCACCTGGCCGAACAGGCGACGCCACTCGGTGAACAACAGCCTGGTTTTGCTGGTTGCTCCCTCGGTCGCGGTGGACGCTACGCGTACGGCTTCGAAGAGGCGTGGCAGCAGCCCGATTCCGATGGACGAGTCTGGGCCGGCCACCTGTGCTAACAGGAGGGGATGCACCAGCGGCGCGCCGTCATCGCGCAGGGCCAGCAACAGTCGCAAGGCGCTGGCATTGTCGAACGGACCGAGGGGTTCCCAGCGTGGTTGATCCTCGTCGAAACGGCCGAAGCTAATGTGGCTGCCGTCCCAAGCGACCAACACGTACTCAGACAGCGAACGCCCCTCCTCGCGCTGAAGAAGCCGGGTGTATTCGGCGGCCTGCTGCTGCGCCTGGCCCAACTTAGCGCCCTCCCTCCCGCCAAAGCTGTTCGGCGCTTCGTATTCGATCACCACAGCGCCGTGCGCCACATCGACAAAGCGAACGCCGTTTCCGTTTGGACCCAGCGCTCGGTCCAACTGAAACGGCGTCCAGGGGATATCGAGCGCGCGGCAGTGGCGCTCCAGAATCGCCTCCAACTCGTGGCGCAGGCTGGCCTCGTTGGGCGATCCTGCCGTGGCCCCCCTGACCTCTGAGACGATCGCTGCCGAGTGGGCGCTCAACTCCGGATTCATGGCCAAAACAGCTCAGGTCCCTTTGCCATCGACGAACACCGGCAAATTCCCCAGCGCGACCACGTGCGACCAGTCGCCATCGCCCTCGGTGAAAACTGAGGCCACGCGGCTGACGTGCGCGCCGGCCTTGGTCATCACCTGCTGCATGCCCTCCAGCGTGCTGCCGGTGCTGACCACGTCGTCGATCAGGATCACATTCTTGCCCATGATCAGGCGGTGATCCTTCTCGTCCAGGTACAGCGTCTGCGGCGCGCCGGTGGTGATCGACACAGTCTCGGCGCTGAGCGCGTCGCCCATGTAGGTCTTGTAGCTCTTGCGCAACACGATGTAGGGCAGGCCCATCAACGCGCTCATCTCATAGATCAGCGGGATGCTCTTGGCCTCGGCCGTCACCAGCACATCGGCTGGCGTGCCCTGAAGCCGCTCGGCCAGCGACGCAGCCGCAGCCTTGACCACGATAGTGTCGCCCAGCATGTTGAAGATGGCGATGCGCACGCCAGGGGCGACCTCGAACAGGGGGAAGTGCCGGGTGAGGCCGGCAACCTCGACGGTATACGTTTGACGGTGATGCATGACGGGTTTTACCTTGAAAGATGTCTTGACCGGCCTGCTGACCAGACCTGGCGTTAGAGTTAGCTAGCGCGAGCGCCAGTGATAGTATACACAAAAAGCGGGCTAAGACAACCAGCAGCCGAGGCTGTGGAGACTTGCCAAACCAGGAGGATGCCCAACCAGCCCAGGCCACGCCCAGGTGTTGCGCCTATCAGGTACACCCCCGCGCGCCGTCGGATGCATAGCCACAGGCAGCACAGTACAGCACGTCGCCCACCAGAGTCAGCGTCCCTGTCCGTGCGCACAGCGGGCAGGCTAACGCCGCTGGCTGCGCCGCGGGCAGCAAGCAGACAACGGCCGCCTCTGCCCCGGCCGTCCCCTGATCATTGACACTGACCGCAACGTCTGTGCTGTGCTTCATCACCCAGCCAACTATTCGATCTCTATCAGGAGCTCGTTCAGAACCACACTCTTGCCCGCCGTGGCGCTGAGATTGATCACGCTGCCGGCGCGCGGCGCCAGAATCTCGTTCTCCATTTTCATGGCTTCCAGCAGCAGCAGCGGCTGGCCGGCCTCAACCTGATCGCCTGGCTGCACCAGCACGCGGGTGATCAGGCCAGGAATCGGCGCCTTAACGCGGCCATCCGCGCTGACCGGACGGGTGACGGCTGCGCGGCGATCCTGCACATCAACGCGGTGCAATCCGTCGAAGGCTTTGATCCAGCGCAGATTGGGATCGATGGCGATCTCGTAGGGCCGTCCGTTGGCAATAATCCACTCCATCTGGTCGGGGTGGGCTACGTCAGGCACCGAGACAGTCAGCTCTTCGCCGTTACAGACAACAGAGACCGTGTCCGCCGCGGCGCTGGGCGTCGGCACATCGATCTGGAACAGCTTACCGTCGATAACGACGTTGACATTGATCATAGCGTACTCCCTGGTTTCCATGCGCCGCAGCCGGTGTTGCAGCGCAGATGTCTGTTCAGTCCAGGCGGCTGGTCTGCTCAACCCTAGCCGGGCAACTGACGGCTGGCGCGATGCCAACCTTGGAGGAATTGCTGCGGCACTTGCGGTTGCCGGCTCTGCGTGCGCATGATGTAGGCCATGGCCGCGGCCACAGCCAGGTCGCGCAGAACCTCATCAGGCGTCTCAGGTGTGCTGAACAGCATCGATCGCCGCAGAAACTCGGTGGTGTAGGAGCCTGCCAGGAAGTCAGGGTCCTGCATCACACGCTGATAGAGCGGCAGGTTAGTGCGCACGCCGGTGATGACAAAGTCCTGCAAAGAGCGGGTCATGCGCTGCAAGGCCGCGTTGCGGTCCTCGCCCCAGACAATCACTTTGGCCAGCATGGGATCATAGCGCACCGGCACCGGGCAGCCGCTGTAGCCGTAGGTGTCCACCCGGACACGCGGCCCGCCAGGCAGGCGAAAGCGCTGCAACTGGCCAGGACTGGGCAGATAGTGGTTCCACGGGTCCTCGGCGTTGACGCGGCACTGAATAGCCGCGCCGCGCAGCCGCACGTCATCCTGGCTGATAGACAGGCGCTGGCCGGCTGCAACAGCGATCTGCTCGCGCACCAGATCACGGCGAGTAACCATCTCGGTGACTGGATGTTCGACAGTGATACGCGCCTTGATCTCTGTGAAGAAGAAGTTGCCGTGCTGGTCCAGCAAAAACTCGATGGTCACGGCGTTGTTGCAGTTGAACAGGCGCGCAATCTGCAAAGCCGTCTCGTGCAAATGTGCGCGCAGGGCCTGCGTCAGACCAGGCGCCGGCGACTCGGTCACCAACTTCTGATTGTTGCGCTGGATAGACCCATCTCGCTCGCCCAGATGAACCATATTGCCATGACGGTCAGCCAGGATTTGCACATCGATGTAGCTGGCTGGCAGGATCGCGCGCTCCAGATAGAGGCTGTCGCTGCCATAGACCATGCGCGCCTCGGTTCCTGCCTGCTGCACCGCTTTGTCCAGCATCTCCGGGGTGCGCACCATGCGCGTGGCGCGACCACGGCCGCCGCTGCACGCCTTCACCAACAGCGGAAAGCCCAGTTCTTCGGCCTCGGCCTGATACAAACTTTGTTCGCTGGGCAAAAACGAGACCGATGAATGCCTGGGCGTGGCAAAGCCGGCGATCTCAGCCTGCTCCAGCATCTCAATCTTCTGCCGCACGACTGCGAGCACATCGCTGGACGGCCCAATGAAGACCACGCCTGCCTGCTCGCACGCCTGTGCAAAAGCCGGTTGCTCAGAAAGAAACCCATAGCCAGGATGAATCGCCTCGGCGCCGGTCTCCTGAGCGATCTTGATAATCGCTGGGCCGTCCAGATAGCCCAGATCGGAACGCAGCTCGACGCATTCATCGGCCAGGCGCACATGCAACGACTCCCGGTCAGTGGCGTCATACAGCGCCACCGTCCAGATACCCATATCACGACATTCCCGCACAATCCGCACCGCAATCTCGCCGCGGTTGGCGATCAGGATCTTCTTGAACATATCTCACTCCTACGCCGGCGATAACCCATGCTTCTTCGGCATGTGCCGCTCGCGCTTCTGCAAGGTCACCTCAAGGGCGCGGATCAGAACGCGGCGGGTATCGCGCGGCTCGATCACATCGTCGATTAACCCGCGCGCGGCCGCCACGTAGGGATTGTTGAACTTCTCCTCGTAGTCGTTGACCAGCTCCAGCCGTCTTGCCTCCGGGTCGGGCGCAGTCGACACTTCCTTGCGGAAGAGGATATTGACCGCGCCGGCTGCGCCCATGACGGCAATCTCAGCGTTAGGCCAGGCGTAGAGCAAGTCGCCGCGCAGCCCCTTACTGCTCATAACGCAGTAGGCGCCGCCGTAGCTCTTGCGCAGGATCACCATCAGCTTGGGCACGGTGGCCTCGCTGTAGGCGTAGATCATGCGCGCGCCGTTGCGGATGATGCCGCTGTACTCCTGCGAGGTGCCGGGCAGAAAACCCGGCACGTCCTGCAGGGTGATAATCGGGATATTAAAGGCATCGCAGGTGCGGATGAAGTGCGCCGCCTTGATGGAGGCCTTGATGTCGATGCAGCCGGCCAGCACGCGCGGCTGATTGGCCACAATGCCCACTACGTAGCCGTTCAAGCGGGCAAAACCCACCACCATGTTCTCCGCCCACAGCGCATGCACTTCAAAGAAGCGGCCGTCGTCGAAGACGCTGCTGATCACCTGGCGCACATCGTAGGGCTTGTAGGGATCAGTGGGCACAAGCTGCTCCAGCTCAGGACAGCGCCGGTCGGGGTCGTCCAGCGGCGGCACGTAGGGTGGGTCGTCCTGGTTGTTGGAGGGCAGGTAGCTGAGCAGCTCACGCACCAGAGCCAGACACTCGCGATCGTCCTTGGACAGGAAATGGCTAACGCCGCTCTCCCGGCTGTGGACCAGGCCGCCGCCGAGCTGCTCCTGGCTGACGTCCTCCTGCATCACCGCCCGCACCACGTCGGGGCCGGTGATGAACATGTAGCTGTTCTCGGTCATGAAGACAAAGTCGGTCAGCGCCGGTGAGTAGACCGCGCCGCCCGCGCACGGACCCATAATCACCGAGAGCTGCGGGATGACGCCGGAGGACTCGCAGTTGGCGTCGAACAGCCGCGCGTAGCCGCCCAGGCTGTCCACCCCCTCCTGGATGCGCGCGCCGCCGGAGTCGTTGATGGCGATGAACGGCGCGCCGTAGGCCAGGGCCATGCGCATGGCCTTGACGATCTTGTTGGCGTGCATCTCGCCCAGCGAGCCGCCCATGACGCTGGCGTCCTGCGAGGCCACGAAGACGTGGCGGCCGTTGACGCGGCCAAAACCGGTGATGACGCCATCGCCGTAGCGCGAGCTCTTGCCGCCCATGTAGCTCTCGAAGCGGGGCAGCACCAGCGTATCGATCTCGCTGAAGGTGCCAGGATCGAACAGCACCTCGATGCGCTCGCGCGCGGTCAGGCGCCCTTTGCGATGCTGCGTCTCCACGTCCTTGGCCGAGCCAAAGGCCATCTGCCGCCGATCGCGCAGCTTCTGAATGTAGGTTTCCATCTCGACAGCCAAAGTAGGGTCCTCCTGGATAGGGTAGACAAGTAGGCAAGTAGGCAAGTAGACAAGGTGACTGGTAAATTGGTAGATTGGTCGGAGGGCGTGTGGGGCCGGGCGATGGCTTCACCGCCGGCTCCTTCTCTCCTTGTCTACTTGTCTCCTTGTCTACCTCAACTAGCAACATACAGCGCAGCCAGCGTCAGCACGAAGTGTCCCGAACGACGCCACCAGCCACGCAACTGCCAATCATAGATATTCGTTAACGGCAAGCGGCCCGCACGGCGCAGCGCCTCCGGCAACAGGTCTGGATCAATCTGCACGTGTACCTCGCACCAACCCTGGTCGGCGCCAGCGGTCAGTTCCAGGCCCGTTGCCGGTAGACAGATCACCCGGTGCGTGTCGACCGTCAAGCCCAGCTGCAGCGCCTTAAGCACGGCCTCCTTGGCGCTCCAGGTGACGGTAGCCAGCAAGGCTTGCTCGTCGTCCATGGCCTGGCCGATCCAGTGCATCTCGTCGGCAGCAAAGTACGCCTGCACGAAGCTGTCCGCTCTTGGGGCGATGCCCTCGACGTCGACGCCGACCTGCACCAGCCCGCCGGGCGGAAACCCGGTGCTGATCGCCTGATCCTGCCACTCGTGACCGGGTGACAAGGTGACAAGGTGACTGGGTGACTGAGTATTTCCGAGTATCTTCCACTTACCACCCACCGCGTACAGCGCGCACAGCGCCATCTCGCTGCTGTGGCTGATTGAGAGGCTGATGGGCAAGCGCATGCCGCTGACCCGTGGCACGGGATAGCCCAGGCGGCGGCCCGGCACGGCCACCAACGGGGCAGCGCTGGCCCAACGTGCGCCAGCCGGCAGGTCCATGGGCGTGGCCTGGCTGTCGTAGATCACCACCGGCGCTGCGATCTCTTCCGAGTCGCGGGCGATCACCAGGGCGTCCAACGGCGGCGGCTGGCCGGTCTCCATCTCGACATAGCGCTGCACTAGCCGCTTGGCCGCGCAGCGGCCTAGCAGCCACTCGCTGCGCCGCTTGGCCGTCGGAAGTTGCGCCAACCGCTCTAACTCCGCCGCGCCCAGCAGCCCCTCCGGCGCAGCGCCGTGGGCGATCTCAGGACATTCAGCAGCAGGTTGGAGCAGCCAGTGGATCATGGGCTACACACGACTCAGAAAGCCTTCCGTGACGAACACCTTGCGCCAACGGAAGGGCAGCGGGCTTTCGGCCAGCGCAATCGCCTTCAGGTTTTCCAAGCCAGACACAAACCAGGGTATCTGGCAGGGCGGCACACTGGCCAGCCAGGCTGGCGCATCGAGACCCAGTTCGTTGCACAGAGTCTCAGCCGTCGCTGCCAACAGCGCGTCCATTCTGTCGCCGGTCAGCAAGATAGGTTCATCGACGGCCCGGACGTTCCTGTAATAACGAAAGTCGTCCACGAAGTCCATCAGGTGGACCGACCAGTACCTAGGCTCGGCCAAGATCCTCTGCTGCGTCTCGTGCAAGGTGATCATGCCTCGAAGATCTCCTCGACGAAAAACTGAGTTGCTGGCTTGATCCGTTGGCGCGGATAGTACTTTTCGAGGATCGTGAAAACCTCTTCTGCGCTAGCCAAGCCAAGCAACTCAATCAGAAACCTGACATCTTCCTGATCTGTGCCTTCTACTCGTGCAGCCAACGTCTTCATTGCCAGCAAATAGTCAGGCTCCGGCACATAGACCTTCAAGTTGGGCAGATCAAACAGAATGCGTTGCGGATGTTGAACCACGAAGCCTTTGACCGCGTCGTTCAACCAGTCTGGTCGCAAGTCGTGCCGTTTAGCCACACGCTCAACGGCCTGGCGCATCTGTAAGGTAGGTTGGAAGATCGCATCGACATCCTTGGTGCTCGGCCGCGCCTGGTACACAACGCACATGACCGCACCGCCGTAGAGACATGCCTCACCGACAACTTCTAGCGCGCTCAACTCATCATTGAGTTCCTGCAAGTAGGCGACGATCTCGTGTGCTTCCATCAGCAGAACCTACGTAGGCAGGTAGACAAGGCTCGCATACCGCATCCTTGTCTACCTGCCTACTTGTCTCCTTGTTTACATCTTCATCCGGGCCGCCCAACCGTCCGGTAGCCCTTCAGCGCCACGAACAGGTTGCCGGCCTCGTCCAGCACCTGGCAGTCGAAGGTGGCGCCGTTGTCGGCGGTATGGACGATGCCATAAAGACGGCGGCCGTCGGCCTCGTCCGGCTGGCGATAGGCCGCCACCGAGGCAAAGCCCATGGGGAAGGCCATCGCGTTGTGGGTCTTGACGTGCCACAGGGCCGCGGCCTGGAAGCACAGCTCCACCAGCCTCGGGGCCAGCAGCGACGCCACGTCGGCCGGCGCGGTGTTGGGCGGCAGGTCATGCGGCATCAGCGCCACGCACGTGTTACCCTGCACACCTGCCCGCTCGATCACCTGGTAGGCCGGGCCGTGGAAGAAGCTCTGGTAGATCTCCTCGGCCATGACCGGCAGATCATCGTCCGATGGGGCTTGGAAGTCGACCGACGGCAGGCCGGCTGCGGTCTGGGTCAGGCGCACGTCAGCCATGAAGTGCTCCTTGACCTGCGTGGGCAAGCCCTCCTTGGCCGGCTTGGTCACCGAGCGCAGCACCGTGTGGGCGATCAAGTCCTGGCCATCGGGCGTGATCGTCGCGCTCAGGTAGAGTGAGCGCGGCTCCATGCGGAAGAACTTGAACGCGCCCAGCATTTGCTCGTTCTCGACCGCGGCCACTCGCCATCCGCTGTGGCCGGTCTCCGACCGAGCCACGCCTGGCGTGAGCACCGTCGCCAGCTCAGCCAGCGCTTCCGTCGCCATCACGCCCGGCAGCCAGGGCGTGCCCGCGTCCGGCGCATGGTCGAAGAGGAAGGGCTGCTCGTGGGGATCGAGCAGCGTCTCTACCTCCAGCCCGCCGTACAGCCGGGCCGCCTTGACCTCGCCCACCATCAAGAGGCGAGGTTGGCGTTCGGCCAGGGCTGCGTTGATCTTGTCCACATCCGCGCCGCCGGTGGGATCCTTCTCGTCCATCCACGCGCCCAGCCGGCCGGCCACGACGATCTCGCCGCGCGTGCAGCCGTAGGTCAGCTCGCGGCGGATGGTCGGCACGCCAGCCTCGGCCGGCAGCATGTCGATGCCCAGCGCGGCCATGATGGCCGGCACCGAGCCGCGCGAGGCCATGCCGATCTGGCCCCAGGCCGTCCAGTCGATGGCGATAGCGCGCGTCTCAGGCCGCCACGCCCGCATGCTGCTGCTGATCTTGCACAGCAGGTCGTTGGCCGAGGAGTAGTCGCTCTGGCCGTTGTTGCCGAAGCGCCCGGCCACCGAGC
>CAZVGR010000059.1:0-24712 GCA_964626845.1 uncultured Anaerolinea sp.
TTGCCCCCGCGCCCGGCTGGACAGGTGACTACGAATGGCAGCGCTTCCTGAGCCTGGACGAGCTGCCTCAGGTTATCGACCCCGAGAGCGGCTGGCTGGGCGTGGCTAACAACCTGGTGGTAGACAAAACCTATCCGCATTTCCTCAGCGCCGATCTGGAGAATCCCTGCCGCGCCGCCCGCCTGGTCGAGCTGCTAACCGCGCGCGACAAGGTCAACGCGGCCGATTTTGCCGCCATGCAGCGCGACACCTACAGCGCCCAAGCGCAGCGCCTTGTGCGGCATCTGCTGCCCATCCAGCCGACCAACACCCGCGAGGCTAAGGCGCTGGAGATCTTGCGCGGCTGGGATTATCATGTCACAACGGACAGCGTGGCCGCGGCGCTCTACGAGACCATCCGGGTCTATGCGCTGCACGCCATGTTCGACCGGCGCCTGGGCGAGCTGGCCGACGCCTACGTCGGCATCGATCCGACGCCGCTCGGCGACATCGGCCCTTACCACGACCGCAGCACGGTGCGCCTGCTGGAGATTCTGGATGACAAGCGGGGCAGCTCGGTCTGGCTGCGCGACCCAGAGACCGGCATCCCACAGCCTGCCAGCGAAATCCTGCACCGGGCGCTGCGCATCGCACTGCGGGACATGGCCGCACACCTGGGCAGCGATATCGAGACCTGGACCTGGGGCCGGCTGAACCACATCCACTTCACCCACCCCTTGGGAACGGTCAAGCCGCTGCACCTGCTGTTCAACCGCGGTCCCTATCCCATGCCTGGCGATCAGGATACGTTGCTGCGCGCGCAGGGCAAGCTGGCCTTTCCCTTTGAGCCTGTCGCCGTAGTTGACGCGCTGCGTTTCATCGCTGACCTGAACGACTGGGACCGCTGCCAGATCATTGTGCCTGGCGGCCAGTCGGGCCATGTGATCAGCCCCAACTATGCCGACCAGATACCGGTATGGCGCAACGGGCTGATGCTGACCCTGCCCTTCAGCCGGCCAGCCGTGGAGCGCAGCGCGCGCGAGCGGTTGGTGCTCAGCCCACGAAACGTGAGTACATCGTAAACAAAGGTGTTGAGGCGCCGGGCGCTTGACTCGAGCCACTGCTCATGGGCGAGTCGTAACTACCCAGGTGCCGGGCACTGGCAGCTCATTGGCGGCTGAAATCGGCTCCACACACTTCGTCAGCAGGCGCAACTGCAAGTGCCCGGCGCCTGGGCCTGAGTAGTAACTGCGAATCGTCGCCAAAGCGCCGCGCGCCTATGCGCAGTTTTCACGCCGGGGTGTAGTCAAAGCTGCCAACTTTTCATAAAAGCTGACAGCTTTGCACGCCCGCGCCCCTGGGGAACAAGCCAATCCTTTGCAACGTCCCCTTGCAGAGAAGCGCCCTGCTTCCCAACGTCCCAACTTTGGTGCAAGGAGACTGCGCAATGACCTATCTGTCCACTGTCCTGCGCAACGCATCGGATCCTGAAGAACTGGAGCTTTCCTACCAACAGGCCGTCAAGGCCGGGGCCGAGGCCGACTTCGCCGAGGCCATCGAAACCGGCTACGCCCAGTCCGGCGACAATTTGCTGCTGGCGGCCTGGCACTACCGCCTGGCCTACGCCATGGCCAGGGCCAAGGGCCGCGTCATCGCCTGGGGCTGGGCGCTGCCGCTGGGCCTGTTCAACGGGCTGCTGCTCTGGCTGCTGTCCGACGACCAGCGCTTCAATATCCAGGTTGCCAACCCCCTGACCGGGCAGATGTACAGCTTGATCCCGTTGGTGGCTCTGTTGGCCGCGCCGGTCAGCGCGATGGTGATTACACTCTTTCTGACCGCGGCCGGTGAGAAGCGCTGGCCGCGCGCGCTGGCCGTGATCGTCGGCCTGGCCGCGGCCGCCGGTTACGTCTTGCTGCTCTTCCCGCGCATCTGGCCGCGCGTCTTTCAGGAGCAGTACCTGGGGCTGATGGTGCTGCACCTGGGTCTGCTTGCCTGGGCCGGAGCGGGCCTTGTCGCACTCGAAGGCCGCGCTGGCGCCGAGAACCGCTTCGCCTTCCTGGTCAAGTCGCTGGAAGCCTTCGTGGTAGGCGGCCTGCTGGCCATCGCCGGCGGCATCTTCACCGGCATCACCTTCGGCCTGTTCAGCGCCCTGGGCATCCAGCCGCCTGAGTGGGTTGTACGGCTGTTCATCGCTGGCGGCGGCGGGCTGATCGTTCTGGTGGCCGTGGCGCTGGTCTACGACCCCAAGGCCGAGCCGGCGCAGCAGTCCTTCGACGAGGGGCTGAGTAAGCTGGTGGCTCTGCTGCTACGCTTGCTGTTGCCGCTGACCATCGGCGTCCTGCTGGTCTACCTGGCCTTCATCCCCTTCAACTGGCGCCAGCCCTTCGAGAACCGCGACGTGCTGGTGATCTTCAACGCCATGCTCTTCGCCGTCCTCGCCCTGCTGATGGGCGCAACGCCGGTGCATGCGGGCGATCTGAGCGAAAAAGGCCAGACCTGGCTGCGCCGCGGGGTCGTTGCGTTGGCCGCGCTGGCGCTGCTGGTCAGCCTCTACGCCCTGGCTGCCATCCTCTACCGCACTTCCATTGATCGCATGACCCCCAACCGGCTGGCCTTCATCGGCTGGAACCTGGTCAACATCGCCATCCTGGCCCTGGTGCTGATCCAGCAGGCGCGGGCCGGGCGGCCGCGCTGGTTACAGGCCGTACACAAAGCCTTTGCCGCGGGCGCGCTGCTCTACATCGTCTGGTCGCTGGTGGGACTGCTGGCGCTGCCCTGGCTGTTCCGCGGCGATCCGGCCCAGGTGGCCGGCCTGCCGCTGCGCATCCAGGAACTAGCCTATGAGCGAGCTGAGCCGATCCTGCTGAAATGTCCTACCAGCCCGCACATCTACCTGCTGGAGGACGGCGAGAAGCGTTGGGTACAGGACATCGCCGCCTTCGAGGCCCAGGGCTACCGCTGGAACGACGTCCAGTTCGTCGTCTGCAACGATCTGCGCGCCGTGCCCGACGGGGAGACGATCCCGCCCGGCGCGGGACCGCCGCCGCAGCCGTGAGGCGTGAAACGTGACGAGTGACCTGACTTCACGCATCACGTTTCACGCCATGCAACGAGGGATGCGCAACCGGAGAAGCCGTCCGCCATTCCGGTTACGGGTTACTCGTTACGCATTACGCTACAGCGTCCGCGCGTAGCGGAACTCCTTGAAGCCAATCGGGTCGGCGTTGACGGCGGCGTCCACGGTCACATGGACGACGGCCGGCTTGCCGGATTGCACGGCGGCCTGCAGGGCCGGAGCCAGCTCTTCGATGGAGTCGACCTTGGCGCCGAAGCAGCCCATGGCCTGGGCCATGAGGTCGTAGCGCACGCCGGGGGCGAACTCGACCGCACCGTGGTGCTCCGGGCCGAAGCCGGCGAAGTTGTAGGCGGTCTTCTCCATGCCCCAGGCGTCGTCCACGGCCACCACGACGACCACCGGCGCGCCGGCCCGCAGCGCGGTCTCCAGCTCCATGATGTGAAAGCCCAGCGCGCCGTCGCCGGTGATGCAGACCACCGACCGGGCCGGCGCGGCCAGCCTGGCGCCGATGGCCATAGGCAGCCCCGTGCCCAGGTAACCCATCTGCACCGAGTAGAGGAAGCTGTCGGGCTGCAAGATCGGATTGAAGGCCACGCCCCATAGCACCGTGTTGCCGCCGTCCAGCACGGTCACCGCGTCCTGGTTATAAAACTGGCTGACCAGCATCACCATCTGACCGGGGTTGACGCCATGGCCGCTGCTGGCGGTTATGTAGGCCATGCCGCCTTGCAGGGTGGCGGCCGACAGCTCGCGGTAGCGGGCCAGGTTGGGCATGGTCTCGCGGGCCGGAGTCATCTCCTGCACGGCCACCAACAGCGCCTTCAGCGCAGCCTTGGCGTCGGCCACGATGGGCACATCCACCGGCCGGTTGAGGCCGATGGAGAGCGGGTCCACGTCGATCTGGATCGTCTTTTGCCGCACGGGGTCGCCCCAGGCCGGCGGCATGCCCCAGCCGTCGTACTCGCCCAGCCGCGCGCCGGCCACCAGCACTACGTCGGCCTCGTTGCGGGCGGTCATGCTGGCCTGCATGTCGAAGATGTGGAAGTAGTGGGGGTGGTCTTCCGGCACGACGCCGCGCGCGCCCAGGCTGCTGCCCATGCCCGCCGCCAGGTGGTCGCCCAGCGCCACCAGCTCGGCTGATCCGCCGGCCCACTGCACGCCCTTGCCGGCGTAGATGAAGGGCCGCTCGGCCGCCGCCAGCAGCTCGGCCGCCTGCTCGATCAGCGCCGGGTCGCCCGCGCCCAGGTTGAGCACGCGGTTGTTGGCGGCTGGCGTCACGCGCAGCCTGGCCGTGTCGATCTTTTGCGCCAGCAGCTCGTCGGGGATGGCCAGGAAAGCCGGGCCGGGCCGGCCGCTAGTCGCCGCACGCACGGCCGCGCGCACCATTTCCGGCACGCGGTCGGGGCGGCTGATCAACGCGCTGTATTTCGTGACCGGCTTGGCCATCGCAACCAGGTCGGTGGCCTGCCAGGCGCCGCCACGGTCGGGGTTGTTGACCGCGCTGCGCCGCGTGCAGGCCAGGCCGATGACGGGATGGCCCTCGCCGTAGGCGCTGCTCAGGCCGGCGATCAGGTTGGCCCCGCCAGGCCCTGGATTGCCCAGCGCCGCGGCCGGCTTATGGGCCAGCCGCGTGTAGCCCTCGGCGATGTGGACCGCGGCCTCCTCGTGGTGCGCGTTGACGTAGCGCACGCCATAGCGCGCGGCATGGACAACAAAGGGGATGTGTGCGCCGTCGATGATGCCGACGATCAAGTCGATGCCTTCGGCCTGGAAGGACTGCATGAGTAGTTCGCCAACGGTGATTTCGGACATGAGGGTGCTCCTGTGATGCTTGATGCGTAACGAGTAACACGTAACCCGGAATGGAGGGAGGTATGTGTGGCAATGCTGGCTTGGTGGCAATCGATAACGCGTCACGAGTAACTCGTAACCAGAACAGCAGCCCGCGATTCCGGGTCACGCATGACTCGTTACTCGTTACGCTGGTGTTGAGCTCGCGCCATCTGCTCGAGCCCACGTCGCTTCATCGGCTCGTACAGCTTGAGCATGAGCGGTGGATAGAGGCTGTTGACCTTGGCCAGCCAGCCGCGCCAGCGGGGCAGGTTGAGCTCCAGCGGGCGCTCGGCCATGGCCTGCCAGAAGGCCGACTCCACGTCCTGCACGTTGAGCACGCGGCCGCCGGAGCGGGCCAGCGCGGCGGCATCGGGGTTATCGAAGTGGCGGCGGGCCAGGGGAGTGTCCACCACGTCGGGCGCGATGACGGTGACGTAGACGTTATAAGGGCGTAACTCCACGGCCGCGGCCAGCGAGGCCGCGCGCAGCCCCGACTTGGCGGCCGAGTAGATCGCGTTGCCCGGCGTGGCCGAGAGCCCGGCCAGCGAGCCGACGTTGACGATGTGGCCGCGGCGCTGCGCCGCCATGAGCTGCGCCGCCAGGCGCATGCCGTAGAGCGGCCCCTTGAGATTGACGTCGACCACAAAGTCAATGTTGTCCACCGTCTGCTCGACCATAAATCCCAGCCGCCCGCCGCCGGCGATGCTGAACAGATAGTCGATGCGACCGAAGGCCCGCAGCGTGTCGCTGATGAGCGTCTGCCAATCGTCGGGCGAGCGCACATCGAGCCGGTGCAGGCGCAGCCGGTCGCTGGAGGTGAAGGCTGCACGCAGGCCAGCCTCGTCGATGTCGGCCAGGGCCAGGCGAAAGTCGTCGCGCGCGGCCAGCACGCCGGCCCAATGCCGGCCGATGCCGCTGGCCGCGCCGGTAATAATGGCGACATAGGGAGAGAAAGATGACATGATCGCTCCAGGTGCTACCGTAACGCAATCCGCTGGATTGCGCCCAACACAATCCGGCGGATTGTGCTACAGGGCGCTGCGACGCCTGCTTACATGTACTGGGTAGTATACCTGAAAATCGAGCGCGGACAACTGCGAGCGGAGGCGCCATGATCTGAACTCGAACGATGCTCAGTGGTTTGACGCAGCTTGTAACTAGTAGTACACTGGCCTGCACCATGAACAACACGGCACCTCCCATCCGCCTCCTCGACCTCTCGCGCGACGATCTGCGCGAGCAGGTCCTCACCTGGGGCCAGCCAGCTTACCGCGCCGACCAGCTTTACCAGTGGCTCTACCAGCAGGTCGCCATCGATCCGGCCGAGATGAGCAACCTGCCGGCCAGCTTGCGCGCGCTGCTGAGTGAGCAGGCCCAGATCGGGCTGCTCGCGCCGGTCACCGAGACCGTCTCGCGCGACGGCCACACCACCAAGACCCTCTTCCGCCTGCACGACGGCCAGTTGATCGAGACGGTGCTGATGCGCTACGACCGGCGCAACACCGTCTGCATCAGCAGCCAGGCCGGCTGCGCCATGGGCTGCACCTTCTGCGCCACTGCCCAGATGGGCCTGCAGCGCAACCTCACGCCGGGCGAGATCGTCGCGCAGGTGCTCTACTTCGAGCGTTGGTTGAGGCAGCAGGGGGAGGAAGGGAAAGGAGAGAAAGAAGGAAAAGGGGAAGCTTCCCCGCCGGCCGACTCCGGGTTACGTGTTACGCATCACGCATCACGCATCACGCATCACGCATCACGGGTCTCCAACATCGTCGTCATGGGCATGGGCGAGCCGCTGGCCAACTACGCCAACCTGTGGAGCGCGCTGCGCACGCTGATTGATCCGGCCGGCTTCGCCCTGGGCGCGCGCAAGATCACCGTCAGCACCGTGGGGCTTGTCCCCGGCATCGACCGCTTCGCCGAGGAGGACGTGCAGATCAACCTGGCCGTCAGCCTGCACGCGCCCAATGATGCGCTGCGGGCCACGCTGGCGCCCATCAACCAGCGCTACCCCATCGCCGAGCTGATCGCGGCCTGCCGCCGCTACGTGGCCCGCACCCACCGGCGCATCAGCTTCGAGTACGCCATGATGGCCGGCATCAACGACAGCCCGGCCCTGGCCGAGGAACTGGCAGCGCTGTTGCAGGGGCTGCTCTGCCACGTCAACCTGATCCCCCTCAACCCGGTGGTGGGCTCCCCCTTCCAGCCCTCGCGGCGCGAAGACGTGGACGCGTTCGTGGCCATCCTGGAGGCGCGCGGCATCCCCGTCACCCTGCGCGTGCGCCGCGGCATCGACATCGACGCTGGCTGCGGCCAGTTGCGCGCCCGCGTGGCTCAAAGCACGCCCATCCCTCTACAGCCGGTTTTTATGTATTCCTCCGACAGCCCCACGGGTCTGCTGGAGCAAGCGTGAACGCGCCGCGCCAAGAATCTGTGTTCTGTTGACAATAAAACCTTGTCAAAAGAGGGGATAGAAAGTACAATACCCCTGTCACAAAAGCAAGAGCCGATAGCTCTTGGCTACCGGCTCCGCTTACTGGGCCTTGCTCAGGGTCTTGAGACACTTGGTACACACCGCCACGCTCTGCTGCTTGCCATCGACCGTCAGTCGGGCCCGCTGGATGTTGATGTTCCAGCGGCGCTTGGTATGGCGCATGGAGTGGCTGACGTTGTGTCCAAACTGCGGTCCTCGACCGCAAATCTTGCACTTGGACATGGTAACACCTCTTTAGCAAATGAAAACCCCGGAGCGCTGCGCCTCGGGGTATGATCCCGGCATGAACAGGCGCTATCTTAGCATAGCTGCCGCTATTCTGCAAACTGAAGTGTGGACAACGCACGATGACTGTACGCGACGATAAATTCGGTCGAATCGAAGTATCCCAGGCGGCCATCGCCTCCCTGGTGGCAGAGGCCGTCAAGGAGTGCTACGGCGTGGTAGGCATGAGCAGCCGCAGCCGCCTGGACGAGCTGACCGGTTCCTTGCAGCGCGGCAGCCGCAGAGGCGTGGAGATCGGCGAGGGCGAACAAGGCATCATCGTCGATATCTACGTCATTGTGGAGTATGGCATGCGCATCAGCGAGGTGGCAGCCGGTGTGATGCGGCGCGTGTACTTCTCTCTGACCGATGCGGCCGGCATCCCGGTGCAGGCTGTCAACGTCCATGTGCAAGGGCTGCGCGTCAGCGACAGCGGCAATTCCAAGCCTGGCTAAGCTGGTAGCCACTAGCCGCCACAAAAATCTACCTCCGACGAGACCGCAGCTTTGACCAGCAACATCTCCCTTCGCCTCGACAGCAGCAACACCCGCCCCGATCCCGCTCGCCAGCGCGGCTCTGCCCCCGCGCCAACCAGCAGCATCGCCCCGCAACAGATCGACGGACGGACTCTCAAAGCCATGATCGCGGCCGGCTATGCCTGGCTGGAGCGGCACAAGGAAACTGTCAACGCGCTCAACGTCTTCCCTGTGCCTGACGGCGACACCGGCACCAACATGTTTCTGACCATGCGGGCAGCCTGGCGCGAGATCGACCACAGCGAGGACGACGATGTCGGCCACATGGCCCAGGCGGTGGCACAGGGCGCGCTGATGGGCGCGCGGGGCAACTCTGGCGTGATCCTCTCGCAGATCCTGCGCGGCATGGCCCACGCCTTTCGGCAAAAACGATCCATCACCGCCCATGATCTGGCCCACGGGCTGCGCCTGGGATCGGACACAGCTTACAAGGGTGTGGTCAAGCCGGTGGAAGGCACGATTCTGACGGTGATCCGCCAGGCGGCCGACGCGGCCCAGAAAGCCGCAGCCGTAGAGGACGACCTGAACTTCGTGTTGTCCCACACTGTCCAGGCTGCTGGCGAGGCAGTCGAGCAGACCCCGTTGTTGCTGCCCGTGCTGGCCAGAGCCGGCGTGGTCGATTCGGGCGGCAAAGGGCTGTTCTACATCCTGGAAGGAATGCAGCGCGGCCTGCGCGGTGAGCCGGTGACGCCGCCGGCTGAGCAGGCGGTCAGCGCGGCTGCGCAAGCTGTGGCGCTGGACCCCCACAACTTGCCGCCTATCCGCTATGGCTTCGACGTCCAGTTCCTGATCTGGGGCGCCGCGCTCAATGTGGACACCATACGCAGTTGGATGATCGAACACGGCGACTTTGCGCTGGTAGAGGGCAGCACGACTCTGGTCAAAGTGCATGTGCATGTCTTCGATCCCAGCGGCCCGCTGGCCTATGGCGTGCAGCAGGGCTTCATCACCGACGTGGTGGTGGAGAACATGGACGCCATGGCTGCGGCCGGCATGACGCCAGACGACGTCAAGGACGAGCTGAGCACAGCCCGGCCTATGGCAGCCGTGCCAGTGGAACATCTCGGCCCCATCGGCGTTGTGGCGGTGGCGCCTGGTCCCGGCCTGGCTGAGGTCTTCGAGAGCCTGGGGGTGGGCAGGATTGTCTCTGGCGGCCAGACCATGAATCCCAGCATTCAGGAGTTGCTGGATGCCATTGCGTCGCTGCCTAACGACGAGATCATCCTGCTGCCAAACAACGGCAACGTGATCATGGCGGCCCAAAGCGCAGCGCAGGAGGCCGCGTTGCGCGGTAAACGGGTGGAAGTGATCTCCAGCCGCACTGCGCCGCAGGGCATCAGCGCGCTGCTGGCCTTCAACATGCAGGCCAGCCTGGACGACAACATCGCGACCATGGCGCGCGCGCTGGAGGCCATCGACACGGGCGAAGTCACTGTGGCCGTGCGCGATGCACAGGTCGATGGCATAGATGTCAGGGCCGGCGATGTAATCGGCCTGCTCAACGACACCCTGGTGACCAACGGCGCCTCTCCCCAGGAGGTCGTGTTCAAGCTGCTGGCGCAGATGGACGCCAGTCAGGCCGAGATCATTACCATCTATTACGGCGATCAGATCGATGCTGCAACAGCTGAGGCGTTAGGCGGTGAAATCACCGCCGTTTATCCAGACCAGGAGCTGGAGATCATCGCCGGCGGCCAGCCGCACTATCATTTCATTCTTTCGACGGAGTAGTTCCGTCCGACTATCCAGGAGCACCGAGTGGCCCGCGTCGCCGTAGTAACTGATAGCAACGCTTATCTTTCGCCTCGCCTTGCACAGCGGCTGAACATTCTGGTCCTGCCGCACAGCATCCACTTGCCCCAAGGCACGTTCAAAGAGGGCGTGGACCTGACGCCAACCGAGTATTTCCGGTTGCTGAAGGAGGCGAAAAGCGATGTCCTGCCGCGGGCCAGTGGCCCGTCGGTAGAGACGTTCATCGATCTGTACGGACAGCTCTTGAAGCAGACCGATCAGGTCCTGTCGCTGCACATGTCCGGCCATCTGAGCGACACGGTGGAGAACGCGCGCCAGGCGCGGCGCATGTACCTGGGGCGTTGCACCATCGAGGTGATCGATAGCCTCTCCACGTCGGTAGGGCTGGGCTATCTGGTGCAGACCGCAGCCGTGGCTGCGGCGGCTGGCCACAGCCTGGAAGACTGCATCAGGCTGGTGCGGGGCCTCATGCCGCACATCTACCTCTTTTTCCTGGTCAAGCACCTGCCCTACCTGGAGCGCGAGGGGCGCATCAGCCCGGCGCAAGCCTTTTTGGGCACCATGCTCAACGTCATGCCGCTCTTGCAGATCGAGGACGGCGAGATCATTCCATTGGAAAAGGTACGCACCTCTCAGCAGGGTGTAGAAAAGCTCTTCGACTATGTGTCTGAGTTCGGCCATCTCCAGAAGGCTGCCGTGCTGCAAAACGGCTTCGCCAAGGAGCAGCAGGCGCTGCTGGAGCGGCTGGAGCTGGCCTACCCTGGCCATCCTTTTACGCTGCTAAGCTGCAATCCCTCGTTGGCCGTCCATCTCGGCCCCGAGGCCATGGGCGTTGTGGTGCTGGAAGTCGTCAGCTAGGGGACAGATGTGAACAAAGCGATCGAACGTCTCAAGAAAATTCTTAAGCTTGAACAGCAGCAGGGCTATCGCAACAAGGCCGTTATCGGCGGCCTGGGACGGCTCGCTGAACGCTGGCAGATCGACGCGTTGCAGGAAGTAACGCTGGACGGTCAACAGGCGCTAATCGAGCAAATCCTGACCATGCTGGACGGCTACGGCAGCTTACAGGGCTCGGCTGCGCGCAAGGAAGCGATTGAAGCCATGCTGGCGCTGGCTGGCCAGTGGGAGGCGCCGCCTGCGTCCCAACCGCGCGTCGCGCCTGTCCCGCCTGCGCCCCAGCCCAGCGTCGCGCCTGCCCCGCCTGCGCCCCAGCCCAGCGCCGCGCCTGCCCCGCCTGCGCCCCAGCCCAGCGTCGCGCCTGTTCCATCTGCCCCAGCCAGCCCGCAGCCGGGCAGAGCAGCCCAGTCGCCCAAGGGTGCGCCGCCGTCCTCCCCTGCGCCCCCGGCCAAACCGGCCCCGCGCCCCGCGTCGCCGCCGCCCAGCGGGCCAGCCTATGCCAACGTACGGCCCACGCCGGTCGGAAGCGCCAGCCTTCAGGCGTCAATCAGCCGCCTGCCGGGCATCGGACCCAACTTCAGCGAACGGTTGGGTAAGATGGGCATTCACACGATTGGCGATATGCTCTGGCTGCTGCCGCGACGCTACGACGATTACCGGGCGATGAAGCCGATCTACCAATTGCGCGACGGCGATGAGGTGACGATTCTGGCCAACCTCTGGGATTTGAAGAGCAAGCGGCTGTCTGGCCGCGGCGCATCCTTCACCGTTGGGCTGCTGGGCGACTCCACGGCTACGATCCAGGTAAGTTGGTTCAATCCCTACGTTGTCAAGCAGCTCAAGACCGGCCAGCCCTACGTCTTCAGCGGCAAGGTGCAGAGCTATCTGGGGCGGCTGACCATACGCAACCCAGAGTTCGAGGAGCCGGACAAGGAACTGCTGCACACCGGCCGGCTGGTGCCAGTCTACCCGCTGACCAAGGGTATCGGCGCCAAGTGGATGCGCAACACGCAGAAGCGGGTGGTGGCCGAATGGGGACGGCGTGTCCATGACTATCTACCGGAAAGCGTCCGCCAGCGGGCTGGCCTGATGACGCTGGCGCAGGCGCTGGAGCAGGTACATTTCCCCGACGACCAGGAAAGCCTGCGCGCGGCCCGCCAACGCCTGGCCTTCGACGAGTTGTTCGTGATCCAGATCGGCGTCTTGCGCCAGCGTCAGGAGTATCGCTCGCTGCCAGCCGTCAGCTTTGCGCTGGACGCCGCTGGCCAGGCAGCGTTCGTCCAGGCGCTGCCCTTTGAGTACACCGGCGCCCAGGCACGCGCAGCCCGCGCTATTCTCGATGACCTGGCCAGCGACCGGCCTATGAGCCGGCTGCTGCAAGGCGATGTTGGCTCTGGCAAGACCGCCGTGGCGGCCAATGCCATGTGGGCTGCGGCAGCTAACGGCGCCCAGGCGGCCATGATGGCGCCCACCGAGATCCTGGCTGAACAACACTATCGCGGCCTGAGCAGGCTGTTCGCAGGGCTGACCGTGCGGGATCGGCCTGTGCGCGTGGCCCTGCTGACAGGCAGCGTCAAAGGCGTCGAGCGTGCGGCCACCCTGCGCAGCCTGGCCGCAGGCGAGATCGACATCGCCGTAGGTACCCATGCGCTGATTCAGGAGGGGGTCGATTTTCGCAACCTGGGCCTGGCTGTCATCGACGAGCAGCATCGCTTCGGCGTGCGTCAACGGGCCTTGCTGCGGCAAAAAGCTGCGCTGCCCGAGGGGGCAGCCGAGGGCAGCGAGCCGGCCCCGCATCTGCTGGTGATGACTGCCACTCCCATCCCCCGCACGCTATCGCTGACGGTTTTTGGCGACCTTGACGCTTCGGTCATCGACGAGATGCCGCCCGGCCGCCAGCCGATCAAGACCCGCTGGTTGTTGTCCAAAGAGCGGGAGCGCGCCTATACCTTCATCCGCCGCCAGGTCGAGGCCGGCCGGCAGGCTTTCATCATCTATCCGTTGGTGGAGGAGTCGGAGAGCCTCTCGGCCAAGGCGGCTGTGCCTGAGTACGAACAACTCTGCCAGCAAGTGTTCCCGCAGTTGCGGCTGGGGCTGTTGCACGGCCGCATGAAAAGCGCTGAGAAGGATGCGGTCATGCAGGCCATGCAGCGCGGCGAGATCGACATCCTGGTGGCTACCTCGGTGGTCGAAGTAGGCATCGATATTCCCAACGCCACGGTGATCGTGATTGAGGATGCCGAGCGTTTTGGCCTGGCCCAGTTGCACCAGTTCCGCGGCCGTGTCGGCCGCGGCGAGCACGCCTCCTATTGCATCCTGATCTCCGACGCTACCACGCCCAACGCTGCCGAGCGCCTGCACGCGCTGGAGCAGTCGCAGGACGGCTTCGCGCTGGCTGAGAAGGACCTGCAACTGCGCGGTCCTGGCGACTTCTTCGGCACCCGCCAGAGCGGTCTGCCCGACCTGAAGATGGCGCAACTGAGCGACCTGCGCACGCTGGAGCTGGCGCGCACAGAGGCAGCTCGCCTGCTGCAGATCGATCCCGATTTAAGCATGCCGGAGCACCTGGCTCTGGCCCGCCGGACCCGCCAGTTCTGGCGCGGCGAAGGAGATGTGAGCTGACATGCCCATTGCGCTCTACCCTGGTTCCTTCGATCCGATTCACAACGGCCATATCGATATCGCCGCGCGCGCCGCGCGCCTGTTTGAGCAGGTAGTGGTGGCCGTCTACGACAGCCCCTCCAGCAAGCGGCTGATGTTCAGCACCGATCGGCGGGTCGAGCTGGCCCGGCAGCACTTGCAGCACTTGCCTAACGTGCAGGTCATTGCTTACCGCGGCCTGACCGTGCATATTGCGCGCGAAGTAGGGGCCACCGTGCTGGTGCGCGGGCTGCGGGCCACGTCGGACTACGAATACGAGGCGCAACTGGCCCTGACCAACAAAGCGCTGGCAGCGGACATTGACACGGTGATGCTGATCACCAGCCTGCAATACGCCTATCTCAGCGCCTCAATCCTGAAAGAGGTAGCGGCGCTGGGCGGTGATATCAGCCAGTGGGCTCCGCCCTTGGTGGTAGAAGCGCTGCTCCAGAGTCGCTCGTAGGTCCGGCTACCGGCCGGACAAGGCTTGTCACGTTGGCAACGTGACAAGCCCGTCACGAGGAGGTGATTACCATAGAACTGCAACAGTTGATCAACCAGATGGAAACCGTGGTCAGCCAGGGCAAGCGCGTGCCGCTGTCCCAGAGCATCATGGTGGACGAGGAAGCCTTGCGCCGCGTGATTGACCAGATGCGCGTCTCGGTGCCTGACATCATTAAGCAGGCCGAACGCACGCTGGGCGAGCGTGATCGCATCATCGCTCAAGCCAACGAGGAAGCCAGCCGCATTGTCCAGATGGGCCGCGAGCAGGCCACCGATATGATCGAGCACCACGAGTTGGTCGAGGATGCCCGCCGCCGCGCCCATCAAATCCTGGCCGAGGCAGAGCGTGAGGCGGCCGGGATGCGCGCCGAGGCAGACAACTATGCGCTCAGTTCGCTGGCCAGCCTGGGCGATCACCTGGCCAAGATCCAGCGCGAGGTGCAGAACGGCTTGTCAGCGCTGCACGGCCAGTAACGTCATAGCACGCATGGCGCGATCTTGACATTCGCCCGTCGCTGTCCTATAATCTGCTGTCTGGCGCGTCGGCGCGTTTTTTGTTGTGCCTGGCGATTGCCGCTTGATGATCATGATCGAAGAACGCACTCAGTGGAATGTTGCTCAACTGCTCAAAGAGCCGATCGGCGCCACCCGCGCCTACGACGTGCTGGCCACAGTCTTGCACGACGAGGTCGACGTGAGCCAGACCGCGCCGTTGGCAGGACGCGTCTCGATGTTGCGCACTAACCTCGGCATTCTGGTCGAGGGCGTTCTGGCTGGCTCAGTCACCGTATCCTGTACCCGCTGCCTCAAGCCAGTGACTCTGGATGTGACTGTCGAGATGGAAGAGGAGTTCAAGCCCACGATCGACGTGGTGCGCGGCGCCTATGTGCCGGTGGACGAAGAAGACACAGCACTGCTGATCGACGAGCATCATGTGCTGGACATCAGCGAAGTGCTGCGCCAGGCTGTGCTGCTGGAAGTGCCGATCCAGGTCTTATGCCGGCCGGACTGCGCCGGGCTATGCCAGACCTGTGGCCAGGATCTGAACGAAGCAGACTGTGGCTGCCCTGATGTGGACACAGATACTCGCTGGGAGCAACTCAGCGCCCTGTTGGACGATGTCGAGATATAGGACAAAAGGAGAAAAACCATGCCCCCATTGCCAAAACGTAAGGTTTCCAAGGGCCGGCGCGATCGCCGCCGTTCCCATGATGCCATCAGCAAGCCGGCTCTGGTCGAGTGCCCGCAGTGCCACAGCAAACACCTGGCCCACCGGGTCTGCATCGAGTGCGGCACATATCGCGGCCGCGCCGTGTTGATGGCCGAAGAAGAGAAGTAGTTCAGCGCCTCAGAAATGACATGTCTCAAAGACATGTCATTTCTTAAGCCCGCCATGAACGCCATCGCCTTTCTCTTCCCCGGACAAGGCTCCCAGGCCGTCGGCATGGCTAAAGCGTTGGCTGAGCGCTACCCCAGCGCCGCCGAAGCCATGGCCGAAGCCGATGCTGTGCTGGGCTTCAACCTGTCCACCCTCTGCTTCGAGGGGCCAGAAGAGACGCTGACCGACACTGTCAACGCGCAGCCAGCTCTGCTGGCCGCCAGCGTGGCAGCTTTGCGCGCCCTGCGCGAGGCTGTGCCCAGCCTGCCTGCGCCGGTCGCCGTGGCCGGCCACAGCATGGGCGAGTACTCAGCCCTGGTCGCGGCCGGGTCGCTGAGCTACCCCGACGCGCTGCGGCTGGTGCGTGAGCGTGGCCGGCTGATGAAAGAGGCCGGCCAGCGCAGCCCCGGCGGCATGGCCGCGATCCTGGGCCTGGACGCGGCCGAGATCGTGGCCCTGTGCGCGCAGGCGGCCGACCTGAGCGGCGGCGTGGTGCAGATGGCCAACGACAACTGCCCCGGCCAGACAGTCATCTCTGGCGACAACCACTCGCTGGAACTGGCCATGGACCTGGCCCGCCAGGCCGGCGCCAAGAAAGTCGTGCGCCTGGCCGTCAGCATTGCCGCCCATTCGCCCCTGATGGCGCCAGCAGCCAACGCGCTGCGCCGGGCTATCGACGCCACCCCCATCCAGCCGCCAGCCATGCCGGTGATCGGCAACGTCCATGCCCAGCCCTTGCTGACAGTGGATGCCATCCGCACCGATCTTGCCGAGCAGTTGACAGCCGCCGTGCGCTGGACCGAATCGATGCGCTACCTGGCCGGCCAGGGCGTCGATCTGGTCGTAGAGATCGGTTCCGGCGACGTGCTGACCAACCTGATGAAGCGCATCGAGCGCGGCGTGAACCGGCTGGCCGTGGGCGATCCCGACGGTATCGAGCGGCTGCGCGCGATGATGCAGGACTGACAGTCCTGGTCGACTGGCAGACCATCATTCGCCGCTGCGAGCGGCCCTCCGAACAGACTCAGGACTGTCAGTCCTTGGATTGCACACCATGCGACGATTTGAAGGCAAAGTTGCGATTGTCACCGGCGCCAGCCGCGGCATTGGCCGCGGCATTGCCCTGCGCCTGGCCCAGGAAGGCGCCAAGGTGGTGGTCAACCACCGCGGCAGCCCGGAAGGCGCGGCTGAGGTCGCCGAGTTGATCCGCAGCCAGGGCGGCGAAGCGCTGGCGATCCAGGCCGATGTCAGCCAGTTCGACGAGGCCCAGCGCCTGGTGCAGGAAACCCTGGCCGCCTTTGGCCAGGTGGACGTGCTGGTTAACAACGCCGGCACCACGCGCGACACCTTGATCATGCTGATGAAAGAAGAGCAGTGGGACACGGTGATCGACACCAATCTCAAGAGCGTGTTTAACTGCTGCAAGGCCGTAGCGCGACCGATGGTCAAGCGCAAGGGCGGCCGGATTGTCAACATCAGCAGCGTCTCAGGCCTGGCCGGCCAGGCAGGACAGACCAACTACGCGGCCAGCAAGGCGGCGGTGGTCGGCTTCAGCAAGTCGCTGGCCAAGGAGCTGGGCAGCCGCAACATCACTGTCAACGTGGTGGCGCCCGGTTTCGTGCCAACCGCCCTGACTGAGGGGCTGTTGGCCGAGGGCGACAACACCCAACGGGCAATTGATGCCACACCGCTGGGCCGGCTGGGCCGGCCTGAAGATGTAGCCGCGGCAGTGGCCTTTCTGGCCTCCGACGAAGCCAGCTTCATCACCGGCCAGGTGCTGAGCGTTGACGGCGGTCTAGTGATGCAGTAACCGGTACACCGTGATTGGTCTGCCTGTTTACCGTTTACTGTTTACCGATTACCGCTCACCCTCCCCAAAAGCGACATGGACGAACAATACGACCTGCCTCCGGGCGCAGTGACCATTGCACCGGCAGTGCTGACCACCATCGTGCGTATGACGACCCTGGCCCATCCGGGCGTGTTGCGCGTGGCCTCGCGCATGCCGCCCAGCTTGCCCCGCCTGCGCGGCAAGATCGCCCAGGCTGAGGGCCTGCGCGTTGAGGTGGGCGACGACGACGCGGTGACAGTGGACGTTCACGTCATTGCCGATCCCAGCGCCAGCCTCACCGACCTGGGCAAGGTCTTGCAGACGCAGATCGCCCGCGCGCTGGAGGATATGGCCGGCATGGAGGTGCGCTCGGTCAACGTCTTCATCGACAAGATCGAGTTCGACGCAGGCGGCAAAGGTTCCTCATGAAACTGCGACGTAAAGCCCGCATGGCTGTTCTGCAGGCCTTGTATGAAGTAGATGTGGCCGGCCATCCGGCTGGCGACGCGCTGGACTCGCGCCTGAAGGAGCAGCAGTTGCCGCCGACCGTCGAGGCATTTGCCCGCCGGCTGATGGCTGGTGTGCTGGCCCATCGCCACCGCCTGAACGCGCTGATTGCCCAACATGCGCCAGAGTGGCCGCTGGATCAGATGGCCGTGGTGGACCGCAATATCCTGCGCATGGCGATTTTCGAGCTGAGCGATGCGGACACGGATACCCCCTCCAAAGTGGCGATCAACGAGGCGGTGGAGATGGCCAAGGTCTTCGGCAGTGACAGCAGCCCGCGCTTTGTCAACGGTGTGTTGGGCGCGCTGCTGACTGCCACCCCTCAGCCTTCGCTGGGCGACGACCTGCCGCCGGAGAACTACGGGGGCTTGACGCCGGCATCGCCAACGACCGAGGCTGTGGCGGCATGAACTTCCTCGGTATCGGCACAGGTGAACTGCTGCTGATCCTGCTGATCGTGCTGTTGGTGATGGGACCTGAACGCCTGCCCCAGTTGATCCGCCAATGGGCCAAAGTCGTCAAAACCTTCGCCCAGTTCACCCGCACCTGGCAGCAGTTCAACGCCGAGCTGAATCGCCAGCTTACCCTGGAAGACATGGTCGGCAAGCAGCCCCGGCCAGCCGGCAAGGCTGCCCCCGTCTCCCCTCCTCCTGCGCCGGCATCCGAGGCCGAAGAAAACTCCATCGCGCCGCCTGATCTGCTGCAAAAAACTGCGCCGGTCGCTGGCCAGCCAACGCCTGCCGACCGGGCAGCACACGCAGCAGCCGGCGATGATGACCTGGTTCAGCAGCCTGCCGATTTGACCGTTGTGGCGGAGGAAATCCCCCATGAACAATGAGCAGCAGCCCTGGGAACTGCCCGAGACGATCCAGGCCCTGCTGCCGCACCTGGATGAGCTACGCCGCCGCTTGATGGTGGCGGTGCTTGCCCTGGGGATAGGCACAGCGCTGGCCTTCCTGCTGGCGCCCCAGGTGCTGGCATTTTTGACTGTGCCCATCGGCGGGCTGGAGAATCTGCAGGCTATCGAGTTGACCGAGCCGATCGGCGTCTACATGCGCGTCTCGCTGCTGGCCGGCGCGATCCTGGCCATGCCGGTCATCGTCTACGAGGTGATGGCCTTCATTGTGCCGGGCCTGATGCCCAACGAAAAGAAGTGGCTGTTCATCGCACTGCCCTTCATCTTTCTCTCGTTCCTGGCCGGCGCAGCCTTCGCCTACTATGTCATGTTGCCGGTGGCGGTGCCTTTCCTGGCCACCTTTGGCGGCATCCAGGGCAATTTCCGCGTCAGCAGCTATATCAGCTTTACAACCCGCATCGTGCTGTGGGTGGGCATTGCCTTCGAAATGCCTTTGATCATTGCTGTGCTGGCGCGTCTGGGCATTATCACGCCGCAGGCGCTGCGCAGCGGCTGGCGCATTGCCGTGGTGGCCATCGCCATTCTGGCCTCGGTCATTACGCCGACCATAGACCCGGTCAACATGCTGATCGTCATGCTGCCCCTGCTGGCGCTCTATGGGCTGAGCATCGTGCTGGCCACCTGGATGTACCGTAAGCGCGCGACAGGCTAGAAGTTGCAAGTGGCAAGTTGCAGGTGGCAAGCGGAACGAAACAACTGCAACTTGCCACTTGCAACTTGCAACCTGCAACCTGCCACTTGCAACCTGCAACCTGCAACCTGCCACTTGCAACCTGCAACCTGCAACCTGCCACTTGCAACCTGCAACCTGCAACCTGCAACCTGATACTCATTTCTCGAACAAAGGAGTTCCCATTCGATGACGAATACCTTCTCTCAAACCCAGCGCGTTCTGATCATGGGCGCGGCCGGGCGCGACTTCCACAACTTCAACGTCTTCTTCCGCAACAATCCCCGCTACCAGGTCGTGGCCTTCACCGCGACGCAGATTCCCGACATCGAGGGACGGGTCTATCCGGCTGAGCTGGCCGGTGAGCTGTATCCTGCCGGCATTCCCATCCACGCCGAGGCCGACCTGGACCGCCTGGTGCGCGAGCTGGCCGTTGACCAGGTGATCTTCGCCTACAGCGATGTCAGCCACGAGACGGTGATGCACAAAGCCTCGCAGGTGCTGGCCGCGGGCGCGGACTACCGCCTGATGGGGCCGAAGCATACCATGCTGGCCTCCAGCAAGCCGGTGGTGGCCATCTGCGCGGTGCGCACTGGCTGCGGCAAGAGCCAGACCACGCGCCGGGTGTGCGACATTCTGCGCGGCGAAGGCCAGCGCGTCGTGGCTATCCGCCATCCCATGCCCTACGGCGATCTGGCCGCTCAGGCCGTGCAGCGTTTCGCCAGCTACGCGGATCTCGACCGCCACAACTGCACCATCGAAGAACGCGAGGAGTATGAGCCGCACATCGACCGCGGTATCGTCGTCTACGCCGGTGTGGACTACGAGGCGATCCTGCGCCAGGCCGAGCAGGAGGCCGACGTGATTGTCTGGGACGGCGGCAACAACGACCTGCCCTTTTATAAGCCCGACCTGCACATCGTGGTCACCGACCCGCACCGGCCCGGCCACGAGCTGACCTACCACCCCGGCGAGGCCAACCTGCGCATGGCCGACGTGGTGGTGATCAACAAGGTCGACACGGCCGACCTGGACGGCGTGGCCGCGGTGCGGGACAACATCCGGCTGGTCAACCCGGATGCATTGGTGGTGGAAGCGGCCAGCCCCATCTTCGTAGACGACCCGGCCGCCATTCGCGGCAAGGAGGTGCTGGTGGTCGAGGACGGCCCGACGCTGACCCACGGCGAGATGGCCTATGGCGCGGGCGTGGTGGCCGCGCGGCGCTTCGGCGCGGCCCACATCGTCGATCCGCGGCCCTGGGCGGCCGGCTCCATCGCCGAGACCTTCGCCAAGTACCCGACCACCGGCCCGCTGCTGCCGGCCATGGGCTACGGCGGACAGCAGCAGGCTGACTTGCAGGCGACCATCAACGCCACGCCGTGCGATCTGGTGATCATCGCCACCCCCATCGACCTGAGCCGGGTGGTAGAAATTGCCAAGCCGGCCCAGCGCGTGCGCTACGAATTGCAGGAGATCGGCCAGCCGGACCTGGCCGCCGTGCTGCGGGAGTGGCTGGCGCGCTGAACCTGCCGGCCGCTGTTGGCGTGAAAGCCTGTTGAGGCCGCTTTCTTACAGCGGCCTCGACAGGTTTTTTCATGGTGGGCTGATGATGCCGGAGGCGTTTCGACCACGAAGGCGTCTGGACCACGAACGCACGAAGGGCGCGAAGGCGTCTGGACCACGAACGCACGAAGGGCCACGAAGGGCGCGAAGCGCGAAAAACGCGAATTCAGGCGTGCTCCCAAGGTGCTTTCATCGTCAGTGCGCTTCGTGACCTTCGTGTTTCGTGGTCTTCGCGGCTCTTCGCGCATTCGTGGTCCAGACTTCGTGATCTTCGCGGCTCTTCGCGCATTCGTGGTCCAGACTTCGCGCGTGGCTGCAAAATAGCCCGGATGCCTGCTCTGTGCTACAATGCTGCCTGGCGCAGCCCCGACGGGCGCGCCTTAGCATTGCCCACACGAACTTCTGCCTTCAGGAGGCATTTCCCATGTTCCAAACACGACGTTTTCGCCCCACCCTGGTGGCGCTCATACTGCTGGCCGCGCTGCTGGCCGCCTGCGGCCCGGCTGCTACGCCTGAGCCGGAGCCGACGCCGACCCGGCCGATGCGGCCCACGTTTACGCCTACGGTTGTCCCAACTGACACGCCCGTGCCCACCGCGACGCCGCTGCCGACGGACACGCCCACCCCGCTGCCCACCGACACGCCGACGCCAGCCGCGCCTAAGGCGATTGTCGGCGGCGACGGCCAGGTCAACGTGCGCAGCGGCCCCGGCACCGCCTATCCCGAGGCTGGCCAGGTGGCCACCGGCACGGAGCTGGACATCGTTTCCAGCAACGCGGCCGGCGACTGGCTGGAGGTCTGCTGCGTCAACGGCCAAAGCGTCTGGGTCGTGGCGCGCCTGGTGGAGGTGACGGGCGACGCGGGACTGATCCAGGTGGCCGCCAACATCCCGGCCCCGCCCACGGCCACCCCTGCGCCGACGCGGCCGCCGGTGGTGGTGCAGCCGCCAGCGCAACCAACCCAGCCGCCTGCGCCGACCGCTCCGCCCGCGCCGGCTTTTCGCTTCATTAAGCGATCGATCGAGCCACGTCCTAACAGCAATCCGCTGGTCTCAGTCTTTGGCGGACTGTACAATGCCGCCCTGGATCTTGCCAACCCTGTCACAGGCTACAAGATGGTTGTCCAGGCCCCTTCTGGCGAACAGCGAGAGGTGGATTTTGGGCCTGCTTTCCTGCGTGGCGATGCCGGCTATCCCAGTGAATTCCTGTTCAATGCCAAGCTGGAGCTGCCTTTGAGCGAAGGGACATTTAAGGCCTGGGTGGCCGATCCCGGCGGCAACCAGGTCTCTGAGGCATGGGATATGGGGGTGTCTGGCGAAACGCGCACGTTCATCGTACGCTGGCAGGAGCAGTAGGTGGGTGGACTGGCAGGGTAGATTGGTAGGGTGGTAGATTGGTTATGTGTGGCGGGTGATGTTGCTGCCCATCCTCCACGCGCCCCCTTGCCCATCGACCACACACCAATCTACCAATCTACCACCTTACCAATCTACCAATCTACCGGTTCCCATGCCCACCCTCGAAGGCGCCATCGAGCGCATCACCTTTCACAACGAGGAGAACGGCTACACCGTCGCCCGCCTGGTGCCTGACGGCAAGGACTATGAGGTGACGGTGATCGGCAACATGCTGGGCGTGCAGGTGGGCGAGCACGTGCGCCTGGAGGGGGAGTGGACGGTCCACGGCCAGTATGGCCGGCAGTTCAAGGTCGAGCGCTACGCCTCGGTGCTGCCGGCCACGGCCGCGGGCATCGAGAAATACCTGGGCAGCGGGCTGGTCAAGGGGGTCGGCCCGGTGACGGCCAAGCGCATCGTGCGCAAGTTCGGCGCCGACACGCTGACCGTGATCGATGAGACGCCCGATCGGCTGCGTGAGGTGCTGGGCGTCGGCCCGCAGCGCGTGGCCAAGATCAAATCGGCCTGGCACGAGCAGCGCCAAATCCGAGAGGTGATGGTCTTCTTGCAGAGCCACGGCGTCAGCCCCGCGCTGGCCGTGCGCATCTACAAGCACTACGGCGACGGCGCGGCCGGCGTGGTGCGCAACGACCCCTACCGGCTGGCCAGGGACATCCACGGCATCGGCTTCATCACCGCCGACAAGATCGCCCGCAACCTGGGCATCGCGCCCGACGCGCCGGAGCGGGTAGCGGCCGGCGTGGCCTACACCCTCAGCCAGAAGGCCGACCAGGGCCACGTCTACGTGCCGCAGGCCGAGCTGGTGGAGGACGCGGCCAAGCTGCTGGAGGTGCCGGCGCCGCTGGCAGGTGTGGCCATCGAGACCCTGCGCCAGGACGAGCAGGTGCGCGTCGAACCGCTGGCCGGCGGGTCGGGCCTGGCCGAGGAGCGCGCGGTCTACCTGACCCCGTTCTACTACGGAGAAGTGGGCGTGGCCGGCCGGCTGCGGCGGCTGATGGATGCCGTGGAGGATCGCTGTTTCGTCTTTCGCAGCTTCGACTGGCCGCAGGGGCTGGCTGTGGTGCAGAGGGACACCGGGCTGCGCCTGACCGCCCAGCAGCAGGCCGCGGTGCGCACGGCGCTGACCGAGCGGGTGACAGTGATGACCGGAGGTCCCGGCACGGGCAAGACGACCTGTACGCTGGCCATCATCCGCCTGCTCGACGCGGCCCGGCGCTCCTACGTGCTGGCCTCGCCCACCGGCCGGGCGGCTAAGCGACTCGGCGAGGCCACCGGCAAGGAGGCCAAGACCATCCACCGCCTGCTGGAGTGGAGCCCCGGCGGCGCGGGCGGCTTCACTTTCCAGCGCAACGAGGACAACCCGCTGGACGTAGACATGGTCATCGTCGATGAGGCGTCGATGCTGGACCTGCTGCTGACCAACCACCTGCTGAAGGCGATCCCGTCCGGCGCGCACTTGCTGCTGGTGGGCGACATCGACCAACTGCCGCCCGTGGGCGCGGGCAACGTGCTGCGCGACGTGATCGACTCGGGCGCGGCTGCGGTGGTGCGGCTGGACGTGATCTTCCGCCAGGCCGCCGGCAGCTTCATCATCGAGAACGCGCACCGCATCAACCAGGGCCAGATGCCTGAGTGGCGGCCGGAGCAGTCGCAGGACTTCTTCCTCTTTCAGACCGACGACCCGGAGCGGGCGGCCGAGCTGGTGGCCGAGATCGTGCTGGATCGCATCCCGCGCAAGTTCGGCATCCCGGCCAGCGACGTGCAGGTGCTCAGCCCCATGCACCGCGGGGCCGTGGGCGTGGGTGCGTTGAACGAACGCCTGCAGGCTGCGCTCAACCCGCCGGCAGCCAACAAGCCGGAGCGGCGCATCGGCGGCCGCATCTTTCGCGTAGGCGACCGGGTGATGCAGATGCGCAACAACTACGACAAGGACGTCTTCAACGGCGACCTGGGCCGGATCACCGCGCTGGACCCGGTGGAGCAAACGCTGGCTGTGCGCATCGACGACCGCACGGTGCCCTACGAGTTCCTGGAGCTGGACGAGCTGGTACACGCCTACGCGGTGTCGGTCCACAAGAGCCAGGGCAGCGAGTTCCCGGCTGTGGTCGTGCCCATCACCACCCAGCACTATATGATGTTACAGCGCAATCTGTTGTATACTGCGGTCACGCGGGCGCGCAAGCTGGTGGTGTTGGTCGGCTCGCCGCGGGCCGTGGCCATTGCCGTCAACAACAACAAGATCGCCGACCGCTACAGCGCTCTCGCCGAGCGGCTGCGCTGAACCTGCTCTTGTTTCATGCTGAACGGGTCCAGCGGCCACAGTCCTGAGCGCACACGCCGTCGCTGGGCGCCCAGCAAGCTAAACCGCAGCCAACGTCAGTGAAGCATCCCGCCTGGGCTGTGGCTGTGTCATGCTGAACGGGTCCAGCGGCCACAGTCCTGAGCGCACACGCCGTCGCTGGGC
>CAZVGR010000059.1:24812-31553 GCA_964626845.1 uncultured Anaerolinea sp.
GCCCAACGAGCTAAACCGCAGCCAACGTCAGTGAAGCATCCCCTCCCAGGCCGGAAGAGGCGGGATTCTTCACTGGCTTTAGGCGCTCTCAAGCGATCTTCGCGCTTGAGTACGTTGCGCCCGTTCACCACGTTGGCCGTTCGACCCGTTCAGAATGACAGGATGTCGAAGGTAGGTAACCTATGCCAAAACGTAATACCTCTAGACTGCTCACCCTGCCCCTGGCCGTGGCTGGCGGCTGGATCGGCTACAGCGCGCTGGCTATCGACCATCGCGTGCCGCTGCCCGACGCGATCCTGGCCGAGAAGCTGAGCTTCCTCAGCCAGGCCGGCGGCTGGCTCAACGCCTACGTGGATCGCAGCGCGGCCGGCCGGCCGCTGGTGCTGATCCACTCGGTCAACGCGGCCGCCAGCGCCTACGAGATGGGGCCGCTGTTCCGCCACTACCGCACAAAACGCCCTGTCTACGCGCTGGACCTGCCCGGCTACGGCCAGTCCAACCGCTTGCAGCGTCCTTACACGCCGCAACTCTTCGCCGACACGATCGTCGAATTCATCGAGACCCAGGTGGGCGAGCCGGCTGATGTGGTGGGGCTGTCGCTGGGCTGCGAGTTCGTGGCCCGGGCTGCGCTGGCCCGGCCGGAGCTGTTCCACTCACTGGCTTTCATCTCCCCCAGCGGGCTGGGCAGCTCGACCTCCGGCCGCGCTTCGCAGCAAACCGAGGCGCGCGGCATCGCCGACGGGCTGCACCGCGGCCTGGCCTTTCCGCTGTGGGGCCGCGCCCTGTTCGACCTGATTGCCACCCGCCGCAGCATCGAGTTCTTCCTGCGCAAGAGCTTCGAGGGACCGGTGACGCCCGGTTTCGTGGACTATGGCTATGCGACGGCGCACCAGCCGGGCGCGGAGCACGTGCCGCTGCGCTTCATCGCCGGCCTGTTGTTCACCCCGGACGCGGCCAGGACGCTATACGAGCCGCTGGCCGTGCCGACGCTGGTGCTGTATGACCAGGACTACTTTGTGGGCTTCGACGCGTTGCCCCAGGTGCTGCAGGCCAACCCCCGCTGGCAAGCGGTGCGCATCGCCCCCACCCGCGGCCTGCCCCACTTCGAGAAGCTGGACGAAACGGCCGCCGCGCTGGATACCTTCTGGCAAGGCAACTAAACTTGACAGAATCCACTGCCGGTGCTACCATTGCCCCTGTAGGATGAAGTAAGTTCCTGTTTGGTCGATTGCAGCCACCAGGTTTTACCCCCTGGTGGCTGTTTTTTGTTGCCGACAGAGGACTGCTTCCGCCTCGTATCACCCAGTAAGGCGGCGGCCAATCGCTGCCGCGCAAGAAGTAAGGAGAAACAGAACGTGTCTACTCGTGAACAGGGAACCGTCAAGTGGTTCAACGCATCCAAGGGCTATGGCTTCATCGCTCGTTCCAACGGCGAGGACGTCTTCGTCCATCAGACCGAGATCCAGTCTGAAGGCTACCGCACGCTGAACGAAGGCCAGCAGGTTGAGTTCGACGTGGAGCCGGGCCGCAAGGGCTTGCAGGCCAGCCGGGTCGTGGCTGTCTAGCCTCGCCGAGCCAATACCAAGCTCACCTGTACAGCGCAGGGACTATAAGTCCCTGCGCTGTTTTTGTTGCATGGAACGGTTGTTACACAGCCCCAGGCGCGATCATTCTGTGGCTGTGTCACTGCCTGAATCGACGCTGACTTCGCCAGGTCGCCAAGGATGCACGACCAGGTTGGTAGCCACCACCTCGCCTGTAGGTTGGCGCAGCCCCCAGACCTGGGCCACAGCGCCGATGCGCGCAAACTGCTCGCCCTGCAAGCGGGTGTTCTCCGTCACCTGCACCGTTCGGCCGGCGATAGTCCAGTTGCCCAGCAGGCCGCCGCTGGGCAAGGCTGTGATCCGTCCTTCAAAGCGCACTGGATCACCGCTCACCGGGCTGCTGATTACGATGATCTCCCGCGCGACAACCGTTGCATCGACCTGCTGGCCGATGACTCGTACCACAGCGCCGACGACCGCCACGCCGTTGCTTTGATTGATGAGCGTGTTACGGCTGACGACCACGTTGACGCCGTTGACGACCCACTGGCCGACGACGCCGTTGGGGGGCATCTGCTGAACTGTACCGGTTAGTGTAACGGGCGGCTGTGGACCACCGTGTTCCTGCCAGAGGACACGGATGCGCAGCGCCAGCAACGAGGCGTCGTCTTGCACTTGGGCCGCAGCGCTGGCCAGCAAGCCCACGCGCGGCTCACTGCTAAGCAGCGTGCTATCGTCGATGGCCAGGTTGATGCCGCTGATCGTGATTGAGCTGCCTGCCGTAAAGGCTTGCATGGCGCCCATCACCTCAACAGCCGGCAGTGGGTCGATGGCCCGAATGCGTTGGGCCAGCAGCGTGGCGCCATCTTGCACAGCAATCACCTGAACCCAGGCGCCGACAACCACAGGTCCGCCGCGGTCGCTAATGATCGTATCCGCTGTGACCTCAAACGGCTGGCCGCCGATAATCCACGCGCCGATGCCGTTTTCGGGGATGGCGCTGACCTGGCCGCGAAGATGCATCTCCGCTGGGTTAGCTGTGATGCGGCGAGCGGTCAGCGTGTCGCCGTCACGCATGGCCTGAACATCGGCCCACATACCGGGCTGCAACTCGCCGGTGACGCGAATGATGGTGGTAGGGAGGATGGCCACAGCCTGGCCAGCGACGACCCACTGTTCGTCACCAACGCTGTCGATCACACCGCTCCATTGGACAGCGCTGGCCTCCGCATCTTGTTGGGCCAAAGCCAGCCCAGCCGGCAGGATGAGGGAAAGGAGCATTGCCAGGGCGATAGTTAGCCTGGCGACGGCATGCATACGCTGTGTGTGTTTCATTGTGAAACCTCCTTGACTGAGTGATGCGGCGTCAAAGCCGCAGGTGAACGGGCAAGGCGCCCGTTAACTTTGGCGGATGATCAGCGGCAACAGCATCATCTTTGGCGCCGGAGGCCGCGTTGGCGAGGGCGTTGGCGACGGCGACGGCGTTGGCGAGGGCGATGGTGTTGGCGAGGGCGACGGCGTTGGCGAGGGCGATGGTGTTGGCGACGGTGATGGTGTTGCTGTCGTCGATGGTGTTGCTGTCGGCGATGGTGTTGCTGTTGGCGGCGGCGCAGTACAGGCTGTCATGCTCAGATCGTCCAGATAGAAATCGGTCAGATCGAAGCGATTGCTGCGGGCTTGCACTTGCAAGACCAGGCTTTGACCTGCATAGGTCGTCAGGTCAAGCATTGCTTCGTCCCAGAAGCCCTGGGTTGCCGTGTTGTCCAGCGTCCACAGCTCTGCCAACACCACGCCGTTGGGCTGCAAGAGGGAAAGCGTCAGCGTATCAGCCGGCACAGGCGCTTCCTCGCTTTCCAGCGACCACCATAGCCGCAGCGTTATCGAGACCGCATTCGAGGGCAAGATCAGGGGCTGGCTGAGCCGGTCGTCGGCGTTGTTGGCGCCGGCCAGGTAGGCGCCCCATTGCCCGCTGCGAGGGTTGAACCGGGTGATCAGACCATAGCCGCCCGCGCTGGACTGCGTCCAGCCAGCAGGGCCAGCCTCGAAATCGCCATTCACTAACAACTCCTGGCAAGCTGCTGATTGGCCGTTGACGTCGGCAAAGGCTAACGCCCAAACCAGCGGCGTCAAGACAAACAGCAGTACACAAAGAAAGAGCATAGTGCGACAGAGTTGTGACATCAAAAGCCTCACAACATTCAGGGCCGCCCCGGCGGCCGGTTAGGATCCGATCGCGGTCCCGGCGTGTGGGTAGGGTCAGGTCGAGGCCCTGGCGGGTGGGGCGGATCGGGGTGTGTGGTTGCTGTTGGTTCGGCTGTGGCAGCGTTGGTTGGTTCGGGGTTGCCCGCATCTGCGGTAGCAGTTGGCGAGATGGACGGAGTCGCAGCCTGCGCCGTAGCAGTCAGGGCTAACGCCGTGGCGGTTTGTCGCGGGCGGGGTGTCTGCGCCATTGCTGTAGCAGTTTGCTGCGGCCGAGCGGTTCGTGTCTCTCCAGGCGGCGGGGTCTGGGCCAAGGCAGTGGCTGTCTGCGCCAAGGCGGTTTGCCGCGGCCGTGGTCGAGTGGTGGCAGTGGCTGAGGGGGTCGGCGCAGACGCGCTGGCCGCGGGTGTGGCTGTCCACTGTACCTGCGGCGCGACGGCTGGCAAAGGCGCCTGACTGGCCGTCATCGAGGGCGTCGGGCTGGCGGTGGCAGTTACGGCGTCAGTCGCCGTCGGTGTGGATGTTGGCGATCCTCCTGGCGGGGCTGCGTTGGTGGATTGAGCCGGCGCCTGCATTGGCTCGGCCAGGCTGGCTTGTAACTGTTGCACCAGCGCTTGTGTAGTGTGGGCGGCTGCGTTTAAGGTCTGGGCTGTAGCAGGATCGGGAGCAGACTCGGCCAGTTCAGCCAGCAGGCCTGCCCGTACTGTCAAGCGTTCGATCACCGGTAAACGTTCGTGCTCAGCCCCAGCCAGCGCTCTTTTAGCGGCGGCCTGGTCGCCCGCCAACATGGCGCGCAGGGCTGTCGTATCCAGCACCCCTGCCTGCGTCAGATAGGCCTGAAGGTCAGCCTGACGCCGGTCGGCGACTTCAAGCTCGACCGCGACGCGCGCCGCTGGTTTGAATGCAACCAGCGCCGGCGCCCGTTCGACGATGACCCGCAGTTCATAGGCTGGCTGGCCGGGCTGGCTGGCTGCAACCGCGCCTGCGCTAAAGATGACCAGAAGCGCCAGGATAACAGCAGTCGCTGCGGCCAATCGCCGGACAGCGAAGACCGTCGTCAGCCAGTGGGGCTGTTTCTGACTGCGCCAGTTCACGCGCTGAGTGGCCGCTTCCTGGCTCAGCCGGGCCAGCGCGCGCTGGCGTTGGGCAGACGAAGGCGTTTGGCCGGCCAGCCTGTTGAGCTGTGCAGCAACAGCCAGCATGGGAGCCAGGTCGGCGGCATGGTCCGGGTGACGGGCCAAACAACCAGCTATAGTCTCGCCAGCTTGAAGGCGCTGCAGACAGTCATCCAGAATAGGGGCCAGATTCATGAAATATCTCACGTTGATGATTTGGTGGATGCCAACAGGCGTCCCAGAGTGCGCAGTGCTCGATGTTGCAGCGATTTGACCGCACCTTCGCTTTTGCCCAGCCAAGCAGCGATCTCGGCGTTGCTCATCTCCTCTGCAAATTTTCCGACAATGACCAGACGTTGCTCTTCGCTAAGCTGGTTCAACGCGTCGCCCAAGTCGGCTGCGATCTCGTGCTGTTCAGCCAGCCGCTGCGGATCGGTCGTGCGGTCGGGGGCTTGCAGGTCGTCGGAGAGCTTCACCGGGCGGCGACTTTGACTGCGGTAGTGGTCGGTCACCAGGTTGGCGGCGATGCGGTAGAGCCAGCCGCTAAAGGAGGCGGCTGGCCGGCGATGATCCAGCCGGAAGCCGCTGATGTGTTGGATCACGCGCACGAACAGCTCGATGCTCAAGTCGGCGGCCGTGTCGGAGTCGCCGGTGCGCGCCAGCAGGTAGCGGTAGAGACGGTCGCCGTAAAGCTGATAGACAGCCTCCACGGCGTGCTGATCCGCAGTCTGGCAGCGGGGTAAGAGAGCCAGGATTTGCTCGTCGGTAATCGCGGGTTGCATGGCCATGTTTGACAGAATAAACGGGGGAGGGCGGCGATTGGATACGGCCTTGCTGACCATTTTACCGCACAGGCAGATGGGACAGTGAATCAGTTGACAGCAGCCACAAGCTAGAGCAGAATTAGCACACCGTAAACAAATTAACTACATATCGGTGCCCGGCACTTTGGCGACGATTTCGTACATGATCAGAAGCTCATGTCAAGTGCCGGGCACCTCAACAACTTTGTTTACGACGTAATTAGCGCAACGTGCCAATTCACTGCTAACAAGGAACGCCCATGAACCCTTTGCCTGAGATTGCGCCGATTAGCGCCATGCTTCATACTTGCCGTGCAACCGTGAAACAGGTACAATCCCGCCTGTGAGAGCCAAATGATTCAGTCGTTTGGAGATGACGCCACTGCCGACCTGTATCATGGTCGTAATACCCACCGGGTGCGGCGTTTTGCGCCGGCTCTGCAACGCACTGCCCTGCGCCGACTTGATACGCTCAACGCAGCGTACCGGCTGGAGGATTTGCGTGAGGCGCCTGGCAACCGGCTGGAAGCACTGAAGGGCGAGCTGGCGGGCTATTACAGCATCCGGGTCAATCAGCAGTGGCGCATCATCTTTCGCTGGCAAGGCAATCACGCCTATGACGTGAAGCTGACCGATTATCACTGAGCATTGGAGGACAGAGCGATGCTTCCGGAAAACCGCACGACCACGCATCCGGGCGAGGTGCTCAAGGAGGACTTTCTCGATCCCCTGGGGATTACCCAACAGGCCTTTGCCCACCACATCGGCGTGCCGCTGCAGCGGGTCAACGAGATCGTGCGCGGCAAGCGCAGCGTGACGCCCGAGACGGCCTGGCTCTTCGCCCAGGCCCTGGGCACGTCCCCGCAGTTCTGGCTCAACCTGCAAGACGCCTACGATCTGACCGTCAAACGCCCCAGCCGCACGGTCGAGCGGCTACTCCCAGCGGCTTAGTGACTGTCCGTCAATAACTTACCTGCATGGCTCGGTCGGAGACCGGCCAAAGCGCGAAGTTAATTGCGGACAGTTACTTAGTACATCGTAAACAAAGTTGTTGAGGTGCCCGGCACTTGACACGAGCCT
>CAZVGR010000060.1:0-21249 GCA_964626845.1 uncultured Anaerolinea sp.
GTTGCTGGGGGCAAACCGCGCCCGCTCGCCCACCTGGGCGCCGGACGGCCAATCCCAACGGGTAAAGGCGACCTGACCGCCGTCGGGGCTGAACACAGGATCGAAGCCATAGGTCAGGCGGCGCAGCCCGCTGCCGTCGGCATTCATCACGTAGATGTCGCCGCCGTTGCTGGTCTGGAAGACCAGCTTGCCAGATAGACGGGTCTCAGCGGCGGGCCGGGCGGCGGGCGGCGCTGCTTGCGTAGTCGGTTGGACAGTCTCAACTGGTGCAGACTCTTGCACCACAGGAGCAGAGTCGCTGCGCTCGATGGGCTGCTGCGCTGCGAAGCTGACCGCATCCTGCGCCACCCAGCCGTAGCCGCCCGGCGCGCCGGCAAAAACGATCCTGTAATACGCTGCGCTGCTGCCGGTGACGATAGCCAGCGCGCCGGCCGGCAAATTATCCACGGGCGCCCCGCCTGGCTGGTCGTAGACCACTGTGTCCAGCACCGTGCGGCCGCTGCGCACCACTATTTCAACGGTGGGTGCAGGTTCAGCGGCGGCGCGCGCTGGCTGCGGCGTCGGCGTCGGCGTAGCTGCACGCGTCGGCTGGGTGACAGCAGGTGAGGTCATGCGGATGTCGCTGACAGGGGCGCCCGACGGTGTGGCAGCGCTGTCTGGCCCGCTACAGCCCACCAACACCCCCCCCGCCAGGGCCAGCAGTACAACCAGTAACAACTTTGCAGACTTCATAACACCCGACCATCCATCTGTGAACACCGACAATCCAACGACCGCACGCCTATTCATAGCGCAGCGCGTCGATCGGGTTCAGCCCAGCCGCGCGCGTGGCAGGATAGATGCCGAAGAACAGACCCACGGCCAGCGAGAAGCCGGTGGCCAGCAGCACGCTCTGGGCAGTCACCACGGCTGTCAGGTTGTCCTGCAGGTTTGAGATCAGCAGCGCGCCAGCCCAGCCCAGGCCGATGCCGATCAGGCCGCCAATCAGCGATAGCACCATGGCCTCAATCAGGAACTGGAGCAGGATATCCTGCCGCCGCGCGCCCACGGCCTTGCGGATGCCGATCTCGCGCGTGCGCTCCGTGACCGACACCAGCATGATGTTCATGATGCCAATGCCGCCGACCAGTAGTGAGATGGCGGCGATGGCGCCGAGGAAGAGGGTGATGACTCCAGTGATCTGGCCGAAGATGGCTACCAGATCGGCCTGGTTGATGACCGTGAAGTCGTCGTCGCCGCGAAACTGGATGTTGTGGCGCTGACGCAGCAGTGTCTCGATTTGCTGACGCGCCTCGTCCATGCGGTCCTCTGAGATGACCTGCGTGTAGATCACTGACAGCAGCGGCTCGCCGCGCGAGTTACGGAAGTTGGGCATCAACCGCTCTTGCATGGTGGTCAACGGGATATAGATCAGGTCGTCCTCGCTGCCAAACGCGCCGCCGCCCTTTTCCTCCATAACGCCGATCACCTCGAAGGGGATGTTGTTGATCTTGATGCTGCGACCGATGGGATAGTCGCCTGCCTCGAACAGGCGCTCCATAGCCCGCACACCCAGCACGGCCACACGCGAGCGCACGGCCACGTCCTGGTCGGAGATGAAGCTGCCCTCGGCCACGCGGGCGTTGCGCACGTCCTGGTAGTCGTAGGTGACGCCAGAGACCTGCAAGCCCAGGGTGTTGCGCTGGTAGACCACGCTGGCCATGGTGTTGACTTCGGGCGCGGTCCTGACCACATCGGGCACGTTGAAGGGATCGCTGATCGCCTCCAGGTCGCCGCGGGTCAGCGAGGGCTGGAAGCTGCGCATGCCGGGCGGGCCGCCGCCGCTCTCATTGATATTGACCGGAATAACGAACAACAGGTTGGTGCCGGCGCCCTGAAGCTGCTCACGGATCAACGTTTCGACGCCACGCCCCACCGACAGCAGGGTGATGACTGCACCCACGCCGATGATGATACCCAGCATGGTCAACACCGCCCGCAGCTTGTTGGCCGACAGGCCGCGCATGGCGACGCGAAGCGACTCTAAGATACTCATATTGATGGATCCTCGCCATGCACGAGCATATCGCTGACACGCTTGTCGTACGCCCGCTCACCGGCCCTGCGTTGATGCAGCACGGGCGCGTCCTCGACGATGCGGCCGTCCATCAGCCGGATAATACGCTTGGTGTGCTCGGCGATGTCCGGCTCATGGGTCACGAAGACCACAGTGATGCCGTTGCGCTCGTTCAACTCCTGAAAGATGCCCATGATCTCTGCGCCCGACTTGCTGTCCAGGTTGCCGGTCGGCTCGTCGGCCAGGATAATAGCCGGGTCGTTGATCAGCGCGCGGGCGATGGCCACCCGCTGCTGCTGGCCGCCCGACAGCTCGTTGGGACGATGATGCAGGCGATCGCCCAGGCCAACGCGCTCCAACGCCCTGACTGCCCGCTCGCGCCGGTTCTTACCCCCAGCATAGATCAAAGGCAACTCCACGTTCTGCAGGGCCGTGGTGCGGGGCAACAGGTTGAAGCTCTGAAAGACAAAGCCTATCTTGCGGCTGCGCACGATAGCCAGTTGATCGTCGCTTTGGCTGTTGACGTCGATGCCATCCAGCAGATAGACGCCGCTGGTGGCCTGGTCAAGACAACCGATGATGTTCATCAAGGTCGATTTGCCGGAACCAGACGGCCCCATGATCGACACCATTTCGCCAGGGCAGACGCGCAGAGACGCGCCTCGCAGCGCGTGTACCTCCACGTCGCCCATGCGATAGACCTTAGCTATGTCACGAATCTCGATAACCGGCTTCTGGCCGTCTGTTGGCTGGTGCATGGCTCACCCACCGAACATGGTCGAGCGCAAGCGGTCGAGGCCGGTGCCAGTGCGGATCGCCAGCACGTCGCCCGCGCTCAGGCCGCTGAGCACCTGGCTGAACTGCTCGTTGCGCGCGCCCAGTTGCACCTCGGTGCGGGTAGGGATGCCATCGACCAGCTTCTCCACGAAGGCGCGGCCGGTGGAGCGGTCGATCTGGATCGTGCGGTTGGGGATCAACAGCACGTCGTTCAGCTCCTGCGTGATGATGCTGGCCGTGGCGCTGAGGCCGCTGCGCAGATCCACGTTGGACTCGTCGATCACCACCGTAACCTGGTACGAAACCGTACCCGCGCTGCTGATCGGCGTGGAGCTGATAGTGTCGATCCGGCCCAACAGTTGGGCATCGGGCACCGCGTCCAGCGTCACCCGCACGGCCTGGCCCTCGCTGAGCTTGCCGATGTCGATCTCATCCACCGTGATGTCAATATGGAAGCGAGAGAGGTCGGTGATGATGGCCGCCGGCCGGGCCGCGGTGGGCAGCTCGCCAGCCATGATATTCAACTGGGTCACGATGCCGTCGGCCGGACTGACCAGTTCACTGTTGCGGCGGGTCAATTGCGTCTGCTGCACCGAAAGTTGACCCTGCATCACCTGCGCTTCGGCGATGGTCAGATCAATATTGCTGGGGCCGCGGCGCAGCTTGGCCAGGTTGGACTGGGCCTGGGCCAGCGCGGCCTCGGCCTGGGCCACGGCGGCCTTGGCCTGGGCAATCTGGGCCCGTGACGCGGCCAGTTGACCAGCCGTGGCGGGCGCCGTGCTGACCCGGTAGTTGGCTGCGGCCGTCTCATAGTCAATGGTGGCCTGCTGCAGTTGCAGCGCTTGCGGCATCATGCCGGCGTTGGGCTGGCCGGCGATCTGGTCGTAGGCCGACTGCGCCTGGTCACGGATGACCCGGGCGCGTTCCAGGGTGGCGGCCGCGGCCCGCTTCTGATCCTCGCTGGCGCCAGCTTGCAGGTCGCGATAGCCCGCCTCGGCGCTGGCCAGGGCGGCCTGCGCGCTTTCCAGCGACGCTTGGGCGCTGGCTACACTTGCCTCAGCCGCGGCCAGATCGACGTCCTCGACGGGCGTTTTCAGCCGTTCCAGTTGGGCCTGGCTGATCACCAGAGCCGTCTCAGCCTGGGCCAGCGCCAGGTCCAGGTCGTCGGTCTCCAGCCGGGCCAGCACCTGACCGGCCGTGACGGCCTCACCTTCATTTACCAACACCTCACCCACGCGACCGGCGCCGCGGAAGACCAGCGAGACCTGGCCCTCCGGCTGGATAGCGCCGGTGGCGCTGACGGTTGAGATCAACTGGCCCCGATTGACTTGCACGGTCTCGAAATCGGGCGGCGGGGGCTCCTTGGCCTGGCTGGTGAAATAGTAAATGCCCAGGCTGCCGCCGACGATCAGGGCTAATACGCCGACAATGGTTACAATACGTCGCATGGTAGTGCTCTTTTCTCTCTGTTTGGGCGTCCGACCTAAACGCTGGACGCCTCAATTGTTTTGACTGCTCGCAACTACTTTTTTACTACGCTCATTACACCGTAAACAAATTAACTGCGTATCGGTGCCCGGCACTTGACACGAGCCTCTGATCATGTGCGAATCGTCGCCAAAGTGCCGGGCACCTCAACAACTTTGTTTACGATGTACTCATACTACTACAAACGTCGCAAATAAGACGTTAGACGCTTCACAATCACACAAAATCAGCCCACTGTGACACAATACGGAGATCAGAATCCGAACGACAGCCCAGCCGCCAGCAGCGCCGGCCCCACCCGCAAACCCAAGTAGATCACGCCGTAGACAATCGTCAACGCCAACGCGCCGCCCTTGGGCCGCGCGGCCTTGACCAAGGCGTAGATCAGCGCCAGATGCCACAGCCAGAACAGGTCGACCTGGCTGGCCAGCAGCCAGAGCCCATTGCGCGCGTCGGCCAGGCTATCGCCGGTGGCTACGAAATAGCTCAGGCCAGGGTTAACCCGCACCGCCCCCGTGACCAGCGTCCAGCCGGCGCTCACCAGATCGCGCACGGCAAAGGGGAGCCAGGTCCAACTCATGGCAGCCACCAGGGGCGCGAACCGGACGTCTTCGCCGCTGATAGAAAGGCCCATGAAGAGGATGCCTGCGCCCAGCAGCCAACCGATCAACAGCCCGATGGCGCTGCCGGCAAAGCTGGTCAGTCCGATGGCCAGGGGACTGGTGAACGTGGCCATCTGCTGGCGCATCTGCTCCCGTTGCGCCTCAGTCATGCCCTGCAGCTGGTCGTCCAGAGCCTGCATGGCGGCCGCCTGCTGCTGCGCAGCCTGCTGGCTGAGCCCCTCAGCGCTGACCAGAAGCAACAGCGCGCTGGCCCCCAGGCAGATGATGGCTGGCAGCAGCCACTTCCAGCGCGGACTGGCCAGCACCACGGCCAAGGTGGCACGCGGGCGGTCGACGATGCCGATCAGCAGCGCCAGGCTATGGGTTGTGGGTGATGCAGAGTCGTTCATGGTTGCACCTCGCCGGGCCGATGGTATCAATCAAGAAAAGTCTTTGTCAGAAGTTGCACAAACATCTAACTTATGATATCATCACTGCATGTTACTTCACAAATCACAAACAAACCGCCGCACAGCAACAAGCTAGCTAAGGAGGCAGGCAGATATGGATGACAGACAGGTCCCCGATATCGTTGTCGGCCGGTTGCCGATCTACCTCAGGGCACTCACCTTCCTGAAAGCGGACAACCGCGAGATTACTTCTTCCCAGGAACTAGGCGACCGGCTTGGCATCAGCTCTGCGCAAATCCGCAAGGATTTGTCGCACTTCGGTGAGTTTGGCAAGCAGGGAACCGGCTACGAAATCCGTTACCTGGAGAACAACCTCAAAGAAATTCTACATGTCGATCGCATGTGGGATGTAGTCCTGGTGGGCGCTGGCGACCTGGGCCATGCGTTGGCTAGCTACAAGGGCTTTGCCGGACGCGGCTTTCGCATCGCTGCCGCCTTTGACCAGGATTCCGACAAGATCGGCAACTCAATGCCCGGCGGGCTGGTGGTGGAAGATGTCGCCACACTCGAGGCGCGCGTCAAGGAAGTCGGCTGGAAGATTGGCATCATCGCCGTGCCTGCCGAGGCTGCACAGGCTGTGGCCAACACGCTGATCGGTGCAGGGGTGGAAGCGCTGCTGAACTATGCGCCAATCTCCCTGATTGCGCCATCCAACATCCGGGTTGAGCAGATCGACCCGGCCGTACATCTCCAGCACCTCACCTACTATCTGGGGTAAGGCGGCGACAAGTGCTCAGGCGTCGAGCGTTGGTCAGGCCACACCGGTCCTGCGTCCAACGCAACCATGACAAGTGAAAATTGACTGACCAAGCCTGGCCCTGGAACGCCCGCTGTTCCAGGGCCGTTTGATAGATGCCCAGTCGGCGCGACGGCAATTATTGCTGCATCTTTTTGTTACTGCTCAACCCAAGACTTCGGAAGTCGCCGCCCTGCAGATTATGCTGATCCGGCGCGCTAAACAGAGTCTTGCTAAGCATTGCGGCGACTTCCGAAGTCTTTACCCGTCGGAGGCCTGAATAGTAGCCGTTTTTGCCGAAAAGTATGACGCCGGTCATGGTACAGATGGCGCAAAATAGGGTATAATAGACTCAAGCAGCGCTTGACTTGGCCTGCTCAGTCTCAGTCTTGCGAGGTATGCTCACATGCTAGTTGGCACCATTATGACCTCCCAGGTCGTCACCGTCGCCCCCACCAGTTCCATCGGCGCTGCCATTGAGCTGATGCGAGAGCATGGTTTCCGCCGCCTGCCTGTCGTCGAAGATGGAAAGTTGATCGGAATCGTCACCGATCGCGATCTGCGGCAGGCTACCAACTCACCGCTGGTGCTGCGCGAGCGCTGGTACAGCGAATTCCTGCTCGAGGCCATCAAGGTGCGGTCTTGTATGACGCCTGACCCGATCACCGTGCAGCCGTCCACGCCTGTGGCCGACGCAGCCCGCCGGCTGCGCCAGCACAAGATCGGCGGCCTGCCCGTGGTCGACAGCGACGATGACCAGCACGTCGTGGGCATGGTGACCATCACCGATATGCTGGACTGCCTGATTCACCTTTTATCGGTTGATGGAGGCAGTGACTGAAGCAGCCAGCACACAAACGGACACCCAACTAACCAACCGAACCTATGCGGCAGCGCTGCCGCATACCACAACGATGTGGAGGTATTGGAATGGCTCGAGGTACTGTTGTCATTGATACCAACCGCTGCAAAGGCTGCGAGTTGTGTACCACTGTCTGTCCCCAGCATGTATTAGCCATGGCGGAGGGCTACAACACCCGTGGCTACCGGCCGGCTGTGCTGGTGGACCCGGAAGGGAAATGTACGGGCTGCACCTTATGTGCAGTCATCTGCCCCGATGCAGTTCTAACCGTATACCGTTTGCCCGCTGTTGCCAAAGCGACACGCGCGCCAGCGGCCATGGCCCTGGCAGCGTAGGAGGAGGTCTGCGATGGCAAAAGAACTATGGAAAGGCAACGAGGCGATCGCCGAGGCGGCGCTGCGGGCTGGGGTTGAAGCCTACTTCGGCTACCCTATCACGCCACAAACCGAGCTGCTGGAGTACATGGCGCGGGAGATGCCCAAATATCCGGGGCGGGTCTTCCTGCAAGCCGAAAGCGAGCTGGCCGCCGTCAATATGGTCTACGGCGCGGCCTGCGGCGGCGCGCGCGCCATGAGCTCCTCCTCCAGCCCTGGCATTAGCCTGATGATGGAGGGGCTGAGCTATATCGCCGGCACTGAGGTGCCAGCGGTGCTGGTGGACATCATGCGCGGCGGGCCGGGCCTGGGCAACATTCAGCCCAGCCAAAGCGACTACTTCCAGATGACCAAGTCGCTGGGCCACGGCGATTATCACGCGCTGGTTCTGGCTCCGGCCACGGTGCAGGAAGCGGTAGATTTGACCTACGAGTCGTTTGGGCTGGCCGAGAAATACCGCACCGTGGTGGTGATCCTGGCGGATGGCGCTATCGGCCAGATGATGGAGCCGGTGGAACTGCCCCCCTGGCGCCAGCCGATGAGCGAGTCTGAGCGGCCTTCTTGGGCGCTGCGCGGGGCCAAGGGCCGCAAACACCGCATTCTGACCTCTCTCAACCTGACGCCAGAAGGACTGGAGCAGGACAACCTGCGCCTGCAGGCGCGGCTGGCCGAAGTCCAACGCAACGAGGTGCGCTGGGAGGAGGAGCTGACGGACGACGCCGAGCTGCTGCTGGTGGCTTTTGGCACCATGGGGCGCATCTGCAAGTCGGCCCTGCGGACGGCGCGGCGCGCTGGTCTCAAGGTCGGGCTGCTGCGGCCAATCAGCCTGTGGCCCTTCCCCGAACAGCGCCTCTACGAGCTGGCCGGACAGGTGCAGCGCATCCTGGTGGTCGAGATGAACGCCGGCCAGATGCTGCATGATGTGCGCGAGGCGGTGGCCGGTCGTGCGCCGGTCGATTTCTACGGACGCATGGGCGGCATGATCCCGCTGCCTGACGAGGTCAGCGAGCAGATCGACCGGCTGATGTCGCTGCCAACCAGCCATGCCGGCCGGCCAGGCAACGGCTATCACCGCGACGCGGCGCCAGCAACTGTGGCCGGCCGCGCGCAGGCGTGACGGAGGAGACCTGCCATGACAACCATTGATCTGTCCGAGTTCGAGGTGGTCTACCACCGGCCCGAGGCGCTAACCGACATCACCTCGCACTACTGCCCCGGCTGCACCCACGGCCTGATCCACCGCCTGATTGCCGAGGTGATCGATGAGCTGGGCATCCGCCAGCGCACACTTCTGGTGGCCCCGGTGGGCTGCGCAGTTTTCGCCTACAACTACTTCAACATCGACGGCTGCGAAGCGCCCCACGGCCGCGCGCCGGCCATGGCCACCGGCCTGAAGCGCATTCAGCCTGACAAAATTGTCTTTACCTATCAGGGCGACGGCGACCTGGCGGCCATCGGCACCAACGAGATCATCCATGCGGCCAGCCGCGGCGAAAACCTGACCGTGATCTTCGTCAACAACGCCACCTATGGCATGACTGGCGGCCAGATGGCGCCGACAACCCTGGCCGGCCAGGTGACAAGCTCCAGTCCCTATGGACGCAACGTCGATCTGGTGGGCCAGCCCATGCGCGTGGCAGAGCTGATCAGCACCACCGGCGGTGCAGCCTACGTGGTGCGGCGTTCCGTCCATGATGTAGCCAACATCAACAAGACCAAAGCTGCCATCAAGACCGCGTTTCAGGTGCAGATGGAAGGGTTGGGACTGAGCCTGGTTGAGGTGCTCTCCTCCTGTCCCACCAACTGGCACATGAAACCGCCCGAGGCGCTGTGCTGGATCGAGGACGCCATGATCCCAGTCTTCCCGCTAGGCGACTACAAGGTAATCGACGCCGTGGCGCCGCTGACCAAGCGGAGACGAGGACAGTGAGACGTTGCAGATGGCAGGTGGCAAGTCCACGCCTGCACCTGCAACTTGCCACTTGCGACCTGCAACCCAGGAGAATCCCATGCACGAAGAAATCATCATCTCTGGCTTCGGCGGCCAGGGTGCGCTGTTCGCGGGCCAACTGCTGGCCTATGCCGGCATGGCCAGCGACAAACACGTCACCTGGATCCCCTCGTACGGACCAGAGATGCGCGGCGGCACGGCCCACTGTACCGTCGTCATCTCTGACGAACCCATAGGATCGCCTATGGTGCGCCATCCGTCGGCCGTGATTGCGCTTAACCTGCCATCGGTGGACAAATACGAGACGTTAGTCCGGCCGGGCGGCGTGCTGATCTACAACAGCTCCCTGGTCGAGCGCCCCATCTATCGCAGCGATATCCGCACCATCCCAACGCCCGCCAACGCGATATCAATGGAGGAGACGGCGGCCGTCCTGGAAAGCGGACAGGGCGACGCACGACTGGCCAACGTGGTTATGTTGGGAGCGCTGTTGCAAGCGACAGACATCCTGCCGCTGGAAGCCATTGAGACGGCGCTGGCCGACCATCTGCCCCAGCGCCATCGACGCTGGCTGGAGCCCAACGGACGCGCCCTGCGCCGCGGCGCAGAAGCTGTCCGGGCATGACACATCAAGGAGGCAAATACCATGTCAACCCTCTGGCATGACCGCTACGCCCTGCGCGTCGAGGGCATGGGCAGCTCTGTCATCCGCGAGCTGCTGAAATTAACCGAACAACCCAACGTCATCTCCTTTGCTGGCGGCCTGCCAGCGCCCGAGATGTTCCCGGTGGAGGAGTTCCGCCGGGCGTCGGAAAAGGTGCTGTCGGAGTTCGGATCCAGGGCGCTGCAATATGGCCCGACCGAGGGCTACCTGCCGCTGCGCAAGCTGATTGTCGAACAGATGGCGCGCTACGGCATCCACGCCAAAGAGGACAACGTCCTGCTCACCTCTGGCTCTCAGCAGGCGTTGGACGTGATCGGCCGGCTGTTGATCAACCCTGGGGACAAGATTCTCACCGAGCGGCCCACCTACCTGGGCGCGCTGCAAGCCTGGGCTGCATACCAGGCCCGCTATGTGACTGTGCCCATCGATCAGGATGGCATGCGCACCGATCTGCTGAGCGAGGCGCTGCGTTCTGGCCCCAAGTTCATGTACATTCTGCCCAACTTCCAAAACCCCGGCGGCGTGACCCTTTCGCTGGAACGGCGCATGAAGTTGATCCAGATGTCTGAAGAGCAAGGCGTGCCCATCGTAGAGGACGACCCCTACGGCCAGTTGCGCTACTCAGGCGAGCACCTGCCGCCGCTGGTGGTGCTGGACTGCCAGAACCTGGAAAGCCGGGCCTGCGATGGTCACGGCTATTACGAGGGCAACGTCATCTACACCAGCACCTTCAGCAAGACTCTGGCCCCTGGCCTGCGCCTGGGCTGGATCGTCGCGCCAGTCGAGGTGATCAAGCGCTGCGTGCAGGCCAAGCAGGGCATGGATCTGCACACCAGCACCATCATCCAGATGATCGCCTACGAGGTGGCCCGGGACGGCTTCCTGGAGCAGCACGTGCGCCGCATCCGGCAGATCTATGCGCACCGGCGCGATGTGATGTTGGACGCCATGCAGCGCTACTTCCCCGAGGAAGTACAGTGGACCCGGCCGGCCGGCGGGCTGTTCCTGTGGGCCTGGCTGCCGGCCACCATGGACGCGGCCGATGTGCTGGCCGTCGCCGTCGAAACGCAACGAGTCGCCTTTGTGCCCGGCAACGCCTTCTATCCTGACGGATCGGGTCGCAACACCATGCGCCTGAACTTCTCCAACGCCTCGCCGGAGATGATCGAAGAGGGCATTCGACGGCTGGGCGCAGTGCTCAAGGCGCAGATGGCCGGCGCCGGCCGAGTTGATCGGGTTGTCGAACGCGTGGTTGCGTGATCAGCAGATCGAATGCACCCCGTCGATCAGTGAAACGTGAAACGTCATGACGTGCGGCGTCGTTTGCGTTTCACGTTTCACCTTTTTCAGCTAGCAGAGCACCCTATATGTCTGTCATCAACATAGCTACTCAGGTGCCGGGCACTTGCAGCCGATTTCGGCCGCCAATGAACTGCAAGTGCCCGGCACCTGGGCCTGAGTAGTAACTCATCAACCATGAATAGATCATTCTACCCCCTGACCTTTACCCCCGTCCTCAAGGATTACCTCTGGGGCGGGCGCAACCTGGCCACTAAGCTGGGCCGGCCGCTGCCGAGCGAGGGCGTCATCGCCGAAAGCTGGGAGATCGCCGGCCACGAGGATGGCACATCCATCGTCGAGAACGGCCTCTACGCCGGCTGGCCGCTGACCAAGGTTCATGCCGAGCTGGGAATCGACCTGATCGGCAGCAATAATGGCTGGGCGCAGGAGCGGGGCAAGTTTCCCCTGCTGGTCAAGCTGCTGGACGCGGCTGCGCCGCTGTCGGTACAGGTCCACCCCGACGACGCCTATGCGCTGGCCAGAGAAGGCAACGAGCTGGGCAAGACCGAGATGTGGGTAGTGCTTCACGCCGAGCCGGGCGCGGAGCTGATCGTGGGTGTCAAGGCTGGCACAACGCCGCAAGCGTTTCGCCAGGCCATCCCCCAGAACCGACTGGAGCCATATCTTCATCGCCTGCCCGTCCAGACCGGCGACCACGTCTGCGTGCCGGCTGGCACCCTGCACGCCATCATGGGCGGATTGCTGATCGCCGAGATTCAACAGAACTCCAACACCACCTACCGGGTCTACGACTGGGGCCGCGTGGGCGCTGACGGCCGGCCGCGGCCGCTGCATGTGGATAAGGCGCTGGATGTGATCGACTTCAGCCGCATCGAACCTGAGATTGCGCCGCCAACGCTGGTAGCCGAAGGGGCGGGATTGCGCCGCGAGCGGCTGTGCCGCAATCGCTATTTCACGACTGAGCGGCTCACCCTGGCGGCCGGGGCCGAGTTTCGCGGCGCCTGCACCGGCGAGAGCCTGGAGATCTGGGGGGTGATCGAGGGACAAGTGACGGTCAACGAGCTGGCGTTGAACGCAGTACGCTTCTGCCTGCTGCCCGCGGCGCTGGGTTCATATGCTGTCACAGCCGCCACAGCGGCGACGCTGCTGCGAGCCTATGTCGAGCGCTGAGACCAGCAACGAGACAAGACTTCGGAAGTGGCCGAGCTGCCAGAAGGAACTAGTAATCGTTCAGAAATAAGTTGGTGCTCTGGCCGGTCTCCTGACCGAGCCAGCCCGCCATGTTATTTGTGGACAGGGACTAGTCTTGGCCGAAACCACGCCCCTCCAGCGCACAACTGCCTCTGACCATGTGCGAATCGTCGCCAAAGTGCCGGGCACCGATACGCAGTTACGGTGTAGTCAACGCTTCCACAGCGCGGTAGGCGGCAAGACGCTCGTCGAGATCAAGGGGGCTTTCCCGCCTGGCGCGCGTTGCTTCAGCCCGAAGGCCGGCGCGCAGCAGTGCGGCCGCCGTGCGGTTGAAAGCTGCGCTGTGGTAGCGCCGGAAATAGCGCAAGCGGCTCTGCCACAGGGCCGTGAAGGAGCGGCTGCGAAACTGGCTGCTGCTGGCGCCGGCCACGTGGACCACACGCGCGCCGGGGACGCAGTAGACGCGCCAGCCGGCCCGCCGGGCGCGGCGCTGCCAGTCCATCTCCTCGCAATACATGAAATAGCCCTCGTCCAGCAGCCCCACCTGACGCAACGTCTCGCCGCGCGCCATCAGGGTTGCGCCCAGGACAAAATCGACCGGGAAGGGCTGCCCCTGCTCGACCAGCCGGCGCGGGTAGCGGCCGTTGAGCCGCGAGTCCAGCAAGGGCCGATTCAGCCGGCCGCGCGGCGGGAAAAAGTCCAGGCCGAGCTGGGCCAGGCCGGGGAAGCGAAACGCGCCGTGCTGGAAGCTGCCGTCGGCGTAGGATAGCTGCGCGCCGCACGCGCCGGCCAGCGGCGTCTCATCCATGAAACGCACCATCTGCGCCGGCGCATCGTCCTGCACCACCGTGTCGGGGTTGAGCAGCCAGACGTGACGGGGCGGGCTGGCCGGCCGGGGCAGATCAGCCGCCCACGGGTAGGCGTTCACCGGCCGCGCCTCGCTGGCCAGCGGCGGAAAGCCCAGCGCCTGCAAGGCCACGTTGTTGCCGGCCGAGTAGCCCAGGTTCTCCGGGCTGGCGATCAGCCGCACCGCGGGGAATTCTGCCGCCACCATGGCCGCACTGCCGTCGGCCGAGGCGTTGTCCACCACCCACACCTCGGCCGCCAGCTCCGGCGTGCGCGCCAGACTGGCAAACAGCGACGCCAGGCAGGCGTGCAGCAGCGCCTGTACATTGTAACTGACGATAATGATGGCCAAGTCCATGGGGAGAGTCACAAGCAAAGCAGCAACACCAATTCACGCAACTGCCGGGGAACTTCACTCATCGCTGTCGTGAACCTGAAGGTGCTCGCTCAAGTCGTGCCCGCGCTGGGCCAGGATCGCCATGGCCTTCGCCCGTCGCAGAACTGAATGATCATAGGCCAAAATCAGGGCTTGCTGCTCCTTGTGCTCTGCCGCAGTCAAAGCACGCTCACCTGCTGCCGAATTAAGCAGTGCGAGACGCCTCTGCTCGGCACGCGACATGGACGGTTCTACGGCCGCCAGCAATGCCGCATCGCTGAACACCTGCATGGCAGCAAGCTCATCGACCACATCGGCCATGCTCATATGATCAGTCTCCTGAAATCCGCCAGTCAGCGCGTTCACTCGATTGGAAGTCAGTTGCAGTACAGCCAAAGCCAAGTGTTGCACAGGATTTTAGCACCAGTCCGGCTCAGATGCAAGACAGAATCTACGGTGACTGGCCGGTTCAATTGACAAGCGCACCATTATGTTTTAGAATCCTAGCCAATGCGTAGCGGGTTGTGTTGCTCGACCTGACAGGTTGTAGCGGTTTCCATAACGAAGGAGGAAAGGCATGGACCATTACAACGATACGCGTGGAGGGGCGGCAGTCTTGGCCCTTTTGGCTGCCTTCTCCCTGCTATTGGCTGTGTCATTGATCGGCGGCGCGCCTGATCCATTGGCTTTGGCCCAGGTGCGCGCGACGGACACATCCACGATTGCGCCGCCTCACGTCTCTCCGCTCAATGGCCCCACGAACACCCCACCGCCCCGTCCCGTGGCGTACCCCATCGAGTTCATCACCAACGCCACCGAGGCGTTTGTGCTCAGCCATCGCTACTCCCCGGTTAGGGGCGCCGGCAGAGGTGGCGCACCCGATGGAGTTGAACCAGAAGGCCAACAGGTCGAACGCTCACCAGACGCCAGCGGAGTTCTGTATCTTCCGTTGATCAGGCGGCAACTGGGTGTGGTTTGGCGCAAAGGCGCCGGAGACGGAAGAAATAACCCGGCGCTGTTCAGCTTCGTCTCCAAGCTGATCCCTTCCTGGTGGTACAACTGGCGGCACGACTATCCTGTCTCAGCCGGCGCGCTGGATGATCCCCGCTACGCGCCGATGGTTTGGTGTCCAATGCTGCCGGGGGAAAGCGGCATCCCCAATGGCCTGTGGAATCCAGACGAATTGGTTGCCAAGGTGAGGCAATATCCGGGCCGCACATGGCTGGTCTTCAACGAACCTGACTTTCCCCCCGGGGACACCTACCCTACTGCCACGGCGTTGCCGACCCCGTCCGGGACCCCGTCGGTGGTCCGCCTGACAGGGTTCCAGCAATGCGCAGAGTACCTGTGCAAGCTGGCAAGCTACGCCACACTAGCGCCTGAGAAGACCCTTCCCCCATCTACAACGCCTACGCCAACCGCCTCCTTCACCCCAACGCCGACCCGTCCGCCGGGAGCCACCCCCAGTGCAACCCCTGCCCCGGTCTGGCCATGCTATTGGGAGCCCGGTACGACTCCCATTTACTATGACCAACTGACCACCACGATGTTGCGTATCGCAGCAGACCGGTTTGCACAAATCTACCGCTTGATCAAACAGACCGATCCAACCGCCAAGGTCTTCTGCTGCGGCAACTTCCACGGGATGTCGACCACTTGGTGGCAAGATTTCCTCGATTACCTGCGCGACTTCCACAGCGACGTGAAGATCGATGGAGTGGCCATTCATGCCTACCCATGGTCGAAAAGCGTCCATCTCCCCGAACTCGGATACCCCTGCGCTCTTTGGGAAAACAAGGCCACGATCTGGGCCGGTTGCATGCAGCCGGCGCTGCAGAAATTCCGGCAAGACCATCTGGCGCAGTTGTTGCAGCCCCGAACGCCGCTGGCGGCCAATGCGCCGATCTGGATCACGGAAACAGGCTACCTGGTTGGCCCTTGGAAAGAGAGCCCTCCACCAGCCCCAACGCTGACCTACCAAGAAGTGAATGATTATCTCATGCAGCCGATGGTGGTCTGGCTGCAAAGCGGCAGCGCGGGGTATCAGGCGGTAAGCTGGTATGTGATGCTGGACGACGATCCAAACACTCCAGCCGAAACTAACCAGTTCGTCTACCCGGCGCCAGGCCACACCCCGTCGGCGTTGACCATCTTGGGCTTGACCTGGGCCAGTGTAACCCCGCCCACGGTCACGCCAACGCCGTGAATGTGGTCGAGGACAAGGAGCAACGTGATGAACCGAGATCATATTGCGCGGTGTCTTTGGGCGGGCGTAGCCGCAGCCATGCTCATCCTGGCACCTGTTCATCCTGGCGCAACTGCTGCTGCCCAGGAGCGTGACAATCCGCTGCCAACCTGCTTAACCTTGTGGGAGGGTGATCGAGTAATTCCATCGCCTGATTATGCCGTGGACAAAACCCTCTTCTGGACCTATACGCGCGGGGTTCTCTATGATATGCACGCTGTGGTGTTGCGCAGCACAGACGATGCCGCAACCTGGCTGCAGGTGTTTGATTACGCCTACGATTTGTCGGTTGGTACAACCGCCTTCGAGATAGCACCGACGCCAAGGTCATCAGAACTGACGGTCTATGCCAACGTGAGCCTTATGAATGACTATCCTCACCCTACCTTGTTTTTCATGAGCGACGACAGCGGCGACACCTGGCATGAGATGACAGCGCCTTGCACCCGTGACGATTGCTTGCCTTTCACTCTGCGCGCCACAAACCGGCCGGGAACGCTCTTCCAGCCGCGCACACAATTCTTCGGAACTGGCTTTCCCGAAGGCATTGTGCGCTCCGAAAACTACGGGGCCACCTGGCAATGGGTCTGGAGCGAAGCAGGGATGGTTTCGGTAGCCGTCTCGCCCAACTTCGACCAGGACGAAACGCTTGTAGCCTGTGGCGGGTACAGCCCCTCGCTCCAATCGAGCCTGATCATCTCTCATGACGGCGGCGACACGTGGAGCGCCGGTGGACAAGGTCTCTGCATGAGCTACATCCCGGAATTGGTCATGTCGCCTGGCTTTATGCACGATCATACTGTGCTGGCCAGCGCTTTCGACAGTTCCCTCTACATGAGCGAAGATGGCGGCCTCACCTGGCGAGCCATCTTCCCCCCGGGCGGGCCATTCTGCTACGGCGCCGGCTTTGGCCATATCTATCCCCAGTTCTCGCCGGATTATCCCGACGATCCGACGATCTACGCCGCCACAGACATCGGACTGTATGCCAGCTATGACGCCGGGCGAAGCTGGATCCTCCTGGTTGGCGACCACGACACGTCCAACCTGATCGTTCGGGGGACGCCGGGCGCGCGCCGGGCGCCAGCCAGCCACTCGAGGGGCGCCGCCGGCCCGCAGCAGTCACCCGCGCGTGCCGGCCAGGACGACCCGACGACGAGCAGCACCTACTTCCCCATAGCCTTCATCCAGGGCACAGGGCCGACCTACCGGTCGCATACGATCTTCATGCAGGCAAGGTCTTCGACGCCAGGCAGCGATTCATTCCTGTACAAATCCGACGATGGCGGCCACACATGGCAGTGCATGGAACGGCCCACCGTGCGGCCGCAGGCGTATCTGCCGCTGGTGGGCATCCGGCAGTGATCTGTCCCCGCAGCGTGTCCGATCAACGACTGACCAACTGGTCTACCTGTTTCCTTAGTCCACCTCCACTACGGCGCACCCACCACCACGCTAATGCGATCGACGTAGTTGTTGGCCACACTGACGAACTCGTGGATCAGGCCGCCCCACCAGAAGTTGGTGCCCACGGGCGGCGGTTGATCGAGCTCAATGCAGCCGGAGACCTGCGAGCGCTGGCCGGGCAGCAAGTACCACTGCTCGACCCCGTCGATCACACGCATCTCCAGGTCCTCCGGCCGGCCGATGGCCCAGCGATAGGGAAAGTCGTAGCCGGTGGTGTCGAAGTTGACGCCGAAGCGCCACACGCCGGCCTGCTGGTACAGGCTGGAGTCGCCCAGCTCGTTGGCCAGGGTATTGTGGTTCTGGCCGAACTTGTAGGTGGTGCCAGGCCAGGGCCCAGCCGTGCGGATGCTGACCGTGCCCTCGTTCTGGATGGTGGCGGTGAAGCAGAGGCTGCCGCCCAGCGGCACGCTGACCACCCGGTTGACCTCGCCCACCCAGTCGATCTCGCCGCGCAGGATATCGGCGCGCGGCTTGCCGCCGTCCTCGATGGTCAAGGTGGAGGTGACCATGACGTGGTTGCCCGCCAGATCGCGCGCCTCGGCATAGATGATGTAGTCGCCGTCCGGCGGGGCCTCGGCGCCCTGATCCACGTCGGCCTCGTAGCGGTACTCGTGATAGCCCCGCTCGCCTGGCCGGATCACCCGCTCCCGCTCGGCGATGAAATACTTGAAGGCCGGCTCCTTGGGATCGACCAGATAGACCTGCACGTTGTCCACGTCCTTGGGCAGGTAATAGGAGATCGACACCCAGTCGTCGATGCTGTCCTGGTTGGGGGTGAAGCGCTGCGGCACGACGGTAAAGTTCTGCAGCTCGGGCAGCACCGTGTCCCCGTCCACCAGGGTGATCACACCCGACTCGCTGGCCACGTTGCCGCGCTGGTCGCGCGCTTCCACCGTCCAGCGGTAGTCGCCGTCGGGCAGGACGCGGCCCAGCACCAACTGCGGCCCATGGCCGGTGTCAATGATCTCCGGCTCGTTGACCACGCCGCCCCACGCCACGGCGTACTCGCCGGGCGAACGCAGTTGCTGGCGACGGAAGAAGTGGCGGATGCCCTGCTCATCGTCGAAATAGATCGAAACCTCGGCCGTGCGGCCGAGCGTATAGCGAATGTTGGTGGCATCGTCGTTGCCGTCGGCGTTGGGGCTGATGACGGCCGGCTGCATGCTGACGTTGGACAGCAGCGGCCGGAAGCTGCACGCAGCAGCCAGCAGGCCCAGCAAGGTCAACGCGATTGCCACAGGTAGGAAGCGAATCAAACGCACGTCACAGATCTCCTTAGGTTGCTTGCTGCCTATGGCACGATCCAGCCTGGCGCAAGGTTCAGGGCAGTCTACCAGATGGCACGCGGTTCGTCAAGGCACGCAGGGCGGAGAATTGACAGATCACTGCCAGCCAAGTATTATGCGGCAGGCAAGATCCCATGAGCTCTGCGCTGCCGCCGGACTGTTGTTCCGGCGGTCTGTTTGTCGGCCCGTAACTGCGCTAAAGCGCCGGGCGCCTCAGCAACGCAGGAGAGAACGTTTTGCTGCGCAAACTATGGTCCCACTGGCTGACCCTGGCCCGCAAGATCGGCCAGTTTCAGTCCCGCATCATCCTGACCCTCTTCTACTTCGTCTTCGTCACGCCCTTTGGGCTGGGCGTGCGCCTCTTTGCCGACCCGCTGCACATCAAGCGCCGGTCGTTGCACGGCGCGCCCAGCGGCTGGCAGGCGCGAACAACGCGCGACGTCGACCTGGCCACGGGCCAAAAGCAATCATGAAAGATGCGCTACCTAGAAAAGACATAGAAAAGACATTTCTGCTGAGAAATGTCTTTTCTGGCTAATGTCGTCTCGGCTGGTGCTGGAGTTGTCTCTTGTATATACTTGGCATTTCCTGTTTCTATCACGACTCGGCTGCTGTGCTACTGGCCGATGGGGAGCTGGTCGCCGCGGCGCAGGAGGAGCGCTTCTCCCGCTCTAAGAACGACTACCGCTTCCCGCGCCAGGCCGTGGATTTCTGCCTGCGCCAGGCGGCCATCACCGCCGAAGAGCTGGACTACGTGGTGTTCTACGAGAAGCCGCTGCCCAAGTTTGAGCGCATCCTGATGTCCACCCTCAGCACCTACCCCCGTTCGTGGAAGGTGTTCCGCGAGGCCATGATCGCCTGGTTCGACGAGAAGCTGTGGGTCAAAGGGATTCTGATGGACCAGCTCGGCGTGCCGGCCGAGAAGGTGCTCTTCGTCGAGCACCACCTGAGCCACGCGGCCAGCGCCTTCTTCGCCTCCCCCTTCGAGGAAGCGGCCGTGCTGACCATCGACGGCGTGGGCGAATGGACCAGTACCACCCTGGGCCGGGCCGAGGCATCCTGGCGCGATGGCAGTCGCAACCGCATCGATCTGACCAGCGAGATGCGCTTCCCCCACTCGCTGGGCCTGCTCTACTCAGCCTTCACTGCCTGGCTGGGCTTCGAGGTCAACGAAGGGGAGTACAAGGTGATGGGCATGGCCCCCTACGGCCGGCCGCTCTACCGCGACAAGCTGGAGCAGGTGGTCAAGCTGCACGGCGACGGCAGCTTCCATATGAACATGGACTACTTCAGCTACCACTACTCGCCGGAGCGCACCTTCAACAACCGCTTCGTCGATCTGTGGGGCCAGCCGAGGGTCCATGACGCCGAGTTCTTCTGCGAGACCACCGGCCACGACCTGACGGGCCGCGAGGAGATCGCCCGCCGCAACCAATATTACGCCGATGTGGCCGCCAGCGTGCAGTCGCTGACCGAGGAGGTCATGCTGCAAATGGTGCAGCAGCTCCACAGCCAGACCGGGCTGGACCGGCTGGTGATGGCCGGCGGCGTGGCGCTGAACTCGGTGGCCAACGGCCGTATCATGCGCGAGTCGCCCTTCAAGCAGGTCTACATCCAGCCGGCGGCGGGCGATGCCGGCGGCGCGCTGGGCGCGGCCCTGTATGCCTACCATGTGCTGCTGGGCCAGCCGCGACGCTTCGTCATGGAACACGCCTACTACGGCGAGTCCTACAGCGAGTCGGCCTGCGGCGACTTCCTGAAAACCAAAGGGCTGGATTACGACCTGATCGAGGATGAGAACAAGCTTGTCGATGTGATCAGCGATGCACTGATCGACAGCAAGGTGATCGGCCTGTTCCAAGGCCGCTTCGAATGGGGGCCGCGCGCGTTGGGCAACCGCTCGATTCTGGCCGACCCGCGCCGCGCCGAGATGAAGAACATCGTCAACGTCAAGATCAAGTTCCGTGAGCCCTTCCGCCCCTTTGCGCCGGTGGTGCCAGAAGAGCGTGCTGGCGAGTACTTCGACCTGGGCCGGGCCGACGGCCAGTACCCGCAGCGCTTCATGCTGATGGTCAGCCCGGTGCTGCCCGACAAGCAAGAGGTGATCCCGGCCGTCTCGCACATGGGCACCGGCCGCTTGCAAACCGTGCGCCGCGAGTGGAACAGTCGCTACTACGACATTGTCAACGTCTTTGGCCAGAAGACCGGTGTGCCCGTGCTGATGAACACGTCGTTCAACCTGCGCGGCGAGCCCATCGTCACCAGCCCGGCCAACGCCTTCAACACCTTCAGCAAGAGCGACATCGATCTGTTGGTGTTGGAGCGGTTTGTGGTGCGGAAGTAGGTGGGGAGATTGGTAGATTGGTAGATTGGTAAATTGGTAGACAAGTAGACAAGGCGCAGCACATAACGTAGGTCCGGCTACCAGCCGGACAGGCGCAGCACAAACGTAGGTCCGGCTACCAGCCGGACAGGCGCAGCACAAACGTAGGTCCGGCTGGCAGCCGGACAGGCGCAGCACAAACGTAGGTCCGGCTACCAGCCGGACAGGCGCAG
>CAZVGR010000060.1:21349-30890 GCA_964626845.1 uncultured Anaerolinea sp.
CAGCCGGACAGGCGCAGCACAAACGTAGGTCCGGCTACCAGCCGGACAGGCGCAGCACAGACGTAGGTCCGGCTACCAGCCGGACAGGCGCAGCACAGCAGGAGTGACAACGAACAATGAAAATGAAAAGCGCTGGCGCGCGGGCAGGCGTGCTGAAAGAACTGGTGGAGTTCCTGTGGGAGCGTAAGCTGTGGTGGCTGATCCCGCTGGTCGTGCTCTTGGTCACCTTCGGCTTGTTGATGGTCTTCGCCCAGGCCTCAGGCATTGCGCCGTTTATCTATACTTTGTTCTAAGAGTTTGCCCGTTTCCTGCGTCGTGTGCTACAATGCACACACTTCATTCACAGATCAATCACAAACAGCCGTCATGCGCTGACGGCGTAAGCAACACTGCGAGGTAGCAGGTAGTGCCAACCAAGTCTCATCTTGCCAGTCTTTATTCAGCAACAACATGGCAGTGAGACTTTTTGATTTCCTGTGACGCCTTGTGGTATAATCCTGCCGCTTGTTCCGGTTTCTACAATTTCCTGCGCGTGGCCTGCAATCCGAGGCTGCGTTACTCCACAATACGGCTGTCTGATACCGTCCCAACCGAAGTCAGGCGCCGATCGACGCTCAGGAATTCCCCCTTGGAGGCTATTGTATGGTACTAGCCAATTTTCAGTTCATCCTGATCCTCGCGCTGGTTGGCCTGGCGCTGCCGTTCATCGGCGTGGGCGTGGCCTGGCTGCTGCGCCCCAAGAAGCCCAACAGGCTCAAAAGCTCCACTTACGAGTGCGGCGTCGAAACCTACGGCGACTCCTGGGCCCAGTTCAAAGCCCAGTACTATCTCTTCGCCCTGATCTTCGTCATCTTCGACATCGAGGCGGTGTTTCTCTTCCCGTGGGCGGTAGCCTACGGCGGCCCGGTAGCCGTCGGCGGCCTGGGGCTTTTCGCCCTGCTACAAGTCGGGCTCTTCATCTTCCTGTTGTTCGATGGTCTGGTCTACGCTTGGCGCACCGGTGCGTTGAAGTGGCAGTAGCCGATAGTCAGGAGTACACTAGATGAACATCTTCGAGTTTATCCGTGATCCGTCGCAAATAGGTCCCTGGTTCCATGAAGTCCTACTAAGCGCAGGGATGCAAGAGTGGGTAGCCAACCTGATCGGCGACATCATCGGCGTACTGCTGGTGGTGATCGTTGTCCTCACCTCAGCAATTTTCCTGATCTGGCTGGAGCGCAAATTCGCCGCCCGTCTCCAGGATCGCGTCGGCCCCAACCGCGCCGGCCCCTATGGTCTCTTGCAGACCATGGCTGACATCGTCAAGCTGCTGACCAAAGAAGACGTGACCCCCGACGGCGCTGACCGCGTCTCGTTCAACCTGGCGCCAGCGTTGATGGTCATGCAGATCATCATGGTGGCGGCCATCATCCCCATCAGCGCCGGTCTGATCGGCGCTAACTTGTCGGTCGGCTTGCTCTACTTCGTCGCCATGAGCGGCATCGCCTCCATTGGCGCGCTGATGGCCGGCTGGGCCTCCAACAACAAGTACGCGCTGCTGGGCGGCTTCCGCGTCGTAGCCCAGTTGATGAGCTACGAGATTCCGCTGGCCTTCGCACTGCTGGCCGTCGTGGTCTGGGCCGGCACCATGGGCACCAACAACCTGGCCGTCCAACAAGGCGAGTTGCTCTTCGGCTTCATCCCCGGCTGGAACATCCTGGTCATGCCTTTTGCGGCGCTGATCTTCTTCATCGCCATGCTGGCCGAAGGCGAGCGTGCGCCCTTCGACCTGCTGGAGGCCGAGAGCGAGATCGTGGCCGGCCCCAACATCGAGTACAGCGGCCTCAAGTTCGCCTGGTTCTACCTGCAATTCTTCGTCAACAGCCTGCTGCTGGCTGCCATCTTCGCCACTGTCTTCCTGGGCGGCTGGCAAGGCCCCTTTGTCGACCAATTCCCGGCGCTGGGCATCGGCTACTTCTTCATCAAAAGCCTGCTGGTGCTGTTGGCGCTGATGTGGGTGCGCGCAACCTATCCCCGGCTGCGCATCGACCAGATGATGACCTTCTGCTGGAAGGTGTTGGTGCCGGTGACTATCGTCGTGGTGCTGATCGTCGCCTTCGGCGTGCGCCTCACCCCTGACCGCAGCATCAACGCCGCGATCATCAGCGCTGGCAACATCGCAGCCTTCTTCATCACCCTGGGCATCATCGGCCGCTCGCTGCGCCGCGACATCGAACGCCGCAAAGCTGCCCTTCCTGGCGCATACACTGCTCAGGTCTAGTCCAGACGGACTGCGCTACCTCTGGTGAGGAGTTCGCATGGCAATTACCTTCCTTCATGTTATCTTTCTGGCAATCGCAGGCTTCACGCTGCTCTGTGCTTTGGGCGTTGTGGCCAGTCGCAACCTGTTTCACTCGGCGATCTGGCTGATCGGAGCCTTTGCAGGGGTGGCGGCCCTCTACTGGCTGCTGGAAGCCGAATATCTGGCGATTGCCCAGATCATGATCTATATCGGCGCCATTGCAACGCTGATTGTGTTCGCCATCATGTTGAGCCGGGGCATGATGATTGGCCGCACGAAAATGAACAACTTCCAGGCTGGCATTTCGGCAACAGTCGCCATACTGCTGTTCCTGATGCTCTCTTTCGTTCTGTTGCAAGTCAACTGGCCGGTGGTAGAGCAAGCCGTGGTCGCAGATCCCATCCCGTTAATGGGTGAAGCCTTCGTAACCACCTACGTCGTTCCCTTCCAGGTGGTTGCCGTCCTGTTATCGGTGGCCCTGGTGGGCGCAATCATGATCGCACGGGAGCGTTAATCGATGTCAGCGACTATCCCGTTGAGTTGGTTTCTGTTGGTTGGCGCCGGACTGTTCAGCATCGGTCTCTACGGCGCATTGGCCCGGCGTAACGCCGTCGCCGTGTTGATGGGCGTGGAGTTGCTGCTCAACGCGGTCAACATCAATCTGATCGCCTTTAACCGCTACATCGTGCCGCAACAAGTGACCGGCCAGATCTTTGCGATCTTCGTGCTGGCCATTGCCGCAGCCGAAGCGGCCGTCGGCCTGGCGTTGATCATCGCCATCTATCGCTCGCGCGACACGGTCAACCTGGACGAGATCGATCTGTTGAAAGGCTAAAGGAACGATGAAGGATGATTGATGAACGATGAATCCGGAATCCGGAATCCCGACTCATCATTCAGCATTCAGCATTCATCATTTGACCCATGCCCGTTAAGACGTTGAAAGGCACGGTCGAGGAGCAGGCCGCTCAGATCTACGAGATGGCCGCCGAGGCGATGCAGGAAGGCCGCTACACCGCCGCCTATCGCTACTATCTGGAGATCGAGCGGGCCGTGCCAGGCTTTCGCGACGTGCCGGAGCGGCTGGCCCAGGCTAACTACGCCCGGCGGGAACAGCGCTCACTGCTGCTGGGCAGCCTCCTCGGCGCCATGCTGCTGATCGTCCTGGCCCGTCTGCTGGGCAACAACAACGAGCTGATCTTTCTTGGCGTGGCAGTGCTAGGACTGATCCTTGGCTTTGCACTGACCATGGCCCTCTATCCACGGCTGGCGAAACGTCCCAAACCGCCAGCCAAGCCATAACATAGACTTCGAAAGTCGCCCGGTCTGTAACGTGTAAGTGACAGCCCGTGCCCTGCGTATTTCTGCTTGACACCAAAGGTGGCTGAATGGATAACCTCATCTATCTCATTCCCTTCTTTCCCCTGCTGGCGTTTGCGCTGATCACCTTGTTCGCCAACAAGAACAAGAAGCTCAGCGGGCTGATCGCCATCGCAGCCATCGCTGCCTCATGGATCATCTCGTGGGCGGTGTTCTTCCAGGCATGGTTCGATCACCATTTCTACCAGAACCCGATCGAGCTGCGGCTGTTTTCCATCCCTGCTGGCGAATCGGCGTTGACACTGGGCTTTCGGGTGGACTCGCTGACGGCCATCATGCTTTTCATGGTGCCTTTCGTCTGCCTGATGATCTTCATCTACGCCTGGGGCTACATGGGCGTCGGCAAAAAGGAAGCAGCCCAAGGCGGTCATGACGAGCACGGCGGGCACGGCGGCGGCAAAGGCTGGCCGGCTGGGCCTGAGAACGTCGATCCTCTGGCCAGCCGTTTCTTCGCCTACGTCTCCCTCTTCGCCTGCGGTATGTTAGGGCTGGTGCTGGCCGACAACCTGGTGCTGCTCTTCGTCTTCTGGGAGATCATGGGCCTCTGCTCCTACCTGCTGATCAGCTTCTGGTTCGCCCGCAAGTACGACGATCCCAAGCGTATCATGCCCAAGCAGGCCGGCCTGAAGGCGTTCCTCACCACCCGCATCGGCGACGCGATCATGTTCGCCGGCATGATGCTGCTGTACGCCAGCGCGGCCGTGCTGACCAACGGTGAGGCCGGACTGACCTTCAGCAAGCTCTTCACGCCAGAGGTGCTGACCGGCCTGCAGAACATCGCCGTGCCCGTGTTCGGCACCATGGCCACGCTGACGGCGATCCTGATCTTCTGGGGCGCGATCGGCAAGTCGGCCCAGTTCCCGCTGCACGTCTGGTTGCCCGACGCCATGGAAGGTCCCACCCCGGTCAGCGCGCTGATCCATGCTGCCACCATGGTCTCGGCCGGCGTCTACCTGATCATCCGCATGTACCCGCTGATGCTGGCCGGCATGACCCCGGCCATGACCTTCATCGGTGTGATCGGCGCCTTCACGGCCCTCTTCGCCGCCACCATCGCCATCGCCCAGACCGACATCAAGCGCGTGCTGGCCTACTCCACCATCTCGCAGTTGGGCTTCATGTTTGCGGCGCTGGGCGTCGGCGCCTACGTGGCCGCCGCCTTTCACCTGATCACCCACGCTTTCTTCAAGGCGCTGCTCTTCCTCAGCTCCGGCTCGGTGATCCACGGCATGGAGCACGGCGAGCACCACGCTCACGAGCACGGCCATCACGAGGTACACGGCTTCGACGCCAACGACATGCGCTACATGGGCGGGCTGCGCAAGAAGATGCCCCGCACCTTCATCGCCTTCCTGGCCGGCGGCGCAGCATTGGCCGGCGTTCCCTTCATCACGGCGGGCTTCTGGAGCAAGGACGAGATCATCGCCGAGGAGTGGTACGCCATCACCCAGGGCCACGTGGGCGAAGCGCTTTATCTGATCGTCTTTGTCTGTCTGGTGATCGCCGCCTTCTTCACCGCCTTCTACACCTGGCGCCAGATCAGCATGACCTTCCTGGGCAAACCCCGCACCGAGTCGGCTGCCAACGCTTCAGAGAGCAGCAACTCGATGGTCATACCGCTGCTGATCCTGGCCGTCTTCGCCGTCGGCCTGGGCTACGTGGGCGTGCATGAGGAGTTCCCGGTGCTGGGCCCGCTGCTGGGCGGTAACCCCTTCCACCACTTCATTGGCGACTTCGCCAAGTCGTTGGGCATCAAGGCCATCACGGTGCCCTTCAGTTGGGCGCCGGTGCTGCTTTCCACGGTGCTGGCCTTGGGCGGCATCTTCCTGGGCTGGTGGGTCTATGGCCGGGCTGGCAAAGGCTGGCAGACCCACGACCAACTCGACCCGCTGGAGGCTGGCATGCGCAAGGTGGGCCTGGGCGGCCTGTACAACGCCATGCGCAACAAGTTCTACTTCGATGAACTGTACGACATCATCTTCGTGCGCTTCTCGCTGTGGCTCTCACGGGCCTCGGCCTGGTTCGACCGCACAATCATCAACGGCATCGTCGACGGCGTTGGCCGCTTTGGCTATTGGCTGTCCCACGTCTCCGCCCGCTTCGACAGCCGCTTCATCGATGGCATCGTCAACGGCGTAGGTTCTCTGGCTAACAAGGCCGGCAGCGCGCTGCGTCTGGTACAAACTGGCCAGGGCCAGACCTACCTACTGGTTGCTCTCCTGACAGTGCTGCTGCTGCTGGCGCTCTTTGCAGTGCAAGTCGTAGGCATCGGCGTTGTCGGATAACAGGCTCGGCCAACAACCGGCCTGAGCGTCCTGTGACTGACTGCTCACTAGGAGAAGTTACATGGCATCTTTCAACGAAATGATCCTCAGCCTTGTCGTCTTCATCCCGCTGTTTGCTGCGGTGGTGGTGCTTTTCTTCCCGCGCGAGAACGAGCGGCTGATCAAGCTGTGGTCCATTGCCATCAGCCTTATCCCTCTGGCGCTGACCACGTACTTGATGATCGACTACTATACCAGCCACCTGCCCAACGGCGGCGGTATGCAGTACGTGGTCAACCTGGCCTGGATCCCCCAGCTCAACTCGTACTACCACTTAGGCGCTGACGGCCTGAGCGTGCCGCTGCTCTTTCTGACTGCGCTGCTCTCTACCCTGGGACTGTACTACTCCAGCTTCACCATCAAGAAGCGGGTCAAGGAGTTCTTCTTCCTCTTCCTACTGCTGGAGATGGGCATGATGGGCGTCTTCGTGGCGCTGGACTTCGTGCTCTTCTACGTGTTCTGGGAGATCGGCCTGGTGCCCATGTACTTCCTGATCGGCATCTGGGGCCAGCCCAAGGACCGCCCGCGCTACGCCGCCATCAAGTTCTTCATCTACACTTTGGTAGGCTCGGTGGCCATGATGTTGGCAATTCTGGCGATTTACTTCCAGACCAACACCTTTGACATCATGCGCGCGGCCGAGTTGCAGCCCTTCGCCGGCAACCTGGCCGTCGCCAGCCTGGTCTTCTGGGGCTTCATGCTGGCCTTTATGATCAAGGTGCCCAGCTTCCCCTTCCACACCTGGCTGCCCGACGCTCACACAGCAGCGCCGACGGCCGGCTCGGTAATCCTGGCCGGCGTGCTGCTCAAGCTGGGCGCCTACGGCATCATCCGCATCGTGCTGCCCATGCTGCCGGAGGCCTTCAGCCAATGGTCCATGGCCATCGTCATCCTGGGCGTGATCGGCATCGTCTACGGCGCCTTCGTCTGTATCGCCCAGAGCGACCTGAAGCGGCTGATCGCCTACTCATCGGTCAGTCACATGGGTTATGTCATGTTAGGTTTGGGCGCGGCCGCGGCCGGCATCGCCAAGATGTCCGATCCGGGCATGACCGACAGCATGGCTATGGCCATCAACGGCGCCACCTTGCAGATGTTCAACCACGGCTTGATCACCGGCGGCCTCTTCTTCCTGGTCGGCATCATCTACGAGCGGGCCCACACCCGCGACCTGGGCATGTTCGGCGGCCTCAGCGCCAAGATCCCGGCCTACTACGGGATTATGATGGTGGTAGCCTTTGCCTCGCTGGGCCTGCCTGGCCTGGCCGGCTTCTGGGCTGAGTTCTTCACCTTCCGCGGCGCCTTCGACATCGTCGCCGTCTGGGCAGCCATCGGCGTGATCGGCATCGTAGCCACGGCTGGCTACATCCTCTATCGCATTATCCAGTCGGTCTTTCTGGGCGAATATGACCCGCACAAGATCGATCATTGGACCGATCTGAAGAGCGGCCAGGAAGGACACGAACCCACCGACATGATCGGCTTCGAGAAACTGACACTGGCGCCGCTGGTCATTCTGATCATCGTCCTGGGCGTCTTCCCCACGCCGCTGGTGAACTTCTTCAACCAGGCGGCCAAGACAATCATCAACGCGCTGTAAACTGGCGTCACAGAACAAAAGCACGCCGCAGGTTGAAGCAGGCGCACAGGTCTCGATCGGCGCACACGCCTACTTCGACCCACAACGTCTTAACCTGCGGACAAGGAGGCCAGATTGACCGTTTCTACCCTCCAAGCCATACTCCCGGCGATCATCCTGTTCGTCGCGGCCCTGGCCACGGTGGCTGTGGACCTGATCACGAAGCGCCAGGCCAAAGATCACATGCTGGCCGGCGTAGCTGTGGCCGGTATGCTGCTGGCCGCCGTGGCTGCCTTCACTTTGGTTGGCGCAACACCCCAAGCGGTGCTGGACATGCTGGTGGTGGACGGCTTCTCCACCTTCCTGATGGTCACAGTGCTGATTGGCATGGCGCTGGTGACGATCTATTCCATTGACTACATCAAGCTCTATGGCGATCACCGCAGCGAGTACTATGCGCTCCTGCTGGCTGTGGCGCTGGCTATCGTCATCGCTGTCAGCGCCAACGACCTGCTGATGGTCTACCTGGGCATGGAATTTCTCTCCATCACCTCGTACGTGCTGGTCGGCTTCCTGCGCGGCGACAAACGCTCCAACGAGGCGGCCATCAAGTACTTCCTCTACGGCGCAGTGGCCTCGGCTGTAATGCTTTATGGCATGTCGATGATCTTCGGCGTCACTGGTTCCACCAACCTGAACGCCATCGCCCAGGCGCTGGCCGGCGAGACGCTGACCGGCGGCATGCGCTGGCTGGCCTTCAGCTCGGTGGTGCTGCTGATCGTCGGCTTCGGCTTCAAGACCAGCCTGGTCCCCTTCCACCAGTGGGCGCCCGACACCTACGAAGGCGCGCCGACGCCCATCACCGGCTTCCTCAGCACCGCTTCCAAGGCGGCCGGCTTTGCTTTGATGGTGCGGGTCTTTATCGTGGCCCTGCCCACCTTTGCCATCGACTGGCTGACGGTGCTGGCCGGCGTCAGCATGATCACCATGACCCTGGGCAACCTGGTCGCCCTGCGGCAGAGCAACATCAAACGCCTGCTGGCCTACTCTTCCATCGCCCAGGCCGGCTACATCCTGATGGGTCTGGTCTGTATTCCCCAGGCGCAGTTCGGCTTGCAGCCCTTTGCCAACTTCACCTTCAACGGCATCAACGGCATCCTGATCTACCTCTTCGCCTATGTCTTCACCAACCTGGGCGCGTTCGCAGTCATCATCGCCATCGAGAACCAGACCGGCAAGGTAGAGATCAAGGACTACGCCGGGCTGATCTACCGAGCTCCTTGGCTGGCGGCGCTGCTGCTGATCTTCCTGTTGTCGCTGACGGGCATCCCGCCGACGCTGGGCTTCTGGGGCAAGTACTTCGTCTTCGGCGCGGCGGTAAAGGTGCAGTTCTTCGCCCTGCTGATCGTCGCGCTGATCAACTCAGCCATCGCCGCGGGCTACTACCTGAACATCGTGCGTTACATGTTCCTGATGCCGGCTGAGGACGAGTCGCGAGTGAATATCAGCCGCTCCCTGGGCATCGTGCTGGCCGTGACCTTCGTGGCCGTGCTGGGCCTGGGCATCCTGCCGGGCCTGCTGATCGGCTGGGCCAACCAGTCGGTACAGTTCCTGGCCCAGTTCTAGACCGGCGGCTGCGGCTGGGGCAATAGTCCAGCTTTCCACTCCACCAAAAAGAAGAGCGCCTGTGGCGCTCTTCTTTTTGGTGGAGCAACCTGCTCAATCCAGCGCGCCATCGCAGAAACACGCCCAACAGTGCATCAAGCCCAGCCCGCTGCCCAATTAGTCAGTGTCCGCTCCGCTGCACTCGGCGCATTCCGCTGGCGCTCCGGTGTGTTCCGCAAGGTGGACAAGCTGGTGAAGGTGCAGCTCACGAACGGCCTGGAGCAATGGGTGCTGGTGCATGTGGAGGTGCAGACGCAGCCTGCTCTCGCCTTCCCGGAGCGCATGTTCGTCTACCACTACCGCATCCGCGAC
>CAZVGR010000061.1:0-30888 GCA_964626845.1 uncultured Anaerolinea sp.
GCGTGATGCGTGATGCGTGATGCGTGATGCGTGATGCGTGATGCGTGATGCGTGAAAGATTGTACCGCAGTTGCGTTTTGGCCGCAAACGATACTGAGGGGCTGGGGTTGCGGAGCGCGAGGTGCAACGTGTTCTGATTCGTGCGATCCGTGAGCAATTCTCGTGACAGTCGCAACGTTGGCGCCTGCGGTGGCTCTCAGGTATAATGGCATCTCACCCCAACGAGGACATTCCATGCTGCACGATCCCCAACTCGGCCTGCCTAACCCATCGAATACGCCGCGACCCTGGCTGGACTGGCTGCTGCTGGCCGGCGGGCTGGGGGTGATCGTTGCGATCTGGTTCATTGCGCCCGGCGGGCTGCTGGACAAGGCCGACCGCGTGGGCTACGCAGTTTGTCACCAGATACCCATCCGCACGCCATTCTTCGACGGCCGGCCGCTGCCGCTGTGCGCGCGCTGCAGCGGACAGTTCCTGGGCGCGCTGGGCGGTCTGGCGCTGCTGATCGCCCTGGGCCGCGGCCGGGCCGGCCGGCTGCCGCCGCGGCCGGTGATCGTCGTGCTGCTGGGCTTCATCGCGGCCTGGGCCGTGGACGGCTTCAACTCCTACCTGACCCTCTTCCCCGGCGCGCCACACCTCTATGAGCCGCACAACATCCTGCGCACCACCACCGGGGCCATGCAGGGGGTGGCGCTGATCAGCCTGGCGCTGCCGTTTTTCAACGTGACCCTGTGGGCCCAACCCAGCCCGCGGCCGACCATCGCCAACCTGCGCGAGGTAGCCGCGCTGCTGCTGCTGATCGGCTTGATCGTGGCGGCTGTGGGCAGCGAGTGGGCGCCGCTGCTCTACCCGCTGGCGCTGCTCAGCGCGGCGGGCACGCTGATGATGCTGGCGCTGGTGATGACCATGCTGGTGACGCTGGCGCTGCGCCGCGATGGCCGGGCCGAGGGCTGGCGCGACGCCTTGCCGCTGCTGGTCGGTGGCCTGGCGCTGGCGCTGCTCATGGTTCTGGCAATCAACCTCTTGCGCGCCTGGCTGACGGCCGAACTGGGGCTGCCGTTTTGAGGGGTGAACTGATCACCGTTTAGCGCTCACCGCGCGCTGCAACCTTGCCGACGATCCTGCGTATAGACTTTCGAGTGCGCACATGGAAAACTCAAAGCTTCGGACCTCTGGCGGATCGAGGACACCCTGCCGCCAGGGCCGCCGCATCGTTCGAGAAGGAGAACAAGCATGGACGTCGGAAAATCAATTCGCTTCACGTTTGAGGACAAGCAATGGTTCTCGAAGGTGTTGATCGGCAGTTTAATCCTCCTGGTCAGCCTCCCGCTGACCTTCGTTCTGGTCGGCTTCTTGGGCCTGGCCATTGTGACCGGCTACAGTCTGGACGTGCTGCGCAACGTGCGCGCTGGCTCGAGCCAGCCTCTGCCCGAATGGCGCGATCGCTGGGGCGAATGGCTGATCGCAGGCCTGAAGCTGATGTTGATCGTGTTCGTCTGGAGCCTGCCGCTGATCGTGCTGAATGTCTTCACCGGCATCGGCGACAGCATGCTGAACCTGAACAGCACGCTGCTCAACCTCTCTGGCGGCATGATGATCGCCGTGGCCTCATGCCTGATGCTGCTGTGGAGCATCGTGGTGGCGCTGGTCACGCCAGCCATCTACGTTCGCCTGGCGGAGACCGGTGAGCTGGGCAGCGGTTTTCAGTTCAATGCGATCTACGTATGGACCCGCGACCGTATCGGCGATGTGGTGATCGCGGTGATCTTGTCCATCCTGCTCACGCTGGCCGTGACCCTGGTAGCCGGTGTGGTCGGCATCCTGCTCTGCGGCATCGGCCTGATCCTGACCTTGCCGGCAAGCGTCCTGTTGTCAACCCTGATCACTGTGCATCTGTACGCCCAGATTGGCCCAGGCAAGCAGCGCCAGCCCGCGACCAGCGTGGCCAGGTCTGCGCCGCCGGCAGCGCCTGCCGAGTCCCAGCCTAAGGAGACGACCATGGTTGTCGGCCCGGACGGCACCATCATCGTCACCCCTGCGTCAGAAACGCCCAAGTCTGGCGCATAGTCCACCCATAGTCTGGCTGATTGCCGGGGAGGCCATAGCGTCACGGGCTCCCCGGTTGCCACATCCCCCACTGCTGGATATAATCTGATCAGTTGTCCATGCGCTCAGGCGCAACCATCATCACAACCAGGCGTAGCGGGCTTACCGGCTGCACACAGACTGACTTGAACCGTTTTTCAAGCCGAGTGCGACAGCACGCAAAGCCAGGCCAAGCCGCAGTTTTCCTGACGAGAGGAGAGGTTTCATGAACATCGGCAAGTCCTTTAGTTTTGTCTTCGAAGACCCCCGCTGGGTGACCAAGATTGGCATCGGTACATTGGTGCTAATCCTGAGCAGCCTGCTGTCGCCGATCCTGATCGGCATCTTGGGGTATTTCATCGTCGCAGGCTACGGCCTGGAAGTGCTGCGCAACGTGCGCAACGGCGAGCTGTTCCCCATGCCCGAGTGGCGCGACCGCTGGGGCGAGTGGCTGGTGCTGGGCGTCAAGGCTACAGTGGCGGTGCTGGTCTGGTCTTTGCCGGCCATCATCGTCTCCGTTCCCATGGCTTTTGGCTTTGCCCTGATGGACAGCAACAACGCTGCAGCCTTGGGCGGCTTGCTGGCACTCTGCTTTGGCTGCCTGGTCTTCATCTGGGCCATCATCGTGCTGCTGGCCACGCCGGTGATCTACATCCGGCTTGCGGAAACCGAAGAACTGTCCAGCGCCTTCCGCTTCGGCGACATCCTCAGCTTCACGCGCGACAACATCGGCGGCGTGATCATCGCCACCATCATGTATGTGGTTGCGGGGCTGGTGTTTAGCCTGATCGGCAGTATCGTCGGTCTGATCCTGTGCGTGGTCGGTTTGTTCTTCACCCTGCCGGCTGCCCAACTGATCACCATTCTGGTCCAGTCACACCTGTACGGCCAGATCGGCCTTGACGCCAAGTCCTGGGAAACCAGCATTGTGCCAGAGGAGTACATTCCCGAGCCGCCAGCCGCGCCGTCCGTCTACGAAGCGCCGGTCGAGACGGCTGTCGAGCCGGTAGACAACCCGCCCAGCAGCGCCAGCTAAGCCATGTAGCTCACGGTTCTCACGCAAAGCCGCAAAGAACGCCAAGAGTCTCCGCCCTTGGCGCTCTTTGCGGCTTTGCGTGAGGCAGAACCGTGTCGAGTTACGTCTTTTCGATACCTTGGGAGTAAGTCGCCATGATCGAAAGCCTGTCCGGTATCTTCACCGCCTTCGGCCTGTCCTCCTCGGCCGGCTTGAACGCCTACCTGCCGCTGCTGATCGTGGCGTTGACTGCGCGCTTCACCAATCTGATCAACCTGCAAGCGCCCTTCGACTGGCTGACCAACCCCTGGGTCATCGCTCTACTGGCCGTGCTGCTGCTGATCGAGATCTTCGCCGACAAGGTACCGGTGGTCGACCACGCCAACGACGTGATCCAGACCGTGGTGCGGCCGGCCGCCGGCGCGATCCTGTTCGCAGCCAACGCCAACGTCATCACCGACATGCATCCAGCGCTGGCTCTGGGCGCTGGCCTGGTGCTGGCCGGCGGGGTGCATACGGCCAAGGCCACCGTGAGGCCGGTAGTGACCGCCACCACCGGCGGCCTGGGCAACCCCGTGGTTAGCACCATCGAAGATATCGTCGCGCTGGTGGTCAGCGTTATGGCCATCTTGCTGCCGCTGCTGACCTTCATCGCCCTGGTGGTGCTGGTCGTCGTGATCTGGCGCAAATGGCGGCGCTACAAGGCGCAGCGGGCGCTGGAGCCGACGGCGGGCCTGTGACTCCTGACTGATTACTGGGTGGGCCGCCAGCAGCGGGCGTCCGGCGTAAGACGTAACACGTAATGCGTAACCCGGAAGTCTGCCTGCGGGAGGGTCTCCGCATACACAGACTTCCGTTACGTGTTACGTGTTACGTGTTACGTGTTACGTGTTACGGTAACGAACTGCTTTTCGTCCTACCTGGCGCGCAGTCTCCAACTCTGGGCGTCACGGCCCAATGCGCAGCAGCGGCAGATAGGCCGGCGTTCGGACCGCCGGGGGAGTCATGCACTGCCAGGTCCGGCCGCCGTCGTCGGAGCGGTAGTGCGAGTTGTCATAGCTTCCCGTGATCTGCGCTTGCATAAACAGCGTGTGCGGCTTGTAGGGCGGCCCCGATCCCTGGATGGCCGCCAGCGGCAGGAACACGCGATGGCCGTCCTCGGCCGGCCGAACGTCACCCTGGGTGGTTCTCTCTGGCGGCGAACGCCCGGCATTGGGCGCGCGGCGCACGATCAGGTCGTTTGACGAATTGCTGACCAGCAAGATCCAACTCCGGCCGGCATCGTAGCTGGCATAGAGGCCCTGAAGCGTAGCCGCGTAGATCGTCGGATCGTCAGGATAATCCGGCGAAAACGCAGCATAGCTCAGGCCGTATTCGGTGTTGGTATTACACAAGGGTCCACCAGGAGGGAAGATCGCCCGCCAGGTGAGGCCGGCATCCTCGCTCATGAAGAGCGAACTCTGGTCAGCGGAGAGCAGCAAGGTGCGGTCGCGGACGAAACCGGGCGAGATCGTGAGACGCGACCCTAAAAGATAAGAGCAGAGGCCGCCGCCACCGAGATGCCAAGTCTCGCCAGCGTCGTAGGAGATGATGAAGTTGGTGTTGGAGATCTGGGCGCCGTATGGCAAGACCCCAAAGAGGGTCTCGTCCTGGTCGAAGTTGGGCGAGATGGCCACTTGCGCGACCGGCGTCTGCGCCCAAACCTGCTGCCAGGTGGCGCCATGGTCCACGCTGCGCGCCACCCCTTCTGGAAAACCTGTGCCGACGGGATGGTAGGTGCGCGGCTGAAAGAGCACCTCTGGCCGGCTGGCCGCGCGCAGCGAGTAATTGTAGCAATCTCTTTCGCCACAAGGAGACGACCCTTCTTGCCACGTGCTCCCGCTGTCTTCGCTTCCGAAGAAAGCGAACGTGTCTGGCTCCCAAACGACCTCCTTGACAGCCGCATAGACCACCAAGCCAGACCCGCTGCGCATGGGAGCGATGTCGAACTGGGTTATCCGAGGTTCGCCACGGGGCACTGAATAGCTCAACACCTCAAGCCAGGAGTGGCCATTGTCGGTGCTGCGCAGGACGCCTGTGCGGCGAATACCCACGTACACCCAGAACAAAGTCTGGTCCTCATCAAGAAACGGGGATGGGAACACGAGACCGAAAGGGTCCGTTCGCGGGCACGCGGGCAGAGAAGGCGACTCTTGTTGGGCCCGCGCTGAACCCGCGCCGGCCAGCGCCAGGAGGCTGATGAGCAGGACAAAGCCTGCGCCAACGGACCACATCCACCGCATATGATGGGCGATCATCGAACACCTCCTGCCAGCCAGTGGCGAGGCGCACATACTCCCCGCATCGTGCGCCGCTCGACCAGTTGTAGATCCATTGAGCTTCCTCCTTTGCGAGCAACGGTGATGGCCTGTCATGTTCGGCAGCAGGGTAGAAATACCACCTGCTGCGATTGTAATTGGTGCTGCGGTCGCTGTCAAAAGAGAAAATGAAATGGGTGCATTTCTCTCTCCGCGTGCTCTGTGTCTCCTCTGTGAGCTCTGTGTAGCTCAGGATGCTCAGTTCCGCTCCCTCCCCATCCCTGTGCTATAATAGCCCCATGTCCCAGCCTATCAGTGACGCCCTGCAGGCCCGCCTGGACAGCCTGCCCCTCAACCCCGGCGTCTACATCTACCGCGATGGCCGCGCCCAGGTGATCTACGTCGGCAAGGCCAAAGTCTTGCGCGCGCGCGTCCGCTCCTATTTCCAGAACGCGGCCCAGCACACGGTCAAGACCCGCCGCCTGGTGGCCGAGATCGCCGACCTGGAGTGGATCATCGTGCCCACCGAGGTGGACGCGCTGGTGCTGGAGAACACGTTGATCAAGCGCTACCAGCCGCGCTACAACGTGCTGCTCAAGGACGACAAAACCTACCCCTACATCAAGATCCACTGGCAGGACGACTTCCCCAAGGTGTCGGTGACGCGACGAGTGGTCAAGGACGGCGCCGGCTACTACGGCCCCTACACCTCGGCCTTCACCGTGCGCCAGACGCTGGACAACCTGCGCCGCGTCTTCCCCTACCTGACCTGCAACCGCGAGATCACCGGCCAGGACCCGCGCGCCTGTCTGTACTACGACATCAAGCTGTGCGTTGCGCCCTGCATCGGCGTGGTGGACCGGGACGAGTATCGCGCGGTGATGCAGGGCCTGGCCGATTTCCTGGAGGGCCGCAGCGACGAGGCCATCGCCGCGCTGGATGCACGCATGCGCAAGGCCGCCCAGGCGTTAAACTTCGAGCGCGCAGCCATGTATCGCGATCAGATCAAGCTGGCCCAGCGCCTGGTCGACCAGCAGCAGGTCATGTCGCACTATCTGGTCGACCAGGACGTCCTCGCCTTTGCCAGCGACGAGAACGGCGATGAGACCGCCTTCCAGGTTTTTCTGGTGCGCCGCGGCAAGCTGATCGGCCGCGAGAGCTTCGTGCTGCCCCACACGCGCGACGACGACCGGGCCGAGCTGTTGGCCACCTTCCTCAGCCAGTTCTACGACCAGGCGACCGCGCTGCCGCCTGAGATCGTGCTGCCCATGGAGCCGGCCGACGGCGACGTGATCGCCCAGTGGCTGACCGAAAAGCGCCGCGCCCACGTGGACGGCGACGATCCGGCTGTGCGGCTGGTGCAGCCGGCCAACGAGGAGACCGTCAAGGCCCTGGCACTGGCCGAGAGCAACGCCTTCGAGGCGCTGCGCACGCTGCGCGCGGTGCGCGAGGCCGACAAGAGCAAGCAGGTGCTGGCCTTGCAGGAGCTGCAAAGCGCGCTGGGGCTGGAAACGCCGCCCGGACGGATCGAGTGCTACGACATCTCGACCTTGCAGGGCACCAACACGGTGGGCAGCATGGTGGTCTTCGCCGAGGGCACCCCGCGCAAGTCGGACTACCGCCGCTTCAAGATCCGCGGCCGAGGCAGCCAGGGCGAGCCGGACGACTTCGCGTCCATGCGCGAGATGCTGCGCCGCCGCTTTCGCCGCGCCGTCGAGCCGCACAGCGACGACCCCGGCGCCAAAGCCCGCCAGAGCAGCGCGGCCTGGGCCGTCCTGCCCGACCTGGTGATCGTCGACGGCGGCAAGGGGCAGCTTGGCGTCGCCGTGGAGGTGCTCAAGGAGTTCGATCTGCTGGACCAGGTGCCGGTGGTCGGCCTGGCCAAGCAGCGCGAGGAGATCTTCATGCCCGGTAAACGCACGTCGATCCTGCTGCCGCGCGACTCCGAGGGTCTGTTCCTGGTGCAGCGCATCCGCGACGAGGCGCACCGCACCGCCATCACCTATCACCGCAACCAGCGCAGCAAGGCCGGGCTGGCATCGACCCTGGAGAACGCGCCCGGCATCGGCCCCAAGCGCCGCCAGGCCCTGCTCAAAGCCTTCGACGGCGACGTGGCCGCGATCAAGGCCGCCAGCGTCGAGCAGTTGGCCGCCGTGCCCGGCATGACCCTGGCCGCGGCGCAGGGGCTGAAGGAGTATCTGTAGTAACCCGTAATGCGTAATACGTAACCCGGAATGCGCGTGCTGCGCAGAGTCTCCGGGTTGCGCACACCTGCACTTGCGACGGAGCGCAGCGCAGGTGCAAGTGTTACTCGTTACGCCTTACGTTTCACGCTAACGGGCCAGTTTCTTGCCCATCTCTGACGCTCAGCGCCAGACCCTGGGCCTCACGACCCGATGCTCAGCAGCGGCAGATAGACCTGCGGTCGCACCAGGGGGAGATTCATGCACTGCCAGGTGCGGCCGCCGTCGTCTGAGCGGTAGTACCCATCATCATTGTTGGTGGACGGCGAAAAATCCGCTTCAATGAACAAGGTGTGCGGCTTGTAGGGTGGGCCTAATCCCTGGACGGCCGCCAGCGGCAGAAAGACCTGATGGACATCGTCCGGCAGATCGGACGAACCACGGCCTGCTGCGCGCCGAGTAAGGGTGTCTGGATCCGGCGCACGGCGCACGACCAGATTATAGGACGTGTTGGGCGCCAGCATGGTCCAGTTCCCACCGGCGTCGTAGCTGGCAAACAGGCCGCGAGAGGTGGTGGCCGCATAGATTGTTGGGTCGTCGGGGAAATCAGGCGAGAACTGTGGATAGATAGTGCCAAAGCCACTGCTGCCGCAATAGGGGCCGCCCGGCGGAAAGATGGCCCGCCAGGTGACGCCCCCATCCTGGCTCATGAACAACGACGAATCACTCCAGGTAGCGCTTGCCAGCAGCGTGTGATCCCTTGCGAAGCCGGGCGACACCACCATTTTCTCGATGGGGTGATCAGGGCACAAGCCCTGGCCGCCGCCGATCCAGGTCTCGCCGCCGTCGTGTGAGATGATTAGGCGCGTGTTCAGCGACGGGCTCACTGCGTTCAAGTAGGCGAACACCGTCTCGTCTTGGTCATAATTGGGCGAGACTGCCACTGTGCGCGCAGGTGTCTCCGACCACACCTGCTGCCAGGTGGCGCCGCTGTTCTCCGAGCGCGCCACGCCCGCGGGCAGCGGTGGGTAATACCCGGTCCGAAAACGCGGCTGGAACAAGACGCCAGGGCGATCGGCAGCGCGCAGCGTGTAATCGAAGCATTGCAGACTGGCGTCGCACGGCGCTGTGCGCGGCTCCCAGGTGTCGCCTCCGTCCGTCGTGCGATAGAAGTGGTATTGGCTGTCTATCCAACTGCCGCCATGGATCAAGCCTAGGTAGGCCGCCAGTCCAGTGGCTTCCGGCTCGGGCGCCATGTCGAACGCTGTCCATAAGGCGCTGTTTACAGTATAGGGAAAATCGAACACCTGCAACCAGCTTGCGCCTCGATCCAAACTCCTGAGCGCGACCTTGTGATTGGCTCCGGCGAAACGCCAATCCGTGAGCCAGAAGACCGTGCCGTCGTCGGCGTAGCTGGGCGAGGGAAACAGCCTGCCGTACCTCCGTTCCGGACAGAGAGGCAGCGGCCCGCTGCCCACTTGCGCCCGGATCGGTTCAGCGCGCACGGCGAAAGCGACGGACGCCAGGCAGGCGATGCTGATGATCACCCGAATGGGACGAGACGATGTTGTTTTCCGGTTCATGGTGGCAATCCTCCTTGCTGGCGTAAGACAGGGACAGTCTCTCATGGGGCGAGCGCGGGCGTCACCGTTGCCCAGCGCGCTCCCAAGATCGTCATAGCCGATGGCGTGTGCTGCGGCGCAGTCGGCAGGAATAGATTAGTTTGGGGGGGATCGGCGCCGATCGAGATGAACCACGCCACCGCCTGGTAGCCTGCGTTACCGCTTTGAAGCCATACCACCATAGGATCCACGACGTATTGTCGTACCTCTTGTGCAGTCAGGGGAGGCGATACCTCCGTCGGTATGCCAAGATAGCCGGTCTCAGTAATCCAGAGCGGCGCGTCAGGGCCAGCGGCGCGCCAATGCTGCGGAAGTCGTTCCGGTTCTTCTCCAACTCCGGTTGCATGCAACGCACCCAGATTTCGGACTCGGGTTCGTAATTCCAGCAGTTACGTACGCTGGTATTCCACGGATAAGCGTGAATTGCCACTCCGTCGATTCTGACGTCGCTGTGGTAGAGCCTCAGTTGTTGTAAGAAGTCAGCCCACCACTGAGAATAACCAGCGTCAAGATTCCCGCAGCAGAACACCTTGGCCGTCGGATCGTTGGCCTTGATGATGCGATAGATCTGGGCGTAGCGATCGGCGGCAATCCGGATCATCTTGGCCCGCAATTGACTGTAATAATTCGGTAGCGGAGTGGTCGCTGGCCACGAGCAGGGCCACACGGGCGTTGGCAGCGGAGTCGCTGTAGTTCCGGGCGGCAGGGTTGGCGCTGGTGTCCATGTCGCGGTTGGGGTTGGCGTCACGTTGGGCGGCAGCGTGGCTTGAGCCGGCAGCGTGGCATAGTTTGCCATCTCACAGAGGACCCGCCCGCATTGTTGATAGCTGTAACTTGGGGTTGGAGTGCCGGGATGGATCGATGGCGGAAAGTCCGGCTCGTTGAAGATCAACCACGTGCGACCGGGATACTGCCTTGCCTTGGCCGCCAACTCCTGGGGATTCCAAAGGCCTTTTTGGGCATCGGTATAGTAATCGGGCGTCGGGCCTGGCTCGCCTGGCAAATGCGGACACCAAACCATCGGTTTGTAGCTGGGCTCAGCGATCCTTCCTGTTACGAACCAGGCATAATCGTGCTGCCAATCGTACCACCAAGTGACGCCCAAGCTATAGACGAAGGAGTACTGCAAATACTGGATGCCCTGACCGGCTCCTTTGTACCACGCCAATGGTCCGACATCTCTTCGGATCAGCGGCAAATAGAGCGACCTCGCCTCAGGCGCGTGCATGGGTTGGGCTTCCTCGCCGTCGAATCTAGCCTCGGATGCATCCGCTTCTTGAGCGTCCCCGCGGCCACGGTTGCGGAAGTAGCGCTGGCTCAGTACATAGGCCTCTGTAGGGTTAGTGATGAACTCGATAGGATGGGGAATAGGCGCTGGGCGCGGAGTCGCAGTAAACGTGGGTGTGCTGCGCGGTGACGTGAAAGGCGGCCCCGGGGTGGATGTGGACGTGCTGGTTGCGCCTTCCTGGGCCAGCGCGCTAGGGTCAGGGACGCCGCCCGACGCGGTCCAAGCCAACAGAAGAGCCAGGGCGGCCAACGCGGCCAACGCTAACGCACCCCCGCCTCTTGCGCCGTTCGATTGTTGGTCCATAGAACTTCCTCCTTCACAGGACACGGCCATGACCTGGCATCCTCAGCCGCAGGCCACGCAAAAACACCACCTGACACCATTCTAACGGGTATTACAGCCACTGGCAAATGAATCTTCCCCCAACCCTCCTTCATATCCGCGTGCTCTGTGTCTCCTCTGTGCGCCCTCTGCGTAGCTCAGGAGATCCCTAGTTCCTCCAGTTCCCCTCAGTTCCTCCAGTTCCCCCGCTTCCCCTCCCTATGCTATAATAGCCCCCATGTCCCAGCCCATCAGCGACGCCTTGCAAGCCGGCATCGACAGTCTGCCGCTCAACCCTGGCGTTTACATCGACCGCAATGGCCGCAACCAACGGCTGAGCATTACGCTTCAGCGAGCCACACGCATGATAACCATCGACGGCAGCACTGGTGAAGGCGGCGGCCAGGTGCTGCGCACGGCGCTCAGCCTGGCAGCGATCCTCGGCCAACCGGTGGAGATACTCAACATACGCGCCGGCCGCAAGCAGCCAGGGCTGCGGCCGCAGCACGTGCAGTCGGTGCGGGCCGCGGCAGCCATCTGCAACGCGCGGCTGGAGGGCGTGCAGGAGCACAGCAGCGAGCTGCGCTTCGAGCCGCAGACCCCGCCCCAGCCTGGCGCCTACGTGTTCGCCATCGGCACGGCCGGCGCGGCCACGCTGGTGCTGCAAACGGTGCTGCTACCGATGGCGCTGGCCGGCGGGCCGTCCAGCATCATCGTGCGCGGCGGCACCCACGTCGCCTGGAGCCCGCCGTTCGATTATGTCGAACAGGTCTACCTGCCCGCCGTGGCAGCCCTGGGCGTTCAGTGCCGCCTGGAGCTGGTCAGATGGGGCTTCTACCCCAAGGGCGGGGGCGAGATCCGCGCCGCCATCGAAGCCGTCTCGTCTGCTCTGGCCGGTCTCCGACCGAGCCAGATCGATCCCTGGTGGGCGCAACCGCGCGACGAATTGACCGCTCTGTCCGTGTTGTCTGCGGCCAGCAACGTGGGCAACCAGGTGACCGCGCGCCAGGCCAGCCGGGCCTACAACCGCCTGGCCGCGGCCCGGCTCCCGGTCACACCGCAGACCCGGCTGCTCAACCCGTCGTCGGCAGGACCGGGCACCTGTGTCTTTCTGTTGGCCGAGTACGAGAGCGGCGCGCGGGCTGGCTTCACCGGCTACGGCCGTCAGGGCTACCCGGCCGAGCGCGTGGCTGACGACGCGGTCGATGCGTTCCTGGCCCATCACGCCACCGACGCGCCCGTCGATCCGCACCTGGCCGACCAGTTGATCCTGCCGTTGGCGTTGGTCGATCAACCGCTCGCGTTTCGCACCAGCCAGATCACCCAGCACCTGCTGACCAACATCTGGGTCGTCGAGCAGTTTCTGGGCACGCGCTTCCAGGTGATCGGCCAGGCAGGCCAAACCGGCGAGGTAAAGACGGCTGGACTGACCACCAACAGGCTCGGTCAGAGACCGGCCTGAGCAAATCTCAGACGGGCTCGGTCGGAGACCGGCCTGAGCAAGAACGGCGCTGCCCACCCGCTGGGCGACACGCCTCGCTGATCATCGCAACACCATCACCCAATCACCCAATCTACCAATCACCCAATCTACCAATCTACCAATCTACCAATCCACCAACCTACCAATCCATCCACCATGTTCGAACTTACCTTCCTCGGCACATCCGCTTCGGCGCCCACCATCGAACGCGGCCTCTCCTCTGCCGTGGTCATGCACCGCGAGTACCGCTTCATGATCGACTGCGGCGAGGGCACACAGCGCCAGTTGCTCCAGTCGGGATTAGGCTTCAAGCGCCTGGATCGCATCCTCTTAACCCACGGCCACCTGGACCACATCCTGGGCCTGGGCGGGCTGATCTCGACCCTGGGCCGCTGGGAGATGATCCCTGAGATCGATATCTACGCCGGCCACTGGGCGCTGCGCCGGGTGGCTGACCTGCTGAACGTCGTCTTCGGCGCTGTGGACGACCTACCCATGAAGGTGCATCTGCACGAGCTAGAGCCGGGCGTGCTGATGGAGGACGAGCGCTTCCTGTTGCGCGCCTTCCCAGTCACCCACCGCGGGCAGGGCTGCTTCGGTTTCTCCTTTATCGAACGCGACCGCCGCCCGTTCCTGGCCGAAAAAGCTGAGGCGTTGGGGGTGCCGGCTGGGCCTGTCCGCCGCGAGCTGGCCCAAGGGAGCGCGGCAACCCTGCCTGACGGCCGCGTCATCCAGCCTGACGACGTGCTGGGTCCCGTGGAAACCGGCGCCAAACTGGTCTATGTGGGCGATGTGGGGCGGACAGACAATCTGCTAGATGAGGTGGCAGGCGCCAACACGCTGGTCATCGAGGCCACCTACTTGGAGGAAGACGCCGACATGGCGCGCAAGTTCGGGCATATGACAGCCGCGCGCGCTGCACACCTGGCTCGGGAGGCCGGCGTGGGCACGTTGATTCTCAACCACATCTCGCGGCGCTACGCCACACGGCAGATCCTGGCTGAAGCGCGCCAGCACTTTGCCAATGTCCACGTAGCCAGGGACTTCGATCGCTTCCGCGTCATCAAGAACGAGGCCGCGCAGTTGGTGGACCAAGAGGGCAACCCCATACAACGCAGACAGCGGGCTGTAGCCTCGGCCCAGAGCTGAGCAGCGCGACAAGTTTCCCGGTCAATTTGCCCGCCGCAAGCCGCCGTGGTATACTTTCCTTCCAGCGCGCTTGGCGCGCTATTATTACGCACGCCGCTCGCGGTCCGATGTACTCCATCTGGCTCAGGCCGACTGCGTGCCCGGTGTGACACGGCGCCGGGTAAGCCGGTCTTTGGCGAGGGCGGACGAAAAAAAACGCACCTTGAAGGAGGCAACAACAACCGTGGCAGTAGTTAAAATGAAGGATCTGTTGGAGGCGGGCGTCCATTTCGGACACCGCACGCGCCGCTGGCATCCCAAGATGAAGCCGTACCTCTTCACCGAGCGCAACGGCATTCACATCATCGACCTGCAGCAGACCATGGGGCAGATCGAGGCCGCTTACCAGCGCACCCGCACCGTCGTCGCTTCGGGCGGCAGTGTTCTCTTCGTCGGCACCAAGAAGCAAGCTCAGCAGAGCCTGCAAGAAGCGGCCGAGTCGGCTTCGATGCCGTATGTCAACCATCGCTGGTTGGGCGGCACGTTGACCAACTTCCCGACCATCCGCCGCCGGGTCGACTACATGATCAAGCTGGAGCAGCAGCGCGAGCGGGGCGACTTCGATCGCCTGACCAAGAAAGAAGCGCTGGAAAAAGAACGCTTGATCACCAAACTGGAACTCCGTCTGGGCGGCCTGCGTGAGATGCGCCGCCTGCCAGACTTGGTGTTCATTACCGACGTTTGTCGGGAGGATATCGCCGTCAGCGAATGCAACAAGCTGGGCATCCCGATCATCGCCATGGTGGACACCAACTGCGATCCAGACCCGATCGATCTGGTGATTCCGGCCAACGACGACGCGATCCGAGCCATCAAGCTAATCGCCGGCGTGATTGCCCAGGGCGCGGCCGAAGGGCAGATGATGCGCGAGATCGTCGCCGCCGAAGAGGAAGTTGACTATTGCGGCGGACGCGGCGAAGAGATCAAGGAGCCGGAGAGCTTCCTCGGCCCCTCCACCCTGGCCAAGCTGGCCCGCGGCTTCGATGAAGAGACCGGCGACATGGCGGCGCTGGACGAGTCTGGTTTCGGCGACGAAGAGGAACTGACTGGGCTTGACCTGAGCGATTTCGTGCTCGAAGCTGAGGACGCAGACGAGTCCTGAGCGGGACCTGGCAGCATTGACACCTTCCAGGGCGCTCAGATTGATCCTGACCGCCCTGGACTACAACAGAACGACACTTCTCAGAGGAGAACAACCTTGGCTATCTCAGCAGAATCCATTAAAGAGCTGCGCACGCTGACCGGCGCAGGTGTGCTTGATTGTAAAAAGGCATTGGAAGAGAACAACGGCGATTTCGATAAAGCTGCAGATTACCTGCGCCAGAAAGGCTTGGCCGCGGCAGCTAAGAAAGCTACCCGCGAGGTCAACGAGGGGCTGGTGGGCACTTATGTCCATACCGGCTCCAAGGTGGCGGGCATGGTCGAAGTCAACTGTGAGACCGACTTCGTCGCCCGCACCGACACCTTCCAGGCGCTGGTCAAGGACCTGGCCATGCAGGTCGTGGCCGCGCGGCCGCTCTACGTGCGCCGCGAGGACATTCCCGCCGACGTGCTGGCCGCCAAACAGGCCGAGTTCATGGCCGAGATGGCCGACTCTGGCAAGCCCGCCGACATCGTTGAACGCATCGTTGCCGGCAAGGCAGACAAGTACTTCCAGGAGACCCTCCTGCTGGAGCAGCCTTTCATCAAGGACCCCTCGGTCACCGTGGGCGATTTGGTTCAGCAGGCTATCGCCAAGCTCGGCGAGAACATCAAGGTGCGCCGCTTCGCCCGCATCGAGGTCGGCGAGGACTTGAGCTAGATTATTTGCCTGCCTTGGCCTGCCCACGAGGCCATGAGCCTGCGCCAATCGTCGCCAAGCGCCGGGCGCCGCACCAGTTACAGCGTGTGAGCAAAGAGACGGCAGGATTGCCGGCCGCTGCGCTTCACGCGTCACGCTTCACGCCCCACCACGAATGGCGAAGGAACCACACAACGTAGCTCTTTCGCCATTCGTCACGACTCGCCCAGGTGCAGTGTCGTCCCCTTGAAAGCCTTATGACAAATCCCAAGTACAAGCGAGTTCTGCTCAAGATCGGCGGCGAGTCGATTGCCAGCCAGACAGGCTATGGCATCGACCCGGAGCGAGCCGCTGAGCTGGCTCATAAAATCGCTCACGTCAAAGAGTTAGGCGTAGAAGTGGCGGTTGTTCTCGGCGCCGGCAACATCTGGCGTGGCAAGATCGGTCTGCAAGCCGGTATGGAACGGGCCACAGCCGACCATATGGGCATGTTGGCCACCGTCATGAACGCGCTGGCCTTGCAAGATGCGCTGGAGCGCATTGGCGTGACCACCCGTGTGCAGACCTCCATCGAGATGAAATCGGTGGCCGAGCCTTATATCCGGCTGCGCGCCATCCGCCATCTGGAGAAAGGGCGTGTGGTGATCGTCGGCGCGGGCACTGGCAACCCCTACTTCACCACTGACACCGCGGCCGCGCTGCGGGCCATGGAGATCGGCGCAGATGCGCTGATCAAAGCCACCAAGGTCGATGCGGTCTACGATGTCGATCCCCTGACCCATCCTGAGGCGCAGCGCTTCGAGTTCCTGGCCTACATCGATGCGCTCAACATGCGGGTAGGCGTGCTGGACAGCACCGCCATCACCCTCTGCATGGAAAACAACATGCCCATCTTCGTGGTGGACCTGTGGCAGCCGCAGGTAATGGAAGCCGTGGTGATGGGCGAGCGCGTCGGCACAGTGATCGCCGATCCCAACACCTGGCACAACGGCGCCTACACCAGAGAACCTGTAACAAGCTAACAAGCTGATACCAATCCGGCGTGCAGAGAAGCTGCCAGCACGCCCTCTTGTCCAGTGCATCGAGGGAGCAAACAATGGTAGACGACATACTTTTGGATGCCGAAGAGCGCATGGAAAAGACGATCGTGGCCCTGCAGAACGATCTGAAACCGATCCGCACAGGGCGCGCCAGTCCTGCGCTGGTGGAACACATCGCAATCGAATACTATGGCATGCCGACAGCCATGAACCAACTGGCCACCGTCAGCGTGCCAGAGCCGCGTTTGATCACCATCAAGCCCTTCAGCGCTGGCGACATTGGCACAATCCAAAAGGCGCTGATGAAGTCTGACCTGGGCATCACCCCCACCAACGACGGCAAGATCATCCGCCTGGTGGTGCCGCCCCTGACAGAAGAACGGCGCCGCATGCTGGTCAAGCAGGTGCATACCCGCGTGGAAGAAGCACGCGTGTCGGCGCGCAACATTCGCCGTGACGCCAACGACATGCTCAAGGACGCCGAGAAGGAGAAGTTCATCTCCGAGGACGACTTGCACGGCGCCCGCGAGGATGTTCAAAAGCTGCTCGACGCAACCATCAAGCAGATCGACGCAGTTGGCGCTGCCAAAGAAGTCGAGATCATGGAAGTCTAGCGCGCACGCCGCCTTGCGGCTGCCGCGCCGACCTTCGAGCTGGCCATGTCACACAAAGCGCAGACGCTTCCCCCTCCCAGCTTAGCCGCGCAAAACGGCGTTTTCGACGTCGCCGGCCTGCGCATTCCCCATCACGTGGGGATCATCATGGATGGCAATGGCCGCTGGGCGCAACAGCGCGGCCAGCCGCGCTTTATGGGCCACCGCGCTGGCACCACCAATATCCGCCGCGTCCTGGAAGCATCTGTCACCTTCGGCATCAAGGTGCTGACGATCTATGCCTTCTCCACAGAGAACTGGTCCCGTCCGCCAGCCGAAGTGCGCACCTTGATGCAGTTGCTCAGTCGTTCGCTCAACGAGCAACTGGCCGATCTGCACGCCAACGGGGTGCAGATTCGCCACAGCGGCAGCCTGGTGGGCATCTCCGACACCCTGCGCCGGCAGATCCTGGAAGCGCTGGAGATGACGCGCAACAACACCCGCATTGTGCTCAACGTGGCCTTCAACTACGGCGGCCGCGCCGAGATCATCGATGCGGTGCAGCGCTTGATCGCCGACCAGGTCGCCCCTGAGCAGATCAGCGAAGACCTGTTCAGCGATTACCTCTACACCCACGGCTTGCCCGACCCGGATCTGATCATCCGCACGGGCGGCGAGTATCGGCTGAGCAACTTTCTGATCTGGCAGGCTGCTTATGCTGAGTACTACGCCACCCCCACCTATTGGCCTGACTTCGACGAAGGGGAGCTCTACCAGGCGATCGTGACTTACAGCGAGCGCGACCGCCGTTTTGGCAAAGTGAAAGTGGCCTGACATGTTGCGTGCGCGGGCAGTCGGCGGCGCCATCGTGGTCACAGTGGTGGCCATACCCACCATCCTGGGTGGATGGCCTTTTCTGGCGCTGATTGCTCTGATGGCAGCGCTGGGCACGTGGGAATTCAGCAAACTGCTGCAGCAAGGGGGCTACCAACCACTCACCAGGCTGGCCATTGGCTTCAGCCTGCTGTTCATTGTCCAGGCGCGCTGGCCTGAGCTGCTGCCGCTGTCGCTGCTGCTGACAGCAGTCGTCCTTGGTTCGCTGCTGGTCAGCCTGTGGCACAAATCCGCCCAGCCGGCCAGCGACTGGGCGTTGACCCTGGCTGGCGTGCTTTACCTGGGCTTTTTGCTGGGCCACTTTGTGCGCCTGCGCAATCTGGCCGATGGGCTGGCTTGGGTGGCATTCGCCGTGCTGGTGGTCTGGGCAGCCGATGTCAGCGCCTATTTTGGCGGCCGCGCCTTTGGCCGCCATCCCTGGTGGCCGCGCCACAGCCCGAAGAAGACCTGGGAGGGTTATCTGGCCGGCGTTTTGGCGGCCACGGCGGCTGGCGCCTTGGCGGGACATTTTCTGGTCGGCATTTTCTGGCTGGAGGGCATGGCGCTGGGCCTGCTGGCCGGAGCGCTTGCGCCGCTGGGGGACCTGGCCGAGTCGATGATCAAGCGCCAGGTGGGCGCTAAAGACTCCGGCAGCCTGATCCCCGGCCACGGCGGCGTACTAGACCGCATCGACACCATGCTGGTTACCATTCCTTTGGTGTACTACTGGGCCAGCCAGCTTCCCCGCTGGCCCGTATAACCGCTGACGCATTACTCAAAGGAGGTTCTATGGCTACAGCAACTGCACGACCGATGATCAACGACCGCCGCGAGATCTTCGGCTGGTCGATGTACGACTGGGCCAACTCGGCTTTCAGCACCACGGTTGTCACGGTCTTTCTCGGCCCATACCTGAGCGGCATCACCCAGTTAGCCGCCGACGCCGATGGCCTGGTCTACCTGCTGAACGTGCCGATCCGCTTTGACTCGTACTTTGCCTATCTGATCTCAGCGTCGGTGCTGTTACAGGTCACTATTCTCCCCATCCTGGGCGCGCTGGCCGACTATTCCCGGCTGCGCAAGCAACTGTTGCAATTTTTCTGCGTGCTGGGCTCGGTGGCCACCATTCTGCTCTTTTTTGTCACCCCCGGTCTGCATTGGATTGGCGGCCTGTTATTTATCATCGCCAACGTATCCTTTGGCGCCAGCATCGTCTTCTACAACTCCTATCTGCCCAATATCGCCAGCGAGGACCAGCGCGACCGGGTCTCGGCCTTCGGCTGGGCCATGGGCTATCTGGGCGGCGGCCTGCTGCTGCTGATCAACCTGATTTTGTTCCTCTTTGCCGGCAGCCTGGGCCTGGAAGAGAGCCTGGTGGCGCGCATCAGCCTGGCCTCGGCCGGCTTCTGGTGGCTGGGCTTCTCAACCATCACCTTTGCCACGCTGCGCCAGCGTCAGGCCGCGCGGCCCTTGCCGCCCGGCGACAACTACTTGACCATCGGCTTTCGCCAGCTTGCCCACCTGATGGAGGTGCCCGTTGGGGTCGTCACCTTCCTGCTGCTGCTGCCGCTGGCGATTCCGGTGCTGATTTTACTGCAAGTACCCATATTGCTGGCGCTGCTGCCGGCCCTGGGGCCGATCGCTGTCTTGATTCTCTTCATCATCCGCAAGGCGCGCACGCTGCCTGAGGCGATGAAATTCCTCGTAGCTTACCTGCTGTACAACGACGGCATCCAAACTGTGATCGCCGTATCGGCCATTTTTGCCGTGCAGGAACTGGCCTTTTCCTCGACCAACCTGATTCTGGTGGTGCTGATGATCCAGTTTGTGGCCTTCATCGGCGCGCTGTTGTTTGGCCGGTTGGCCGGCCGGCTGGGCGCCAAGCGGGCCATCGTCCTCAGCCTGGTGATCTGGAGCGCGGTGGTGATCTACGCCTGGGGCGGTTTGCAGAGCACAGCCATCGTGCTGGGCATGGAGCAGCGCCAACTGGAGTTCTGGCTGCTGGGCTTCGTCATCGCCCTGGTGCTGGGCGGCAGCCAGGCGCTCAGCCGCAGCCTCTTTGCACAGATGATCCCCAAAGATCAGGAGGCGGAGTTCTACAGCTTTTACGAGATCAGCGAGCGCGGCACCTCGTGGATGGGCACAGCCGTCTTCGGCCTCGTCAACCAGGCATTCGGCAGCCTGCGTATGGGCATTTTGTCGGTGATCTTTTTCTTTGTCGCCGGCTTGATCCTGCTGCCGCTGGTCAATGTTGCCCTGGCAATGGAGCAGGCCAAACAGGCCAGCGCCCCACCCCAGGAGTGAGGCCGGCTCTCGCTTTCAGCCTCCAATGCACTTGTGCTATAATCGACAAGCGTCGAAGCTGACGCCTGTGACTGCCTGACAGCAAGTCGCTTATTCTCAATGTGGAGGATATCTCTATGGCCGAGCAACCCGATCGTAACCTGGCGCTGGAGCTGGTGCGCGTGACCGAAGCGGCCGCGCTGGCGGCCGCGCGCTGGATGGGCCGCGGCGACAAGATCGCCGCCGACCAGGCGGCGGTGGACGCCATGCGCCTGATTCTGAACACCATTGACATGCAAGGGGTCATCGTCATCGGCGAGGGCGAGAAGGACGACGCTCCCATGCTCTTCAACGGCGAACAACTGGGCGCAGGGGGTGGATTAGCGCTGGATATTGCCGTGGATCCCATCGACGGCACCACGCTGACCGCCATCGGCGGGCCGGGCGCGCTCTCTGTGGTCGCCCTGGCTGAGCGCAACACGATGTACGCGCCTGGCAGCCTGGTCTACATGAACAAAATCGCCGTCGGTCCCGAAGCGCGCGACGTAATCGACATCAACCAATCAGTGGCTTACAACCTGCACGCCGCAGCCCATGCGGTGGGCAAGTCAGTAGACGATCTGACGGTGATGATCCTGGACCGGCCGCGCCACGAGAAACTGATCGCCGACGTGCGCAAAGTAGGCTCGCGCATCCGGCTGATTCGCGACGGCGATGTGGCCGGCGCGATTGCAGCCGGCCGGCCGGGCACCGGCATCGATCTGCTGATGGGCGTGGGCGGCTCGCCGGAAGCGGTGATTGCGGCTGCAGCGCTGAAATGCCTGGGAGGCGGCATCCAATGCAAGCTGTGGCCGCGCAACGACGCCGAGCGCCAGTATGCCCAGGAGCACGGCCACGACCTGAACCGGGTGTTCAGCATCAACGACCTGGTCGCTGGCGACAACGTCTTCTTCGCCGCTACGGGCATCACCGACGGCGAGCTGCTGGACGGCGTGCGCTTTGTGCGGGGCGGCGCCGTCACCACGTCAATGGTCATGCGCTCCCGCTCCGGCACCACCCGCATGATCGAATCGCAGCATCGCTGGGACAAGCTGATGAAAATCAGCCAGATCAGCTATGCCAACCCTAACCTGGCCATCCCTGACTAAGGGGGGCCGTTGCCTCAGGAGACCATCCATGACACGAGAGATCATCGCCACCTCAGCCGCGCCCGCGGCCATCGGGCCTTACTCCCAAGGCGTCTCGACCGGCAGCCTGGTTTTCACCGCCGGCCAGATTGGGCTGAACCCGGCCACGGGCAAGATGGCCGAAGGAGTCGAAAACCAGGCCCGCCAGGTGATGGCCAACCTGGCTGCCATTCTGGCCGCGGCCGGCAGCAATCTGGACCAGGTGATCAAGACCACCATTTTCTTGCAGGATATGGCCGACTTTGCTGCAGTCAATGCCATCTACGGCGCGGCCTTCAGCGCCACACCGCCGGCCCGCTCCACTGTCCAGGTGGCGGGCCTGCCCCTGGGCGCACTGGTCGAGATCGAAGCCATTGCCCTGGTGAACGCCTAGCAAAGCCGCCAGCAGCACAAGACCAACCCAGATTCATCCTGGCGAAACGGAGTTTTCAGATGAAAACTCCGTTTTTTTCTGTCCTGTTGTTAAGGTGCCCGGCACTTGCGCCGAGTTTGTCATCATGGGCGAATCGTCGCCAAAGTGCCGGGCACCGATGCGTAATGGCTTCGTTTACGCTGCACTCAACCACAAGGGGGTCAGTCCTTGCATATTGTGGATTTATTCGTATAATAGCCTTTGACTCTTTAGGAGGAGAAGCATCAAACCCTCATGAATGATATGGACACTCTCGTGAAGGCCGAAGAACTGGAAGCAGCGCAAGACGCCGCCTCTGCGGTCGCAGAAATCAGTTCCGAGGCTGAACCGCTGGTGAACTCGGCAGATGCGTCTGTCGAGACGGTTGGCGAGGCACTGGCCGAAGCCGAAGAGGCTGCGGTTGAAGGTGCTGAAGCCGTGGAAATCGTCCAAGGCCCTGCAGACGAGGCAGTGGTCGACATCGTCGAAGAGACGGTCGTCGTTGCAGCCGAAGCAGGCCAGGACGTTGAAGTCGTTGAGACGGTTGAAGCAGTGGTCTACGAAGAAGATCACGCTGTACCTGCCGTCGATGAGATCGACCTGGACGAGTTTGTGGATCTGGCAGAAGAAGACGCTGCCGAGTTCACAATGTCGAGCATGGCCGATCTGGTCGATGACTTTCAGTACAAGCCGCTCAAGGCGGGGGACGTGCGCGACGGCATCATCGTCAGCATTTCCTCTTCGGAGATTCTGGTCGATGTGGGCGCCAAGTCTGAAGGCTTTGTCCATCAGCGCGAGATGGAGCGCATGGGCAAGGAGTACTTGGACAGCCTGAGCGTCGGCGATTCGGTCGTGGTCTACGTGGTGCGGCCTGAAGATCGCGACGGCAACGTCGTGCTCTCCATGAGCCGCGCGCAGCAAGAGCGTGACTGGCGTGAGGCTGAGGCCTTGCTGGAGTCGGGTGAAGTCTTCGAGAGCGCAGTCATCGGCTTCAACCGGGGCGGCGTAATCTGCCGGGTCGGCAAAGTGCGCGGCTTCATCCCTGCCTCGCAACTGGTCACCAAAGGGGAGATCAAGCCGGACACGACCGAAGACAATCGCTACGCCAGCATGGTCGGCAAGTCGCTGTGGCTCAAAGTGGTCGAGCTGGACCGCAAACGCAACCGCTTGATTCTGTCCGAACGCCTGGCTCAACGCGAACGGCGGCGCGGACGCAAGGACGAGCTGTTGAGCGAGCTGAAGAAGGGCGACGTGCGCAAGGGGCGCATCAGCAGCCTGGCCAAGTTCGGCGCCTTTGTCGATCTGGGCGGCGCCGACGGTCTGATCCACCTGTCTGAGCTCTCCTGGTCACGGGTCAACCACCCCAACGAAGTAATCCAGGTGGGCGACGAGGTCCAGGTGTATGTGCTGAACGTGGACCGCGAGCGCAAACGCATCGGCCTGAGCCTGCGCCGGCTGGAACCAGAGCCGTGGAGCGTGGTGCATGATCGCTACGCGGTCGGCCAGATCGTAGAAGGCGTCATCACCAAGCTGGCCAGCTTCGGCGCTTTCGCCCGCGTCGATGGCACGCTGGAGGGTTTGATCCATATCTCCGAGCTTGCCAACCATCGGGTGACTCACCCGCGTGAGGTTGTCAAGGAAGGCGACGTGCTCAATCTGCGCGTGATCCGCATCGATCCAGCCCGGCGACGCATGGGGCTGAGTCTGAAGCGGGCGGCTGAGGAAGAGTACGCCGAAGTAGACTGGCGCGCGGCAGAGCTGGCAGATGACGACGACGCAGTGACCGACTGGGCCGTGGCAGACGAAGACGACAACTAGCCCGCGCCGGCCGCCAGTTGATCCCTATCCTGTAGCAAGGAGGCTGAGAGATTTGATCCCTCAGCCTCCTTTTTGTTGGGAGCAATTTTGTGAACTGGTGAGTTTGGATAAATCCTCACTACGCAACTGCCCTTGTTGTGTGCTATAATCGTTCCACGCGTGAGTTGCGCCCGATATCGATGTTGTCAAAATCGGCCGGCAGCCCCAGCGAAAATCGCTCTCATAAGGAGTGTCCCCTATGTCTGACAAGTTGGACCGCTTCTCCAAGCGAGCCCGCAAGGTCCTGACCATGGCGCAGGAAGAGGCCCAGCGTCTCAATCATAACTACATTGGCACTGAACACCTGCTGCTGGGATTAGTCAAGGAAGATCAGGGCGTCGCCGTCAAGGTTCTGCGCGAGCTGGGCGTCGAACCGATGCAGGTCGTCAAAGCCATCGAACGCGCCGTGGGCAAAGGCGACCGGCCCCCCTATGGCAAACCCACGCTGGCGCCGCGCACCAAGCGCGTCATCGAGCTCTCGGTGGAGGAGGCCCGCCTGATGGGCCACCAGTACATCGGCACCGAGCACCTGCTGCTGGGCCTGGTGCGCGAGGGCGAGGGCATCGCCGTCAACGTGCTGCGCAGCCTGGGCGTCAGCCTGGACAAGGTGCGCACGGCCACGGCCAAGAGCCTGCTGGAGAGCGAGCAGACCCAGGAGCGCAAGAAGCAGGAGAGCAAGACCCCGCTGATCGATCAGCTCGGCATGGATCTGACCCAACAGGCCGAGGAGAACAAGCTCGACCCGGTCATCGGTCGCGAGAAAGAAATCGAGCGGCTGATCCAGATCCTCTCCCGCCGCACCAAAAACAACCCGGCCCTGATCGGCGAGCCGGGCGTGGGCAAGACCGCCATCGTCGAGGGGCTGGCCCAGCGCATCGTGGCCGGCGACGCGCCCGAGACGCTGCTGGACAAGCGGGTGCTGATGCTGGACGTGGGTTCCCTGGTGGCCGGCACCATGTACCGCGGCCAGTTTGAGGAACGCTTGAAGAAGGTGATCGAGGAGATTAAAGAGAGCGGCGCAATCCTCTTTATTGACGAAGTCCACATGCTGGTGGGCGCGGGCTCGGCGGGCAGCGCCGTGGATGCGGCCAACATCCTCAAACCGGCGCTGGCAAGAGGCGAGGTGCAGTGCATTGGCGCCACCACCCTGGACGAGTACCGGCGCTACATCGAAGGCGATGCGTCGCTGGAGCGGCGTTTCCAGCCGGTTCTGGTGGAAGAGCCGACCATCGAAGACACGATTACGATCCTGCAAGGGATACGCAGCGTCTACGAGGAGCACCACAAGCTGGAGATCACCGACGAGGCGCTGGTTGCGGCCGCGCAGCTCTCGGCCCGTTACGTGGCCGACCGCTATTTGCCCGACAAGGCCATCGACCTGGTGGACGAGGCCGCCAGCCGGGTGCGCATGTACAAATCGCCCGAAGCCAGCAGCCTGCGCGAGGCTTTCGTCAGTCTCAAGGCGCTGCAGAAGGAGAAGAACGCGGCTATCAGCGGCGAACGCTTCGACGACGCCATCGACCTGCGCTACCGCGAGGTGGAGTTGCGCCATCAGCTCGACCAGATGCGGGCCGGCTGGGAAACACTGGCTGGCAAGCCGCGGGTGACGGCTGAGGACGTGGCCGAGGTGGTGGCCATGTGGACCGGCGTGCCGGTCAAGCGCATCGCCGGCGAGGAGAGCGAGCGGCTGTTGCAGATGGAACTGGCGCTGCACGAGCGGGTGGTGGGCCAAAACGAGGCCATCAAGGCCATCAGCAAGGCTGTGCGCCGGGCGCGCGCCGGGCTGAAGGATCCCAAACGCCCCATCGGCACCTTCATGCTGCTCGGCCCCACAGGCGTGGGCAAGACGCTGCTGGCCAAGACGCTGGCCGAGTTCCTCTTCGGCAGCGATGAGGCGCTGATCAAGCTGGACATGAGCGAGTTCATGGAGCGCCACAACGTCAGCCGGCTGGTGGGCGCGCCGCCCGGCTACGTGGGCTACGAGGAAGGCGGCCAGTTGACCGAGGCCGTGCGCCGCCGCCCCTATTGCGTGGTGCTGCTGGACGAGATCGAGAAGGCCCACCCTGAGGCGCAGAACATGCTGCTTCAGATCATGGAGGACGGCCACCTGTCTGACGCCAAGGGCCGGCGGGTGGACTTCCGCAACGCCATCCTGGTGATGACCTCCAACGTCGGCGCGAACCTGATCAAGCGGGCCAGCAAGCTGGGCTTTGCCTTCACCACCGACGACGACCAGAAGCGCGAGCAGGACTACGAGAACATGCGCGACCGGGTCACCGAGGCGCTGAAGCAGCAGTTCCGGCCGGAGTTCCTGAACCGGCTGGATGGCATCATGGTCTTCCGCCACCTGAGCAAGGAAGAACTGACCAGCATTGTCGACCTGGAGCTGAAGCGGGTCTACATGCAGCTTTCCGAGCACGACATCAAGCTGGAGTTGACGCCGGAGGCCACCCTGTTCCTGGCCGAGGAGGGCTACGACCCCGAGTTCGGCGCCCGCCCGCTGCGCCGGGTGGTGATGAACCACGTGGAGGACAAGCTGAGCGAGGGCATGCTGGCTGGCGACTTCAAGCCCGGCGACACCGTCACCGCCTCGGTGGTCTCCGACGAGGCCGGCAAGCGGCAGCTCAAGCTGGAAGTGACGGTCTCTGGCCCGCTGACCGCGGCAGAGGACCAGATCGCGGAGGAACTGCTGGAACTGGCGCTGGCATAATCGGCGCCCGTACGGTGCGGTTTGCAGGCAACAAGCGGCGGAAGCGGACGTGATATCACGTCTGCTTTCGCCGCTTATTCATCTAGATGGCATCCCGTGGGATCGGTGTATCAGCATCCCCCCATCCAGTAGGCTGCGTTCCATATCTCGCCGCCAGATGGCCGGACCGGCTCAAGAGGGGGATGAACGTAGGGCAATCGTAAGCCAACACGCTGGCGCGTTTTAGCCTTGTCTGGTATAATCGATTTGACAAACAAAAGCACGTTGTCAATCACCTCGGCTCTTGTCCTATGGCAGGCCGTCAACTTCAAACCAGAGCAAGCCGGCTGATGTGCGGCCCAGCGCCGCCGCAGACGACATCTCGGAGGATTTTATCGTGGGATCCGGTTGGACCAGAAACGGGTTCGTGTATCTTTTGATCTTGGCTGCCGCCGCTGCGCTTTTCTTCAGCCTCTTTCCCCGGCAAGAACAAACTCCAACGGCTGAGCTTTCCAAAGTGGCCGAATGGATCAATCAAGGCCAGGTACACAGCATCGAGGTAAGCGGCGAGACACTGACCGTTGAGCTAAAGAACGGCGAAACCTATACATCGACTAAAGATGGGGCAACTCCTTTGCAGGAGACCATGACCCGCCTGGGCATTGCGCCTGAGCAACTGCGTGAGCCAAACTTGATCCTGGTGGTCAACCCACCGGCCCAGATGGGCAATTGGCTGGCCTTCTTCGGCGGCGTTTTGCCGTTGCTGTTCATCGGCGCGCTGTTTTTCTTCCTTATGCGTCAGGCGCAGGGATCCAACAGCCAGGCCATGTCCTTTGGCAAGAGCCGAGCACGGATGTTCACTGGCGACAAGCCTACTGTGACCTTCGATGACGTGGCGGGCTGCGACGAAGCCAAGGAAGAGCTGCGGGAAGTGGTTGACTTCTTGAAGGAGCCGCAGAAGTTTGCAGCCTTAGGCGCCCGCATTCCTAAGGGCGTGCTGCTGGTCGGCCAGCCCGGCACCGGCAAGACTCTAATGGCCAAGGCCGTCTCTGGCGAGGCCGGCGTGCCCTTCTTCTCCATCTCTGGCTCGGAGTTCGTCGAGATGTTTGTGGGCGTCGGCGCCAGCCGGGTGCGTGACCTGTTCGAGCAGGCCAAGCGCAACTCGCCCTGCATCATCTTTGTGGATGAGATCGACGCCGTAGGACGGCAGCGCGGCGCGGGCCTGGGCGGCAGCCACGACGAGCGGGAGCAGACGCTGAACCAGATCCTGGTGGAGATGGACGGCTTCGACACCGATACCAACATCATCATCATCGCCGCCACCAACCGGCCTGACATCCTGGACCCGGCGCTGCTGCGGCCAGGGCGCTTTGACCGTCGTGTAATCATGGACCAGCCCGACGTCAAAGGCCGGCGGGCCATCCTGGACATTCACGTGCGCGGCAAGCCGTTGGCCGAGGACATCGACCTGGACGCGATCGCTCGCGGCACACCAGGCTTCGTGGGCGCCGATATTGAGAACATGGTCAACGAGGCGGCGATTTTGGCCGCACGGCGCAACCGGCGCAACATCAGCAACTCGGAGATGCGCGAAGCTGTTGAGCGGGTCTCGCTCGGTGGACCAGAGCGGCGCAGCCGTGTGATCCGCCCCGAAGAGAAACGCATCGTCGCCTATCACGAGTCGGGACACGCCGTGCTGCGTAAAGTGCTGCCCAACTCCGATCCAGTCTACAAGATCAGCATCATCCCGCGCGGCCAGGCGGCCGGCTACGTGCTCTCCTTCCCTGATGAGGACCGCGGGCTGGTATCCAAGCCATGGTTTATGGACTTCGTGACGGTGGCTTTGGGTGGACGGGTGGCCGAAGAGCTGATCTTCAACGAGGTGACCAACGGCGCGCGCGATGACCTGGACAAAGTAACGCAGATTGCCCGCCAGATGGTGACGCGCTATGGCATGAGCGATAAGCTGGGACCGATGGTCTATGGCCGCAAGGAAGAGATGGTCTTTCTGGGCCGCGAGATGTCGGAGCAGCGCGACTACAGCGAAGCCATTGCTAAGGAAATCGACCGCGAGGTCAAGGCCATCGTCGACCAGGCTTACAGCACAGCTCGCACAGCATTGAGCGAACACATCGATAAGCTCAAGCTGGTAGCGGAACGGCTGATTGAGGTTGAGACGCTGACAGCCGAAGAGTTCCTTGCCCTGTGGGACTCTGACGGCCAGCCCGCGCCGGCAGCCGCGCCGATCAGCCCGCCTGCGCCATCGAAAGCACCAGAACGCCGCTGGGAAGACGTGCGCAGCAGCAGCCCGCAGACCTCTGGCCCGCCGCCCAGCCCAGCCCCCTCGCCTGCCTAGTCCCAAGGGCGCGGCCGCAGCAACGCCGCCTCCTTGGCAGCAGGTCCCCCACCCTCGAAGATTGCAGCCGAGGCCCTGCAGGGCCCCGGCTGTTTCTTTGTTGAAGTTACCCCACCCGTAGTTCGCCTTAGCGCAATCCGCTGGATTGCGCACGAACAATCCGGCGGATTGTTCCACGGCGCCGCAGCCGCCATAGCGCACTCCGCCGGACTGCCACCTGCAACGTGCAACCTGCCGCCTGTTACTCCTTGGAGCGCCCATGCCCGTCCTCACTATCACCCCCTACCCCTGGATTCAGGACATCATCGCGCTGGTAATCACCTTTGCGGCTGCGCTGCTCTGGCTGCGCTTATTGGACACGCTGGCGCGGCGGCGCATCATCTCGCAGCACCTGTCGCGCAAGCTGATCCACATCGGCACTGGCCCCATTTACGTGTTGTGCTGGCTGTTGTTCAGCGGCGCGCCGCAGAGCCGCTGGCTGGCCGCGCTGGTGCCGGCCGCCATCACCTTGCAGTTCGCGCTGATCGGGCTGGGGATGTTGAAGGACGAGGATGCAGTACGGGCCATGTCGCGCAGTGGAGACCGTCGCGAGTTGCTCTACGGCCCGCTGCAATACGGGGTGATCTTCGTGCTGGCTACGCTGCTGTTCTGGGTCGATTCGCCGGTGGGCATCGTGGCGCTGATGATCCTGTGCGGCGGCGACGGGCTGGCCGACATCGTGGGCCGGCAGTGGGGCCGGGCCAAGCTGCCCTGGAACACGCGCAAATCGTGGGCCGGCAGCGCGGCCATGTTCCTGGCCGGCTTCGGCTTCGCCCTGGCCTATCTGGCGCTGTTCGCCCGGCTGGGGGTGTTCCAGTTCAGCGTGGCGGCCGCGCTGCTGCCGCTGGCGCTGATCTGTCTGGCCGCCACGGTGGTCGAGGCCGTGTCTGGGCAGGATATGGACAATATCACCATCACCGTGACTGCGCTGGGGGTGGCGTGGCTGTTGATCGAGGGATTGGGGGTGTGGGACGTGGCGTTTCTGTGATAGCAGCCGCCACCGCCCCAAACTCACACGCCTCCACACACGCCCAGCACGCGGTACAGCGCCCCACGTCAATCACCGGCGGCTCGTCGCGGTCGATGCGGATGACGGCGTGCCAGCGGCAGGCGCGCTGCGCCAGGCAGCGGCCGCACAGCCGGCAGGCGTCAGCATCGACGGCGGGGTAACGGGAGGAAAGGACTGACAGTCCTGGTCTGGCTGAGGAGTCAGATGGTGTCATGGATGCTACACCTCTCATCACCAGGACTGTCAGTCCTCGGCGGCGCTAGATGAAGATGATCTGCGCGCCGTCGGTCATGTCCATGAAGTCACTGGCGGTGACGATGGCCTCGACGCCCTCGACGAAGTCGTCCATGCTCAGATCCATCATGTCGACCGACATCTTGCAGGCGTAGAGCTTGGCGCCGGCGTCGGCCAGCATCTGCATGTATTCACGCACAGGCGGCACCTCCAGCTTCTCCATCTTGTCCTTCATCAGCTTGGTGGCGAAGGCGGTCATGCCGGGGAAGACGCCCAGTGCGTTGGGGATGCCCAGGTTGCCGGTCTTGAGGCCCATCATGGTCATCTTCATGCTGGTATTGCCCACCGGTGCGATCTCCAGGTGATCGACCCGGTTCTTGTTGATCAGGTCCATGCCCCAGAAGGTGAAGAAGATGGTCACATCGATGCCGTTGCCCAAGGCGGCCCAGCCCATCACCAGCGCGGGATAGGCCATATCCAGCGTGCCCTTGGAGCAGATAAACGCAACGTGGCGGTTCTGGTCAGACATAATTTGTGTCTCCTTGCGTAGAAGACCCTTCGGGTTTGCGGCAAACCCGAAGGGTCTGGGATATGCTAAACGCAGCCTTCCGGCTTGCCCATCCCTGAGATGCGGGCCACCTTCTTGGCCGGGCCCTTGGGGAAAAGGGCGAACAGCTCCTTGGTGGTCACACCGGCGCCGTTGGTGATCTGGCGCAGGGTGGGCGAGCTGCCGCTGCTGGCGCCAGCCGTGCGGGCGAAGTCGATCACCTTCCAGTGCGCGGCAGTCAGCTCCGGCACGCCCTCTTCGGCAGCGATCACGGCCGCAATCTCCTTGGTCCACTCGGCCGGGTTGGTTAGAAAGCCTTCGTCGTTGACCTGAACGGTCTTGCCTGCGATGTCGCGGGTTGGCATGGGGGGTACTCCTTGGTTTATGTTAGGTTGTGGTCGTATGGTCGTGATGTGTGAAACGTAACGAGTAACGAGTAACAGGAGACTCTCCCGGCGTGCAGACATTCCGGGTTACGCATTACGTGTTACCCAAATTTTGCGCAAAATTCCGGGGAGACCAAAAGTC
>CAZVGR010000062.1:0-23918 GCA_964626845.1 uncultured Anaerolinea sp.
ATGTGCGAATCGTCGCCAAAGTGCCGGGCACCGATACGCAGTTACTTTGTTTACGATGTACTGAGCGTCACACGGCGCTGCGTTTTGCGCAAGAAATGGGCAGGCTGTCCGTTGGACGGCCTGCCCGCGTCACGCAAGTAAGTTTAGCACAGGAAGACGGCGATGACAAGAAAAACCACTACGGCTTGAAGCGCTGGATCACCATGCTGGCATTTTGGCCGCCAAAGCCAAAGGCATTGCACATCCCGATGTCCACATGACGCTGTTCAGCGCGGTTAGGCACGTAGTTCAGGTCGCATTCAGGGTCCGGTTCCATATAGTTGATGGTGGGGGGAACCACGCTATCCTGGATTGCGCCCACGATAGCAGCAGCGGAGATGGTGCCAGCGGCGCCCATCATGTGGCCCACCATCGATTTGGGCGAACTGATGCGCGTGTCGTAGGCGGCCTCGCCTAAGGCAAGCTTGATTGCAGAAGTCTCCGACGAGTCGTTCAGCCTTGTGGCAGTGCCATGCGCGGCGATATAGCCCACATCGCTACCCTGGACGTTCGCCTCGCGCATCACTGACTTCATAGCCTTGGCAGCGCCAATGCCGCTTGGCTCCGGAGCGGCCAGGTTGTAGGCGTCTGAAGACAGCCCCAGCCCGGTGATTTCAGCCAGAATACTGGCCCCGCGGCTCTGCGCGTGCTCCAGGGTTTCCAGGACAAACATCACAGCCCCTTCGCCCAGGATCAGTCCGTCGCGCGTGGCGCAGAAGGGACGGCAGGCAGTGACCGGATCGTCGTTGCGGGTAGACATGGCGCCCAGGCGGCTGAAGGAGGCCATCATCAGCGGGGTCTGGAAGGCGTCGCTGCCGCCAGCGATCATCACATCGACCTCCCGGCGCTGCAAACGGCGCATGGCCTCGCCCAGGCTGGTGATGCCCGTGGCGCAGGCGCTCATGCGCGAGTCGACTGGCCCAGTCACGCCCAGTTTGATGGCGATGTAACAGGGGGTGGTGCTGATCAGCACTGAAGGGCCGACGGTAGGCTTGATGCGCCGCGGGCCGCCTTTGTCCAGCACCAGCACTTGCTGCTCCAGCAAATCCAATGCGCCGAACGCGCTGCCGACCTCTATGCCCACGCGATCCAGGTCCGCGCCAGCCAGGTCCAGGCCTGAGGCGGCGACCGCCTCTTGAGTGGCGGTCCAGGCGTACTGCGTCACTGTTCCCAGCCGCTTGGCCTCTTTAGCATCCATGTACTTGGAGGCATCGAAGTCAGTGACCGAGCAGGCAAACTGGGTGGGGTAATCCGTAGGGTCGAAGTGGGTCACTCGCCGGCCGGCCGAAACGCCAGCCACCAGGTTGCGCCAGGTCTCTGGCCAGGAATGGCCCAGCGGCGTCACTGCGCCCAGGCCGGTAATGACGACGCGCGCTGGCGCGCCGTTGCGAGAATTACTGCCGTTGTGGTTCATGCGCATTGCTCCGAACACTTCGTTTTCATGCATTGATAGTAGGGGGCGAGCTGCTCACAGGGTCTCGACGCCAGCAAGCAGCAAGACACGGCGCCGCTGGCGCTGGGCCAATGACCGCCTGTCTGACATACTCAGTAACACATGAAAGTATAGTTGGATACGCCCGCTTGAGACAGGATGTGTGAAACGTGATACAAAGCGCTCCCGGTGCATTCCTGGCAACCTGGTAGCCGTGCAGTTTAGGGAACGGCAGGCGCGGTTTGGTGGCGGGGTTGAGGTCTGGTACAATCCAGGCAGCGCTCCGCCGACCCGCTCCCCGCAATGCAGGGCGCCAACCTAACCGGGCAAGATCTCGCCTATGTCTCTTAACGAAGCCGACACCCGTCTCACCCTCACCACCGAGACCGGCGCCGTTGGCAAGCTGTTGCGCATCTTCGACATCGAGGATTGTCATTGAAGGAGGCGCTTCGATGCCCGAAGTTTCAAGGCCCGCGCGCCCCGTGGCGCCAGGCCGCATCATTAAGCAGGAGATGGAGGCGCGCGGCTGGAGTCAAAAGGACCTGGCCGCCATCTTGGGCCGGCCAGAGCAGATGGTGAGCGAGATCGTCAACGGTGTCAAGCAGATCACGCCGGAAACGGCGCTGGAGCTGGCGCAGGCGTTTGGCACCTCACCGGAGCTGTGGATGAACTTGGAGGGTGGCCCTGACAGTGCGCAACGACCGCACCGACTCCTTCTGGTTCACCCTGCTGCACGAGGTGGCGCACCTGGCCGAAGGTGAGACCACTGCTTTCGTGGACCAACTCGAAGACGGGGATGGGACCTTCGGATCAGCCCAACTTGATCCCCACGAGGTGACGGCCGATCGCCTGGCGGCAGATTGGCTTGTCCCGCAGGCCGCGTTTCAGCAGTTCGTGACGGCAACCCAGCCACATTTCTCCAAGGCCCGCATCGAAGCTTTTGCTGCGCAACTGAGGCGGCATCCCGGCATCGTCCTGGGCCGACTACAGCGCGAAAACCTGGTTCCCTGGAAAAACCTCCGCTCATTGCTGGTGAAGGTGTCGCCGTACCTCAAAGACGCGATCAGAGATTGACGTGGCAATTGGATGTGTCGTTGTTGTGGTATAATCTGGCCAGTCATACGCAAAACCCGGTAGAGTCATGTCGAAAGGCTGATCTCAGAGACGCAGAGGCGGCTGGCGAGCCACCGGATTGAGCAGAGGTGCTGCGATGCCAACTCAGATGCTGGAGCTTTCACCCGATTACGCTGCACTCCTGGCCAGCCTGCAGGAGCGTATCCGCAGCGCGCAGACGCGGGCGGCGTTGTCCGTCAATCGTGAATTGGTGCTGCTCTACTGGCAGATCGGCCGCGAGATCCTGATCCAACAGGATGCACAGGGTTGGGGCGCCAAGGTGATCGACCGGCTGTCGCAGGATCTGCGCCAGGCCTTCCCCGACATGAAGGGCTTCTCAGCGCGCAACCTGAAGTACATGAGGGCGTTTGCCGAAGCGTGGCCAGACGAGCAATTTGTGCAGCAGGTTGCTGCACAAATGCCCTGGTTTCACAACTGCGTGCTCTTAGACAAGCTCAGCACACCGGATGAGCGCGATTGGTATGCCCGCAAGGCCATCGAGAACGGCTGGAGCCGCAACATCCTGGTGCATCAGATCGACACAGGGCTGCACGAGCGTCTGGGCGTCGGACAGAGCAACTTCGAGCGCACCTTGCCCGCGCCCCAATCCGAACTGGCGCAGCAGTTGCTGAAAGATCCCTACACCTTCGACTTCCTGGGCCTGGGCGAGGAGGCGCACGAGCGGGACCTGGAGCGGGCGCTGATCGAGCACCTGCGCGCCTTCCTGCTGGAGCTGGGCATGGGCTTCGCCTTCGTCGGCAACCAGTACCATCTGGAAGTCGGCAGCCAGGATTTCTACCTCGATCTGCTCTTCTACCACTTCCGGCTGCGCTGCTTTGTGGTGATCGACCTGAAGATCGGCGCATTCCAACCGGAGGACGCCGGCAAGATGAACTTCTACCTCTCGGCGGTGGACGACCTGCTGCGCGGGGAGCAGGACCAGCCCGCCATCGGCCTGATCCTGTGCCGCGAGAAGAACCGCGTGGTGGTGGAATACGCCCTGCGCGACCTGAGCAAGCCCATCGGCGTCTCGGCCTATCAGTTGACGCGGGCCTTGCCGGAGGGGTTGAAGGGCAGCCTGCCGACCATCGAAGAGCTGGAAGCTGAACTCACCCCTGACCTAGAGACTGGCTGATCCCCCATGTCCATCACCGCCCACGTCAAGTCGATCCACGAAATCAAGCGGCAGGACGCCGGCGTAGACGGCGCAGCGCAGCACGCATCGTCGCCAAGGTCGACCACCTCATGCGGCTGTGCGATGCGTTGGAGGCCGGGCTGGCGCAGGCGGAATCGCAACGACGGAAGATGGCGGCCGCGGTATTGACCACACTCTGACACTCAAGGAAAACATCATGCCAACCTACAAAGCCCTCTCTGTCCGCCAGCCCGATGCCTGGCTGCTGGTGAATGGCATCAAAACCTGCGAAAACCGCTCCTGGAACACCAAACATCTCGGCACGCTGGTGATCCATGCCGGCGCCAAGCCGATGACCAAAGACGACTGGGTGTTCTTGCGCGAGGTATGCACTGAACTAGAAATCGAGGCGCCCGCGCCTGACGATCTCCATCTACGCAGCGGTGGCCTGGTTGGCGCGGTGTATCTGGCCGAAGTGACGGCCACGCCTGACCCTGATTGGGAAGGCGGGTGGTGGGATGAGGAGTCGCTCGCCTGGCTGCTGGACGGCGCCCAACAGATCATCGAGTTCGTGCCCATGAAGGGCCGGTTGGGACTGTTCGACGTCGAATTGCCCTTCGAGATCACCTGGAAAAAGTCTCCTGGTGCGGCCTGAAGCGCGGCGTCACCAACGACGGCAACATCCTGTGGCTGTGCGCTGAGCATGCGCGGTTCCATGAGGTCTAGTGGGAGGGTCACGGTACTCACCATGTTCGATCAACAATACCCCACCTGGCCTCCTGGATCCTCAGCGGCGACGGCTGGATCGAGCTGGGCCAGGACGACTTCAGCCGCTCCCTCGTTCGCATCCTCGACGGCAGCGGCTTGATCTGGGAGAGCGACCAACGCTTCGCGACCCTTAGGCGTGTCAGTGCGCCTGCCCAGGAAGCACGCCAGACCGCTTACTCGATCAGCCCTCCGCCCAGGCACACCTCTCCCTGATAGATCACCGCCGCCTGGCCGCGGCTGATATCGCGCAGAGGCTGGTCGAAACGCACGTCGACGCGACTGTCGGGCAGGGGAGTGACGATGGCTGGCGCGGGCCGGGCCTTGTAGCGGATCTTAACCTCGGCCTCGATGGGACTGGCCGGCGGCTGGCCGGCGATCCAGTTGACGCTGTGCGCGCAGAGGTGATCGCGGCCCAGCTCGGCGGCCGGACCGACCACCAGCGCGTTGCTGGCCGGCTCCAGGCGCAGCACGAACAGCGGCTCCGGCGCGGCGACACCAAGCCCCTTGCGCTGGCCCACGGTGTAGAAGGGCAGGCCGCCATGCTGGCCCAGGACGCGGCCGCCGGAGTCGACGATGGGGCCGGGCTGGATGGCGCCTTGCGGCGTCCAGTCGCGCAGAAAGCGGCGGTAGTCGCCGTCGGCCAGGAAGCACAGGTCCTGGCTGTCATGCCGGCTGGCCACGGGCAGACCCCGCTCGGCCGCCATGGCCCGCACCTGGGGCTTGCTGTACTCACCCACCGGAAACAGCACCCGCGCCAGCTTATCCTGCGTCAACACGTGCAGCACGTAGCTTTGGTCCTTGGCGGGGTCGAGGCCGGTGAGGAGGGTAAACGGTAGATTGGTACGCCGCTGCGGCGGGTAGATTGGTGGGGCGGGTGACTGATTACCGGTTACCGGTACCCGATTACCGTCTGCGCGCCGCACGCGCGCGTAGTGCCCGGTGGCCAGGTAGTCCGCGCCCAGGCTCAGGGCGTAGTTGAACAGGTAGTCGAAACGGATGTGGCGGTTGCACTGGACGCAGGGGTTGGGGGTCTCGCCGGCCAGGTAGCTGGCCACAGTGAAATCCACCACCCGCTGCTTGAAGGGCTGCTCGACGTTGATCAGGTAGAAGGGAATGCCCAACAGATCGGCTACGCGGCGCGCATCATCCACGGCCTCCAGCGAGCAGCACTTGTTGCTGCTTTCCACGCCGGCCGCCACCTCCGACCACAGGCGCATCATCACGCCTGTGACTTCGTAGCCCTGCTCCACCAGCAGCGCGGCCGCCAGCGAGCTATCCACGCCGCCGCTCATGGCGACGACGACTTTGGAACGATGAATGTTGAATGATGAGTGATGAGTGATGAATGCTCTCCGGTTATAACGAGTAATGCGTAATGCGTAACCGGAAGCATTTTCCGCAGACTCCGGGTTACGTGTTACTCGTTACGCATTATCTGCCGTCGCCGCCAAAAACATATCCAGCGTGCGATCCACGGCCTCGGCCGCCAGCAGCAGGAACGGGTCGAGCCTGCCTTCGTGGCCGGCCTCCAGGGCGGTGTAGTAGGCGGCGCGATCCTCCTGGCGGATGATGGCGATGGGATAGCCGGCCTGGAGCAGCAGCAGGTTCATTAGCAGCCGCGCGACGCGGCCGTTGCCGTCCACGAAGGGGTGGATGTCTACCAGCCAGAAGTGGGCGTGGGCGGAGCGCACCACCGGATGCAGTCCGTCGCCGGCCGCTTGTTCCTCGCCCGTCCGGGCCAGCCAGGCAGCATACTCGGCCATGCGCCCAGGCACGGCCCGCGCGGACGGCGGCGTGTAGGCCGACCCGCTGATGTAGACCTGGCCCTGGCGGTAGACCCCGGCGTTGGCGTCGTCGATGCTGCGCAGCACCAGGCGGTGCAACGCCAGGATATCAGCCTCGCCCGGCGGCTCAGGCCGCGCCGCCAACTGCTCCACCCAGCCAATGGCCGCCTGATGGTTGATGGCCTCCAGGTGCTCCACCAACGGCTTGCCGCCCACGGTGAGGCCATGCTTGAGCACCACCAGCGTCTCCTGGCGCGTCAAGGTCGAGCCCTCGATGGCGTTGGAGTTGTAGGTCCACTCCACATCCAGATACTCGCGCAGCCGCGCAGCCTCAGCCGCGCTCAACGGTCGCTGGCGGTCCAGCTCGGCGCGCTTGGCGTCGATTTGGGCGAAAAGGGGTAGGAGATCCATGGTGCGATCGCAACGATAAAACGAGTAACGAGTAATGCGTAATGCGTAACCGGACACATGCGCGGCGCGTCCGGGTTACGCATCACGCATTACTCGTTAGCGAAAGGCGACATCTCACGCAGCCGGCTCACCAACGGCGGCAGCACCTCCAGCAGCCGATCGACGTGCGCGTCGCTGTTGCTGTGGCCCAGGCTGAGGCGCAGGTGGCCGACGGCGTCAATGCGCGGCACGCCCATGGCCGTCAGCACGTGGCTGGGCTCCTGCGCGCCGCTGGTGCAGGCTGAGCCGCTGCTGGCGCAGATGCCGGCCATGTCCAGCCCGATCAGCATGCCCTCGGCCTCGGTGCCGCGCACCACGAAGCTGGCGTGGCTGGCCAGGCGCTCCGTGCGGTGGCCGGTCAGGTAGGTGTCGGGGATGGCAGCCAGTACGCCGTCGATCAGCCGCTCGCGCAACACCGTCAGCCGGGCGGCTTCACTCTGGCGTTCGGCCTGCGATAGCGCCAGGGCGGTTGCAACGCCAACAATATAAGGCACGTTCTCGGTGCTGGCGCGGCGCTTGCCCTCCTGGCTGCCGCCGGTGATCTGCGGCAAGAGCGGCACGCTGCGGCGTACGTAGAGCAAGCCCACGCCCTTGGGGCCGTAGAACTTGTGCGCGCCCAGCGACAGCAGGTCCACGCCCAGCTCGTCCACCCGCAGCGACAGGGTGCCCGAAGCCTGCACCGCGTCGCTGTGCAAGGGCACGCCCCGCGCGCGGCAGACTGCGCTCAGCTCGGCCAGCGGCTGGAGCGTGCCCACCTCGTTGTTGGCAGCCATAATGCTGACGACGGCGGTGTCAGGGCGGATGGCCGCGGCCAGGTCGGCCGGGCTGACGCGGCCGGCTGCGTCCACCGGCAGCACGGTCAGCTCGAAGCCAAAGGTGTTGCGCAGTTGATAGGCCGTGTCGAGGATGCCCTTGTGCTCGACCGCGCTGACGACGATGTGCTGGCCCTCGCCGCGCTGGCTGCGGGCCAGCGCCACGCCGCGCAGCGCCAGGTTGTCGGCCTCGGTGCCGGAGCTGGTGAAGACGATCTCGCCCGGTGAGCAGCCCAAGACCTCGGCGACCTGCTCACGCGCCGCGCGCAGCGCCTTGCCCGTCTCACGGCCCAGGCGGTGCAGGCTGCTGGGATTGCCGTAGCGCTCGCCGAAATAGGGCAGCATGGCCTCCAACACCTCCGGGCGCACCGGCGTGGTGGCAGCGTGGTCGAGATAGATGATGTCAGACATGACCGCAAGTATATCATCACTCACTGCTGCTTCCAAGGCGGCTGGCATCCAATGCCGGGAAAGCGGGGCGCACTGTTGAAGTTGGCCCAAATTCGGTCGCTGAATATGATCCAGATCATACACCTCAGGCAGCAGCAGCGCTATACTGCTGGTAATGGCAAGAGGATTGGAGTGCAGTAAGTTGTCCCCCAAGGAGAATCGCACATGAACATGCCCACGTATCGAACCGGCCGGCGGACGCGCATTGCAGCAAGTATGCTGCTGGTCGTGGTTTTGACGGCTGCCAGCAGCGCGCTGCTCACGGCGCCCCCCAGTGCAGCCCAGCCTGACGCCCCTGCGTTCACCTGGACGCAGGTCCACAACGCGCCTGGCGTCTATTGGTATACCATCGCTTTTCCCACTCCCTTGGTGGGTTATGCCTTGGGCGGGCCAGATTGGAACAGCCCCACCGGCGGCACAGGCGCAGTCACCCTGGCCAAGACCATCGACGGCGGCCTGACGTGGACGAACATCGCTGTGCCTAACACCAACCGCTTCATGCGCGGCCTGGCCTGCATCGACGCCGAGCGCTGCTGGATTATCGGCGCCAGCAGCCCGCGCATCGTCTTCACCACCAACGGCGGCGCGAGCTGGTCGTCCGGCACCATTGTCAACAGCGTTTGGACCGGCTGGCTGTGGTCGGCTGGCTACAGCGGCGTGGGCACCACCATCTTCGCCGGCACCACCGGCTATGCCGACGAACCTGGCCGCCGGGCCAACCTGCTGCGCGCTACCGACGGCATCAACTTCAACGCAGTGGTCGCCAACGATCCGCGCGAGTTTGTCATCTACGACTTCTCCTGCCCATCGCCCGGCGTGTGCTACACCGCGGCAAAGCAGACCACGTTCTACACACCGGACAACGGCGTCACGCTGATCCGTCGCGCTGCGCCCTCGGCCAGGTACTACGGCGTCTGGTGCAGCAACAACTCCACCTGCTGGTTGGTGGGCGGCAGCAACAGCGCCGCCGACAACGTGGTCTACATCCACCGCACCACCGACGGCGGCGTGAACTGGCAGTTAGCCAGCGCGCCCAGCATCAGCGGCCGGCCGCGCCTGTGGAACGTGGAAATGATCGACAGCCAACGCGGCTTTGCAGTTGGCTGCACCAACGTGCCCGATGCCATCCTTGAAACCTGCACCGGCCAGGGCTTGTTGTTGCAGACCACTGACGGCGTCAACTGGCAGCAACTCCAATCTCCCACCTCGGCTGACATCATGGACATCAAAGTGCTCAGTGCGGACGAGGTAATCTTGTTAGACTGGAGCGGAAAGATCTGGCGCGGCTCAACCGGCGCCCCTACACCCACGCCCACCGTCACTCCAACCGCAACGCCATCCATCACACCCACAGAAACGCCCACGCCCACGCCCACGCCCACAGCCACCCCGATCCCCAACCCCTACGACGTGAACAATGACGGCGTGGTCGATATTCTTGATATCATGTTGGTCGCCGCCCATTGGCAGCAATAGGCCGCCAGCGCAGCGCTGAGGCGCGCCAAGCGGACTGGCTCTCATCGGCGGCTGTGCAACCCTGCCACAGAGGGCTTGATTCTTTGCCTGTCCATCGATGTTAGGGTATTATGCATTTCCGTCAACCAAACACTACACCTGCAACGGGCCGGCGTCATCATTGCGGCGCTGCCACAAGCCAGGTCACTCAAAAGTCGGAACGCGTGCATGTCACCACACGATAGCCCACTCACTTTGGATCAGTTCTTTAGCCCACGCGCCGTGGCAGTGGTGGGCGCCAGCGCCGACCCCAGCAAGCTAGGCTACGCCGTGCTCAACAACGTCATCGAGCATGGCTTCACCGGCGCTGTCTATCCCATCAACCCCAAGGCCGACGAAATTCTGGGCCTGACGGCCTATTCCAACCTGCTGGCCATTCCCGGCCCGCTGGACCTGGTGGTGGTGGTGGTGCCGCCCAAAGCCGTGGCCGGCGTGCTGGAGGAGGCCGGTCAGAAGGGCGCCAAGGGCGCAATTGTCATCACAGCCGGTTTCCGCGAGGTTGGTCCCCAAGGCATGGCGATGGAAAAAGAGCTGCTGGCCATCGCCCGCAAATACGACATGCGCCTGATCGGCCCCAACTGCCTGGGCATCATCGACACCTACGCCCCCTTGCAGGCCAGCTTCGCCTTGGGCATGCCGATGCAGGGCAAGATCGCCTTCATGTCCCAGTCGGGCGCGCTCTGCACCAGCATCCTGGACATGGCCCTGGCCGACGACATCGGTTTCAGCCGCTTTGTCAGCCTGGGCAACAAGGCCGACCTGAACGAGATCGACTTCCTGCAGGTGTGGGGCGCCGATCCCAACAGCAAGGTCATCACGGCCTATTTGGAAGGCATCGCCGACGGCGGCCGCTTCATTGAGGTCGCGCGCCAGGTCAGCAAACAGAAGCCGGTCATCGCCATCAAGTCCGGCACCACCCAGGCCGGCAGCAAGGCCGTCTCCAGCCACACCGGCACCCTGGCCGGGTCCGAACGGGCTTACGAGGCGGCCTTTTTGCAGGCGGGCGTGCTGCGGGCCGAGTCGGTGCAGGATCTGTTCGACATGGCCGTAGCCTTTGCCCAGCAACCGCTGCCGGCGACCGACGCCGTGGCCGTAGTCACCAACGCGGGCGGGCCGGGCATCATGGCCACCGACGCGCTGGAACGGGCCGGCCTGCAACTGGCCACTCTCAGCCCTGAGACGCAAAATCTGCTCAAAGCGGGTCTGCCGGCTGCGGCCAGCGCGGCCAACCCGGTGGATGTGCTGGGCGACGCCATGGCCGACCGCTACGCGCTGGCCGTCAACGCGGTGGCCGACGACCCCAACGTGGGCTCGATCATCGTCGTGCTGACCCCGCAGATCATGACCCAGATCAGCGAGACGGCCCAGGCCGTCACCGAGGTCTCACGGCGCACCGGCAAGCCGATCCTGACCGCCTTCATGGGCAAGCAGACCATCGGCGCGGGTGAGCGCATCCTGCGGGCCCACGGACTGCCCAACTACCCCGTGCCGGAGCGGGCAGTCAACGCGCTGGCCGCCATGGTGCGCCAAAAGGGGTGGCAAGAGCGGCCCCTGCCCCAGATCGAGCGCTTCGACGTCGACAGCGATGCCGTAGCTGAGGTGTTCCGCCAGGTCAAGGCCGACGGACGGCTGGCCATCGGCGACGCCGAGGCGCGCGCCATCCAGGCCGCCTATGGCATCCCCTTCCCCAAGTCGGTGCTGGCCAAGACGGCCGAGGAGGCAGGCCGGGCAGCCGAGGAGATGGGCTTCCCTGTCGTCCTCAAGATCACCTCGCCCGACATCCTGCACAAGACCGATATCGGCGGCGTCAAGCTCAACCTGCAGAGCGCCGAGGCTGTGCGCGACGCCTTCGACCTGATGGTCTACCGGGCGCAGCGCTACGAACCTTCGGCCGAGATCTGGGGCTGTCTGGTGCAGCAGCAGATCAAGGGCGGCAAGGAGGTGCTGCTGGGCATGAACCGCGACCCGCAATTCGGCCCGCTGCTGGTCTTCGGCCTGGGCGGCATCTACGTCGAGGCGCTGAAAGACGTCACCTTCCGTGTGGCGCCCATCGACCGGCGCCAGGCGCGCAAGATGCTGGGCGAGATACGCGCCTACCCGCTGCTGCGCGGCGTGCGCGGCGAGCCGCCCAGCGACACCGAAGCCATTGTTGACGCAATCCTGCGCCTCAGCCAGCTCGTTACCGACTTCCCGGAGATCGTCGAGATCGACATCAACCCGTTGATGGTCTTCGAGCAGGGCAAGGGGGCGTTGGGTATTGATATGCGGCTGATTCTGAAGTAGATTGGTAGATGGTAGTTTGGTAAATTGGTCAAGTGCTGCGCAACGCAAGCCGCGCAATCAGACCAATCTACCAGTTTACCAATCCACCAATATACCCAGATACCAATCTGGAGCAACCACATGGCAACACTTTACGTGCTATCCACCGAAACCTATTCCGGCAAGACCGCAGTCTGCGTCAGTTTGGGCCTGCGTATGCGCGACGACGGCGTCAACGTGGGTTACATGAAGCCGGTCAACATGGGCGCAGTCTTGCAAGCCGGCCAGCCCTATGACGAGGACGTGGTCTTCATGAAGGACGTGCTGGGCCTGTCGGAGTCGCTGGAAACCCTGGCGCCCGTGCAGTTGACCGCGCAGCGCATCCAGGCATTGCTGATGGGCGAAGGTCAGGTCAGCTTTGCCGAGCGCCTGGCCGAGGCCTACCGCGCCGTCCACGACCGACACGACGTGCTGATCATGGAAGGGGCCAGCAACCTGCGCGAGGGCTACGTCGTCGACCTGGCCCCGCCCGACCTGGCCCGCATCGCCAAGGAGGCTGGGAGCGAGGCGCGCGGCCTGGCCGTGATCCGCTACGACGACGCGCGTTCGGTGGACCATTTCCTGGCGGCCCAAAAGCGCCTGGGCGACACGCTGCTGGGCGTGGTTGTCAACAATGTCCCCACGGTACACATGGAGTTCTGCGAAACGGTGCTGCGCGAGTACCTGGAGCACCGGGGCATCCCCGTCTTTGCCGTGCTGCCGCGCCAGCGTATCCTGCAGGCCACCACCGTCGGCGAGCTGGCCGATGGGCTGGGTGCGGAGATCCTGGTGCGCGCCGACCTGCGCGACGAACTGGTGGAGAACCTGATGGTGGGCGCGATGGGCGTGGACCAGGCGCTGCGCTACTTCCGCCGCCGCGCCAACAAGGCCGTCATCACCGGCGGCGACCGCTCGGACATCCAATCGGCCGCGCTGGAGACCTCCACCAAGTGCCTGATCCTGACCGGCAACCTGGAGCCGGCGGGCGTGATCCTGTCCCGGGCCGAGGAAGCAGGCGTGGCCGTGATGCTGGCGCCCCAGGACACGCTGTCGACCATCGAGATTGCCGAGAGCTACTTCGGCCGCAGCCGCTTCCAACAGCGCGCCAAGATCGACGCCTTCCGCCAGTTGATGGACCAGCGCTTCGATATCGCACGGCTCTACCAGGCGCTGGGATTGAACAGGGTGACAGGGTGACAGGGTGACAGGGTGACAGGGTGACAGGGTGACAAGGTGACAGGGTGACAAGGTGACAAGGTGACCTGAGGTGCATTGTCACCGCCTGGTCCTCAGTCTACCAATCTACCAGCCTACCAGTCTACCAGCCTACCAGTCTACCAGTCTACCAGTCTACCAGTCTACCAATCTACCAGTCTACCAGCCTACCAGCCTACCAGTCTACCAGTCTACCAATCTACCAGTCTACCAATCTACCAACGACCCAACCAACAACAGGAGGCTACACATTACCATGACCTTAATCGAAAACATCGTCGCCCGTGAAGTCCTTGACTCGCGCGGCAATCCCACCATCGAAGTCGATGTCGAACTGATGTCCGGCGGCTTTGGCCGTGCCATCGTGCCCTCGGGCGCGTCCACCGGCATGCACGAAGCCGTGGAGCTGCGCGACGGCGACAAGAGCCGCTACGGCGGCAAGGGCGTGCTCAAGGCGGTGGAGAACGTCAACGACGTGATCGCCGAAGAGCTGATCGGCTGGGACGCGCTGGACCAGGTCGGTATCGACAGCGCCATGATCGAGCTGGATGGCACCCCCAACAAGGGCAAGCTGGGCGCCAACGCCATCCTGGCCGTCTCCATGGCCGTGGCCAAGGCAGCCGCCAACGCGCTGGAGCTGCCCCTTTACCGCTACCTGGGCGGCATCACGGCCCGCACCCTGCCGGTGCCGATGATGAACATCCTCAACGGCGGCAAGCACGCCGTGGGCAGCACCGACTTTCAGGAGTTCATGGTCATGCCGGCCGGCGCGCCCAGCTTCGCCGAAGGGCTGCGTTGGGGCGCGGAGATCTACCAGAGCCTGAAGAAGGTACTGCACGACGGCGGTTACAGCACCAACGTGGGCGACGAGGGCGGTTTTGCCCCTGCGCTGGGCGGCAACGTCAAGGCCGTCGAAGTGATCTTGCAGGCCATCGAGAAGGCCGGCTACAAGCCCGGCCAGGACGTGTGGCTGGCGCTGGACCCGGCCATGAGCGAGCTGTACGACGCGCAGACCGGTCGCTACAAGCTGGAGATCGAGGGCCGCGAGCTGAGCAGCGAAGAGCTGGCCGAGCTGTGGGCCGACTGGGCCGCCAAGTACCCCATCATCAGCCTGGAAGACGGCATGGCCGAGGACGACTGGGCCGGCTGGAAGCTGCTGTACAACAAGATCGGCTCGAAGGTGCAGTTGGTGGGCGACGACCTGCTGGTGACCAACGTGGAGCGCATCCAGCGCGCCATCGAGGAGCAGGTGTGCAACTCGCTGCTGTGCAAGGTCAACCAGATCGGCAGCCTCACCGAGTCGGTAGCGGCTGTGGACCTGAGCCATCGCCACGGCTGGACAGTCGTAACCTCGCACCGCTCCGGCGAGAGCGAGGACGCCACCATCGCCGACTTCGTGGTCGCTTACAACTGCGGCCAGATCAAGACCGGCGCGCCGGCCCGCTCCGACCGCATCGCCAAGTACAACCAACTGCTGCGCATCGAGGAGCAGTTGGGCGAGGATGCGATCTATCCTGGCATGAAGGCTTTCCACGTCAAGCGTTAGCCGTTAACCATTACCCGTTAACCATTGACCTCACAACAACGCCGGAGCTCTCGCTCCGGCGTTGTCATTACCAGAATCGATCTCTCAATCCGATCACTGCATCACGAATCCGTTCGCAGTCGTTTAATTATCCAATCTACCGCCTCACCCAGATCAACTAACACCGACACATCGCCCAGTCCGCTGGTAGCCAACGCTGCTGCCTGCTTGCGCCCACGCCCGGTGCGTACCATGACCGGCTGGCAGCCGGCCGCCAGGGCAGCCTCCATATCGCTGACGGCGTCCCCCACCAAGAACGACCGCGCCAGGTCGATGTCCAGGTCGAGGGCCGCCTGCAGCAGCATACCCGGCCGCGGCTTGCGGCAGGGACAGCCCTCGTCCGGCCGATGCGGGCACGCGTAGACCGCGTCGATGCGGCCGCCGGCCTGCTGCACCTGCTGAACGATGCCCCCATTGATGGCGGCCAGCCCCTCGACCGTCATCAGCCCCCGCCCCACAGCCGATTGGTTGGTGACGACGACGACCACTAAGGGGCTGCCAGCCAGCCGCTGCAAGGCCGCGAACACGCCCGGCAGAAACACCACTTGCTGCCACGTCCGCACATAGTCAGCCCGGTTCTCGTTCAACACGCCGTCGCGATCCAGAAACACCGCCGCCCGGCGCACTCCCCCCGGATCAGCTTGCTGTGAGATCAAGGCAATTGGTTCCATAAGTCGTGTTCTTCGCAGTTGATCCCACGCAAAGACGCCAAGAGCGCCAAGAAAACCAACTTCTTCTTTGCGGCCTTTGCGCCTTTGCGTGCGCCAAAACCTCAGCGCTCTGGCAGGCGGGCCTTGTCCCGCTCCAGCCGCAGTACCCGCAGCAAGGTCTGGGCCAGGATCTGCAAATCCAGCCAAATGGTCCAGTTGCGGATGTAGACCATCGTTACCCGCATCTCGTCGTCCAGGCTGCGCTTCCAGCCCACGGCCCACGGCCCGGTGATGCCCGGCTTGACGGTCAGCAGGTTGGGCAGCCAGGGGGAGTGTAGCTCGACCTGGCCCACGGACACGGTGCGCGGCCCCACCCAGCTCATCTCGCCGCGCAGGATGTTCAGCAACTGCGGCAGCTTGTCCAGGCCGCTGTCGTAGAGGAAGCTCTGCACGCCAGTAACGCGCTGCACTGCGCTCGACGTCGCCTGGCCGCCGGCCGCCAGCGCTAACGGTGGCATCAGCGGCGGCTTGGCGGTCTCGCCCAGGCCGGTGTAGAACTTCCAGGTGGTGAACTCGCCGCCGCCCCAGGCCAGCACGCGGTGGCGCTCGATCAACGGGCCGCGCGTGGTCAGGCGCAGCGCCAGGGCGATGACCGATGCCAGCGGCAGCGCCAACAGCAGGCTGGCCAGCCCCAAGCCGTAGTCCAGCCCGTTCTTGAGGATTTTATCAGCGCCGGTGATGCGCTCCCGGTTGACCAGCAGCAGGGGCACGTTGGCTACCTGTACCACCTGCACACCGGTGGTCAGGATCTCATAAAAGCCGGGGGAAAGCTTGATCTCGAAGGGGGCGTCGTCCGGGTTGACGCTCAGCCGCTGCATGATCTCCTGGAAGGTCTCCCAGGCCACCGCGTTGCTGACCAGCACCACCTCGTCCACCCGGTTCTGGCGCGCCACGTCCAGCAGCCGGTCCGGCCCGCCCAGCACGCGCAAGGTCGCGTCGGGCAGGTCGGGGATGGGCACGGGCGCGCCCACCGGCAGGAAATCGTCGATGAAGCCGACCACGTCGACGCCGGCTGCGGCTGCGGCCCGGAACTGGCGCGCGATGGCTTGCCCCTGCTCATTGGCGCCGACGATCAACATGCGGGTGCGCAGCCGGCCGCGCCGGTGCATCCAGGCCAGCACCCGCCGCACCAGGAAGCGCCCGCCCCCCACGAACAACAGGCCAAAGACGAAGATCAACAGGAACCAGCCGCGGCTGAGGGTCGCTACCCGCACCCAGTAGCTGAGCAGGATCACCGCCACAATGCCGTAGATAAAGGACTTGGCGATCTGGGCGTATTCCTCCAACCCGCCCTGGGCCATGCGCACATCATAGAGGTTGTTGAAGGCGAAGATCAACAAGAAGACCGGTACAATCAGCACGCTGACGCGCACGTAGACCGCGAACTCCTCAAAGGCGCGCTCCGGCAGCAGGCCGCTGGCGATGCGCAGCCAGTAGGCGGCCAGCAGGGCCAGCGCCACGCCGATGCTATCCAAAATCAACAGCGCCGCCACCAAACGACGGCTGCTCGACTTGCTCATCTACAGACTCGCTTGTCTACTCCTGTCATGCTGAGGCTCGGCGAAGCATCCCTCGCGCCTGTCATGCTGAGGCTCGGCGAAGCATCCCTCGCGACGGGAACGGGCAGCGCGCCAGGCCGCTGGCCGGACGGCAGAGGCGACGACGGCAAGCGCAGCCCGGCGTTCATCAGGACCCGCGCGCCGGTGCTGTCGAAACGAAAGTCCATGCGCAGCAGGCCCAGTCTCTCCAGGGCCGCGGTCACTGCCGGCTGGTGCGGCCGCTCGCAGTAGAGCATCAGGAAGCCGCCGCCGCCTGCGCCGGTGATCTTGCCGCCCACCGCGCCCAGCGCGCGCGCCGCTTCGTAGCTTTGATCGATCAAGGCGTTGCTGACGCCGGGGGCAAAGCGCTTCTTCTGCATCCAGTTCTCGTGCAGCAGCTCGCCAAAAGCGTCAAGATCGCCGCTGACAAAGCTCTGGCGCACGTCGGCCACCATGGCCTTAACCCGATGCAACGCCTCAACGGTGCCGGAGCTGGACTGCTTGCTGGCCTGGGTCTGCTCCTTGAGGATGTCGGCCGAGTTGCGCGCGTGGCCGGTGAAAAAGAGCATCAGGTTCTCTTGCAGGCGCTGGCTGGTCTCCCAGGACACGTCCAGCGGTGTGACGCGGCAGCCCTGGGCCGTAAACTCGATCTCGTTCAGGCCGCCGAAGGCCGCGGCGTACTGGTCCTGCTTGCCGATGGGCATGCCCATCTCCTCGATCTCGACCTGGCAGGCCAGCTCAGCCAGATCGGCCTTGCTGAGTTGCTGCCCCAGCGCGGTGCTCAGCGCCTTGATAATGGCCACGGTCACGGTGCTGGAGGAGCCCAGGCCGGTGCCGGGTGGGATCTCTGAGGCCAGGAACATGGACAGCCCCTGTTCGACGCCAAAGTAACGCAGAATGGTGCGGGGCAGCAGCAGCGTGCCCTCCAGCGGCGCATCTTCCACGGCCGCAGCCGCATCCTGGCGGTAGAAAGTGCTGTAATCCGACGAGGCAATCTGCAACGACTCGCCGTCGCTGAAGGCGCGCAGAAAGACGTAGAAATACTTGTCGATGGTGGTGTTGATCACCAGGCCGCCGAACTGGTTGTAGTAGGCCGGCAGGTCGGTGCCGCCGCCAGCCAGCGAGATACGCACAGGGGCGCGGGCGATGAGCATGGTAGATTGGTAGATGGGTAGATTGGTAGATGGGTAGATTGGTGGCTTGACTGCTCTGGCCGGTCTCCTGACCGAGCCAGGGGGGGCCGACTTAGTAACTGTCCGCAAACGACTTATCGGTCTGGCTCGGTCGGAGACCGGCCAAAGCGCGAGTTTAATTGCGGACAAGTACTTATTCAACCAGCGTCGCGCCGCGATCCAGCAGACGGCGCGCCTGGAAGGCCAGCCGCTGGCCGCGGCTCATGCCCAAGGCATTGACGCCCAGGACGGCCTCCGGCGGCGGCAGCAGACGATAGCCTAGCTCGCGGGCCATAGACGCCGGCCGGTCGATCAGCAAGATCTCCACGGGCGCCAGCCGGGTCCAACCGGCATCCTCGCGCTCCAGCGGCGCCAGCAAGGCCTCCTGCGATAGCACCGACTGCAAGAGCCTGCGCCGCCAGCCAGACGGCGCCAGCTCCGCTAACAGGTCTGGGGCAACAGGCGCATCTAAGAGCCGCTGAGCCAGGGCGAGGCTGATGTAAAGCAGGACAGTCAGGCCAGCCGCGCGCGCCGCGCCGACGATATAGCGCCAATCCAGCGGTCGGGGCGCTGCCGGCCCAGTGAACCGACGCAGCAGCTCGGCCACGTCCAGCAGCCAGCGCAGACCCACGTAGCGGTGCTTGCGCATGTGCAGCGCCAGGTGCAGCAGCATGTCTTCGGGCGAGAAACGCCACGCTGGCTGGCCGCCCACAATAAAAAGTTCCGCACGCGCCCGCCACAAGTCGAGATCGAGGGCGAATAGCGTGCGCGGCGCCAGGTCCCAGTGCAGCTCCAACAACGTAGCCAGTCCGGCCATGGGCGGCAGCACGACGGGCAAGTCATAGGCGTTGGCCTGTTGCACGTCCACAGTGGCCTGGCTGGGCAGGGTACAGCCGATCTGAGCCAAGGCCTGGCAGGCTGCCGACACCTGATCAGGCCGCACCAGCACATCGAGGTCGTTGGAGGGCCGGGTCAATGGATCTTGGTAGACCAGATCGGCCAGGGCATAGCCCTTGAGCAACAGCGGCTCGATGCCAGCGCTGCGCAGGGCGGCGATCACGCCAGCCAGTTGGCGCTGCTGCACCATGCCGTTGAACGCGATCTGGGCTGCGGCTTGCTCGATGGCCTGCCAGACCGGCCCAGGCGCCTGCGACGTTGCGTCCAGCGCCAGCAGATTGCGCCGCACCAGCCCAACCACGCCGTGCAGCGCGGCCAGCTCGCTCAACCGCGGCCAGTCGATGGGCTGGGCCAGCAAGCCAGCAACGCGGGCCTGCGCCGCAGGGCCCAGGTCGCCGGTGCATAAGGCCAACAGCAGTTCATCCGACCAGTTGCGCTGCACGCTCCACGCTCCACGCCCAGGCTCAGCCGGCCGTGCGCACCGTGCCAAGCTGCTTCATCACCTGCTCAGCCTGCGCGTAAGGGTCGCCCAAGCCGGGCTGCTCCCTGGCCCAGGCCGCGTATGCGGCGATGATCTGCGGCAGCGGCGTGGCCGGCTCCCAGCCCAGGCCGCGCAGCCGGCTGATGTCGGAGACGATATGGCGGGTGTCGCCGAAGCGGTACTCGCCCGGCACGGCCACCGGCAGGTCCACACCCAACACCTGGGCCACCAAGGCGCCGTACTCCAGCACGCTGGTGGCCGCGCCGCCGCCCACGTTGAAGACCTGGTAGTCGGCGCGCGGGTCTTCGAGCACCAGCAGGTTGGCCCGGGCCACGTCGCCCACGTAGACGTAGTCGCGCAGTTGCCCGCCGTCCTCATAGGCGATGGGCGCCTGGCCGGCCAGCATGCGGGTGACGAAGATGCGGCAGATGCCGGAGTAGGCGTTGCGGAAGCTTTGGCGCGGCCCCTGGGTGATGGAGTAGCGCATGGCCACGGTGGGGATGCCATAGCGCTGGCCCAGGTTGAGCGCGATCATCTCCTGGGCGTATTTGGACATGGCGTACTGGTTGTGGGGCCGCACCTGGGCCTCGTCGGTGGTCTCGACCTGCAAAGGGCCGCCGCAGACGGGGCAGCGCACCTCCCACTGACGCGCCTTGAGCTGAACCTCGGGCCGCAGCGAGGGATAGACCACGCCGTCCACCGCGCAGCGGTACTTGCCCTCGCCGTAAACCGACTGGCTGCTGGCCACTACCACCTTACGCACCGGCAGCCGGTCATTGACAATCAGCTCGTAGAGCAGCGCGGTGCCGGTGGCGTTGACGTCGAAGAAGCGGCTGAAGTCGGTCAGGTAGTCCTGGTAGGCGGCCAGGTGCAGGACTACATCGACGCCCTCCAGCGCGCGGCGCATGGCCTTGCGGTCGCGCACATCGCCGTGGATGAACTCGACAGCAGGGTTGAGATAGGCCGGGGGCTGGCTATCCTGGTGGACAGGCGGCGTCAGCGCGTCCAGCACGCGCACGTGGTAGCCGCGCTGCAAGAGCAGATCGACGGTATGGGAACCAATAAAGCCGGCGCCGCCGGTGACGAGAGCGTTGGTCATGAGGTCTCTTCGATGACAGGGTGACAAGGTGACAGGGTGACAGGGCGACAAGGTGATTGGGTGATTGGGGGAGTGGATGATTGGGTGAGTGGGTGACTGGGTGATCTTCCGAACGCCGTCACCTTGTCACCCTGTCACCTTGTCACCTTGTCATCCTACCGCTCCGTCAGCAGCACGTTGAGCTTGCGCGCCACCTCGGCCCGGTCGCGCGTGGCGTAGTACCAGTCGATAGTGCGGCGCAGGCCGTCCTCGAAGGAGGTGCCCGGCTCCCAGCCCAGCAAGGCGCGGGCCCGGGTCAGGTCAGCCGCGCGGCTGAAGACGCCCACCGGTTTGCTGGTGTCGAAGAAGATTTCCTGGGGCGACCAGCCGGTGATCTGGAAGATCAGCCTGGCCGCGTCGATGACCTTGATGTGCTCGGCCGTGCCGATGTTGACGGCGCTGCCGTCCTCGACGTTCTCCACGGCGCGGATCGAGCCCTCGACGATGTCGCCGACGTAGGTGAAGTTGCGGTCCTGCTGGCCGGTGCCCCAGATCTCGTAGGGGTCCATGCCCACAAAGGCCTTGGCGATCAGCGCAATCACGGCGTGGGTTTCGTTCTCCCGCTCGCCGTAGGCGGTGAAATAGCGGCAGGAGACGCACTTCAGGCCGTACTGCTTGTGGTAGGCCCGCAGCGCCATCTCGCCCATCAGCTTAGCCCAGCCGTACTCGCCGTCGGCCAGGGCCGCGCCCGGCACAAAGGGATCGGCCCACGGCTCTTGCAGGTAGACCATGCCCCCTTCGACGATCTGCTGCTCAGCCTGCAAGGTGGTGGGGTAGACGCAGGCCGAGCTGGCGAAGGCAATGCGTTCCACGCCGGCCTGCCAGGCCGAGTTGAAAACGGTGCCGTCCAGGATCATGTTGGTGGCGCACTCCACCGGGTGGGTGTCGATGTAGCCGCGCCCGCCGTGGGACGCGGCCAGGTGAAAGACCACCTGCATATCAGCCGTGGCCTGGTCGGCGAAGCTGCGCTGGCGCAGGTCGCCCTCCAGGAACTCCACATGCTGAATCGACTGGTCCAGGTTGGACAGCTTGCCGCTGGACAGATCGTCGGCCACGCGCACCTGCGCGCCGCGCGCTACCAGCGCATCGACCAGGTGGCTGCCGATAAACGAAGCGCCGCCTGTCACAAGAACCTTGCTACCTGACCAATTCATGGCTATTTTCGATGCTCCTTTGCAAGTTTTATGTAGAATTCTTCCAGCCGGTCGACCAGATGCTCCCAGGAGAGATCGCCCTCAGCCAGCGCGCGCGCAGCGGTCATCATGGCGGCCCGCCGCGCCGGGTCGTGCAACAGCCCGACCACAGCCTCGGCGAAGGCTTGCGGATTGTCCTCCGCCAGCACGCCGATGTCGTAGCGCTGGTAGATCGGCCGCAGGATGCGCATATTCGTCGCTACGGTGGGACGGCCGACGGCCAGATAGTCGTTGAGCTTGGAGGGCCAGATGCTGTCGGTGGCGATCATGCGCTGGAACGGCAGCACCATCACATCGGACGACGAAAGGTACAGGTTGAGTTCCTCGTAATCGACCCAACCGGTCTCGATCACGTCGTCCTGGCAATCGGCCGGCACGTAGCTGCGCAAGTCCTTGAGCTTGTGGTTGCCCGCGCAGACCACCTTGACCGGCCGGCCAGCCAGCCGCTGGATGATGGGCAAAGCGGCAAAGAGCAGCTCGGCCGTGGTGCTGCGCATCACGCCCACGTAGCCCAGGACGTAGTCCTCACTGCTCAGGCCGGTCCCTCCGGGATGGTGCCCAATCTCCTGACCGAGCCTGCTGCGCGCCTCTTCGATGCCATACGGGGTCAGCCCTTCGGGATCGCAGCCGTGCAACAGGTTGATCATGCGCTCACGCGGCACGCCCAGCGCGGCGGCCCGCTCCAGCAGCGGCTCGCCCATGGCCACCACGCCGTCGGCCAACGGATGGAAGCGCTCCTCGCAGAAGGTCTCCACCGGGTGCATGAAGGTGCGGATCCAGCGGCTGCGCTCGGTGGCTGTGCCGCCACGGCCATACCAGTCGGCCCAGTCCAGGATCACCGGCAGCCCGGCGCGGCGCTTCAGCCATAGGGCCGGCAGCGCGACGGCCGGTCGCGACTCCAGCCCATGCACCAGGTCGTAGTCCTCGCCCTGGAGGTAGCCGATGCGGCGCAGGGTGTTCCACGGATCCCAGCCGGTGCGAGCCGAGCCGCCGAGCAGGTCGGGCGTCTCCACGATCTGCACGCCCTCGGACTCGAACTGGTGGAACTGGGTGCGCGACTTGGGCGCGATGCTGAGCACCGTGACCTGGTGGCCGCGGCGCACCAAATAGCGCGCCTGGTGAAAGGCCCGGAAGAACGCGCCGCCGCCTTTCCAGGTGACGTTGTGGGTGAGATAGAGAATTCGCATGAGGAAATGGTCAATTGACAATGTTCAATGGTCAATTGGCAATGTTCAATGGTCAATTGGCTCTTGGCGAGCGGACATTGACAATTGGACATTCACAATTGACCATTGATAATTACCCGGCGCCCTTGCCCAGCAGCATGACCACCGGCGTTTTAAGCATGATTTGCAGGTCGAGCCAGAGCGAGCGGCGGCGGATGTAGTCCAGGTCGATGGCGACCATGCCGCTGAAGCCGACCTGGCTGCGGGCGGTCACCTGGTAGAGGCCGGTGATGCCGGGCGGCACGCTGAGGCGCTGTTTGGCCCAGTCGTCGTAGTGCTCGTACTCGTAGGGCACCGGCGGCCGCGGCCCGACCAGGCTCATGTCGCCCGTGAGCACGTTGAGCATCTGCGGCACCTCGTCCAGGCTCAGCTTGCGCAGCCAACGGCCCACGGACGTAATGCGCGGGTCGTCGATCACCTTGAAGACCTTCTTGCCGCTGGCGTCCTCGGCAAAGGCCGCGTCCTGCTTGACAAACTGCTCCAGCCATTGCTTGTGCGCCGTGTTGTCGCCGCCGGCCACCATGGTGCGGAACTTGTAGTAGCGGAACGGCCGGCCGCCGCGGCCGATGACTGTGCCGCGGTAAAAGACCGGCCCGGCCGACGTCAGCTTGATTAGCAGCGCGATCAGCAGCCAGACGGGCAGGCCCAGCGCCAGCACCACCAGCACCACCGCCACATCCAGGGCGCGCTTAGCCGCGGCATAGCCGGCCGGCGCATGCGCGTCGGCCCAGGCGACGGTGATCAGTTCGTCCGCAGGCTGCCTATTCTGCGCGACGGTGGTCTGTTCTTGCTGCATTGTGTCCTACACGTGAATGAGTAACTCGTAACGCGTAACGCGTAACCGGAAGAGAGGGAAGCGTGTGTCGTCAAGTCAGGAATTTGCCGTTGGGTAGCTCGTAACGAGCAACACGTAACCGGAAGAGAGGGAAGCGTGTGTCGTCAAGTCAGGAATTTGCCGTTGGGT
>CAZVGR010000062.1:24018-30291 GCA_964626845.1 uncultured Anaerolinea sp.
AGCTCGTAACGAGCAACACGTAACCGGAAGAGCCTCTCCCTGTCCGGGTTACGCATTACGCATTACGAGTTACGGGTCACGCCTACAAGTATCCCAACCCATGCAACTGCGCCAGCGTCGCCTCGTCCAGGCCGGCCACGCCCTGGCGGTCGCTCAACTCGGCGTAGGCGCGGCATTCGGCCAGCCAGGCTTCCAGCGCCGCGTCCAGCTCGGCCACCACGGCCGGATGCTGGCCGGCGACGTTGCGGCGCTCCTGCGGATCCTCGGCCAAGTCGAAGAGCATCTGCCGCTCGGCCATCTGGCGGCGCAGGTAGAACATGGGATTGCGCAGCAGCCGCTTGACCATCTCCGGGTTGGCCAGTTGCTGCCAGTAGCCGGCCAGACGCTGCTGTGGGCTGGCCGGCCGCGACGCGGCGCCGTTGGCCGTATAGTCGCCAGGCGGATCGACGCGCAGGTACTTCCAGCGCTCGGTGCGCACGGCCAGCAGGCGGTTGTTGGCCGGCGAGGCCTGGGTCTCGCTGAAGGCGTGGCTGCGGGGCGGGCGGATGGCAAGGTGACTGGGTGACAAGGTGACCGGGTGACCGGGTGCTTGGGGGCTGTCATCGCCTGCCTTGCGCAAGGCGGGAAGCAGGCTGACGCCTTGCATGTCGCTCGCCAAATGGCCCAGGCCCAGCGCATGGAGCACGGTCGGCGCAATGTCGGTGAGCTGGGCCAGGGCGTCCATCGCGCCGCCCGGCACGGCCATGCCGGCCGGGAACTTGATCAGCAGCGGCACATGCATCACTTCCTCGTAGGCCAGGTGCCCGTGGACGTAGTCGCCGTGCTCGCCGAAGGCCTCGCCGTGGTCGCCGGCCACCACAATCAGCGTGTCGTCGTATTGCCCGCTGGCGCGCAGGAAGTCCAGCAAGCGGCCCAGCTCCTGATCCACGTAGGCAATTTCGCCATCGTACAGGTCCAGCAGACGCTGCACGTCGGCCGGGGTGCGCACGCGGCGCACGCTCTCCGCGCTGCCGTCGATGCGGCCAGTGTAGCCAGGATCGCGCCAACGGTCAAAACCCGGCGGCGGATAGTACGGGTCGTGCGGGTCCAGCGCCCAGAGGAAGAGGAACCAGGGGGGTTGGGTAGATTGGTAGATTGGTAGATTGGTAGATTGGTCCGCCAGCCATTGCATTGCCCGCTGGTTGACGTCCTCAGCCAGCGGCAGCACCACCGTGGTATCCTGCTCGAAATAGAGCTTCCAGGCCCCGGTGTTGCTGACCTCGCGCTCCCTGACCAGCGCGGGATCCTTGTACAGGTCTACGAAATGGTCGAAGCCGATGCCAAAGCCCAACACCGACGACACGTTGCCGATGGTGCTGACGGCTGCCGTGTGATAGCCGGCCCCCTGCAAGATCTCTGCCAACCGCGGCACCGCCCGGATGAACAGGTCGCTGCGTGAACGCACGCCGTGGGCCGGCGGATAGCAGCCGCTAAGGATCGACGCGGCCGCCGGCTTGGTCCACGTGGCCGGCGTGAAGGCGCGCGTGAAACGCACCGCGCCCGCCTCAGCCGCCAGCGCGTCGATGGCCGGCGATGTCGCGCGGCCATAGCCATAGCAGCTCAGGTGGTCGGCCCGTAGGGCATCGATGATGTAGATCAGGACGTTGGGCATGGGACGGATGACTTGGTGACAAGGTGACAGGGTGACTTGTCTACTTGTCTACTTGTCTACCAGTAACCTCATGATAGACTTCCAACAGCCGCTGCGCGTATGGCGGCACGGCGAACTGGGCCACGGCCTGCTGGCGGTTGTGTTGGCCCATGGCCTGGCGGGCGGGGGCGTCGTCCAGCAGTTGAACGATGGCCGCGGCCAGCGCGGGCACATCGCCGGGCGGCGCCAGCCGGCCATTGACGCCGTCCGCGAACACGTCGGGCACGCCGCCCACCGGCGTTGCGACCACCGCCAAACCGGCGGCCATGGCCTCCAGAATCGTGACCGGCAAGCCCTCGGCATAGGAGGGCAGGACCAGCAGGCTGGCCTCTTGCAGCCGCCGCAGCTTGTCGGCGCCGCGCACGAAGCCGGGAAACTCGACCGCCGCGCCCAAAGGGTGGGCCAGAGCTGCCACATCAGCCGGCGGAGCGCCGCCGGCAATGACGAAACGAGCGGCCGGTCGCCGCTGTACCACGGCTGGGGCCGCCGCCAACAGGTCGCGCACGCCTTTGCGCTGTGAAAAGTCGCCTAAAAACAACACCACATCGGACTGGCGCAGCCCTGGATCGTCGGGCGGCCGGATCAGATCGCAGTCCACCGGGTTGGGCAGCACCACCATGCGCTGGCCGGCATCCGGCAGACCCGACAGGGTAGCCAGCGACCTGGCCCAGGCCGGCGTGAGCACGATCACCCGCGCGGCCCGGTTGACGGCCCAGCGGGCCAGCCGCTGCTGCGTTCCGCCGGCCAGGCCCGCGTCCTGCGCCTCGCCGCTGCCGGGCACGTGCCAGTGCAGGATCACCGGCGCACGGCCCAGCCTGCCTAGCGCGAGATAGAGCACATGCCGGTAGAAGCTGCTGCCGCCGCCCACGTGCAAATGCAGCAGATCGACGCGGCGGCGAGCCATAAGCCAGATCAAGCGCAGCAAAGCCGCCAAGGCCAGCCGCAGCTTGACCAGCGGCCCCTGCCGCGCGCCCTCGGCCAGGTAGGTCAGACGGCAGCGCTGCGGCAGGTCCGAGTCCAGGATCGCGCCAGCCACGGCCGAGATGCCGCCGTAGATGCGCGGCGCCGGTCCAACCATCACCACGCGCACAGGCGAGTCCGCCTCACGCATCACGCTTCACGCAGCAAATGCCGGTCGATAGCCATGATCAGCCCGGCCATGATCCAGAAATAGACGGCCACCGAGGGCTGGGAGAAGACGTTGTCGCCCATCGCGCCCACAGTCAGGCCGACAAAGCCGATCACAAACGCCAAAGCGACCAGCCGCAGCTCATGATCCTGCGAACGGCGATAGATGCGCACCGCCTGGCGCAGCAGAATAAAAAACACGGCCAGCAGCGCAATCAAGCCGATCAGTCCCACGTCCAGCAAGAAGCCCAACAGCTCATTGTGCGGCCGGCTGCCGATGAGAAACGCCTCGCGGCGCCAGTACAGGCCCGCGGTCGTCGGGCCAGCCAATAAGATGTAGTAGTACTCGAAGGCCTTCATGCCCACGCCAGCCAGCAGGTTGAGCGGGCTGGCCAGCAGCCAGTCCAGCGCCAGCTTCCACACTTCCATCCGGCCGAACAAGGTGCTGGATGGATCGGCGGCCTGTTGCAAGCGCTGCAAGGCTGGGGTAAAGGTCAGCAAGACCACGCCAACTGCAGCCGGAATCGTGAAAACCAACTGGCGGAAGCGCAGTGAACCGCGCATCATGCCCAGAACCAGCAGCGAGATCACCAGGGCGATCCAGGCGCCCCGAATGAACGTCAACACCAGCGCAACACCGATCAAGCCCAGCAGCACGGCCAGTCCCAGGCGGGGGAAATGCCAACTCTGCTCCTCAGCCTCATCCCGCTGCGCCAAAAAGAAGATCAGCACCAAGGGCATGACCATCACCAAATAAAAGGCCAGGGTGAAAGGACCGCCAGCGAAGCCGTAGATGCGGTTGAAGCCGGCGCCGGCCCAGATGAACTGCCCGCTGCCGGTCATTGCCTGGTAAAGGCCCGACACGATAGGCAGGAGGGTGGATAGAATAATGGCCAGCGCCATGCGTCGCACCTGGGCTTTGGCGCGGATGGTATCGACGATCAGCCACATTAAGGCGTAGTAGCCAACAAAACGAAACAGCCCGCGCAGCGACTCGACCAGGGTCGGCGTCCACAGCAGAGTGATGATGGGAACGGCCAGAAAGATCAGATACGGCGCTGAGATAGGCAGCGCAATCAGCGGTCGCCGCAGGGCCACTGCACGCAGCAACACGCCCACAATCAGCAGCGAGACCAGGACAATATCAGGGCTGACCCGCACACCGCCCAGCGGCAGGGGCAGGCTAGAGCTGTTCAGGTTCACCGCCAGCACGGTGTACAACAGCAAGGCCGCCTCGGGCTTAGCCACCACCAAGCCTAGCCACAGCAGGGCCAGTCCCATGCCCAGCAACGCCAACGCCAAGGTCGTCGACTGCAACGTCCCCTGAAACAGGCCTATCACGGCGCTCAAGGCCAGGCCAGCAGGAATCAGCAGCCAGGCAGGATGCACGGAGATGGTCTTGCTGTGGGGCGGACGGCCCAGATGGAGGGTGAACATGGGTGGGAGGCGGTTGGTAGGTTGGTAGGTTGGTAGGTTGGTAGATTGGTAGATTGGTAGATTGGTAGGTTGGTCATCGCTCTGGCCGGTCTCCGACCGAGCCAGGCCATACATCGCTCTGGCCGGTCTTTGCGAAGCACCCCGGAGTGGGCCGACCGAGCCAGGTTCAGTCTCGCAGATAACCCAGCCCAGCCAACTGGGCACGGATGGCTTCTTCTTCTTCGGCAGTAAGCCTGGCGCCGCTCCTGTCGGGCAGCGTCACGTCGTACTCGGCATAGGCCACAGGCCGGGCCGCGGCCGGGTCAAGCGCGTCCAGGACGCGGCCATCCATCCAGGAGGCCACCGGCAGGCCCATGATGTGCAGCAGCGTTGGGGCCAGGTCTTGAATGTGCGCGCCCGCCAGCCATTGGCCGCGACGCACGCCGGGACCGCTGAAGACGAACAGGCCATCGGGGCTGTGGGAGCCGCTGTAGGCGCTGAGCTCAGCCAGTGGGAGCGGGGTGATCAGGTCGCCGTGCAGCACCGAGCCGCCGGTGTAGGCCGGGTTCAGCTCCAGCAGGATGTCGGGAATATCGTCCACGAAGGGACCCTCAAACAGGTCGTCACGCCGGCTGGCGCGGGCCACAATGGGCTCGCCGGTCTCCGGATCGCGCAAAGCAGCGAGATCGGCCAACAGCCGAGCGCACAGGGCATCATACTCTGGACCCGCCTCGACGATGCCCTGGTCCTGCCGGCCGCGCACGTTGAGCACAATACCCTCTACAGAAGGGAAGACCTTCAGCCGATACGCGACGGTGGCGCTCCAGTCAATTTGATCCAGGTTCATCTGGCGGGCGTACAGGTCAGCGCGCAGGCCGGCCGGCATGCGGCCGCGCAGGCGCTCCAGCCACTGGCGGGGCAGGCGGCGGCGCACCTGGCGCGCAGTCCGGCCCAGCAGGCTGGGCTGGCTGGCTGTGCCTTTACGCAACGTCAGGTAGCCCTGCGCGGCCAGCCAGGCGCCGAAGTTGACCTGGCGGTGGGGATAAGGCCCCATGCCGTGATCAGACATGACCAGGATCGTCGTCTGGTCCAGATCGGGCAGCGCAGCCAGCAGCCGGCCAATCTCGCCGTCGGCTACCTCGTACTGATGGTTAATTACGTCGCCAAACTGGACTGCGCCGGCTGGGTCATAGGCCGGGAAGCTGGAGTCGGTATACTTCCAGAACAGATGCGGGATGTTATCCGTGCTGTTCCAGACCACCAAAAACAGGTCGAATTGCTCTTCGGCTAACGCCTGCAGGGCGATATCGGTGTACTTGCGCACCCAGTAGTCCGAGGTCTCGACCGTTTTGGCTGCTGACAGCGAGAAGTTGAAGCTGTCCTGCACCTCGTCCCAGCGGCCCAGGGCCTCGGCCTTGGCCGGCGGGTAGGCGTGGGCCCGCGGGCCAAAGGGCCGGGGAAAGCCGCTGACCAGGAAGCCGTTCACCGGGAAGGGCGGGTAGGTCATGGGTACGCCGATGGAGGCGACGGTGCGACCGCGCTGGCCGGCCAGTTCCAGAAAGCTGCGGCCCACATAGTCCTGGCTGGTGGCGAACTCGTCGCGATAGCCGCCGTACTGGCGCATGTCCATCTTGCGGAACTGGTAGACGCCGTGACGGCCGGGGTTCTGGCCGGTCAGGAAGGTGGTCCAGGCCGCGGCCGAGATGGGCGGCACCGTGGAGGCCAGCGAGCCGGCCGTGCCCTGCGCAATCAACCGAGCCAGGTTCGGCATGCGGCCCGCGTCCAGCAGCGGCCGGGCAATGTCCCAGGTCGCGCCATCAAGCCCAAAGACGATCACTCGTGACGAGGGGGGAGTACTGGCGTTCTGCATAGCGGGGCAATTGTACCACGCAGGCCAACAAGCGCCAAGAATAGCTGGCCATCCGTAGGGCGATTTGCCAAATCGCCCTACACCCCCGCCGTCGCTCTCCCCACTGTGGGGCGATTTGCCAAATCGCCCTACACCCCCGCCGTCGCCCTCCCCACTTTGGGGCGATTTG
>CAZVGR010000063.1:0-29988 GCA_964626845.1 uncultured Anaerolinea sp.
TCCCAGCGGCTGTGGCCGCTTCGTGCTGTCAGACGGTGAATTCCATTCACCGGGCCGAGCAGTTATGTTGAGAGAACGACCCGGCGACGTGGATCAGCTCAGCCGGTTCCCCTCATCAGGCCGGAGCGCAAGGCGTAGGCCACGGCCTGTTCGCGGTTCTTCAGGTGCAGGCGCTGCAGGACCTCGCCCATGTGGTACTTGATCGTGTTCTCACTCAAGTATAGTGCAGCAGCGACTTCCTTGTACGATAACCCGCCCGCCACCATCTCGAGGATCTCCCGCTGGCGCGGGGTGATCTCTGGGCCGGTCGGCGCGCCAGGCAAGGACGCGACTGTGCGTTCGTCGAGCGCAGCCGCTTGGTGTGCAAATTCAGCCAGGAGGCGGGACGAAAGCTCGCGCGACAGCGGCGCTTCTCCCCGTTCCAGTCCCACCAGATAGTCGAACAACTGCGCAGTTTCCAGGTTCTTGAGCAGGTAGCCGCTGGCGCCGCTCTTGATGGCCTCGAACAAGTCCGCCTCTTCGGTCGAGGTGGTCAGGATAACGATTTTGATGGCAGGCATCTCGGCATGGATCAGCCGCGTGGCGCAGAGACCGTCACAGCGGGGCATGCGGATGTCCATCAATATGACGTCTGGGTGTGCGCTACGCGCCAACTCCAGCGCTTCCAGCCCATCGCGCGCAGCGCCCACCACCTGGTAACCGCCGGCGCGCAGCAGGTTGGTCAGCCCTTCCAGGAACAGGCCATGGTCGTCAACCAGCAGAATCTTCACGCTGAGGTCCTTCTTTCTCCGTTGGCATCGGCGCATCTGCCAGGGCCGGCGTCAGATCATATCCCGGCATCTGGCCAGGTTGAGCATCTAGCGGCAGACAGATCTCAACCCGGGTACCCTGGCCGACTGCGGAATGCACCAGCAACTCTCCGCCAAAGCGGGCTGCCCGCTGGCGCATGACCTGCAAGCCGAAATGGTCACCAGCGGTTGTTGGCCCCTGCAGATCGAAACCAGCGCCGTTGTCTTCTACCACCACATGCATGCGCCCGGCCTTAACCTCTATCTGCACGCTGATGCGGCTGGGGCGGCTGGCGTGTTTGCGTACGTTGGCCAGCGCCTCTTGAACAATGCGCAAGAGCTGCACGCCTGTCGCCGGGGACAAGCGGGCAGGATCACAGATGGTTTGCTCGTCGCCAGTGATGTCCAGCGTGGCCGACAGGCCGGTCTGCTCCTCAAAGCGGGCCAGGGTCTGGTTCAGCGCGCTGCAGAAGCCCTCGGACGGAAGGCTGACGGCCAGCAGGTTACTGATCAACCCGCGCACGTCACCTTGCAACTCGCGGGCAACCTCGCCAAAACGGGCCAGATGCGCCCGCGCGCTTTCGTCCTGCCCGGCCTGAAGACAGAGTTGGGCGGCCTGCGCTTGCAGGTTCAGGAAAGCCAGGCCTTGGGAGAGGCCATCGTGCAATTCGTGCGCCAATTGCTCCCGCTCTTGCAGCGTCGCTTCAGCCCACTGCTGCGCCAGGAGTTGCGCCTGCGCCCGCCGCTGCTCGGTGACGTCGTGCAGCAGGAGCAGGTATCCAATGACGAGATTGCGATGGTCCTCGAGCGGGGATAGATGCAACACGTACTGTCGCGCCTCCGCCCCCGTATGGAGGCGGATTTCGGTCGCTCCTGGTTCTAATGCCGGCAAGAGTTCCGGCAAGGTTCTGCCGCGTGCGTTGTTGGGTGGAATGGCGAGAATGCTTGCGGCTGCGGCATTGAGGCCAAGCACTTGCCACTGGGTATCCAGCACCACCATGCCGTCCCGCATCTGCTCGATCGCCGCCACGCGCGCTGCCGGCAGCGGGTCGAAGATACGAAAGCCAAACAGCGCGATGCCATACATGCCCAGCGGGATCGCAACCACAAGAGTCAGGGGCTCTGACCAAGAGGCAGCTTCTCCCGTGGCGACGTTCTGGGCATAGACGAATCGGCCGGCGATCTGGCCAAACAGGATCAACGCCACTGGCCAGCGGTGTTGGGGCGAGCGAATGAACAGCCAGATCAAAACAGCGCTGTTGACCAGAATCAGGCCCAAGCCATAGGCGATCAAGACATAGCTGCCGACGCCGCGCACCAGCGTCATGGATCGATCAGGCGGGATTTCGAGCCAGAGGGTATGGTGGAACTCGTTGGTGAGGATCAGGAACAGGTTCAAGACCGGCGCAATGGACAGCAGGAGCAGATTACGTCGGGTCAGCCAGCGGCCGGGATAGGCGTATTCCAGGACGAAGCAGGTCATGCCTGTGATGGCGGGCAACAGCCAAACCGTCTGGAAGTTGATCCACCAGTTTTTCATTGCGGTATCGGCTGCCGCGACCTCGCAGATGACCCCTGTCAGCCAGAGCGTGGTGAACAGACAGGCGATGGCAAACGGCCGCGCGCCAGGGATGCTGCGCCGTCGCCAACTGTACAGGCCCAGGGCGGCCGCACAGAGGGCGATGGCAAGCGGCGGCCAGATGGCAGGCGTGTAGGTATAGCTTCCTGACATGACGAGACTCAGCGATGTAACAGCGCTTCACAGAGCATAATACGTCTACTCAGCCACAGGCGCCGGGCACTTGCATCTGCGCCTGCAACGATGTCTGCCGAGCCTATTCAAGCTGTGCAAGGGCTGCAAGTGCCCGGCACCTGAGTAGTAGCCATAATACCACAATCGCTGCGTCTTGCATACCACGACCGCGCGTAACTGCTCAGCCGGCCGGTCAGAAACCGGGTTTTTCTCGTTGGGCAATGATTTCTGAGCTTGCAAACGCATTGCTTGGGGCTATGATAGCCGTTTCCGCAGCAAAAACCCGGTTTCTCTAAGCCCAGCCTGAGCAGTAACGACCGCGCTATGACTGGAATCCACCTGTTGCCAGCGGGCAGTTGCTGTGTTACAATGAGAACAATCCCTGGTTATTTGGCCCTGCTGGTGTTCCCTCGACGAGGAGGTAAGCAACGATGCGACCAGTCTATGCCATCTCGGGCGGCGTCTCCAAGTTCGCCAAGGCGCGGCCCGACAAGACCTTCCAGGCGGTGGTCAAGGAGGCTTACGACTACGCCATCCACGACATCGGCCTGGACTTCCCCCGCTTCACCGAGCTGGTGGACGGCTCGGTGGCCTCCTACTTCTCTGACCACTTCACCCGCCAACTGATGGCCGCCATCATGGCCCAGGACTACCTGGGCCTGTGCCCCAAGCCGTCGCACCGCGTCGAGGGCGGCGGCGCGACGGGCGGCATCTGTTTTCAAGAGGCCTGGAAGAACGTAGCCAGCGGCCACATGGACATCTGCGTGGCCTATGGCTTCGAGACCATGAGCCACGTGGAGACCTGGAAGGGCAACGAGTTCATCGCCCTGGCCTCGGACGTCAGCTTCGACTACCCGGTGGGCGGCTTCTACAGCGGCTACTACGCCATGATGGTCACCCGCCACATGCACGAGTTCGGCACCACTGTCGAGCAGATGGCCGCGGTCTCGGTCAAGAACCACGCCAACGCCCTGCACAACCCCTACGCCCAGAAGCGCAACAAGCTGAGCATCGCCGACGTGCGGGCCGCGCCCATGGTGGCCTGGCCGCTGACCCGGCTGGACATCTGCGTCATGTCCGACGGCGCGGCGGCCTGCATCCTCTGCTCGGAGGAGGGGCTGGCCAGGCTGGAGCAGGCCGGCGCGACCATCCCCCGGCCGCTGGTGCGGGTGACGGGCGTAGGCCGCGGCACCGACGCCATGCGCATGGCCGACCGGCCCCACGTGGACTACGACGCGTTCATGCGTCTCTACGCTACCGACCAGGAGCGGGGCAGCGACGAGACGCAGGCTTACTACCGCCGCTTGTGGGAGCAGGGCACGCGCTACCCCGGCGTCCACTCCTTTCGCGCCGGCCGCACCGCCGGCAATATGGCCTACAAACAGGCCGGCATCGGCGATCCGCTGCACGAGCTGGACTTCGTCGAGCTGCACGATGCCTACACCAGCAGCGAGATCCAGACCTACGAGGACCTGGGGCTGTGCCGCTACGGCGAGGGCGGCCCCTTTGCCGCCAGCGGGTTGGCCTTTGTGCCGGGCATCGACTACGGCCTGGACCTGTCCAGCGCGCCGCTGTGTCCCGTCAACCCCAGCGGCGGCTTGATCGCCTGCGGCCATCCCGTTGGCGCGACCGGCCTGATGCAGGGCGTATTTGCCATCTGGCAGCTGCAAGGGTCGATCGGCCGCCACTTCGGCGACGCGGCCTTGCAGATCGAGGACGCCCGCCGCGGGGCCATCCACAGCCACGCCGGCACCGGCACCTACGTCACCGTCACCGTTCTCGAGCGGGAAGGAGGCGCATCATGACCCCCTCTCAGAAAGTCGAGGAAACCCTGGGCGGCGCGGTCGTCCACAACCTGCCCTTCCCGCGCCTGCTGGACGAGGCCGCGCTGGCCGGGCTGAAGCAGATGGCGCCCTTGCAGGTGGAGCAGCGTTACTGCATCACCTACCTGCACAGCTACGGCCAGGATTCGCCCTGGTTCGCCGCGCTGACCAACCGTGTACTGCTGGGCAGCCGCGATCCGGCGTCGGGCTACACCTACGCCAACCCGCGCGGCCACGACATGGCCTCCGGCCTGCCCACCGACTGGGTCGTGCTGCCCGAGCAGGGGACGGTACACGCCTTCACCGTCTGCCACTTCGGCTCCGAGGAGTTCCTGTCCGAGTGCCCCTATGTGCTGGCGCTGATCGAATTTGAGGGCGTCGACACACTCTTCCTGGCCCGGCTGGTGGGCGTCGATCCGGCCGCGGCCAGCCTGGACTGGATCGGCATGACCGTGCAAGCCCGCTACCTGCGCAACGCCAAGCTGCGGCCGACGGACGTGTATTTTGTGCCCGCCGCCGGATGATCAGGCTCACGCAAAGGCGCAGAGACGCAAAGCGGCAACCTCTTCCTGGCGTACTTGGCGTCTTTGCGTGAGTTCGCTATAATCCCGCCATGAACTCATGTCGTTGGCAGTATGAACCGCTGGTTGCTGCGCTGCGCGTGCGCGGCGTCCGTTTCCTTGCGCCTAGCGATGCCCGGCCCGGCCCGGATCCGATCAACGACCGCCAGCTGCTCGCCTGCCTGGCCAGCCATGACCATCCGCGCCTGCGTCTGGCGTTGGCGGCTCTGTTCCTGCTGCACCCTGAGCTGGCCAGCCAACTGGAGGGATTGGACCTGTCGCCGGCAGCGCAGGCCGAGCTGCGTACCCAATACACGGCCGCCGCTTGCTTGCAGCGTATGTGGTCGATCCGCTTGGGTTTCTATTTGGGGGAGTTTCCGCTGCTGCCTGATCTGTATTCGGCGAAATTGGGCCTGCCGCCGGTCGATGCGCATTACGGCAAGTTATGCTTGCATACCCTCGCCGCCCGCCAACCCTTTGATCAACTGCCGGCCTATGAGGCATTGATGAACCTGCTCTTCGAGCAATTGAAAGCAGAGGCTACCCGTGAGTATGCGACCGCCGGTTGACCGGCATCGTATCGCAGATTTCTTACAGCATCTGGGCCAGCGCTTTCGCAAGTCTGGCCGCGTCTTTCTTGTGGGAGGCACAACGCTGGTCTTCGAGGGCTTTCGCACGCAGACGCTGGACGTCGATCTGACGTTTGACGTGGCCGAGAGCGACCACGGCGAGTTCATCCGGGCCGTGCGCGCCTTGAAGGATGAACTGGCCATCAATGTGGAGGAGGCATCGCCTGGCGACTTCATCCCGTTGCCGGAGGGCTATCAGAACCGGGCGCAATACATCGGCCGCTTCGGCAACCTGGACGTCTATCACTTCGACGTGTACAGCGTAGCCCTGAGCAAGATCGAGCGCGGCCGGGACGCCGACTTTGCCGATGTGTTGGCGCTGCTGGAGGCCGGTTGGCTCGACTTTGCGACGCTCAAGCGTTACTTCACCGAGATTCTTCCGCACGTAGGTGAGCGCAGCTTAAAACAGGACCCCGTGGAGTTCGAGCGCAAGTTCGCCTATTTGGAGCACGCCTGGACTGAGATAGAATAGTGTTGGGCCGGGCTGGTTCGGCGGCTCGCAACAGGAACAACCCGAGGAACAGGAACGACAACGGGTTTCGGGTCGATGGCGGGGAAGAACTGCACCACGTCGCACTGCAACACGTAACGGTATTGGCGGGCGAACTGCTGGCAGCGGTCCAGCGCGGCGTGGGTGCCTTTGCCCTTGCGGTTGGCGTAGCTGTCGTGGATGAAGCGGCGCTCGAACAACGGCTCGATCACGTTGCACAGGGCATGATGCACCACCCGGTCGCGGAAGGGCGCCGCGCTGATCAGCCGCCGCTTGGGCTCGTGGATGGCAAAGGTGACGTAGGGGCCAGGCCGGTAGCGCCGCTCCTCCAACTCGGCTTGCAGCGCCAGCAGGTTGCGCTCCAGGTCCATCTCGAAGGTCGCGGCCGGCGGCTGCCCGCGCTTGCCCCGCCGCGCCTTGCGCCACGCCAACCACAGGTTGTCCCAGTCGCAGATCTGTGGGTACAGATGTCGGTAATACTTGCCCATACCAGCACACGCCCTTCGCGGTCTTCGCGCTTCGTGTCTTCGTTCCCTTCGCGCGTTCGTGGTCCAAACCTTCGCGCGTTCGTGGTCCAAACCCTCACTGCGCGAATTTGTGCGATTCGCTGCGCTGCCACGGCAGCGCAGCGAGAGCAGAAGGCCAAAGGCAGAAAACAGGAACCCGGAATCAGAAACCGGAAACCAGAAGCCAGCAGCCGGAACTAGCCGGAACGAGAGACGGGGACGACCAACACTCGAAACCCGAAGTCGTCGTCCCTGAACCTCGGGTAGTACCAGTAGCGCGCCGCCGAACCGATGTTCTTCTGATCGTTCCACCAAGAGCCGCCGGCAAATTCATAGGCCTCCACGCTTATACCTGAGTACCGTGTCTTCGTCCACTCCCACACATTGCCAGCCATGTCCCAGACCCCCGCGGGTGTGACGCCATCCGGGTACATGTCCACCGACGTCGTCTGGCCCAGGCCGCTCTCTTCGCTGTTGGCGCAAGCGGGGTCGAAGTCTGGACCCCAGGGATAGGTCTGGGAGCCTGCCGCCTGCCGCCATTCCTCCAGTGTGGGCAGCCGCGCCTCCACGGCCTCGCCGGCCGCTTGCAGCTTCTCGGTCAGCCAGGCGCAGTAGGCCACGGCCTCGTACCAACTGACGCCCACCACCGGCTGGGTGGGGCGGTTGAAGCGGCTGTCGTCCAAGTAGCGAGGCTCGGTCGGCCATTCGCTGTAATACTGCGGCAACTCCTGGCGCGCCTTGTCCGACCACCACGGCTTGTCCTGCCGGTAGCCGCCCTCGTCCATGAAGCGTTTGAACTCGCGGTTGGTCACCGGGTAGCGGCCGATCTCGCCCAAGCCGGGGATCGGGACGAAGTCGTCCATCTTGGGCTCGGCCGGGTCCAGGTCGGCCAGCAGCAGGCCGGCGTCCAAACGCTGGCGGGCCTGGGTTTTGGCGTCGATGGCAGGGTCGTCCAGCCGGCCGCGCTGCATGGCCTGGCGCAGGAGGATGGGCATGTGGGCCATGACTTCGGCGGCTACTGCCGAGTCGGACTGGCGGACGCGGTCAACCCCTAGCAGCCGCAGGTAGGCCTCTCCGAACAGCAGAACCCGGCGGCGCATGGCCTCCGTGGTGACAGCCTGCTTGTGGGTGAACTGGAAGATCACCTGCAGCGCGTAGTTGGGCGCATTCTGGACGAAGATCTGGTGGCCGAGCGCCAGCAGAATGACCTCGCGCCAGTTAGGGTCGTCGACTCTGTCTTTGATCCGTTTGATGTGGTCGGGGCTGAGTGCAATCGCACGCGCGGCCAGATATTCCTGAAAGGTGCGATGTGGAAACTCGTAGAGCACGCCAGGATCCGTTGCCAGCAGCAAGCCGGAGCGGGCATCGATGAATAACAGCACTTGTTCGGCCCACGTCGCAGCCTCGACGCGCGCATCAGGGTGTGCGGCCAAGTAGAGGTTGAGCAGCTCGGAGCGCAGCTTCTCAGCCGAGATAGTCGCTGCATCGTCGGTCGTCTGTGCCGTGCCGTGCAGCTCATAGGCCAACCGGTTTAGCAGAGTGTGCAGCCGATCCAGGTTCTCGAAGCCAGCGCTGCGCATCAGCCTCTCCAGATCGGTTTCGTCCCCGCTGTCATCCTGGCGGGCCGTTTCCCACTCGTAGAGCAAAACCTTAATCGACTCTTCGTACAGTCCGGCGCGACTGCCTGGCAGGCCGCTGCGGTAGTTGAGCCGCGCCATCATGGTCAGCAACAGGGGGGTGCCAGCCATCTTGCGCAGCTCGGCGCGGGCTGGATTGTCAATGGCTTGTTGCAGATCCCGTTGCTTGGCCGAAACCCGTTCTTTGATTTCGCGTTGTTTGGCGGGATCGCCCGATGGCCCTTCGAGCACCCAGCGCAGTTCGTCGTGCCAGCGTTGTATGAAGGTCATGATGGCGGGCTTGCTCAATGGGGCCAGCGTGAATTTGGGCAGCGACGGCAACTGATAGCTTTTGTCCTGATAGGGAAGGTAGCGGCAGGTGACGATCATCGGCACGTGGCCATAGCTCTCGCGGAAGCGCTCGATGGCCGCTAGAATGGTCTTGCGCGTTGTCTTGTCCGGCACCTCGTCCAGTCCATCGAGCAGAAGCAGAGCCGTGGACGGGGATGCGTTGATGTGGCCCATCAAGTAGGTGCGCGCTCGCTCTTCGCCCATATCCCCCGTCTCGCGCAACACGCACAAACACTCTTCGAGCAGATCGTTGGCCACGCCAGCGGCGTTCTCCGGCAACCGGACCGCCCACTTGCTCAAGGCGATGCGAATCGGCAGACGGCACTGGTCAAAGGCGTGGTCCAAACTGCCACGCCCGTTGGCGGCGCCTTCGTCTAGATCGGGCACAGCCTCAGCGGCCAACATGCCGGCGATGCGGCGCGTCAGCGTGCTCTTGCCGCTGCCGGGGCCGCCCAGCAGCACCAGTTGTCTGTTCTCGTGAATAACGTCGAAGGCTGTCACCGACTGAAAGGCCTGCTCCAGCGCTGTTGGCTCGATCCCCAGCGCTTGCAGCTTGGCGCGTTGGTCCTCGCTGCCTGTGACCTGGATTGAACGAAGCTGCTGCACCATGCTGCGCTTCAACTCATCAGGCAAGTCCCCTTCCCAGTTGTGCTGTCTGAACTCGCTGGGCGCCAGGCTTATAAGCTGGCTGCTTACCTGCCGGCGTTTGTCAGGCGGAACCTGGAGGCGATCCAGCACTCGTTGCCATGTCAGCGGTTCCAGGACATCCAGATCGACGTAGACGTGTTGCAGGCGAAAGCTCCTGGGCGCAGGCCCGATGGCGTCGGGCGGCCTGATATCCTGGGCGCGCTTTTCTTCCAGGGGCAGCTTGTTGCATCTGGCATACAGCCCGCGCAGATAGCTCTTCTCCCAAGCCTCCATCCGCGTCTTCTCGGGACGATGGATGGCGTCGGCTGTTCGCTCTGGCAGGTCGTCCAGCGTCAGGGCGATCTGTTGGGCCAGTGCGACCAACTCGGCTGGCTGCGGTGGAAGGACGGCGCCTCGCTTAGCGTCACGCCGGAACTCGCGCAGCGCCGGCCCCCACTGCTGATCTCTGGCCAGCAGCTCGCTCAGCTTCTCGAAGAACAGGTCTAGCGGGGCGGTCAAGTCTTCCGATCGGTCGCTGGCGAACTTGCTTTGGTACTCGACGCGCAACGCATCTATGTCCAGGGTCAGGTCGGTCAACAGGGCTCGCGCTACCTGGGCCAAGAAGGGTTCGTGCTGGAAGAGAGCGCTGTGATCCTGGCCGGTGTCCAACTTGATCTGGGCGAGCGCCGGCTGTATCTCCTGGGCCGCCTCCTCGACGATGCTCTTCATGTTCGCGGCGCGTTGGACAGTGTCCTTTTCCAGCTTGGCTCGCGCGTTTCTAAGCGCCTGGGACGGCCTGCCCAAGGCGGTGTCCAGCCCCTTGGACGTATTGTCTACCGTCGTATCTATCGCCTTGCCCACGGCTTTGCCCAGCAGTTGATCCAGGATCTTGGCGCCGATGATGGTCGATAATGGCTCAGTCATGGTCGCTCCTCAGGAAGGTGATTGTGTGGCGGGGGTGGCCATCCACGAATTGGGGCCACGAATGCACGAATGCACGCGCTGGATTGCAGAAGTCCCGGCCGTATGCGGACATGCCTCATTCGTGTATTCGTGTCGCGCAGCATTCGTGGATGGCCGACGCACTCACCGCACCTCGATTTCACTCACAAGTACGTGATCCCTTTGCGTCAGCGCCAGCAGTCCGCCGGGTGTGATCAGCCGCTGGCCATCGCCTGCCCGGTACAGGCCAACGATCAGGTTGTATGCACCCGGCGCCAGGCCGTCGGGCACGGCCAGCGTGTGCCGGTCGCGCACCAGCTCGCCGGGCTGCCACTGCGTCGTCGGGTAGCGGCCGGCCAGCGGCTCGGCCTCCCGGCTGGCGGCGACGTTGTCCGCGCCGTCCAGCAACTGCACGACCACCACCAGCGGTTCCGGCGTGAAGCCGGGCGCGGCCTGCCAGAGCAGTTCCAGCGGGATCGCGTCGCCTGGGCTGATGGCTGCGGCCGGCGTGGACGCCTCGACCAGGCGCAGGGGGCCGAAGTCGGCCGCGGCCGGCTGAAGCGCAGGGGCCGCGCCAAGACGTGTGACTTCCACCTGGCCCAGCGTGGCCTGGCTAGCTGCTGAGCCGTCAACGCTCAGCGGCTGGCCGGTCTGCGGATCGTAGACCACGAGAACCAGGTCGTACAGGCCGGGCGCTGTGCCGGCTGGAACTGGCAGGCGCAGCGGCTGCACCAACTGGCTGGCGGTGAGGAGGTCCAGCGCATTGCCGCCCAGCGCCTCGTCCGCGGCGGCCCACACCTGGCCGTCGTCGTCGACCAGGCGCAGCGAGAGGGCGACGGGCTGGCCCGCTTGATCGGGGCTGCGGCTCCACAGGGCGCGGGGGATGTCCAGCGTCTCGCTGGACTGGACGGTGGACGGCGCGGCGTCGGGCGCCAGGCGTAACTCCAGCCAGCCGTCGAAAGTGGCCACCGTGGGGGGCAGGTAGGACGACAACGCCTGGCGCATCCCCTGCCAGCCCTGCACGCGCAGGTTGGCCTCGCCGCGGTAAACCCGGTCGTCGAACAGCGTCCAGCCGCTCTCCAATGCGTCGCGGATCGCGCCTTGCGGGTCGTTGACCGTGTCGTAGATGCGGTAGTGCCACAGCCGGTCGGTCTGGGCTGACAGGTCGCGCAAGGCGGTCTGCATGGCGTCCGCCGGCAGGGCGTAGAAGTCGGAGCGGGGATCGCCCCAGCCCAGGTCGGAATCGCCGTCGATGTGGCCGGTCTGGAGGATCACCGGGCCGTTCATGCTCTGTGGCAGATGGTTTTGCGCGTAGTTGATTAAGCGGCCATGCCATGTTACGGGGCCTGGCCAGTAGGTCAGCAGGGCGGTGTAGCTGTAGCCGGCGTTGGCCAGGACGACGTCGCCGGGCCGCCAGCGCTGGGCCAGCTCGCGCACGGCCGCGCGGTGGTCGTCGGCGGCGAAGGCGGGGTCATCCCAGAAGCTGCGCAGCGCCGCAGCCGAGCCCGCCAGCAGCAGGATGAGGCTGGTTAGCGCCAGCGCGCGGCTCAGGCGTGTGTCCATGTGCCACAGCGCGGCCAGGCCCATGGCCAGCAGGATGCTGAAGGGGGGCGAATAGGTGAAGAGGTAGCGGACGTGGTAGAGCGGCGTCCAGAGCGAGGCCAGCAGGATCAGCAACAGAGGGCCAAAGGCAGCAGTCAGCAGGAATTGCCAATGGTCAATGGTCAATTGTGAATTGTCAATTTGGGAACGGCGCGCGGCGGCGATGCCCAGGATGACCAGCGCCAGGGCGAGCAAGAGCAGCGGCCAGAAGCGGGCGGGGGTGGCGGACTGGCCGAGGGTGAGGGCGGTCCAGCTTTCGACGAGGACGTCCAGCAGTTGCGGCGCTGTGCGCCAGGGCGGGACGGGCGGGTCGGTGGCCTGACGCCAGGCCGTGGGCAGCCAGGGCAGGAAGAGCAGCAGCGCGCCGGCCTGTGCGGCCAGCCAGAGGGATGCGCGAGAAACCGGGTTTCTTCGGAGAAACCCGGTTTCTTTCGTCGCCAGCGCGGCCAGCACCAGCCCGTTCAGGCTGACCAGCAGGAAGGCGAAGTAGTACAGCGTGTACATGCCAGCGGCCGCGGCCACGGCGTAGAGCAGGGCAGCGCGGCGCAGCCGGCCGGGCGTGACATTGCGGCGCAGGAAGGGGAGGGTGGCGAGCAATACGACGACGCCCAGCGACGCGCCCAGGGTGTACATGCGCACTTCCTGGCTGTACCAGACGCCGAAGGGAGAGATGGCGATCAGGAGCGCCGACAGCAGGGGAACGGGATGGCGTAGGTTCAGCCGCCGCGCCAGTTGCCAGGTCAGTGGAACCAGCAGCACCCCAAAGAACAGCGAGAAAAAGGCCGCCATGAACTCCAGGCTGTTGCCGATGGGGTCGGCCTGGCCGGTGGGGTAGCCGGCCAACAACAGCCAGCCGCGCAGCAGCAAGTAGTACAGGGGCGGGTGGATATCGCGCGCGGTGTGGGCGATCAGCTCGGCCGCGCGCTGGCCGGCCAGGTAGACGGAGACCGTCTCGTCGTACCACAGGCTGTCCCGCCCCAGGTGGATCAGGCGCAACGCAAACGCGCCCAGCGTCACAACAGCCACCAACAGCCGCTCGCGGCGATCACGAGCGGTTCTTGGTATAGCGACGGCTGGTTCAGATGCGGTCATGGGCCGATGGTATCACCATGTCGGGTGATCTGCAAACACAGCCATAGTCGCTAGAAAAGTCATTTCTTCCGAGAAATGACTTTTCTGCTGAGGACGCGTGGTCGCTAGAAAAGTCATTTGGGTGCATTCAAAACTGGTTGATGGCCCGTCATTGCGAGCCGTCTGCGGCGAAGCAATACCGTGCCGGCAACGTCGAGATTGCTTCGTCGGCGGCCTCCTCGCAATGACCATCAACCCATTTTGAACACACCCAAGTCATTTCTTCCGAAGAAATGACTTTTCTGCTTTCAAACGCGAAACCGCCCCGTGTGGCTAACGGAGCGGTTTCTGGAACAGGAGGTGCGGTGCGGTGAAACCTGAGCGGGTGATGGGATTCGAACCCACGACTCACGGCTTGGGAAGCCGTAGCTCTACCGCTGAGCTACACCCGCGCATGTAACAAAATTATAGCCAGGAGAAGGCGGCTGTCAAACTGTGAGTAACGAGTAACCCGTAATTCGTAACCCGGAGCGTGTTCGCACATAGGCTCCGGGTTACGAGTTACGGATTACTCGCTATCGGCCTCATCCCGCTCCAGACTGCGCAAATGCGGGAACAGCAACACGTCGCGGATGCTGCTCTTGTCGCAGAAGAGCATAGCCAGGCGGTCAACGCCGGTGCCGAAGCCGCCGTTGGGGGGCATGCCATAGCTCATAGCCAGCAGATAGTCCTCGTCCACCGGGTGGCGTTCTTCGTCATCTGCGCCGTAAAGCTGCTGCATCCACTCCATGCGCGCGCGCTGGTCCAGCGGGTCGTTCAGCTCGGTGAAGGCGTTGCCCATCTCCATGCCGGCGATGAAGTATTCGAAGCGTTCCACCGTCATGGGATCGCCGGCCTTCTTTTTGGCCAGCGGGCTGATCTCGATGGGGTACTCGGTGACAAAGGTCGGCTGGATCAGGTTGGGCTCGACGTGGTTGCTCAGCAGCGAGTCGATCAGCTTGCCCCGGTTGCTGGTGTTCTCTGGCCGGTGGCCCATGGCCCGCATGGCTGCAGCCAGCTCTCCGGCTGTGGGGTATTGGGTATAGTCGATGCCGGCGTATTCCATGATGGCAGCGCGCAGGGTGATGCGGCGCCACGGCGGGGCCAGATCGATGGTGTGGCCCTGGTAGCTGATCACCGTCCCGCCGGTCAGCCGCTGTGCCACGTGGGCCAGCATCGCCTCGACGCGCTCCATGACCACATTGTAGTCGGCGTAGGCCTCATACCACTCGAGCTGGGTGAACTCCGGGTTGTGCTTGAAGCTCACACCCTCGTTGCGGAAGTCGCGGCCAATCTCATAGACTCGCTCCAGCCCGCCCACCAGCAGCCGCTTGAGATACAGCTCGAAGCTGATGCGCAGATAGAGTTCCTGCTTGAGCTGGTTGTGATAGGTGGTGAAGGGCCGCGCGGCCGCGCCGCCGTAGATCGGCTGCAAGACGGGCGTCTCCACCTCGACGAAGCCCTGGCCGTCCAGGTACTCGCGAATGGCCTGCACCATGCGCGCGCGGGTAACGAAGGTCTCCCGCACCTCTGGGTTGACCATCAAATCGACATAACGACGGCGGTAGCGCGTTTCCACATCCTTCAGTCCGTGCCATTTGTCTGGCATCGGTTCCAGGCTCTTAGCCAGCAGTTGCATCTGCTCAGCCTGGCAGGAGATTTCGCCGGTCTTGGTGCGCACCATCACGCCGCTGACCGCAATAAAATCGCCCAGATCCAGTAGCCGTTTGAACAGCAGGTCGTAGGTTTGCTGGCCGACGACATCGGATCGCACGAAAATCTGCAAGCGGGCGTTGCCGTCCTCGATGTGGGCAAAGCCGACCTTGCCCATGATGCGCCGGCTGACCATGCGGCCGGCCACGACGACCTGCACAGCTTGGCTGTCTGCGCTGGCTTCGGCCTGCTCAAAGGCGGCGATGGCCTCAGCCGTGCTGTGGCTGCGCGGCTGGTCGAGGCGGGGGGGATAAGGATCGATGCCCGCGCTGCGCAGCTCGTCCAGTTTGCCAAGGCGGACCAGGTCACGTTCGCTGTGGGTTTCAGTCATGATAGACCTATGATATCCGAACGATCTCGAATGCTAAGTCGCCGCTGGGAGTAGCCACCAGCACGCGATCGCCGACTCGTTTGCCCATCAGGGCCTTGCCCATCGGCGATTCGTTGGAGATACGGCCATTGGTCGGGTTAGCTTCGGCTGAGCCAACGACCAGGTAGGTTTCCTCGTCGTCGAAGCCGACCTCGCAGATTGTCACAGACCGACCCAGGTCGACCTGGTCGGCTGGCGTGTCGTGGTTCTGAATGACCACAGCGCGCTTAAGCTTCTGCTCCAGCTCCAGGATGCGCCCTTCCAGAAAGGCTTGCTGGTTCTTCGCTTCGTCGTAGCCGGCGTTCTCCGAGATGTCCCCGTCGGCCTTGGCGTCGCCAATGCGTTGAGCGACCTGCTCCCGGCCTTCGGTGCGCAGATGATCCAGCTCTTCACGCAGGGCGCGCATTCCCTCTTCAGTGATATAGATTGGTGGTTGTTTCCCGTTTGCCATGACGACTCGTAAAGGCCTCTTCGATGTTTTGGTGGTTTGCTGGGGAAAAGCACTGACCGCTTACCGAACAAAGCCCGGCACCTTCACAGGTGCCGGGTGTGTTGGTTCCAGGCGATATTCCCTTGCGCAACCATTATAACCGCAGTACAAAGCAAATGCAAACTCAGCAGCAATTCCAAACGACAAGGCTTCGCTTCAGGGTTGCAACTGCCACAGGCGTTCGGCGTATTGGTCCTGGCCGGTGCGTTGGGCATGCTCCAGCACGGCAACGGATACCCGCTGCATCACGGCTCCGTCGCCGGGGAAGAGCACGCCAAGCTGGCTGGTGTAGGCCATGATGGCCGCAATCTTGGCCCGCAGGTCGATCTGGCTGAGCTGGACCAGGGCAGACTGCCAGGGACCGCGCTGCGCCAGGCGGCTCAACGCCTGCTCCAGCCCGCCAGGATCGCGCGCGCTGTAGGGGTAGTCCTCGTAGAAATGGACGGCATAGCCGCGCTGGCGGAGCAGGAACGCGCTGCGCTGCACAATCTGGTGATCCACATGGTTGCCGATGGCCAGCGGCGCATAGAGAACAGCCCGGTCAGGGGCTGGCGCCAGCGCGGCCAGCCAGCGCGCCAGCGCCTCCACCAACGCCTCGTCGGCTGTGTCTACCGGACCGAACAGCGCCGACTCGCTGGCATACAGCCAGCGAGCTTCGGCCGCGTCTTGGCGGTAGATGCAGTCCAGATAGTCGCCCTGCCAGCTTTCAGCGCCCAGCAGCGCCAGCGCCTGCCGCTCTTCTGCCCGCCGTTGATCGATGGGATCCTGGCCCGCCAGCGGCCGGCCGTGGATGCTGCGGGCAAAGGGGGACAGCCGCGCGTAATCTGGTTTGCCGCCGAAGGAAGTGGCCACGGCTGTGCGCGCGCCTGCTGCGTTGAGCTGGGCCAGCAAGCCGCCGCAGGACAGCGCTGCATCGTCGAAATGGGGAGACAGGAAGATGTGCTGTAGGAGCTGCATAGTCGGTTGGCGTGCAGTATAGCATCCACCCCGCCCGCGCGCCAACTTGACCGACCCTGACTAGTTGGCGATAATCAAATGACTGCACACGACTCACCCCAAACCATCAGCCCGCAGGACGCCAACGCAGGCGAGCAATCTTCCATGACGGAAACCAACGATCTGGTCTACTCGGCAGTGGTGCGCGACTTTCAGGAAGCCCGGCGGCGGGCGGCTCTGGAGGATCTCAAGGCGCGGTTGACAGGTAAATCGGATGACCTGCTTTCCTACGACGCTGTGCATGACCTGTTGCAAGCAGAGAACAGCGTCAGCCGCGGCTTGCAAGACATCCCCCTGGACGCGATCGTCGGCAGCGTAGGCCGCTACCACGACTTTACCCGCTCGTTTCTGCCCCGCCGTGAGAGCGATCAGCACCGCTGGGCCAACGTCAAGCTCAAGGCCCTCTATCAGGGCGGCTTTCCGCCGATTGAGGTCTACAAGCTGGGCGCCAATTATTTCGTTCTCGATGGCAACCACCGCGTCTCGGTGGCCCGCCAACTGGGCGCCTCCACCATTCAGGCCTACGTCACCGAGGTACACAGCCGGGTCCCGCTCTCCCCGGACGCAGAGCCAGATGAGCTGATCATCAAGGCCAGCTATGCCCGCTTTCTGACCACCACTGCGCTGGACAAGACGCGGCCGGGGCTGGACCTGCTCGTCACCGCCCCCGGCCAATACCGCCGTCTGGAGGAGCAGATCGAGGCCCACCGCCGGCTGCTGGCTCAGCGCCAAGGGCAAGTGATTGCCCTGGCTGATGCAGCGGCGGCCTGGTACGACACGGTCTATCTGCCGGTGATCCAGATCATACGCGACTATGACCTCTTGTCCGGCTTTCCTGGCTACAGCGAGGCCGACTTGTTTTTGTGGGTCACAGAGCGGCAAGAGGACGTGGAGGGGGAGATCGGTTGGTCCGTGCGGCCGGAGCGAATCGCCGGTGAACTGGCTGACAGGCGCAGCCGGCGCAGGCGGGCGGGCAACGATTTGTCCAGCGCTGGGGCCGGCGACGGCGCCCACGCCTCGCTGCCGCCCGATCCCTCGCCGCTGGACCCGGCCAGCCAGCGCCTTTTTCCTGATATCCTGGTGCCGATCAGCGGCTCTGAGCGCGGCTGGCTGGCCCTGGAGCAGGCGCTGGTGGTGGCGCAGCGCGAAGGATCGGCGCTGCACGGCTTTCACGTCATTCGCTCCAGCAGCCAGAGCGACGCGCTGCGGGCCCGCGCCGTGCAGGACGAATTCGACCGGCGCTGCCAGGCTGCTGGCGTTACCGGCCAACTGGTGGTCGAGGTGGGGCCGGTGGCGCGCACCATCTGCCAGCGGGCGCGCTGGACCGATCTGGTGGTGGCCAACCTGGCCTTCCCACCCGGCCGGGGGCTGGCCGGCAAGCTTCAGTCAGGCTTTCGCACCCTGGTGCATCGCTGCAGCCGGCCAGTGCTGGCCGTGCCCCAGGTTTCGCCGCTCAGCCGGGCATTGTTGGCTTTCGACGGCAGCCCGCGCGCCTGGGAGGCGCTGTACGTGGCGGCCTATCTGGCCGCGCGCTGGCGTTTGCCGCTGGCTGTGGTGACTGTCATCGAGCCTGGCCGGGCCAGCGCCAGCACCCTGGACCACGCCAGCGCCTACCTGGCAGCCCATGGCATCCAGGCGCGGAGCATTGAGATGTACGGCGATGTGGCCGACGGCATCCAGCAAGCAGCCGCCGATGAGCAGGCCGACCTGTTGATCATGGGCGGCTATGGCTACAGCCCCATGTGGGAGGCCATGCTGGGCAGCGCAGTGGATCACCTGCTGCGTGAGAGCCGCCAGCCGATGTTGATCTGTAAATGAGTGGTTGCTACTCAGGTGCCGGGCACTTGCAGCCCATACATTGCTTGAATAGGCTCGGCAGACATCGTTGCATGCGCAGATGCAAGTGCCCGGCACCTGAGGCTGAGATTACATAATAGGCTTGTGAGGTGTGGTGTGAAGATCCTGTTCCAGTTCCTTGGTTCCTCCTTGTTGATCGTTGCTCTGGCGCTGTCTGCCAGTCTTGCCCAGGCCAGCCCCAACGGGCAAACGGACGCGCCCAATAACACGGTGCAGATGCAATTGGTCGCCGCTGGCCTGAACCGTCCCGTCGACCTGACGGCGCCCCCTGGCGACCGCGGGCGGCTGTTTATCATCGAAAAGCCAGGCCGGATTAGGATCGTCACCCTGGCCGGGGGTGTTTACAGCCTGCTGCCCACGCCGTTCCTGGACATCACCGCGCTGGTGGGCAGCAGCGGCAACGAGCAGGGCCTGCTGGGCCTGGCCTTTCACCCCGGCTATGCCAGCAACGGCTATTTCTACGTCAACTACACCAACACCTCCGGCAACACCGTCGTGGCCCGCTACAGCGTCAGCACGCTGGACCCCAACCTGGCCAACCCGGCCAGCGCGCAGACCGTGCTCACCGTGGCCCAGCCTTACACCAACCACAACGGCGGGCAGGTGCAGTTCGGCCCTGATGGCTACCTGTACATCGGCTTAGGCGACGGCGGCAGCGGCGGCGATCCTCAGGACCGCTCCCAGAACCCCGCCACTCTGCTGGGCAAGATGTTGCGCATCGACGTGGATGGCGCTGCACCCTATGCCATCCCTGCCAGCAATCCTTTTGTTGGCCCTGGCAACCCGCTGGACGAAATCTGGGCGCTGGGGTTGCGCAACCCCTGGCGTTTCAGCTTCGACCGCCTGACCGGCGACATGTGGATCGGCGATGTGGGGCAGTCGGCCTGGGAGGAGATCAATCTGGAGCCGGCCGGCGATCCTGGCGGCCGCAACTGGGGCTGGCGCTGCAAGGAGGGTTTCGCCGCCTACAACACCAGCGGTAACTGCCCGCCAGACCTGAGCGTGCTGGACGATCCGATCTACGCCTATGGACGCAGCGACGGCTGCTCCATCACCGGCGGCTATGTCTACCGCGGCTCCCCTAACAGCAGCTTTTTTGGCCGTTATCTGTTCGGCGACTACTGCGCCGCCAGCCAGGTGCGCACGCTGGATTACAACGGCTCAGCCTGGGTGCGCACCACCTACAGCCTGCAGGCGCCGGCCGGGCTGGCCCTCAGCCGCCCCACCAGTTTCGGCCAGGACGCCATCGGCAACCTCTACATGATCGACGACAACAACAGCGGCGTGCCCAGCAGCGGCGAGGTCTATTTGCTGCAACTGCGGCCGGCCGTCTGCGTGGCTGGCAACTTCGACCTCAACGGCGACGGCCAGGTGAACGTGCTGGACATTCAGCTGGCAGCCGGCGACTGGCAGCGGTCGGATTTTGTGCCCGACTTCGACGTCGACTGTAGCGGCAGCGTGGACATTGTGGACGTGCAGAGCATAGCTGCTGCCTGGCAGGGCTAGAAGCTGTTCTGTTTTGCACGAAACCCTGTCTGCTTTGCCGCCCGGTGCCTGGCGTGGTATAATTTGTTCGGCTAGGTCGGCGGCGCAACGGGGCGCCGTCAACCAGCGACACCTTATTTCTCGTCCCCGTTACTACTCAGGTGCCGGGCACTTGCAGCTCATGAACGGCTGAAATCGGCTCCACAGACTTGGTTGCAGGCGCAGATTCCAGTGCCCGGCACCTATGACTGAGTAGTAACTCCTCCCCGATGTGAGAGACATTGCCACAGGAGGGCACTTTGAATCTCCACGAATACCAATCCAAGCGTGTTTTTGCTCGTTATGGGATACCGATTCCCAAAGGCGAGGTGGCAAGCACGCCGACCGAAGCGCGTGAAATCGCTGGCAAGCTGGGCGGCAAGGTTGTCGTCAAGTCCCAGGTGCTGGTCGGCGGGCGCGGCAAGGCCGGCGGTATCAAGCTGGCCGTCGACAAGGATGACGCCGAAGAGAAGGCCAAGGCCATCCTCGGCATGACGATCAAAGGGCTGACCGTCGGCAAGGTTCTGGTTGACGAAGCAGCCGATATCAAGGATGAGATCTATCTCGGTCTGGTCATTGACCGCGCCCGGCGGCGGGTCGTGATGATGGGCTCCAGCGAGGGCGGAGTCGACATCGAGGAAGTCGCCGCCACTATGCCGGAAAAAATCATCAAAGTCGCCATCGATCCCTGCGTCGGCTTTCGCTCCTATCAAGCCATGGACCTGGCCACTGCCCTGGGCATCCCGCGGGAGCTGACCCGTTCTTTTGCCCAAATTGCTTCGGGCCTGTACACCGCCTTTGTGGAGAGTGACGCCTCGCTGGCCGAGATCAACCCTCTGGTCGTCACGGGAGACGGGAAACTGCTGGCTGTGGACGGCAAGATGTCCATCGACGATAACGCCCTCTACCGCCACAAAGCCCTGGCCGAGCTGCGCGATCCATCCGAGGAAGACCCTTACGAGGTGGAGGCGCGGCGCTACGATCTGAGCTACGTCAAGTTGGATGGCGATATCGGCTGCATGGTCAACGGCGCTGGCCTGAGCATGGCCACCATGGACATGATCAAGCTTTACGGCGGCGCGCCGGCCAATTTCCTGGACATCGGCGGCGGCGCCACGTCCGAGCGGGTGGCGGCAGCTTTGCGCATTATCCTCTCTGACCAAAACGTCAAGACGGTGTTGATCAACATCTTTGGCGGCATCACGCGCTGCGACGAAGTGGCGCGCGGCATAGTGACAGCCTTGGGCGAGGTCGGCGTGACCTGCCCCATGGTCGTGCGGCTGGTCGGCACCAACGAAGCCGAGGGACGCGCGATTCTGGCTGATGCCAAGATGGAAACCGCCAACACCCTCGCCGAGGCGGCCCAGAAGGCCGTCGCCGCGTCGCAGTCCTGAGCACGAAAGAGGAAACCATGAGCATTCTGGTTAACAAAAACACGCGCTTGATCGTTCAGGGCATCACCGGCCGCGAGGGCATGTTCCACGCCGAGCAGATGATCGCCTATGGCACCAATGTGGTGGGCGGCGTCACCCCCGGCAAGGGAGGCCAGTGGGCGGTCGGCGTGCCTGTGTTCGACAGCGTGCGCGATGCGGTGCGCGCAACCGAGGCTAACACCTCGATCATCTACGTGCCGGCCGCCTTCTCGCCTGACGCTATTCTGGAAGCTGTGGACGCAGGCATCAAGCTGGTGGTCTGCATCACTGAAGGGGTGCCGACGCTGGACATGGTTCGGGTGCGGGCCTACATCGACCAGACCGACGCCCGTCTGATTGGCCCTAACTGCCCAGGTCTGATTACCCCCGGCCAGGCCAAGGTGGGTATTATGCCCGGCCACATCCACATCCCTGGCAACGTGGGCGTGGTCAGCCGCAGCGGCACTTTGACTTACGAGGTGGTGGCAGCGCTGACCGCGCGCGGCATCGGCCAGTCCACCGCCGTGGGCATCGGCGGCGACCCCATCATCGGCTCGACCTTCATCGACATCCTGGAACTGTTCGAGGCTGACCCGGACACCGAGCAGGTGGTGATGATCGGCGAGATTGGCGGCACGGACGAGGAAGAAGCCGCCCGTTTCATCCGCCAGCACATGACCAAGCCAGTCACCGGCTTTATCGCCGGCCAGACTGCGCCGCCCGGTAAACGCATGGGCCACGCCGGCGCCATCATCTCCGGCGGTAAAGGCACCGCAGCCGAGAAGGTTCAGGCGTTGGAGGCCGTGGGCGTGCGCATGGCGAAACAGCCTACCGACATTGCCGAACTCGTCGCCGCCAATCTTGGCCGTTAGCAGTAGCATTGCGAAGTCGGGCTTTTTCTGAAAAGCCCGACTTCTTTGAATGACTTCTTTTCAACCGCAGCAGCCAGGCATCGATTTGACAATCATGCCCAAAAAGCGTATGCTCGCACTATGTCAGACCCACCTCAGCCTGTCCTGCCGGTTGGCGAGCATCCCCTGGCAGCCATCGACCTGTCAGCCTATCGCGGTTGCTGGGTGGCCCTGGTAGGTGGACAGGTAGCCGGGGTGGGAACGACAGCCGAAGCGGCCCATCTGGCTGCACACCACAGCCGGCCGCGCGAGCGCATCAGCGCAATCGTCTGGGTGCCCGCCGGGGAATAACGCCTCATTGGACTAAGGCTTGCATGAGCACATCCCTCTCTGCCGCCGCCACTCTTGACCTATCCAGCCTGACCGGCGCCTTTGCCGGCCAGGTCTTGCAGCGCCTGCAAAGCGTCGTCGAGCCGGTGGTGCTGGTGGGCGGGTCGGTGCGAGACTTGCTGCTGGGGCGCGAGTTGCACGATCTGGACCTGGCCGTGCCTGGCGGTGGACTGGAACTGGCCCGCCGGCTGGCTGACGTCATGCACAGCGCCTTTGTGCCGCTGGATACCGAGCGCGATACCGGCCGGGCTGTGCTGACCGGCCCTGACGGCCAGCATCTCTCCGTCGATTTTGCTGCCTGGCGCGGCCCCAGCCTGGCTCACGATCTGCACCAGCGTGATTTCACCATCAACGCGCTGGCTGCTCACGTGCGTGGAACTGCGGCTGAGATCATCGACGTCACAGGCGGACTGTCTGACCTGGAGGCCCGTCTGCTGCGCACAGTTTCCCCCCAGGCGTTGGCCGACGATCCACTGCGCTGCCTGCGAGCCGTCCGTCTGGCGGCGGAACTGTCCCCCTGGCGATTTCGTCTAGAGCACGACACAGCCCGGCAGATCCAGCAACATGCTGTGCAGGTGGCGCTCAGCGCCAACGAACGGGTGCGCGACGAGCTGGCGCGTACTCTAGCTGCTGCTGAGCCGCAGCGCTGGCTTGATCTGCTCAGCGATTTGGGGCTGCTGGCTGTAGTGCTGCCAGAGGCCGACGCGCTGCATGGCGTGGCGCAGACGCCGCCGCACATCCACGATGTCTTCGATCACACGGCGCAAGTCTTGGCCTATGCAGCGTTTCTGACCGGCTGGATTGCAGGCCAGGACGCCCCAGCCGCCGCCCTGGACGCCGCCGTCTGCCACGCGCTTGAACCTTTCCAGCCAGTCCTGGCCCACCACCTGGCCGAAACCATCGGCGTCTCCTTGGGCAGCCGTGCTCAAGCGCTGCGCTGGGCGGCGCTGTGCCACGACTGGGGCAAACCGGCCACGCGGGCAGTGGTCATCGATCCCGACAGCGGCCAGCCGCGCGCCCGCTTCTTCGGCCACGAGGATGTCAGCGCTGAGTTGACAACGGCCGCCCTGCGCCGGTTGCGCTTCAGCGAGGCCGAGGTCCGCTGGGTGACGGCCATCGTGGCCGGCCACATGCGGCCGCACCATCTGGCTGCGGCCGGCCAGCCGAGCCGCCGTGCGGTCTATCGCTACTATCGCAGCCTGGGGCCGGCTGGCGTGGACACGGCGCTGCTCAGCCTGGCTGATCTGCAAGCCACTGGTGGCCCGGAGCAGAGCCTGGCGGGCTGGCAGCGCCACATCGATTTGGTGATACGCCTGCTGGACGACTTCTTCAACCGCCCACAGGAAGTGGTGCGGCCAGCGCCATTGATTGACGGCCACGATCTGCGGGCGGCGCTGGGACTTGGGCCAAGCCGGCTGATCGGTCAGTTGCTGGAAGCTGTGGCCGAAGCGCAGGCCGCCGGCGAGCTGCACAGCCGGGAGCAAGCCCTGGCCTACGCTGCCCAGTTGGCTGAGGCCGCCTGAGAGGCAGGCGGATCGACGGTTCAGCGCCGTCTGTTTAGGTCTCGAGCAAGGACAAGCCGATGGAAAATGATGTGTGCCCACTTCTGGGTCTGGTGGAAGAGCAAGGCGCTTACCTGACCTATCCCAGCTACGAGAATCGCTGTTATGCCTCGCGCGCGCCGCAGCCGATCCCCCTCAACGAGCAGACCTTCTTCTGCCTGGGCGGCCACCAGCAGCGCTGTCCGCGTTTTCAGTCGCGCCAGGCGCTGATGCAGGCGCAGGATGACCAGGGCGCGGCCGGCGAGCTGCCAGGTGGACAGCCGGCCGGAGACGACGACGTGTTTGACTGGGTAGGGGCCAGCGATGATGAGCTGCCCACCAGCGCCGAGGAGGCCATCTCGTGGCCGTCCAGTGCTGACGATGCGAGCTTCGCGGGATCGGCCTATATGGCGCTGCCGCCAACGCCGCCGCTGCCGCCCGGCCCGGCCACCCCGGCCAGCGGACGGGCGCGCAAGCCGGTGTGGCCCTTGCTGCTGGCCGCCGGCACCTTGGTGGTGGTGTTGATGGCCTGCGGTTTGTTGAGCGCAGGCTGGCTGGGCTGGCAGGCGTTGAGCAGCCAACTGGCCTTGCAGCCAACCAGCACGCCGCTGATCGAGCCCAACGGCACGCCTACGCCAGCCACCGGCGGGCAGGGCGGGGTGGTCGTCGTGGTGGCCACGCCCACGCCCAACGCGCTGGAGGCCACTGCAACCGCCGTGGTTGCGGCCACAGCCACCGAACAAGCCTTGTTGCTGGCCACGCCGACCGCAACAGAGGTCGTGTTCTTCGAGACGCCCACAGTCGAAACGCCGTTCTTTGACCAGCCCACGGCGACGCCGACCTGGACGCCTTTTGTTGTCTTCGAGACGCCCACGCCGCGCGACACGCCTACATTCTTCCCGACCAATACGCCCTTCTTCGATCCGGCAACGGCGACGCCGACCTGGACGCCTTTTGTTCAGGAGACGGCTACGCCGATTTTCGAGCCATTCTCAGCCTCATTTATCGCCAACCCGTTGAGCATCGAGTTCGGTCAGACCTCGACGCTGACCTGGGACGTGCGCGGCATCAGAGACATGTTTATCAACGGTCAGGCCATCTCTGGGCCAACTGGCAGCATGATCGTGCGGCCTTCTGTGACCACCACCTACGTGTTGCGCATGATCATGCGTGACAACACCGTGCGAGAGATCAGCCAGGTGGTGACGGTCTCGGTGCCTTCGCCCACGGCCACCCCCACCACCACGCCCACGCCCACATCGACTCCCTTCATCAATGTGGTTTTCGCTCAGGACCTGAGCATCACCTCCATCAGCGGCCAGGATGGCAGTTGCCGCACGGGCAGCGGCTGCACGCTGTTTCAGATTCAGATTCGCAACGTCGGCAACCGGCCCGCTCAGTACCAGCTTGTCAAGACCGAGACCATCCCCATCGGGTGGGGCGTCTTTTTCTGCTGGGCAGCGGACTGTGAGTTTGGCAACGCGCCGCCCTCTCGCACGCTGGCAGCGGGCGCGCGCGACACGGTGTCGATCAACTACCGCGTGCCGTCGGTGCTGATTGACCAGGATGTGGCGACGGTGAATGTGACGGGCACGTGCCCCTCCTGCGGCAGCCCGCCCTTCCAGACCTACACCAACACCTTCCGCGTACTAGTGATCCTGCCCACGCCAACGCCGCAGCCGACAGGCACCTTCACGCCCACACCGACCATCACACCGACGCCTACCTGGACCGCCACGCCCACCTGGACGCCGACGGACATACCGACGGCAAGCAGCCAGTCCAACTGAGGAATGTGTTGTGGCACACGTGCGCTCTGATTTGCAGATCGTCATTGCTGTGGCCAAGGTGGGCAAATATGCCAGCAGCGAAAGCGGCGACAGCGTCGAGGTAGTGGAGCGGCCCCACGGCGGCATCTCAGCGGTGATCGCCGACGGCCAGCGCAGCGGCAAAGGCGCCAAAACCATCAGCAACGGGGTCGTGCGCAAAGCAGTGGCGCTGCTGGCCGACGGCGTGCGCGATGGCGCAGCCGCCCGCGCCGCGCACGACTACCTGCGCACCCTGCGCGGCGGCCAGGTGTCGGCTACCCTTAACCTGATCTCGGTCGATCTGGACAGCCGTTCACTGGTCATCTCACGCAACAGCCACTGTCCCGTGCTGCTCTTCAACCCCGCCTGGGTGGGCCACATCTCCCCGGATGGCTGGCAGGTGCTCAACGATCCCAGCGAGGCCATCGGCATCTATGCCCGCACCAAGCCGGTGATGACTGAGCTGGCTCTGGAGCATGGCACCACAGCCCTGGTCTTCACCGATGGCCTGTGGACGGCTGGTGAGCGTTATGGGCAGAGGTTCAGCGTGGCAGCTCGCACCAGCCAGTTGATCCAGGCCGGTGGAGATCAGCCCCAGTTTCTTGCTGACAGCCTGTTGCAGGAGGCAATGGCGTTGGACCAAGGCCGTCCTGCTGACGACATGACGCTGGTGGTGCTGGGCATACGGCAGGACGAAGCAAATGACCAGGTGCGACGTATGACAGTCAGCTTCCCGGCCTGAATGATGCAGCTTTTGTGGTTACTACTCAGGCCCAGGCGCCGGGCACTTGCAGTTGCGCCTGCTGACGAAGTGTCTGGAGCCGATTTCAGCCGCCAATGAACTGCAAGTGCCCGGCACCTGAGTAGTACCTTTTGTGCTAAACTATGGAAAGCGACGCAGAACCGGCCAGTTCCGGCGCGACAGCCGTGATCAAGGTGGTGGGGCCGTGCAAGTCGGGCAAGTCGACCCTGGTGGCTGGCCTGCGCGCGGCCGGTTATGCGGCGCGCAGTTGCGGCCAGGAGCACTCGGAAGTACCCGCCATGTGGCAGCGCATTGCGCCGCCCGACTGCCTGATTTTCTTGGACGTGACGCCGGAGACGCAGCGGGCGCGAGTCAACCGCAGCGATTGGACCGACGACCTGATGGCCATCCAGCAGCGCCGCCTGGCCCATGCCCGCCAACACGCCGACCTGGTGGTGGCTACTGACGTGCTGGCGCCGCAGCAGGTGCTGGGCCAGGTGTTGGCCTTTTTGGAGCAGCGCGGCCTGGCGCGGGCTGGCGGGCAACGTTCCCCTTCATTTTGACAGCGCGCGGTCGCTGCGCTATAATCTGATCGTCAAGACCGGTGAAGACCAACTCGCCGGTTTTCTTATGACCTCGTCAGGAGGTCGATGAGATTCGTCGCTGCGTAGAGGCCTCCGTCCGCGACGCACAGACCCAGCTTGTACGCAACCAGCCTCACGGGCTGGTTCTGTTTTGCCAGGGAAAAGCGCGGCGAAGGCAACAGCTCAACGAGAAAAACCCGGTTTCTGAAAGCCGGCTGAGCAGTTACATAATCTTTAGGAGCATGGGATGCAACGTAGCCATCTTTGGTCATTGATTGTCGTCATCATCGTGGCGATACTGGCGCTGGTGATTGCGCTGCCGATCAACCACCCCAGTTGGTTCAACAACATCGCATTTTGGCAGCCCAGTGAGTTTCGTGATCTGGAGTTGAAGCAAGGGCTTGACCTGCAAGGCGGCCTGCAGGTGCTGTTGGAGGCCGATGCAGAGGGGTTGGCTGCCTATCGCGGCGATCAGCGCGACGCCTTGGAGAGCGTCAAGATAATCGTCGAAAACCGCGTCAATGCGCTGGGCGTGGCCGAGCCGTTGGTGCAGCGCCAGGGTGATAATCGCCTGATCGTTGAGCTGCCCGGCATCGACAACCCCGACCAGGCCATCGCCACCCTGCGCGGCACCGGCTTGCTGGAGTTTGTCGAGATGGGCCAACAGTTCGTTCCGGCAGGCACGCTGATCCAGACCGACCTGGGCGGCCACACGGCAACCAGCGGGGAGGACGGCGAGTTCGTCGGTCTGCTCAACCCTCAGACAGGCCAGCCCTTCCGCACGATTATGACCGGCGCTGACCTGCGCACGGCCCAGGTGGGCTTCGACGACCTGACCAGCGCGCCGATGATTGTCTTTGAGCTGAACGACACCGGGCGCACCATTTTCCGCGACTACACCAGCCAGCATTTGGGCGAAGTTGTGGCCATCACCATGGACAAGGTGGTGCTGTCCGCGCCTACCATCCAGGCCGTCATCGACGGCAACGGCCAGATCACCGGCCAGTTTACGCTGGACGATGCCCGCAGCCTGGCCGTGCAGATGCAGTATGGCGCGCTGCCCGTGCCGCTGAACGTGATCGACACCCGCAGCGTCGGCGCCACCCTCGGCGCCGACTCGGTGCAGAAAAGCGTCACCGCTGGCGTCATCGGCGTCTTTGTGGTGCTGCTGTTCATGATCGTCTATTACCGGGTGCCTGGCCTGCTGGCCGACATCGCCTTGATCCTGTTCGTGTTGATCAATATCGCCGTCTTCAAGCTGCTGCCGGTCACGTTAACTCTCCCTGGCATTGCCGGCTTCCTGTTGGCGACCGGTACAGCCGTGGACGCCAACGTGCTGATCTTCGAGCGTATGAAAGAGGAACTGCGCGTGGGTAAGCCGTTGCGGGCCGCAGTCGATGCCGGCTTCAACCGGGCCTGGACCTCAATCTTCGACTCCAACCTGTCGACCCTGATCACCGCCGCCATCTTGCTCTACTTTGGCAGCGCCTTCGGGGCCAGCAGCGTGCGCGGCTTCGCCATCACCCTGGGCATCGGCGTGATGATCAGCATGTTCACTGCCGTTTTCGCCACCCGCGTGCTGATGCGCCTGGTCTATCAGCGGCGCAACGCCGACGAGTCGGCCCTGGCCAAGCCCACCCTCCTGGGAGTATAGCGCTATGTACAACATCGTTCAACATCGCAAGAAGTACTACATTTTTTCTGCGATTCTGATCTCCATCAGCGTGTTGTTGATGGCCTACTCGATGGCGACGGTGGGTACACCCTTCCGCTTGAGCATCGACTTCACCGGCGGCGTCTACTGGGAGTTCACCCTGGGCCAGCAGGTGCAGCCGGGCCAGGTGCGCGACGTGTTCGTGGCCCAGGGGCTGGGCGACACGGCCGTGACCACCGTGGGCGACGAGGGCAACCGCTTGCAGGCGCGGCTCAAGGATGTCGCGCCGGAGGTCAAGGCCGAGATCGAGGACCAACTGGGCGCGCAGTTCGGCGGCATCGAGACCCTGCAATACCGCAACGTCGGCCCGTCAGTGGGACAGGAGGTGACCCGCTCGGCCTTCATCGCCGTGCTGTTTGCCTCCGTGGCCATCGTGTTGTGGATCGTCTTTGCCTTCCGCAACGTGCCCCATCCGATCCGCTACGGCGTCAGCGCCATCGTGGCTATGCTGCACGACGTCTTCATCGCGGCCGGCTTTGCCGCGCTGATGGGCATCCTGGTGGGCTACGAGGTGGACGCGCTCTTCCTGACCGCGCTGCTGACCGTGCTGGGCTTCAGCGTGCAGGACACCATCGTGGTTTTCGACCGCATCCGTGAGAACAGCCGCCGCCACATGGGCGAGGACTTCGAGACCATCGCCAACCGCAGCCTGCTGGAGACCGTCGGCCGCTCGCTGACCACCCAGCTCAACGCCTTCTTCATCATGGTGGCCATCCTGCTCTTCGGCGGCGACACCATCAAGCCCTTCATCGCCGTGCTGCTGGTGGGCATGCTCAGCGGCACCTACTCGTCGATCTTCAACGCCACGCCGCTGCTGGTGAGCTGGGACGCCTGGGCCAACAAGCGGGCCCGCCAGCAAGCCAGCATGGCGCCGGCCGCATAGGCGTTGCGTGACCACAGACCCTTGTATTCCGACGGCTGCGCTAGGCGGTAGCGCAAGATGCCATCTTGCGCTACAACGGATGGGCAGGATGTAGTGCAAGATGGTATCTTGCATTCCGGCGGCTGCGCTAGGCGGTAGCGCAAGATGCCATCTTGCGCTACAACGGATGGGCAGGATGTAGTGCAAGATGGTATCTTGCATTCCGACGGCTGCGTTAGGCGGTAGCGCAAGATGCCATCTTGCGCTACAACGGATGCGCAAGATGTAGTGCAAGATGGTATCTTGCATTCCGACGGCTGCGCTAGGCCGTAGCGCA
>CAZVGR010000064.1:0-29962 GCA_964626845.1 uncultured Anaerolinea sp.
AATCGTCGCCAAAGTGCCGGGCACCGATACGCAGTTAATTTGTTTACGGTGTATTGAGCGTACCTTCTGCAAATGCTGCGGAGGAAGAAAAGAAGCGCCTCGCCAGACTGGGCTGGACGAGACGCCTTAAGATCGTAAGCTGAGGGCAATAGCACATGCCCCAGTAATTGGCAAAATCAGCCGTTGCTCATTCCACCACGGGCAGATCTGTCACAGCCATGCCGCCAGGATGCTGCGACGACTGGTTGACGCCGCCGGGGGGCGGCAGTTCCTGCTGCGAGCGCACCTTGGGCACGTTGGCCGGACTGCCGCAGTAGGGACACAAGGTCCAGCCCAATTCCAGCAACTGGCCGCAGCTAGGACAGTCTTTCTTGACCTGGGTGTGGCAGTAGGCGCAGAAGCGCCAGGTTTTCTCGACCACCCGGTTGCAGTTAGGGCAGACCAACTGCTCCTCGATGCCGCGCAGCAGCGCCTCTTCCTCCAGCGCCCGGTCGTAGGCCTCAGCCAGGGTTTCCTTGGGACGCAGCAACAGATAGAGCAGCAGGCCGACTAGCGGGAAGATCGCCACCAACACGATCGCCAGCACCGCCGCAAACACATCGCGCGAGCGGGCGCGGATGTCGCGCCACGTCCAGATGACAATTGCCAGCCAGAAGGCCAACACAAAAGCCCCGCACACGGCCACCAGTACTTGCAGCACAGAGCCGATAGCGTTTGAGATTTGACCGATGTCCATACTAAGTGAACCTCATGCTTTGAAGTCTGTTCATAGCTCAACAAAGACGCCGGGCGCTTGCATCAGAAGCGTCCGGCGCCCCTTGAGACCACGGCATTATAGCGCAACGCCAGACAAAGGACGAATCGCCGCCGTCAATTCAGCCAGTCGTCTTCGTCGCTGGACCCGACCGACAACAGCACCTCACGACCGCGGCCGCCGCCCTCGTCTGGCCCGACGTAGCCATCCGCTGCCATGCGCGCGATCAATTCGGACGCCCGGTTGTAGCTGACCCGCAATCGCCGCTGCAGCCAGGATGTGCTGACGCGATCCTGCCCCTGCACCAGGTCCAGCGCCCGCTCATACTGGTCATCCTGGTCCTCCATCTCGGCCATCAATCCTGTCCAGGGATAGCGCGGCTCGTTGGGGGCCAGTTCCGGGGCGGGCATGGTCTGTTTCCAGAAGCTGACCATGCTGTCGATTTCTTTATCGTTCACAAAGCAGCCCTGAATGCGGTCCAGCTTGGCGCTGTCTGGGCGCATGAAGAGCATGTCGCCGCGCCCCAGCAGCTTTTCCGCGCCCGGCGTGTCCAATATCACCCGGCTGTCCATCTGGCTGGTGACGGAGAAGGCGATGCGAGCCGGAAAGTTGGCCTTGATCAAGCCCGTGATGACGTCCACGCTGGGCCGCTGGGTGGCGATGACCAGGTGGATGCCGGTGGCGCGTGCCATCTGCGCCAGCCGGCAGATGTAATGCTCTACCTTGTCCGGCGCCGCCAGCATCAGGTCGGCCAGCTCATCCACCACAAAAACGATGTAGGGGTACGGCGTCAGATCGCGCCATTCGACCGGCTTGTTCTTGCGATCGACCTTGCGGTTATAGTCTTTCAGATTGCGCGCGCCAACCTGGGCAAAGCTCCGGTAGCGCTCATCCATCTGTAATGTCAGCCACGTCAGCGCGCCTACCACCTGATCCACGTCGGTGATCACGGGCGCGATCAGGTGCGGCACGCCGTTGTAGGCCGGCAGCTCCACCCGCTTGGGATCCACCAGCAAGATGCGCAGTTGATCAGGGCCGTTGTTGAACAACAAACTGCACACCAGGTTGTGGATGCAGACTGACTTGCCAGAGCCGGTGGCGCCCGCGATCAACAGATGCGGCATGGCGGCCAGGTCTGCGGCCACAGGCTGGCCGGCCACATCTCGGCCCAGAGCCACGGCCAGAGGCGATTTGATCTGGGCAAACTCCGGCGCCTCCAGCACTGTGCGCAGCGTCACCAGGTCGGAGCGGGTGTTGGGTACCTCGATGCCCACGTAGCCCTTGCCCGGCGCTGGCGCTTCAATGCGAATGCTGGGCGCCTCCAGGGCCAGCGCCAGGTCGTTGGCCAGGGCGCGGATGCGGCTGACCCGCACGCGGCGCTGAACCGTGTCGCCCCCAGGCCCGCGACGCGGCAGCGTGCCAGGCTTGACGCCGAACTGGGTCACGGTCGGCCCCACGTTGATGTCGACGACCTGCACCGGCACGTTAAAACTGGCCAGGGTCTGCTCGATGATCTGTTTTTTATAGGCCAGGTCGGCGGCTTGTCCTGCCTTGGCCGCGGCGGTTGTCAGCAATGTCAGCGGCGGCAGGAATTCTGGCCGCGGCTGGGCGGGGAGGGGACGCGCTTTCGGCTTGGCAGGCGGCTGGCGCGGCTTCTTGGGCAGCGGCGGGCTATCGCTGACAATCGAGGGCCGGTTCTCCGCTGCCGCCACGCGAGATGGGGGACGGGGCGGTTCAGGTTCTGCTGGCTCAATGATCTCCTCTTCCGGGGTCGGCAGCAGCTTGTCCAGCCAGCCCTTCAGCCGCGCAGCCAGGCTCGACCAATCCAGCGCAAGCAGGTCCAGCGCCCACAGCACCAGCCACAGCCCTGCGCCGGCCAGCGTCAGCAACAGTCCGGTTGCCACCAGATCCCCCAAGAGCTGGCCCGGCAGCGAGCCGATCAGCCAACCGGCCAGCCCGCCGCCGTTGCCCGCCAGAGCATATTGCAGGGGATCGTCGCTGCCCGACCAGAGATGGCTCAGCCCCAGCACCGCTGCGCTGATCAGCATCAGCCCAAGCATCGCCTTGCTCGCCTGCCGCCAGGGGAAGGTATCACGCGCGCCGATACGCTGCGCAGCCTGGCGCGCCAGCGCTGCCAGCGCCAGCAGCAACAACACGATCAGCACAGGCAGGGCAGCCCAGCCGAAGATTTGGCTGATGATCCCCGGAGTCTCACCCTCGTGGCGCAGATGGCTGGCGATCAGCAAGCCTATGGCGATCAGCGCGGTCAACGCAATGATTTCGGCGTTGGACTCGAGGGCGGTCTGCCAGGCTGGACGGCGGGGCGGCGGGGCGGCCCGCCGTTTCCTTGGCGTTTTAGGCTTGGTGGTGGATCGGCTCGAAGGTGACTTGCTCACAGTGCAAAGCCTGGAAGAAAAGCAGCGGCGCCAGCAGGACGGGCTGGGCCGCCCGTTCTGCCGGCGCCGTTGTTGCAAAGAGGCTGCGCTTTGGGGATAGCTGCCTCTGCCGGAGTATAGTGATAGCGGCGGCGCTGCGTTTACATCGCAGACAGTGCGACGCGAGCTTCGCCTGACCACTCAGCGTGCTGCGCCCTGCGTGCCTGGCGCAGACTCAAACCGATGCGGCGATTGTCTGATTCGACGCTGAGCACCTTGACATCGACGTGCTGGCCCTCACGCAGAACGTTGCGCGGGTGCAGGAAGGTTCCCTCGGCCAGCTCAGAGATATGGATCAATCCTTCGATGCCATCGTCCAGTCGCACAAAGGCGCCGAAGCTGACCACATTGGTCACTTCGCCCCGAACAACCTCGCCAGCGCAAAAACGCTGCGCGACGTTGCGCCAGGGATCAGACTGCAAGTGCTTCAGGCTAAGCTGGATCTTGCGCTGCTCAGGGTCCACGTCCAGAACGTAAACCTGGACGACGTCGCCGGGACGGACGACATCGCCGGGATAGTTGACGCGGCCCCAGGACAGCTCCGAGATGTGGATTAACCCTTCATAGCCGCCCAGATCGACAAAAGCGCCGAAGCGCCGCAGGTTGCTGACGCGGCCGGTCAAGGTGTCGCCGGTTTTGATGCGGGCAAAGATGCTTTCACCTCGCTCTGCCTCGCGCGCGATGCGTTCAGACAGGATCAGGCGCGCCTGCGGACGGTCGATCTCGATCACCTGAAGCTTGAGTTCCTCACCCAGACGGTGCTTGAGGGCATTTTCGCGCTCAATGGGGTCTATAATGCTGGGGAAGTCCACCAGATGCGAGCTGGGCACAAAGCCCGTCAGGCTGCCGAACTGCACCAACAGGCCGCCGCGGTTATGGCCGACCACACGCAGATGGCAGCATTCCTTCTGCGCCAGCAGGCACTCAGCGCGCTGCCAGTCGCTTTGGTCTTCGGCGTGCGCGTAGTCGTCATGACACGGCGAGTTCGAGTGGCCATTGTTAGCCCAGGGTGGCGGTTCATCCAACGCAGCCACTTCGCCTTGATGCATCAAGGCTTCCCAGTAGCCATCTTCCTGCGTAGCTGTTGGCGCGGATGCAGAAAAATGCCCGTTCGAGCCTTTCGTACTGTCGTTCAACCGGAACATGCTAACCCTTCCTCTCCATAACATGAACATAGTCAAGCAAGTCGAGACATATTGCACAATTATATGAGGATTGACGGGCTTGTCAAGACACATGACGCACAAAGCTTGGCAATGCATCGGCAACGTCCATCTGGCCAAGCGCTACGGTGCTTTCGGCCCAAATGTGCTATAATTTGTCAAAGGATTCGGTGTGTGGCTGATGACAGCAGCCACAGGGCATTCAACGAGGAGATATACATGACACTAGCAACCAAACCAGCACCACCCATTCCGGCCACACGCCGTGCGCCAGGCCCAGGGATGAGTCAAACTATGCGTGGTATGCTGACCCTGGATCGCCCGGACGTCATCCAGTCCTATGTCGATTTGTGGCGCACCTACGGCGATGTAGCGCGTCTTCGCGTAGGCCCGATGGTCATCCACCAGTTCGTGCGGCCGGAGCATATCCGTCACATCATGGTGACCAACGCGGGCAACTATCCCAAGGGCGCCAGCCATGACAAGTTGCGTCTGGCCTTGGGCAACGGCTTGTTTACCAGCGACGGGCCATTCTGGCAGCGCCAGCGCCGCCTGATGCAGCCTACCTACACCCCGCGCGGCATCACCCGTTTTGCCGAGATCATGATCGAGTCCGGTCAAGAGATGCTGCAGCGCTGGCACAAGCCGGCTCAGTCGGGCCAGATGGTGGCTATCAACCAGGAGATGCTGCGGCTGACCATGAGCATCATCTCCCGCTCGATGTTCGAAGTTGATATCAGCCAGGAATACCGCCAGGCCGGCGATGCCTTGATCCGCATGCTCGAGTATGTCGCTGAGCGATCCTTGTCTTTCATTGATCCGCCGCTCTTCTTGCCCACTCGCGGCAACCGTCGCTTCAAGCACGCACTGGAAACACTGGACGACTTCCTCTATGACATCATCGACCAGCGCCAGAAGCAGCCGCCGGGCGAGGACCTGTTGTCGCTGTTGATGACGGCTAAGGATGAGGAGACGGGCCAGGTCATGACCCGGCAGCAACTGCGTGATGAGGTGATGATTACCTTCTTCGCTGGCCACGAGACGACAGCAACGATGCTGACGTGGACCTGGTATTTGTTGTCACGCCATCCCCATGTAGAGGAAAAGCTGCACGCCGAATTGGCCGCGGTGCTTAACGGCCGCACGCCCTCCGTTTCGGACATACCCAACCTGATCTATACCCGCATGGTGCTCGATGAGGTGCTGCGGCTCTATTCGCCGGTGGCCATCATGGCACGCGATCCGTTGGGGGACGACGTCGTAGATGGCTACGCCGTGCCGGCCGGCTCGCTGGTAACCATCACTCCCTACCTGACCCACCGCCACCCAGAGTTCTGGGATAATCCGGAGGGTTTCATGCCGGAGCGCTTTGCGCCCGAGATAGAAAGCAAGCGGCCGCGCTATACCTACTACCCCTTCGGCGCCGGCTCGCGCATCTGCCTGGGCCAGCATTTTGCCCTGCTGGAGGGCGTGCTGATCCTGGCTGACGTGGCGCAGCGCTACCGCTTGCAGGCTGTGCCAGGCTTGCAGGTCCAGCCTGAGTTCGTGGGCGCGCTGCGGCCCAGCACTGATGTGCTGATGACGTTGCATGAGCGGGTGTAGGGCTGGCATAGCACAGCGGATGAAGAACAACGGATGGGTGCTGAAGCGCACAGTTGTTGACCGGGCATGATAGATCGTATTCTTGACACACTTCACCTAGCCGGTGATCAAGCCCCACCTTTCAAGGTGGGGTTCTCCCACAACCCAGAGAGTCCCGGCCATGCCTACCAACTTACCGCCTGAGTACTACAAGATCGAAGAGCAGTACCGCACGGCCAGCGACAACGCCGAGCGCATCGAACTGCTGGAAGAGATGATGCGGGTGATCCCCAAACACAAGGGGACCGATCACCTGCGCGCGGACCTGCGCAAGAAGCTGGCCAAGCTCAAGGAGGCCGGGCAGGGCCGCAAGGGCGCCAGCAAGCAGGCGTCCGCCTTTCACGTCGAGCAGGAGGGCGCCGGCCAGGTGGCGGTGATCGGCTGCACCAACAGCGGCAAGTCGGCCCTGGTGGCCAGCCTGACCAACGCCGCGCCCGAGGTCTCGCCCGCGCCGCTGACTACCTGGCAGCCCACGCCGGGCATGATGCCCGTCGGCAACGTGCAGATCCAGTTGATCGACACGCCGCCGCTCAACCCCGACTACGTGGAGCCGGAGCTGTTCAACCTGCTGCGCCAGATGGACCTGCTGCTGTTGCTGCTCAACCTGCAAGGGGACCCGCTGCAAGAGATGGAGGACGCGCTGGCGCTGCTGGCGCAGCACCGCATCCTGCCCCAGGGCCAGCCCAGCCCGGCTGACGACCCCCGCCGTTTCACGCACAAGCCGCTGCTGGTGGTGGCCAACCAGGTGGACGACGAGAGTCTGGACGACGACTTCGCCGCGCTGTGCGAGCTGCTGGAGAAGCCCTGCCCACTGCTGGCCGTGTCGGTGACCGCGGGTCGCAACCTGGAGCCGCTCAAACAGGCCATCTTCCAGCGCTTGCAGATCATGCGCATCTACTCCAAGCCGCCGGGTAAAGAGCCGAACCTGGAGTCGCCCTTCGTCCTCCCCGTGGACAGCACCGTGGAGGAGTTCGCCGGCCGGGTGCATAAGGACTTCCTGGAAAACCTCAAGGCCGCGCGCGTCTGGGGCCAGGGCGTCTTCGACGGCCAGCTCGTCGGCCGCGAGCACGTGTTGCACGATGGGGATGTGGTGGAGCTGCGGATTTAGTGGATGGCCGCGCCCCAATTTGCCAGATCAACCCACCTGTGTTACCCTTCTGCCATCAAATCCTTACAAGGAGGCACGTGTAGATATGGCCCAAGTGAACATCGTTAACACCAAAGTCCAGTTCTGCGCGTGCGCCCCAGGTTTGCCACGGGGCTAGAGTTCCTCGCACCCCTAGTTGGTGGCGGCCACGGAGCGCACGACGCGCATCGCCGTGGCCGTTTTGATTCCCAGGCTTGAACATCAGAACGCAGCCGAACCGGTCTTGCCTGCAAGGAAGGACCAGGTCTTGGCCTGCGCGGGCGGGATGAACGGCGGCCACGGGACGTTCCCGGCGGCCGCTGTGCGATTCTCCACGGCGCTGTCGGCCAGCATCGGACGCTTCCGATGCACGACTACCTCAATACCAACATGCAGTACGCAGTGGAGTTACCAAACCTACGATGAATCTGAACACCTACGAGGACTACGAGGAGCTGGGCCGCTACTTCGCGCTGGACCGGCGCGCGCATCGCAGCAAACAGGCGCTGCGCAAGCCGGCCGTGCAGCGACCCCGACAGGCTCCTCCGCGCGAGATCGCCGAACAGATGGACGGCGACGACGATCTGACGACCACCCTGGTGGTGGGCGAGAGCGAGCAGCGCCTGCTGCAAGAGGCGTTGACTGACTTCTACCGCGACAACGTGCTCAGCGACGTGCTGGCGCGGGTCAAGGGCGGCAAGGAGGCCAACGTCTACTGCTGCCAGGCCCACCCGGCCAGCGGGCTGGGGCTCATCGCAGCTAAGATCTACCGGCCGCAGGCCCACCGCACCATGCGCAACGACGCGATCTACAAGGAAGGCCGGCTGATGCTGGACGACCAGGGCAAGGGCATCCTGCGCGACGCACGGCTCAAGCGCGCCATCGCTCAGAAGACCGACTTCGGCCGCCAGGTCATCAGCTTTTCCTGGATCGAGCACGAGTACGACATGATGCAGATGCTGCACGCGGCCGGCGCGGACGTGCCGCGGCCCATCGGTCACCTGGGCAACACCATCCTGATGGAGTACTTCGGCGAGGTCAACAACCCGGCGCCAACGCTCAACAGCGTGGCGTTGGACCCGGCCGAGGCGCAGCCCATGTTCGACCGGCTGCTGTGGCACGTGGAGCTGATGCTGCGGCACAACCGCGTCCACGGCGACCTGTCGGCCTACAACGTGCTCTACTGGGACGGCCGCGCGGTGGTGATCGACTTCCCCCAGGCTGTGGTGGCGCTGAAGAACCCCCATGCCCCCCGCCTCTTGCAGCGCGACATCGAACGCCTGGGCCAGTACTTCGCCCGCTACGGCGTCACGGTCGACGCGCGTTCCCTGGCCCGCGAGATGTGGACGCGCTTCGAGAATGCGGAGCTGTAGGCAATGGAGAACGATGAATGATGAATGATGAATGATGAACGATGAATAACCAGTGGCGCGGACCATTCATCGTTCATCGTTCTCCCCTCACCCCGCCACGTTTTGGAACAAATCGCGATCGAGCGGCTCGCCGGGCTCGGGCGCAGGCGCGCCGCGGGTGAAGGTCTCGCTGCCCCAGAAGCGGCGCTGGATGAACTGCGGGATCCACCTGAAGCCATTCTGGCCGCCGCCCTGGCTTTTGTGACAGGCTGAGGCGGCGTCCTTGGTGGCCAGGTAGGGGCGCACGTCAACGCGGGCGTGGATCGGCGTCTCCCAGGAGATGATCTCCACCAGGTCGATGTCGTGGTTGCGGCCGAAGGTGCGCGGGTTCTTGCGGAACAGCGGCATCACCCGCACCAGCAACTTGAGCAGACCGGGGGAGAAGGCGGTGAAGTACAGGCGCTGTGGCTGCCAAGGCGGGCCAGCCTCGGGATACTGCGTCGCGTCGCCCGCAATCTCGAAGGCGCGCACGGTGGCCTGGTGCAGCTTGATGTGGTCGGGATGGCCATAGCCGCCGAACTGGTTGTCGCACATGACCACCTGCGGGCGGTGGGCGCGCATCGACGCCACGATCTTGCCGACGACTTCGTCCAGCGGGGCTTGATACAACGAAGCCGGGTTCTGATTGTCAACGCTGCCGGCCATGCCGCTGTCGCGATAGCCCAGCCAGTCCACGCCGCGTAGCCCCAGGGTCTGGGCCGCGCAGCACAGCTCGGCCGCGCGCAGTTGCGACGTGCTGGCATAGTTGGCCAGCATCTCAGCGTCCACGGTGCCGGCGTCGCCATCGGTGCCGCAGACCAGCCAGACCTCGACGCCCTCGGCCGCGTACCTGGCCAGTGTGCCGCCGGGGCCGAAAGACTCGTCGTCGGGATGGGCGAAGACGGCAAGGAGGGTGGGCATGGGAGGTATCACAGCGAATGAAGAACAGCGAATGAAGAACAGCGAATGAAGAACAGCGAATGAAGAACAACGGATGAAGAGCAGCGAATGAAGAACAGCGGATGAAGAGCAGCGAATGAAGAACAACGGATGAAGAGCAGCGGATGCGGAGGACCTGCAACTTGCAACCTGCCACCTGTTACTCCAGCAACCGCTCCAGCGCGGTGGCGTTGTCGGGGAAGAAGCGCAGGGCCTCCAGCAGGATGGCCAGGGCGTCTTCGTCGTCCATGCGGGCCAGGGCGCGGCGGGCGCGGGTCATGCCTTCCAGGGTGGCGTCGTCCAGCAGCAGCGCCTCCTGGCGGGTGCTGGAGCGGCGCAGGCTGACGGCCGGGTAGAGGCCGAGCTGGGCCAGCTTGCGGTCCAGATGCACCTCCATGTTGCCGGTGCCCTTGAACTCCTCGTAGACCACCTGGTCCAGCCGGCTGTTGGTGTCGATCAAACAGGTGGCGATCAACGTCAGGCTGCCGGCATCCTCGATGGCCCGCGCCGCGCCAAAGACCTGGCGCAGCGGGGTCAGGGCCGAGGCGTCCATGCCGCCGGAGAGGGTCTTGCCGCCGCCCGGCGCGGCCAGGTTCTGCACCCTCGCCAGGCGGGTCAGGCTGTCCAGCAGCACCACCACGTGGCGGCCTTCCTCGGTCAGCCGGCGGGCGTGGGCCATGGCCAGGGTGACCACGGCCGTCTGCTCGCGGTTGGGCGCGTCCAGGTCGGCCACCAGCACCAGGCCATCGACCACGCGACGCAGCTCGGTGGCCTCCTCGGGCCGCTCGCCCACCAGCAGCACCACCAGCTCCAGCTCCGGGTCGGCCGAGACGCCCTCGGCGATGTGGACCAGCACGGTGGTCTTGCCGGCCTGGGGCGGGGCGACGATTAAGCCGCGCTGGCCGCGGCCGATGGGCGCAATCAGGTCCAGCAAGCGGCCGGTGACCGCTTGAGGGTGGTAGCCCAGCACGATCTGCTCGCGGGGATGGATGGGGGTCAACTGGGCAAAGTCGGGCCGGCCGGCCAGGTTTTGTGTGCCGTGGCCGTTGACCCGCCAGACGTGCTCTACCACCGGGCCGTAGCGATCCTCGACCGCTACCGCCTCGACCCAGTCGCCCAGGCGCAGGCCGAGGCTGCGCACCAGGCGCGCGGGGATATAGGGCGCCTCGGGCCAGGGCACAGCGTCGGGCAGCAGACCGCCCTGGCCTTGCTTGTCCAGGTCCAGGAAGCCGCCGACCAAAAATTGGCCGCGTGCAAGCTTCGGCGGATGCGGGATGGGACCGGGCTGCCAACGTCGTGCGGCCCGTTCCTGCGTGCGCCAGCTAGATATGTCGTAGTTGATGGGTGGAGCGCCACGTTTGCTGGTTGGCAAGGTCAGACTTCCTCTGAGCGGCTATTGTAACACACAGGCGTCATTTCACACAACAGCGGCTTGCGGTTATACTATCGGCGTCAACGCTTGCTCTGAAAATAATCTGGCCCTCGTCGTTGCGAGCCGTCTGCGGCGAAGCAACCCCAATGTGGTCAACGCGAGATTGCTTCGCCGAGCCTCGCAATGACGTTTTCATGGGCCATAGCACCGCTCACAGTATGTGAACTTCGCTGTGAATCCTACGACGTCTCGTTGCATCACCCACACAAAGGAATCCCCCATGAAAGCACTGTTTCTGACCCGCGAGTATCCGCCCCACGTCTACGGCGGCGCGGGCGTCCATGTCGAGTATCTGTCCGAGGAGCTGTCCAGGCTGATGGACGTGCAGGTGCGCGCCTTCGGCGACCAGGACGCAGCCCTGAACGAACATCTGGCCGTCAAGGGCTACCCCTTCGCCGGGGGCAGCTTCAAGGCCGTGGACAAAAAGCTGAGCGGCGCGCTGGACACGCTGGAGGCCAACCTGGCCACGCTGGGCGACCCAGTGGACGCCGACGTGGTCCACGTGCATACCTGGTACGCGCACTTCGGCGGCATCCTGGCCAAGCTGCTCTACGGCATCCCGCTGGTGCTGACCACCCATTCGCTGGAGCCGCTGCGCCCCTGGAAGCGGGAGCAGCTTGGCCGCGGCTACGATCTCTCCTCCTGGATCGAGCGCACCGCCATCGAGATGGCCGACGCCATCGTGGCTGTCTCCGAGGGTACCAAGGAGGACGTGCTGGCTCACTTCAACGTCGATCCGGCCAAGATCAAGGTGATCTACAACGGCATCAACGTCGAGCAGTACAAGCCCACGGCTGAAACCAGCGCGCTTGTCAGATACGGCGTGGACCCTGCCAGGCCCTTCGTGCTTTTCGTGGGCCGCATCACCCGCCAGAAGGGCATCGTCCACCTGGTCAACGCCATCCAGTACATCAACCCCGACGTGCAGATCGTGCTCTGCGCCGGCGCGCCCGACACCAAGGAGATCGCCGCCGAGATGGAGGCTGCGGTGGACAAGGTGCGGGCCAGCGGCCGCCAGAACGTGATCTGGATCCAGGAGATGCTCAGCAAGCCCGACGTGATCCAGATGTACACGCACGCCACGGTCTTCTGTTGCCCGTCGATCTACGAGCCGTTCGGCATCATCAACCTGGAGGCCATGGCCTGCCGCACGGCCGTGGTGGCCAGCGCGGTCGGCGGCATCAAAGAGGTGGTGGTGGACGGCGTCACGGGCTACCTGGTACCCGTGGAACAGCTCGACGTGGCCCCCTTCGAGCCGGTGGACCCCGACAAGTTCTCGCTCGACCTGGCCGCCGCCATCAACAAGGTGCTGGACGACCCGGCGCTGTGCGACGCGATGGCCGCCGCCGGCCAACAGCGCGCCCGCGACCTGTTCAGTTGGACCAGCATTGCCGAGCAGACCAAGGCGTTGTATGAGTCGTTGATTCGGTGATTGGTAGATTGGGAAATTGGTAGATTGGTCGGGAGTGCGCGCTTGTGGCCCAGGAACCACCCTGCCACGCAACATGACCAATTTACCAATCTACCAATCCCCAATCTACCAGAAAACGGAGCACATCATGATTCCCCAAGACTACCCCCGCGTCATTATCGAAGCCGTGGAGCCGCAGATCGACTGCGGCCGTTATCCGATCAAGCGTGTGGTCGGCGAGAAAGTCGTGGTCTTCGCCGACATCTACAAGGAAGGGCACGACAAGCTGGCCGCGGCCATCAAGTATCGCCGCCAGGGCGAGACTGAGTGGCAAAGCGTCCCCATGGCCTTCTGGGACAACGACCGCTGGCGCGGCGAGTTCACCGTCACCGACCTGGGCCGCTGGGAGTACACGGTCGAGGGCTACGCCGAGCGCTACCTGTCGTGGGTCGACGAGATCAGCAAGAAGAACCTGCCGGGCGCAGTGCTGACCAGCGAGCTGTTGGAGGGCATCGCGATCCTCAAGACCTCGGCCGGGCTGGCCAGCGGCGACGATCAGGCCAGGATGGCCAGCATCATCGCCGCCATCGAGGCCGCGATGGAGATCGGCCAGCAGGATGACGCCATCGCCCTGGGCACCGGCAACGCGATGCAGGCGCTGATGGCCGCCTATCCCGACCGCCGCGAGGGCGCCGAGGTCACGCCCTATCTGGAGATCACCGTCACCCGGCCGGCCGCGCGCTTCGCCGCCTGGTACGAGTTCTTCCCCCGCTCGCAGAGCCCCATCCCCGGCCAGCACGGCACCTTGCAGGACAGCATCCACCTGCTGCCGAGGATCAAGGCGCTGGGCTTCGATGTGATCTACCTGCCGCCGATCCATCCCATCGGCCACGCCTTCCGCAAGGGCAAGAACAACAGCCTGACGGCCGGGCCGGACGACGTGGGCAGCCCCTGGGCCATCGGCAACGAGCACGGCGGCCACACCGGGCTGGAGCCCAAGCTGGGCACGTGGGCCGACTGGGACGACTTCGTGGCCGCCTGCCGCCAGCACAGCATCGAGATCGCCCTGGACTACGTGATGAATTGCTCGCCCGACCATCCCTACGTCACGGAGCACCCCGACTGGTTCTATCACCGGCCCGACGGCTCGATCAAGTACGCCGAGAACCCACCCAAGAAGTACCAGGACGTCTACCCGCTCAACTTCGGCACCGAAGATCGCGCGGGCCTGTGGAACGAGATGCTGCGCATCTTCCTGTTCTGGATCGACAAGGGCGTCACCACCTTCCGCGTCGACAACCCGCACACCAAGCCGGTGGCCTTCTGGGAGTGGGTGATCGGCGAGGTGCATAAGCAGTACCCCGGCACGGTCTTCCTGGCCGAGGCCTTCACCAAGCCCAAGATGATGCGCCTGCTGGCCAAGGCCGGCTTCACGCAGAGCTACACCTACTTCACCTGGCGCAACACCAAGCCGGAGCTAACCGACTACGTCACCGAGCTGACCGTGGGGCCAATGAAGGAGTACTACACCGGCAACTTCTTCGCCAACACCCCCGACATCCTGCCGGAGATCCTGCAGATCGGCGGCCGACCGGCCTTCGTGATGCGCGCCGTGCTGGCTGCGACCCTGTCCAGTGTCTATGGCATCTACAGCGGCTTCGAGCTGTGCGAGAACGAGCCGATCCCCGGCAAGGAAGAGTACCTGGACTCGGAGAAGTACGAGCTCAAGCAGCGCGACTGGGACGTAGATGCGCCCAACAACATCGCGCCCATCATCGGCCGGCTGAACCAGATCCGCCGCGAGCGGCCGGCCTTGCAGCGCTACAACGACGTGCGCTTCTTCGACGTGGACAACCCCAACATCATCGGCTACTACAAGATGACCGAGGACCGCAGCGACATCGTCGCCTGCGTGGTCAACCTGGACCCCTTCCACGCCCAGGACTCGCTGGTACACCTGCCGCTGGCCGAGTTCGGCCTGAAGGACGACGAGCTGTTCCAGGCCCACGACCTGCTGCACGACGAGCGCTACCTGTGGCGCGGCGCCAGCAACTACGTCAGGCTGGAGCCGGACGGCAAGATGGCCCACGTCTTCAAGATCCGCCGCTGGCAGCACTACGAGGCCGGGTTCGACTACTTCGTGTGAGGTGGCTGCTCAAACGCGTTACTACTCAGCCATAGGTGCCGGGCACTGGAATCTGCTGAGCGCAAGTGCCCGGCACCTGAGTAGTACTCAAACGCTAACAAAGGGGTGGAGGCGCCCAGCGCTGTGCCCATAGCCGCAGTGTACCGTGGCGCCACCCCGTTAGCGCATCCGCTGCAAAATTCCCCCCAAGCGCACCGGATCGCGGCTGAGCAGCCTGGCCAGCTCGCGGCCGGCGTCTTGCAGGTAGCGTTGGGCCTGATCGGGATCGTCCTGGGCCGCGGCGATCTGGCGCAGGCAGGCAGCGGCCAGCTCGTCGGTCGGCGCGTCGGCCGCGTTGAGCACGGTGCGCAAAAAGTCCAAGCGCTGGCCGAACTGGCGCACCCGGTCGCTTGGACAAACGTTGACCCAGCTCAACGTAGCCGGCGGCTGCGGCGGCAAATAGTGATAGACCTGGCCCGCCTTGTCGCGCCCGCCCACGACCAGCACGTTGACCTCCACCGGCACCTGGCGGCGCTGGCGCTGATCCTGGACATACTCCTCGCTTAAGTCGCCGGCCGCAAGCAGTTGGCGCACAAAGGGGTCATCATCCACCCGCACGTCGTAAATCAAGCCGTAGACGGCCGCCCCGTCGCTGCGTTCGGCCTGCACCAGCGAGCCAAAGACTGGCAAGTTATCCTCCAAGGTGCGGCAGCCCGCAGTGAAGCCTGTGGTGCCAGCCCGCAGCACGCGCCCCAGGGCATGTTGATCTGTCATCGTCTCTGTCATCGTCTCACCTGCCGCCAACAAATCGTTTGGTGCTGGCCTTGGGCGATTCCTCGACCCGCAGCCCGCGGCGCATCATCTCGGTACGCAACATCTGCTCCAGCGTGGTGCGCTCCTGCCGCGTGACCAACGCCAGCTCGTGGGCGCGGGTCAACAGATAGGGGTAGTTCAGCAAGCGGCAATCCGACCAGACGGCCGCCAGCGCCGCTTCCAGCCGCGCCGGATCGCGCGCGATCCATTCAGGCGCTTCGATGCGGGCCAGACTGGCGTTGCCCTCGCCCGGCTGGCTGGCCACGTTCATATAGCAGAAGCAAATGCGGTGGCCGAGCTGCCTGAAGTTTTCGTTGATCTCGGAGGTGGTAGCAAACAGGCTGCTGCGCTGGCCTGGCAGCAGGTCCTGGAACAGCGCCGCGTCGCTCAGTCCATCGTAAGGATTGTCTTGGCGCAGCCGTTCCTTGCTGATCTGGTCGATGGGCAGCGCAGCCAGGTGCAGCAAGCGCAGCACGTTGGCGCTGCGTGGACGGTCGACATAGCCCAGCGGCACGGCATAGCTGGCGCGCAGGTCGTCCAGCGGCGCAGTAAAGCGCTTGACCAGCTTGCTCTGCTCTGCGTCGGTCAGGCGTTGCGGCATCCAGGGCAGCAGCGGCCCGTCGGCCAGGGCCACCACCAGGCGCTCCATGTCGCCGCCCAACGCCTCCCGCTCCTGGCGAGCCAGCGCGGCTAACGTCTGCGCCTCGCGCAGATCGCGCCGCAGGTTGACCTGGTCGGCGTCGACGCGGTCCTGATCCTGTTCCTCCAGCGGATCATCCTCGGCCATGCGCAGGATGGGCATGGTCGATGTAGTGGGCGCTTCGCCGCTGCCTTGGCGCAGCACGATGGCGCCGATGTTGGTCAGATAATAAAGGGCGACGGCGTGGGTGTCGGGGTAGATCTGTGAGCCATCGCTGGCCACCAGCGTGGCCGGCTGGCTCTGCTCCGGAGTCGGGACGCGCTCAGCCAGCCGCTCGCCCAACGGGTCGGCGCCGCGCCAGCTTTCGTCCACATGGCGGGCGAGGGCCAGCTTCTCGCGCAGTTCGTCGGTCACCTGGTCAAAGGCTTGCAGTTGCTGGCGGGCCCCCAGGGTACGCTGACGTTGGTTAGCTCGCTGGCCGGCCAGCGCCTCAGCCATCTCAGCCACCTGCCCCGTCAATCGGTTGAGTTCCAACATGGGCGAAAGTCCTCTGCTCAGGCTTTGAGTCCAGCCGCTGACGCCAAGGGCTGGATGGTTACTGTGCGGCATTATACTGCATCGCCCGACGGCTGCCAAACAGCGCTTTCATTAGATTGCTGTGAAAACACGGTTGACAAATTGGTAAGGCTGACGTACAATCTACTATGCAACAGCCGGACATGTGATCAATCGCTTGCCGCCGTAACACGTAACACGTAACACGTAACACGTAACCTGAAAGGCCTTGCACCGACTCTTAGTTACGAGTTACGAGTTACGAATTACGGGTCACGAGTCCTCCCGCAAAAAAGGGGCTTACCATGGCTCGCTTCCAGACTACAGTCGAAAGTGTCTCCATCGTCGATGGACAACGTCAGGCCCGATCGCTGAATGTGCGAGCGGTAGAACCGGTGCCCGCGTCGCCGCAAGCGATTGCCAAGGGCAATCTTTACGTTCTGCTAGAGCTGGGCGGCAGCATAGCTGCTCAGCCGGCCGTCTACCGGCTGGTGTTGAACGCCATCCAGGGAGCCTACTACGACGCGGCTGGCGGGATCACCGGCGGGATCACCGAGGCGATCCTGACCGCCCACCAGACGTTGGTCGACCACAACGCCGTTCACCCTGACGAGGCCCAGCTCGGCGGTGTGAGCTGCGTCGTGCTGCGCGGCGAAGAGCTCTATCTCGGTGTGGGCGGCCCGGCGATCGTGCTGATCGGCGCGCCTGACCGTATCGATCAGTTCCCCGGCGAGTTGAACGAAAGCAATAGTCCCCTGGGTGGAACGGAGGCTCCGGCGCTGGAGCTTTTCCGCACCAACGCGACCGCCGGTATGCGGGTAATCCAGTTTGCCAGCGAATGGGTGGCGCGTGTGCCGATGGACAAGCTGGCCACTACGGCTGCACTGCCTGACATGGCGATGGTCTCAGAATACCTGGAGGCCATCGCTCCCAGCCGCGCGCTGCTGAGCGCCCTGGTCACCCATATCAGCCCCGCCCCCGCTGTGCAGCCCCAGCCGGCCGCAACAGCCGCAGGCATGGATGCTCTGCCCCGAGAAGACCTGCCGGCGGTGGAGCTGCCCGAAGAAGCTGTGGCTTTGGATATTGCGCCCAGCACACGGGATGAGCCAACGGAGCCGCCATCGCCGGCTGTTGTCGAGACCCCGCCTGGCGAGGCCGCGCCGCCCCCTGCCAGGAAGCCCAAACGCCCGCGGCGCTGGCTGTGGCCTTTGCTGATTCTGATCCCAGTGGCCGTGGCGGTGGTGGTAGCGGGCATTCTGTGGTGGCAGCAACAACAGTTGGAGCAGCAGTTCGACGCGCTCTTCCAGGGCGCCCAGGCAGCGTTGCTGGCAGCCAGCGATCCGGCCGCGCCGCCTGAGGTTGCGCGCAGCCAGTTGGCCGGCGCCCAGGGGGACGTGCAGCAAGCGCTGACGCTGTTCCCGAACAACGAAGCCGCTGCCATCCTGTCGGCTGAAATTCAGAACAAGCTGGACCAGGTCAACCAGATCGTTCCTCTCTACAAGCTGTTGACCCTGCAGCCTTTAGGCGGAGCGGGCAGCGAGCCGGAACAGTTGATCGTGCAAGGCAGCCGGGTCTTCATCGGCGACACCGGCCTGGACCGCGTTGTGCGCTACGGGCTGGACGAGGTCAGCGGTTTGATCCCAGAGACCGCAGGGGGGCTGGTGGCCGAGCGCGGCCAGGTGCTGTCCGACGGCCAGGTGGTGGGCGAGCTGCTGGACATTGCCTGGGGCGTGGCGGGCGGCGAACGCCCCAGCAGCAACCTGCTGATCCTGGACAGCAACCGCAACCTGATCGAAGTGGACAGCGCCATCGGACTCAAGCCGCTGGCCATTGCCAACCGCGAGCAATGGACAGAGCCGCGCGTCATCGAGGGCTACAACGGCAATCTCTATCTGCTGGACGCCGGCTCGGGCAAAATTTTGCGCTACCGCCCCACGGCCGATGGCTATGGCGCTCCCCCGGACAACTACCTGGAGGGCGACGCCACTATCGACCTCTCGCGCGCCGTCGATATGGCTATTGATGGCAACATCTGGATTCTGTACAGCGACGGCACGGTGCAGACCTTCTTCCAGGGACGCCAGCAGCCCTTTGTGCTGGAGACCCCGCCCAACGGGCCTATCACCAACCCGCGCGCGCTGTTCACTGGCGCTGCAGCTGGCGCTGCTCAGACCCTGTTCATTGCCGACAGCGGCGGCAGCCGGATCCTGGAGTACGACAAGAGCGGCAAGTACCTGCGCCAGTTCCGGCCGGCTGACCAGGCTGACCAAGAGAAGCTGCGCCGCATGACTGACTTGCAGGTAGACGAGCTGAATCGCACGTTCTACATCCTGGCCAGCGATGGTCTGTATCGGACCGACATTCCGGAGTAACCTGCCGGCCTGAGGGAGAGGCCGCTGTCGGCGCCAACGCAAACCTATCTGCCGCTGCGCATCCGGTCGTAAAACCAGCAGCATCTTGTGGCGCGTCTGGCTGAAAACAGCAGGCGCGGGGAATTTGTCACGGTTCTGGCGCTATGCTAGAATCGCGCCCATGACCGAACAGACAAAAGACAAAAATACGATACCGCCGGGGACGCCAAAACGTGGACGCCGCAAGCTGACAGGAACAACGCTTTTGAGCGCACTGTTGGTCGCTTCGTTCGTGATTGCCTTTGGCTACGCCGCACTAGCTATGTATCAATGGGCGCACACGACAGCGTTGACATTGCCTGGCGCGCGCCCAGTTGGCCCACTCATTGCTGAACAACTGCCTCCTGCCCAGGCCAGAGTAGAAGATGCTGTCAGCCCCTCTGTCACCCTGCCAGCCAGTTCATCCCAGGCGGCCGGGCCTGACCAGGCCGCCACAACCTCCGAAGTCGATGCCAGCCAGCGCCTGACCTTTCTCTTGTTGGGCGTTGACCAACGCCCCGACGATCCCAGCCCCCTGCGCACGGATACCATGATTGTGGTGACTGTCCATCCTGAAACCAATCAGGTGGGCATGATATCGCTGCCGCGCGATCTGTTTGTGCCGATTCCTGGCTTTGACTACAGCGGCAAGATCACCACAGCCTTTACGGTCGGCGAGATCAACAACTATCCCGGCGGCGGCGGCGCGCTGGCCACCAAGACAGTCAGCGAGTTCCTGGGCTATCCCATCGACTATTATGTGATGATCAACTTCGATGGCTTCGTGCAGGCCATCGATGCCATTGGCGGCGTCGACGTCGTGGTGGCCAACACGATCCATGACGAGGAATATCCCACCATCGACTATGGCTACCAGACTTTCCACATCGATGCTGGCCCGCAGCATTTGGATGGCGAGACAGCCCTGAAGTACGCCCGCTCGCGCCACGGATCGGGCAATGACGATTTTCAACGCACTAAACGTCAACAGCAGTTGCTGCTGGCCGTCAAAGACAAGCTGATCGAGAACAAGCTGCTCACACCGGTGCGCCTGCTCGATCTGTTCCGCGCCATCTCCAACTCGGTCGAGCATGATATCCCGGCCACCACATTGCCCAACCTGTTGACCCTGGCCAGCCGCGTGCAGGTCGATCAGATCAACCAGCTCGTGATTGACACCCGCTACGCGCAAATCGACGCCAACAGCAAGTTCGGCTGGATTCTGGTGCCGGACCGGGAGAAGATTCGCCCGGCCGTTGCCCAGATCTTTGCCGGCCAGCCAGCCCCTGTTCTGGCTGATGTTGAACTTCTGGCGGTGCAGCAGGTGCAGCAGCAGGCTTACCAAACACGCCAACAGGTGTTCAACGACTATCAGACCCAGGCTGAGGCGTTGCGCCAGCAGTTGAACGCCGAGGGCGCACGCGTGGGCGTCTACAACGGCACCGGCGATCCTATGCTGACGGCCAGAGCCGCTGACTGGCTGCAACGCCAGGGGTACACCGTGGTCGAAGCTAAAGACGCCGATCGCTCCGACTATCCCCGCACGGCGCTGATTACCTACAACGATAAACCGGTGGCCATTGAGGGCTTGAAGGACATGTTCGCCATCGCCGCCGAGAACGTCCAGTCTGGCGACAGCGGCGCCGAGACAGCGCTGGATTTACGTCTGATCATCGGCCGTGATTTCTATTTGCTGGTGTCCAACTAATCATGTATCAACGCATTCTCGTTCCCCTCGATGGCTCAGCTTTCGCCGAACAAGCCCTGTGCCATGCCCAGCACGTGGCGCAGGCCGGCCAGACTGAAATCCACCTGCTTTCGGTTGCCCCGCTCCTGGAGGACCAAAGCCTGGCCGTGGTCGATCTCTACCCCGTTTACGTCTATCGCGACTATCTGGTCGACCACAAGATGGAGTTGGAGCGCATCAACGTCGAGCTGAACGGCTACCTGGATCAGTTGAGCGCGCAGGTGAAGGCCGCTGGTTACAAGGCTATCCCGGCGATCCGCTTCGGCCAGCCGGCCGATGAGATCATCGCTTACGCCGCCAAGAGCGGCTGCGACCTGATCGCCATGTCGACGCATGGCCGTTCAGGCATTGGCCGCTGGGTCTATGGCAGCGTGGCTGACAAGGTACTGCGCAGCTCGTCAGTTCCCGTGCTGTTGGTGCGGGTGAAGGAAGCCAGCAGCTAGGCAGCGCAGGGCGTTCAGCCACCAATCGCCGCAACCAAAAGCCGGGTTTCATCAGAAACCCGGCTTCTTTTCGTCCCTGCCCGAGATGCTGGCGGTCACACAATCAGCGCACGCGCCGTGGCTTGCCGCATCAGCGTTTCATGGAAGTTGCGCACCTGCTCGTCGCGCCCCGGCCAGCGCAGCACATAGCTTCCGTCGCTGTGCAGGTCCCATGCCAGCCGATTGTCAGCCAGCGCTTCGTGCAGGATGCCGATCAGTTGCTGCTGAAGCGCTGGGTCGTCTACCGGCACGATCAACTCGACGCGCTCGTCCAGGTTGCGCCCCCGCCAATCCGCGCTGCCGATGAAGGTGTGCGGCGCGCCGTTGTTGTGGAAATAGAAGATGCGGTCGTGTTCCAGGAAGCGGCCCAGGATGCTGATCACGCGAATGTTCTCGCTGATGCCGGGCAGCCCTGGCCGCAGGCGGGAATGGCCGCGGATGATCAGATCGATCTGCACCCCCGCCTGAGAGGCTCGATAGAGCTCCTGAATCAGCGGTACATCGTCCAGGGCGTTCATCTTGGCGATGATGCGGCCATTGCCGTGGCGCTGCTGGTAGTCGATCTCCTGCTGGATCAGGCGCACAAACGTGTTGCGCATGGCGCGCGGGGCCACAAGCGCCCGTCGATAGCGCTGGTCGGGGGAATAGCCGGTCAACGAATGAAACAAATTGACGATGTCATAGGTCAGATCGGGGGAGCAGGTGAACAGCCCCAAGTCGGTGTACAGCCGCGCGGTCTTGGGGTGATAGTTGCCGGTGCCGATATGGCAGTAGCTGCGCAGGCCGCCCGGCTCCTGGCGCACCACCAGCGTGGCTTTGCTGTGGGTTTTCAGTCCCACCACACCGTAAGTCACATGGACGCCCACATTCTCCAGCCGTTGGGCCCACTCGATGTTGTTGGCCTCATCGAAGCGCGCTTTGACCTCCACTAGCACCGCCACCTGTTTGCCTCGCTCAGCCGCGCGCATCAGCGCCGCCACGATGGGCGACTCGTCGGAGGTGCGGTAGAGCGTTTGTTTGATGGCCACCACGCCGGGGTCGGCTGCGGCTTCCTCGATGAAGCGCTGTGTGCTGGCTGCGAAGGACTCGTAGGGGTGATGCACCATCAGGTCGCCCTGACGAATAATGGCGAATAAGCTCTGGGTGTCCTTGGTCTGACCCTCTTGGGCAAGGCGGGTGGGGATCACCGGCTCCCACGACTTATAGCGCAGCTTAGCCAGGTCCAGGTCAGCGATCTGGAAGCAGCCGGTCAGGTCGAGCAGCCCATCCACCTCCACAATTTGGGCCGGCGTCAGCTCCATCTCGCGCATCAACAGGTTGCGCACATAGTCGGGCATCTCCTTGGCGACTTCCATGCGCACGACGCCAGCAAAGCGCCGCTCGCGCAGCTCGGCAGAAATCGCGGCCAGCAAGTCCTCCGCCTCTTCCTCGTCCCGCCGCACGTCGGCGTTGCGAGTGATGCGGAAAGGGTGGACGCTGAGTAAGTCCATGCCCCGAAACAGCTCGCTGACGTTATGGATAATCAACTGCTCCACCGGCAGGAAGTAGAGCCGGTCGTCGCCCGGCGTGGCCGGCAGACGCAGCCAGCGGCCGCGGTTCATGGGCACCTTGAGGCGGGCAAAATGGGTGGTTTTCCACTGGGGGTGGCGCAACAGCACCGCCAGCGACAGGCTCAGATTGGAGATGAAGGGGAAGGGATGGCCCGGATCGACCGTCAGCGGCGTCAGGACGGGGTAGAAGTGCGTCTGAAAGTACTCACGCAGCATATAGCGCTGCTCGATGTTGAGGTCGTCGTAATTGGAGATGACCACGTTGGCCTGCTCGGCCAGCGCCGGCTTGAGCTGCTGCTCCCAGGTGGCGGTCATGGTTCGATGCATCAGCCCGGCGGCGTCGCGGATCAGATCGAGCTGCTCGGCGGGGGTGCGGCCGTCGGGGGTCAGCTTGCGCACGCCGGCCGCCCGCTGGCGCTTGAGGCCGCCGACGCGCTTCTGGTAGAACTCATCCAGGTTGCTGGCAGTGATGGCCGCAAAGCGCACCCGTTCCAGCAGCGGCGTGCGCTCATCCAGCGCCAGCCACAGCACGCGCCAGTTGAAATCCAGCCAGCTCAACTCCTGGTTGAAGTACAGCGCTGGGTCGTCCAGGCTGCACAGCTCTGGCACCGGCTGTGGCGCCACAGCGCGCGGCACGAAGAAGCCAGGAGCCGCGCCGGCCGACGCCGCAGGCAGAGCGGACTGCTCGACCGCCGCCTCGGCCTCCTCCGGCGCCGCCAGCATGGCAGCTTCTGCTGTTTCCTCCGGCGCCGCCAGCGCGGCAACCTCTGCTGTTTCCTCAGTTGCGGGGCTGGGAGCTGCCACAGTCTCCTCGGCCGGAAGGCTTGACTCTGCCGGGGTTTCCGTTTCCAGGTCGATCGCGCTCAGCGGCTCATCCGGCCCCAGGTAGGGAGAGATCTGCTGCACAACCACGTTGCTCTCCTGGTCGATGTTTCGAGGTGTGCGTTTGGCCGGCTGTCGGGTCATGTTGATCTCCTGAAGAAAGCGCTGTCGAGGGGTTTAGCCCAGCCCCGCTGCGGCTGAAGCGTTGTTCTGGCCATACTTTACCAGCAGTTGGCCCGGCTGTCAATGGCCTGGCAACGCCGCAGCGCGCCAACAATCCAGCGGATTATTCTACCGCATTTGCGTGATCGCTGGCGAGGCTGGCAAAATCGCGCGACCTCGTGTAAAATCGCACTGATTGTCAATTGCCGCCGTTAGCGCCGCCTTGCCTGCACCAACGGCTCGCCCACAAGAAAAGCGACTCATGACAGACAAACCTCTTCCCCTGCCCACAGCCGGCCCCGATAACGGCCTCAACATCCTGACTGCGGTGCTCAAGGACCGCTCTCTGCTCACCGCGCTGGCGATGATGAACAAGTATGTCGGCTCGGCCTTTCGCATCACCCTGCCGCGCTTTCAGCCGGCCGTCTTCATTGGCCCTGACTCCAACCGCCAGATCTTGGTCACCGAGCGCAAAGACTTCCTGTGGCGGCCGGAGAACGACCCGGTCTGCAAGCTGCTGCGCCAGGGCGTGCTGGTGATCGACGGCGAGTTCCACGACGAGGTGCGCGGCTGGATGGACCCACCCTTGCAGCGGCGCAACGTCATCCCACACATCCCCCTCTTTTGGCGCTACACCGACGACGTGGCCCATACCTGGCGCGACGACGACGAGCGTGACATGCTGGTGGAGATGCGCAAAGTAGCGCTGCTGATCATCTTCGGCGCGCTGTTCGACGTGGATTTCATGCCCGACATGGAGCGGCTCTGGGAGCCGATCATGGACCTGCTGGAGTACATCTCGCCTGGCCTGTGGATTTTCTGGGCGGGCATGCCGCGCCCCAAATATCGCCATGCCCAGCAGGTGATGAACGACTACCTGTTCGAGTTGATTCGTCAACGGCGGGCCGAGCTGGAACAGTTTGGCCTGGAGCCGGGGGACAGCGATCTGCTGGGCCAGCTCGTGGCCAACTCGGACATGGACGACGACCTGATCCGCGACCAGTTGCTGACCATGCTCATTGCCGGCCATGACACCAGCACCGCGCTGCTGGCCTGGGTTTTTTACTTGCTGGGTATGCACCCCGAAGCGATGGCCAGGATGCAGGCAGAGGTCGATCAGGTGATCGGCCGCCAGCAGGAGCCGCCCAGCCCAGAGCAGGTGCAGCAGCTCACCTACACCGACCTGGTGATCAAGGAGGCGCTGCGGCTCTACCCGCCGATCCACGTGGGCCAGCGCCGCGCCGGCTGCGACATGGAGGTCCAGGGCTACCACGTGCCCGAAGGCACGCGTATCATGTACTCCATCTACCTGTCGCACCGCGACCAGCGCTACTGGGAAAATCCGGAGCAGTTCTGCCCGGCGCGCTTTGACCGCCACAGCGAGCAGAAGCAGCCGCCCTTTACGTATGTGCCCTTCGGCGGCGGCCCGCGCAACTGCATCGGCGCAGCCTTCGCCCAGGTCGAGTCCAAGGTAGTGCTGGCCCGCCTGCTGCAGACCTTCGAGTTCAAGCTGCTGAACGGCGACGAGATCAAGCCCTACATGGGCGCCACCCTGGAGCCGCGGCCGGGCGTCAAGATGCGCATCCGCCGCCGTGTTGAGTTGCCCGGCACTTAATCGAAGCTTATCATCATGCGCGGATCTTCGCATCAGTGCCGGGCAACACCGGGTAGTGAGCAACTCTATGTCCAACAGCCATGATTGGCGGCGCAACGCCGTGCTGGCCTTCGTCTCCCTGCCCCTCAGCGTCTGGGCCGAGCGGACCTACCAGGCCATGCCGCGGCTCGATCCCAGCGCCGGCTCCGTGTCCCTGCCGTCGCTGTCGATCATCATCCCGGCGCGCAACGAGGCCCGTAACCTGTCGCGCCTGCTGCCCAGCCTGCAGGCGCTGCGCTATCCCGGCCCGCTGGAGCTGATCGTGGTCGACGACAGCTCGACCGACCGGACGGGCCAGATCGCCGCGGCCCACGGCGCGCGGGTGGTGCGCATCGACCATCTGCCGGCCGGCTGGAAGGGCAAGCCGCACGCCTGCCATCAGGGCGCGCAGGCCGCGACCGGCGAATGGCTGCTGTTCACCGACGCCGACACACTGCACCGGCCCGATAGCGCCGCGCGCGGCGTGGCCTACGCCGTGCAGCGCCAGCTCGACGGCCTGAGCCTCTTCCTGCGCCAGGAGAGCAAAGGCTGGCTGGACCGGCTGGCCCTGACCGCGGCCTATGCCGGCCTGTTTGCCGGTGTGCGGCCACAAGACCGGCTGTTCAACGGCCAGTATGTGCTCTTGCAGCGCGATGTGTACTGGGAAAGCGGCGGCTTCGCGGCCGTGCGGGCCGAGGCGCTGGAAGACGTGGCGCTGGGCAGCCATCTGCGGCGCCTGGGCTACCGCACGCCGATCCTGCTGGGCGAGGACGCGGCTTCGGTGCGCATGTACGACAACACGCGCCAGCTCTGGAACGGCATGAACCGGCTGGGCGCAGATTCGCTGCGCTGGGAAGGTATGCGCGCCTTTTGGACCGCGCTGTTCATCACCGCTCTGATGACTCCCTTGGTGGCCTTGTTCGGCGTCTTCACCGGCAAGCTAGACCGCCGCTGGCTGCCCGCCACCTGGGGCGCAGCTACCATACCGATGATCCCCTGGGCCAGCCGCTTCGGCAGCGCGCTCTGGGCTATTGCTGTCCCCTTGGGCGCACTCTTCGTGCAGGCCGCCGCGCTCTGGGGCCTGCTCAACCGGCTGATCGGCCGCGGCATTCGTTGGAAAGGACGACGGGTGTAATTCGTAACCCGTACTGCGTAACCCGGAGGTTACTACTCAGCCATAGGTGCCGGGCACTTGACTTTGCGCCTAATTACGAAGTCTGCCGAGCCGAATTCAGCCGAGCCTGGGCTGCAAGTGCCCGGCACCTGAGTAGTGACACCCGGCGCGTATATGGGAAGGCTTTCCGAGTTACGAGTTAGGCATTACTCGTTACGCATCACATCTCACATTTCGAACCCATGACATACTTTGGCTTTCTCCTTCGCTTTCTCGTCATTCCCATCCTGATCTTTGGGACTATCGCTTATCTGGATCACCGCCGCGGCCGGCATTTCCCGGAGAACTTCCGCAGCTTTCCCTTCTGGGCCGCGGTGCTGCTACACGTGGTCATAGCCGTGGTCTACACCACGCCCTGGGACAACTACCTGGTGGCCACGGGCGTCTGGTACTACGATGAGAACCTGGTCACCGGCATTGTGCTGGGTTACGTGCCCATCGAGGAGTACACCTTCTTCGTTTTGCAGAGCATTCTGGCCGGCCTGTGGTTGGCTTTCCTGCTGCGCCGGCTGCGCTTTGACGATCCGCCGGCGCCGCTGGAGCGGCGCTGGCGTGTTGCGCCGGTGCTGGCGTTGGGTGTGCTGTGGATCATCAGCGTGGCCGTGCTGTTGTCCGGCTGGCAGCCCGGCGTCTACCTGTCGATCCTGCTGGCCTGGGCCTTGCCGCCCATCATGCTGCAATGGGGCTTCGGCGGCGACATCCTGCGCCGCTACGGCCGGCTGGTGCTGCTCTCTATTGGCGGCCTGACCCTCTATCTGAGCGTGGCCGACTTCCTGGCCATCGACTCCGGCACGTGGGAGATCAACCCGGCCCAGTCGCTGCACTGGCTGATCCTGGGCGTGCTGCCCATCGAAGAGGTGATCTTCTTCTTCATCACCAACGTCCTGCTGACGCTGGGCATCACGCTGCTGCTGGCCAGGGAAAGCCACGTGCGCTTCGCCCAAATGCGGCAGTCGCTGGCAGCGCGGCGCCAGAAATGACTTTTCTTCCGAGAAAAGTCATTTCTTCACGACTCCACAGAGACACCCCATGACCGACCTGCTCTGGATCGCCTTCGCCTTCTTGTGTGGTTCCCTGCCGCTCAGCTACTGGATCGGCAGGGTCTTCCTGCGCGTGGACATCCGCAACTACGGCGATGGCAACCCCGGCGGGGCCAACGTCTGGAAGGCTGGCGGCAAGTGGTGGGGCATCACCGCCATCCTGGCCGACGGGTTCAAAGGGCTGATCCCGGTGGCGCTGGCCCATTTCTGGGGCGGCGTGAGCGGCTGGCCGCTGGCCGCCGTGGGCATCGCGCCAGTGCTGGGCCACGCCTACACCCCCTTCCTGAACTTCAACGGCGGCAAGGCGCTGGCCGTCACCTTCGGCATCTGGACCGGCCTGGCCCCCTGGCAGGCGCCGGTGGTGCTGGGGCTGGCCTTCCTGGTCTGGCTCAAGACGCTGCGGGTCGAAGGCTGGGCCGTGACCGCCGGCATGGCCACGCTGCTGGTCTACCTGCTGCTCTTCGACCGCGACCCGGTTCTGCTGGCCGTGTGGCTGGTCAATACGGCCGTGTTCGTGATCAAACACCGCGACGATTTCCGCCGCCCGCCGGACCTGGCCAACGGCTGGCTGGGGCGGTTCGTGCGCTGAAGAGATTTCAGAAGTCGCCGTAGCACGCGCAACGACGTAGTTTCGGGCACATGATCATCGCTGTCCTTGAGGCGGCGACTTCCGAAATCTTCGGCTGAAGTGAAACGAGGTGTTTCTATGGGCAAGCGCGGCGAGGTCTGGTTCCTGTTGCAGATGGTGTTGTTTGCGGTGATCTTCTTCGCGCCGCAATCGACTTGCTTTGCCTGCCCGCCCTGGCTGAAATGGGTCGGGCTGGCCATCCTGGCCGCCGGCGGCCTGTTCGGCACCTGGGGCATGTTGGCGCTGGGCCGCAACCTGACCCCGTTTCCGAAGCCCATCGAGGGAGGCGAGCTGGTGACGCACGGCCCGTACCGCTTCGTGCGCCACCCCATCTACGCCGGCCTGATCTTCGGCACGCTGGGCTGGGCGCTGTTCCGGGCTAACCTGCTGGGTATCGGCCTGGCCGTGCTGCTGTTCATCTTTTTCGATCTCAAGTCGCGGCGGGAGGAGCGGTGGCTGCGGGAGGCGTATCCGGACTATGCGGATTACCAAAAGCGGGTGAAGAAGCTCATCCCGTGGGTGTATTGAGTTGAGCGCGGTTCAAGCTGACGGATCCCTCACGGCTCAAACCAGGGGTCATCGCGCACCGCGGCCAGGCATTCGTCCAGCGATAAATCGGGGAAGATCTCGATCCACTCCCCATTGTGGCGCATGGCTGCCAGGTTGAAACGATCGCCGCCGATGTACTCCAGGCGCGCGAATTTGTGGTCGAAGAACGGCATCAGGGCATTGGGGCCTGGCACCGCCCGGCGGGAGATGAAGTAGAAGTAGCTGCGGAACCACTTGGTGGAGAGGTCCACCAGGTAGTTGAACTGCGGATCTTCCGGCGGCGGCTGGATGTGCTTGGGCCGCAGCACGGTCTCGACCAGCGCGTTGGCCTCGGCTTCTACTTGGCGCTTGAGCGCTTCCGGTACCTTGGGCGGCGCCGGCTTCCGGGGGGAGTAGACCCACTGGTATTGTGATTTTGGCATGATATCTCCTTTGATCAGACTGGCTGGCTGTTCAGTTCACTTCTGCTTGACATGCTCCAACACCCAAAGACAGGCCAGCTTGGTCGCGCCCAGTTCATTGAAGAAGTGGTTACGCAGCTCGCCCGATTTAACGGCTGACAAATGCCGTGTGCTCATGCCGATGCTGGCAGCAAAGGCGGTCTGCGTGATGCCGTTGGCCTTGAGTTCGGCCAGGAGTGTTTCCAGGGTCACGCCTTGCAGATAGGCCTGAACATCGGCCAGGTTACGGATTGCCTCCCGCGCAGTTGGCTGGATTTCCTGGAACGCGTCTGGGTTCCGAAGGAAGGTGTGGGCCAGCGCCTCGCAGTGGTGACAAAAGCCGCCCTTGCCGATATAGCAGCTACATGCAGACGACACACGACCTGAGCCGGCATCGATAGACACAACGTAGGCGCCGTGGTTGCCTTCCACCTTGGCAACGATTTTCGATCCGATGCGTGTGGCTTCGTAGAACTGCCCGACGTAGCGTTTGGCCTTCTCGCTTGGCGCAGTCGACCAGTGAGAGCGAATGGCTGTCTGGAGGGTTTCTATGTCCAATGGCTTCTCCTCGTTGTCAGTCGTGGTGAGGGGTTTGGATCACGAACACACGAAGGTGTGGACCACGAACGCACGAAGGGGCGCGAAGGCACGAAGCGCGAAAACACGAAGGGCACGCGCCCCGCATGGACGGCTGTTGCGGCGACGAGATGAGAATGTGATAAGGCGACGCGCTCCGCATGAGCGACGACTCTTCGCGATCTTCGTGCTTCGTGCCTTCGCCATATTCGCGTGTTCGTGGTCCAAACCTTCGCGCGTTCGTGGTCCAAACTACCCCTCCCCCCGAAACGCCCCATGCAACAGCGTCTGGACCACGAACGCACGAAGGGGCGCGAAGGCACGAAGCGCGAAAACACGAAGGG
>CAZVGR010000065.1:0-28911 GCA_964626845.1 uncultured Anaerolinea sp.
TTGCCGACATGGGCTACACGGCGTGCTATTCGCAGCAAGGCTACAACTATGTGGCGCTCGACGATTTCGAGCGGGCCGATGCCTACCTGAGCCGTGTCAGTACACATGCGCGCGCCTGCGGCAACTTCTTCTCCCTGGCGCACGCCACCTTCGAGTGGGCAAAGATCAACCTGGCGCAAGGTCGCATCGAACAGGCGGAGATGATCTGCCGGCGTGAGCTGGCGCTGGCCGAACAACCCGCCTACGCCGACTATCCGGCCTTCTGTTTGGTCCAACTGGCGCTGGCTGATGTGTTGCGCGCCAAGAAGTCATGGGATGAAGCCGAGAGCCTGCTGCATCAGGGCCTTGACACTGCCCGCCGCAGCGGCCACGAGTACTACCTGGCGCAGGGCTATCTGATCGCGGCGCGTCTGCACCACGCGCAGAGCAAACCGGCCCAGGCGCAAGAGGATGTGCGCCAGGCAGAGCAGATCGCCGCGGTCATTCACAATCGTTTCCTGGAGCGTGATATTGCGCAGACCAGGGCGGGGTTGGCGAGCAAGTCACCCCTCGTGCAGCCGCTGATCGAACCGCTGAGTGAACGTGAACTTGACGTGCTGCGGCTGATCTGTGCAGGCAAGTCCAACCAGGAGATCGCCGACGAACTTTTCCTGGCGCTCAACACCGTCAAGCGCCACGCCAACAACCTCTACGGCAAGCTGGGCGTCAGCCGCCGTGCGCAAGCCATCATCGAAGCGCGCAGGCTGGGACTGGTCTGAGACCCCGACTGCAAGAGAAAACGAGCCGCCTAACACCAAAGTGTTAGGCGGTTTTTCTATTTGGAATCCCACGTTGGTGGGTTCCAAAGGGGGAGCGTTTCCTGTATAGTCGAGCTATGAAAACACAAGGCAACGCCTCAGCTTACGAGATCCGGTTGAAGGGTCATCTGGGCCCAAACACGCTGATCTGGTTCGAAGAGTTCACGGCGGAACACACCCTTGCTGGTGAAACCATCCTGCAGGGACCGATTGTGGATCAGGCGGCCTTGAGCGGCGTTCTCTCCCGCATTTTGGACCTGGGGCTGAGCCTGACGTCGTTCCGACAACTGGGCCAAGACCAGGCTGGCGCAAAAGCAGAAGACTGAGGTGACGGATGTACTACAGGATCATTCGCAACGATATGGCGAAGAGCAAGGCGATCACGCTGACGACCATGCTCTTTGTTGCCGCTGCGGCCTTGCTGGTGTCGCTGGCGGCCATTCTGGTCGTCAACCTGACGGGCGCGATCGACACGTTGATGACACGGGCGCAGACGCCGCATTTCATGCAGATGCACGCCGGCGCACTGGACATGGGACGGCTGGCGGCTTTTGCAGAGCAGCAGGAAGCCGTCGCCGACTTCCAGGTACTGGAGTTCCTCAACATGGACGGCGCGCAGATCGTGTTCAGCGGCGGCTCGCTGGCGGGCAGCGTCCAGGACAACGGCTTCGCGGTGCAGAGCGAGCAGTTCGACTTCTTGCTCGACCTGGACGGGAAGATCATCCAGCCAGCCGCTGGGGAGCTGTACGTGCCCGTCAACTACCTGCAGGATGGCACGACCCACGCCGGCGATAGGGTCATGGTGGCCGGCCAGCCCTTCACCGTGGCGGGATTTCACCGCGATTCGCAGATGAACTCGCTGCTCTCCTCATCCAAGCGGTTTTTGGTGAGCCACGACGACTTGGCGGCGCTCAAGGATTTCGGCAGCGTGGAATACCTGATCGAGTTCAGGCTGCACGACCTGGCCGCGCTGGGCGCGTTCGAGACGGCCTACACCGCTGCCGGCCTGGAAGCCAACGGCCCGACCATCACCTACCCGCTGTTCAGGATGCTGAACGGCCTCTCCGACGGGCTGATGATCGCCGTCATTCTCCTGGTCAGCCTCCTGGTCGTGGCCGTTGCGTTCCTGTGCATCCGCTTCACGCTGCTGGCGAAGATCGAGGATGACTACCGCGAGATCGGCGTGATGAAAGCCATCGGTTTACGCGTGGCTGACATCAAGAAAATCTACCTGGCAAAGTACGCCGCGATGGCGGCGGCGGGCAGCCTGCTCGGCTTTGCGCTGTCGCTGGTCTTGCGGGATGCGCTGCTCGCCAACATCCGGCTGTTCATGGGTGAAAGCGCCAACGCCTCCCTGGCCCCCCTGTTGGGCATCGGCAGCGTGCTGCTGGTCTTCCTGGCGATCATGGCGTATGTCAACGGCGTGCTGGGACGTTTCCGCAAGATCCCCCCGGCGGAGGCGATCCGCTTCGGGTTTGCCCAGGAGAAATCTAGCGGCGGCAAACGGTTCCATTTGAGCATGAACAAGCTGTTGAGCACCAATGTATTTCTCGGGCTGAAAGATGTGCTGGCCCGCAAGAAGCTCTACGCCACCATGCTGGCCGTGCTGGTCCTGGCGGCGTTCATCATCATCGTGCCGCAGAACCTGTACAACACCATCGCGGCGGAGAGCTTCATCACCTACATGGGCGTCGGCAAGAGCGACCTGCGCCTCGACGTTCAGCAGACCGACCACATTGCCGAAAAGAGCGCTGCCATCGCCGCCGCCCTGGAGCGTGACGCCGACATCGCCAGATACGTTGTGCTGACCACCCAAACCTACAGCGCGCGGCTGGATGACGGCTCAGAGGCACGGATCAAGGTGGAGCTGGGCGACCATGCGGTCTTCCCCCTGGCCTATGCTGCCGGCCGCGCGCCCGTTACCGAGAACGAAATTGCGCTGTCGGTGATGCAAGCCAGCGATCTGGGCAAGCAGGTGGGCGATGTCCTGCCGTTGATCATCGCAGGCCAGGAGCAGGCCCTCACTGTGTCTGGCCTCTACTCCGACGTGACCAACGGCGGCAAGACCGCCAAAGCTGTCTTCAGCGACAGTTCAGCCGACATCATGTGGAGCGTAATCAGCGCCGAGCTGGTGGATGCGGCGCGGCTGGACGCCAAGATCGCGGGGTATGCGGGCCAGTTCGCATTCGCCAAGGTCTCGGACATCGACGAGGTGATCGCGCAGACCTACGGCTCGACTATGAACAGCATCGGCAGGGCTGCCTACGCTGCGGTCGGCGTGGCGCTGACCATCGCCCTGCTGATCACCCTGTTGTTCATGCGGATGCTGGTGGCCAAGGACCGATACGCCATTGCGGTGATGAAGGCGTTCGGCTTTACCAACGCCGACATCAAGACGCAGTACGTGGCGCGAGCAGCGTTTGTCCTGGTCGTGGGCATCCTGCTCGGCACGCTGCTGGCGAACACGCTGGGCGAGAGGCTGGCGGGAGCGGTGATCGCCGCCTTTGGCGCCGCCTCGTTCGAGTTCGTCGTCAATCCCTGGTTTGCCTATCTGTTCAGCCCGCTGCTGCTGGCGGCTGTGACGCTCGCCGCCACCATCGCCGGCACGCTGGACGCCGGCCAGATCAAGATCTCGGAAAACATCAAGGAGTAAATCATGAAACAGATCATTGTCGGCGAAACCATCGTCAAGTCCTTTGGCGAAGGCGCCGAAAAGCGCAATGTGCTCGACGGCGTTTCGGTGGCGATCAACGCAGGTGAGTTCGTGGCTGTGATGGGGCCGTCGGGTTCGGGGAAGTCAACGCTGCTCTTTGCGCTGAGCGGCATGGATGCGGTGGACAGCGGCAGCGTCCGCTTCGACGGCGTGGAACTGGCGCAGCTCAACGACAACGCGCTGGCTGACATGCGCCGCACGAAGATGGGCTTTGTCTTCCAGCAGCCCACCCTGCTGAAAAACCTCAACATCCTGGACAACATCATCCTGCCCTCCGTGCGCAATGGCAAGAGCAGCAGGACGGAAGTCACTGCAAAAGCGCAGATGCTGATGGAGAAGACCGGCATCGCCGGGCTGGCAATGCGTGACATCACCCAGGCGTCCGGCGGGCAGCTTCAGCGCGTGGGCATCTGCCGCGCGCTGATGAGCGACCCGCAGATTATCTTTGGAGACGAACCGACCGGCGCTCTGAACTCGACCGCAGCCAACGAGATCATGGCGCTGCTGGCAGACATTCACCGCAGCGGCACGACGATCCTGCTGGTCACGCACGATGTCAGGGTGGCGGCAAAAACCGAGCGGGTGCTGTTCATCTACGACGGCAAGATCGCCGGCGAGCACCGTCCCGGCGTGTACGATGAAACCACCGATGATCTGAAAGCGCGTGAGGACAATCTCACGGCTTGGCTAAACGAGATGCAATTCTGAAATGGGGATGCCCCGATATGATCAAAAGGAGAACATGATGAAAAAGCTCGATGTGGTTTGGCAGTACACGATCTCCGCCTACCTGGCCTTCTGGGTCATCATCCTGGTGTTGGGCGGTCTGGCCGCCATGGTGTTCGATGCGCCGCCAGCCGTCATGACCGGGATTACCATTCTGGGCAGTTGGTCGCCCACCATTGTGCTCCTGCTGATGCTGAGCAAGCTGAAGCCAGGCTTGACGATCGGGGGGTTCTACAAGCGGGCCTTTCAAGCCAGGCTCGACATCCCGTTGCTGATCGGGATACCGGTGCTGGTTTTCGGCGTCTTTCTGGGCGCGGTGTGGCTGCTATCGGCGGTGGAAAACACGCCGCCCACCATGCATGTGGCGCTGCCCTATGCGCTGGTCTTTACGCTGCTGCTGACGGCCTTGCAGGGGCCGAGCGGCGAAGAGTCGGGCTGGCGAGGGTACCTGCGCCCCGAACTGGAAGGACGCTATGGCTTTCTGAAAGGCAACGTCGTTCTGGGCCTGGTCTGGGCCTTCTGGCACGCGCCGCTGTGGTTTGTGGCCTCAGACTATGCAGGTGCGGATGCGCTGATCTTCATCGTCGCCAACATCGTCGTGCTGACGGCCTTGACGCTGATCATGGGCGTCTTCATGCGGCGCTGTGACAACCTGCTGATTGCGTTCTGGGTTCACTTCTGCTTCAATCTTTCCCTGCGCCTCTACGTGGGAGATGTCTACTTTTTCGCCGTGATTTCGGTGTTGTATGCAGTGGCAGCGGTGGTTTTGCTGCGGTTTGTGCCCAGAAAGGAAACAGCGCGATGAAAGACCTCGATGTGTATGCCTACGGCGTCATCGCGGCGAGCGAGCTGCATCTGCTGAACATGCCGTTCCCCACACCTGACGCCTACGCGGAGATCGCCGAGAGCCACTTTATGACCGGCGGCGAAGCTCTGAACTCCGCCATTGTGCTGAGCCGCCTGGGTGTCAGCGTGCAACTCGACGGCAACTGGATCGGCGACACGCCGGCCGGCGAGCGTCTGCTGGCGACCATCCGCAGCTACGGGATCGACACCCAGCGCTTGACGGTCAAGCCAGGCTTTGCCGGGGTGCGGGAGATTGTCTTTTCGGACGAGCGCAGCCGGACCATCTTTGGCAACTACGTCGATCTGCTGTCCACGACACGCAAGTGGAACGTCCCCCAGAAAGCCGACCTGGCAAAGGCGCGGATTATCTGTGTGGACCCGCCGTTCCAGGCCGAAAGCGCGCTGGTCGGCGCCTACGCCGTCGAGTTGGGCGTTCCCTTTGTCTCCATTGATTGCCCCTACGACACGCCATTGTCCAGCGCGGCCGCGGCGGTCATTATCTCCGGGGAGTATCGCAGTCACGCCTATCCCCAGGCGGAGTTGCTGGACCTGTTTGCCGAATACCAGCGGCGCGCGCAAGGGTTGGTCGTCTTTACGGTAGGCGATGACGCCGTCTTGTATGGCCGGCAAGAGTCGCCCATCAGGCAGTTCAAGCCGTACCCGGTCAAGGTGATCGACAGCGCCGGCGCCGGGGATTCGTTTCGCTCTGGCGTCATCTACGGCATGTTGCAGCAGTGGGACGACGATCAAACCATCCAGTACGCTGCGGCCGTAGCGGGCATGGTGTGCGCCAGCTTCCCCGGCGTGCTGAACAGCCCCACCCATGCCGAGGTCATGCAATTCATACGAGATCACGAGTCTGCTGCAGAAAGCTTCTCGTAACGATCAGGACGCCGCTGGATGCACCTACCCACTTGACCAGGTCGCGTTCTACCGCCTCGACCCATGCGATGACTCTCCGGGCTGCCGTTGTGCGCCGGAGAGTTATCCTTTATAGTGGGGGCATGTTGGCCGCCCTGTAGAAACGCAATTGACCGCAGGTGTGCGATGAAACCTTCCTGGAAAAAACCTGTATCGTTTGTCTCCATACTCCTTGGTTCGCTCGCTATTCTGGGAATCCTGGGATTCCTCTCTCTGCGCAACAGCGATGCCTGGACGATGCTGACGCTGTTCAACGCCGAGACCAGAGTGGAGAACTTCCGCCGTTTCCACGCGATATTTCCATCGGAGCCCGTCAATCGTGGAGATTCGGTCTGGGCCTTCGAGGCCAACCACCAACCCTTGCCGGAGTTATACACCTTCGACGACCAACAGCGCCGCATCGATACGTTTCTGAAAGAAAGCTCGACCACCGGCCTTGCGGTCGCCAGGGATGGGGAGCTGTTACATGAAGCCTACTTCAGCGGCTATGCAGCCAACTCCCTGCCCACCTCCTTCTCCGTCGCCAAGTCATTCGTCTCGGCGCTGGTAGGGATTGCCATCGAGCAGGGGGATATCGCATCGGAATGGGATCCTGTGGAAAGCTATGTGCCAGCGCTGGCCGGCAGCGGGTACGGCCCGATCCCGCTGCATCATCTGTTGACCATGTCTTCGGGCATGGATTTCGGCGAAGATTACGCCAATCCGCGCTCCGACGTCAACATGCTGCCGATGCGGGTTTTTGTCTTCGGAACGAGCGTGCCCGATCTCGTAAAGGATGCAAGAGTGATCCAGAAGCCAGGAGTGACCCATCAGTATAGCAGCAGCGACACCCTGGTCTTGGGACTGGTCCTGCAGGGCGCTACCGGCAAGACGCCGGCTCAGTTCTTGGAACAAACCATCTGGCAGCCCGCCGGCATGGAGTATCCTGCCTACTGGGGCGCCGATCGGCACGGCCACACCCTGGCCTATGGATTTCTCTCGGCCTCTTTGCGAGATTATCTGCGCTTTGGCCGGCTCTATTTGAACGAGGGGCAACGGGATGGCCAACAGATCATACCCGCAGCATGGGTTGCCCGCTCCGTGAACCCCCAAGAGGCGCATTTGCAGCCCAGCGACTCGACCTTTGGCTATGGCTATCAATGGTGGATCCCGGAGAATCCCGAAGGCGACTTTGCTGCCATCGGCATCTGGGGCCAGTACGTCTACGTGCATCCCGGATACGGCGTTGTGATCGCCAAGACCAGCGCAGACCAGGATTTTGCTGGCAGAGAACATGAGACCATCGCGGTCTTTCGCGCCCTGGCTCAATGGGCGGCAGCGCAATGAACTCCGCACAGATAGTCAATCCATTTCACATCGACGTCGACCCGATAGCGCGGCTGCTGCTGGTCAACTTCGAGAAAGACCCCGACACGACCTGTGCCGGCTTCGAGCCGCAGGTGTTCGACGACCCGACCAACGGCCGCGGGCATCTCGTCATCGGCTGGCGCTCGGCATGGCGCAGAATCAAGCGAAAAGGAGAGACTCCATGAACATCCTCGCAGCTCAACGCGAGATGCGCTCCGCCTTCCTGGGCGGATTTGCCGGACAACTGGTTGCCGGCCTGATCTGGCTAATCGCCGCCGCGCTGGGCGCCTGGCTTGCGCCGGGAGTCGGCATGGCCGCGCTCTTTTTCGGCAGCATGGCCATCTTCCCGCTCACGCAGTTGGGCGTAAAACTGCTGGGGCGGCCCGGCAAGGTGAGTCCTGAGAACAAGCTGTGGGACCTGGGGCCGCAGGTCGCTTTCACCGTGCCGCTCAACTTTCTGCTGGTGGGCGCGGCCACGCTGTACCGCGAGACCTGGTTCTTCCCGGCGGCGATGATCGTTGTCGGTTCGCACTATCTGCCCTTCATCACCTTGTACGGGATGAAGCTGTTTGGCGTGCTCGCGGCATTGCTGGTCGTCGCCGGTGCGGGGCTGGCGCTCTACGGGCCGGCGAGCTTCAGCCTGGGCGGCTGGCTGACCGGCGTGATCTTGATCGCGTTTGCTTTCGCCGGGCGCGCGGCCGTGCTGCGCGAGGAAAGCCGCGCAGGCAGCTAGACGCAGCCGAGCGCCGAGGCTGCCGGACGTGCCGGCTTCAGCCGCGCAACCATCCCTGGAAGCCTTTCCTAATGAGACATCCATGCGTTGGACCGCACAACTATGGATGAAAACAGCGGGCTCGGTCGGAGACCGGCCCGAGCAGCTATTTTCAGGACAGCGCGGGTTGTCATATAATTGTTTTATGCCCGCGCCTATCCTCGCCACCAAGCTATACATTCCGCCGTCGCGACCACGCGTTGTCCTGCGCCCGCGCCTGCTCCGACGGCTGAACGAGGGTCTCACTGCCGGCGGCAAGCTGACCCTCATCTCCGCTGCCGCCGGCTTTGGCAAGACCACGCTGCTGAGCGCATGGGTGGCCAGTCTTCCTTCCAACGTTCAGGTCGCTTGGCTGTCGCTGGACGAGGGGGACAGCGACCCGGTGCGTTTTCTGACCTACCTGGTTGCTGCGTTGCAGACCGCGGCGCCGGGTGTAGGCGACGGCGTATTGGCGGCCCTGCAAGCGCCGCAGCCGCCGTCGTCAGAGGCGCTGCTGGCCGCGCTGCTCAACGACATCGCTGTCGCTCCCATCCCCTTCGTGCTCGTCCTGGACGACTACCATGCGGTCGAGGCGCCGGCAGTGGACCAGGCCGTTGGGTTTTTGCTGGACTACCTGCCGCCGCCCATGCACCTGGTGATCGCCAGCCGCGAGGATCCGCCGCTGCCGCTGGCCCGGCTGCGCGCTCGCTGCCAATTGACCGAGCTGCGCGCGGCTGACCTGCGCTTCACCCCCACCGAAGCCGCCCAGTTTCTCAACGAGGCCATGGGCCTGAACCTCTCTGAGGATGAGATCACCGCGCTGGAGGCCCGCACCGAGGGCTGGATTGCCGGCCTGCACCTGGCGGCTCTTTCGCTGCACGGACGAGCCAACACCGCCAGCTTTGTCGAGGCCTTCAGCGGCAGCCACCGTTTCGTGCTGGACTACCTGGTGGAGGAGGTGCTGCACCAGAAGCCGGCCGGCGTGCAGGATTTCCTGCTGCGCACTGCCATCCTGGATCGCCTGTGCGGCCCGCTGTGTGATGCTGTCATGCAGGACGCCGCCGCTGCCGGGCAGGAGACGCTGGCCGCCCTGGAGCGCGCCAACCTCTTCATCGTCCCGCTGGACGACGAACGGCGCTGGTATCGCTACCACCACCTCTTCGGCGAGCTGCTGCGCCAGCGGCTGCACCAGCAACTGCCGGCTGATGCCGTCGCCGGCCTGCACATCCGGGCCAGCATCTGGTTCGAGGCCAACGATCTGGAGCTGGAGGCCTTCCAGCACGCCGCCGCAGCCCATGACATCGACCGCGCCGAGCGGCTGCTGGAGGGCCGGGGCATGCCGCTGCTCTTCCGCGGCGCCGTGCGGCCGATCCTGAACTGGCTGGCGTCGCTGCCGGCCGCGGCGCTGGACGCGCACCCTGCCCTGTGGGTGACTTACGCCTCGGCGCTGCTGTTCATCCAGCAGGTGGCCGGCGTGGAGGAGAAGCTGCAAGCGGCTGAGGCCGCTCTCGCCGGCGCCCCACAGGATGACAGGACGCGCGACCTGCTGGGCCACATCGCCTCGATCCGCGCTACCGTGGCCGTGACCCAGCAGGACAGCGAGGCGATCTTGGTCCAATCGCAGCGCGCGCTGGACTACCTGCACCCCCGCAATCTGCCCGTGCGCACCGCCGTAACCTGGAGCCTGGGCTACGGCCTTTACCTGCGGGGCGATCGCGCTGCGGCCGGTCGGGCCTACAGCGAGGCCATCGCTGCCAGCCAGGCCATGGGGCATTTCATCATCCAGATCATGGCCACGCTGGGGCTGGCCAGCATTCAGGAGGGGGACACCCTCCTGGCGCCGGCGGCCGAGACCTACCGCCGCGTCCTGGAGCTGGCCGGCGACCCACCGCTGCCGGTGGCCTGCGGCGCGCATCTGGGGCTGGCGCGCATCAGCTACCAATGGAACGACCTGGCCGCGGCCGAGCAGCACGGGCAGCAGGCGCTGCATCTGGCGCGGCAGATCCCCCACACCGACCGCGCTGTGGCCTGCGAGCTGTTCCTGGCGCGCCTGAAGCTGGCGCAGGGCGACCTGGGCGGCGCGGCCACGCTGCTGGCAACCGCCGGGCAGCAGGCCCGCCGGCACAGCTTTGCCGCCCTGCAACTGCCTGAACTGGCTGCCCTGGAAACGCTGCTGGCGCTGCGCCAGGGCCAGGCGGCGGCTGCGTCCGAGGCCGCGCGCAGGGAGCGCATCCCCCTCAACCAGGCCAGGGTCGAACTGGCGCAGGGCGATGCCGCCTCGGCCCTGGGTACGGTGACAGCCTGGCGGCAGCAGGCTGAGGCCAAGGGGTGGGCAGATGAACGGCTGAAGGCGATGGTCTTGCAGGCGCTGGCGCATCAGGCGAGTGGGGAGAAAGACAAGGCAGCGCGCGTGCTGGCCGATGCGTTGGCCTTAGCCGAGCCGGCTGGCTTCGTCCGGCTGTTCCTGGACGAGGGGCCGCCGATGCGACAGCTCGTCGTCGGAGCGGCCGCCCGCGGGATGATGCCGGGCTACACCACCAGGCTGCGTGACGGCTTTGCTGCAGAGCCGTCACGCGCCAGCGCAGCGCCCTTGCCCGCTGCCCAACCGCTGATCGAGCCGTTGAGCGAGCGCGAGCTAGAGGTGCTCCAGTTGATCGCCGAGGGCCTGTCCAACCACGAGATCGGCGAGCGGCTCTACGTGGCCCTGGACACGGTCAAGGGGCACAACCGGCGTATCTTCGACAAGCTGGGCGTGCAGCGGCGCACCGAGGCCGTGGCTCGCGGCCGCGAGCTGGGATTGATCTAGGGCGGCACGACTCTGAAACAACACATCCTCACAACGCGCTCCAGGCCATCGTCTGGATGCAAGAGACGAAGTGGAGGAGATGACGGAGGGGGAAAGAGCGCTTGGTCAGTTGACACACTCCATACCCAATGTTACAATCCAGGTCGAAGATGCTTTCCAAGCAGATCCTGTTCATGTCGGAGGCGTACTCATGACTGTTGTATCCCCGAGAACCATCGAAGCGACCTACGTGAATGGCCTGTTGCGGCCCCTTGAACCGATTCGGGATTCCGAGGGTCAGGTCTACTTCGTGACGATCCTGAACATCGAAGCGATCCGCTCCAGAAAGCGCTCGCAACCGAATAGGAGCCTGCGCGGCAAATACCGTGGTTTCCTGAGCAGCGCCGACGAATTCGCCAGCAGCAAGCAAGCCGAGAAGTCGCTGGAGCTCTGACCCCATGTCACCTGATGCCGAGCAAACCGAACGCTACGTGTTTGATGCCTGTGCGCTCTTCGCCTATCTTAACGATGAGGTAGGCGCTTAAGTACGTCGTAAACAAAGTTGTTGAGGTGCCCGGCACTTGGCACGAGCTTCTGATCATGTGCGAATCGTTGCCAAAGTGCCGGGCACCGATACGCAGTTAATTTGTTTACGGTGTATTAAGTGGTAGAGGATTTGCTGGCGCTTGCTACGCAGGGGCGGGTTCAGTGTTTCGTCGCCGCAGTAAACGTGTATGAGTTGTTCTACGATTGCCTCAAGCGTGATACAGCTACTGCCGGCCAGTTGGTGGATGACATCTACAGCTTGCCGATCACCGTGGTAGAGGCGTTGGATCGGCCGTTGATGCAGAATGCGGGCGGATTCAAGGTTGCGTACCGCATTTCCTTGGCCGACTCGGTGGCTTTAGGACTAGCACAGCAACTGAACGCCCAACTGGTGAGCAGTGATCATCATGAATTCGACCAGATTGAAGCTGATGAAAAAGCGCGCTTCTGCTGGATTAGGTGAGTGGTCACCATCGGCAAGCTGTGGGGCATTGCGATGATTCCCTGAACAAGAACACGGGCAGCGATTTCGACGATTTACGGAGGTAGGAGGGCATCCTGGAAGAAGTGACGGCCAAGGCGCACAAGCGGCTGCTGTCGCTGCAACTCAACGAGGCGATGGAGGTTTCCAAGATTCGGAAAGATGCAGCTCGCCGAAGGGCTCCAGACGAGCCGGTCCTAGGTCGACCGTCTGCTCGATCCTGACAACACGTCTAGTTGGCTGGCTGACAGCGCTTCTCTCCCGCGCCCACGGTGTGTCCGACTGCGCGTCGAAGTCGTCCAGCGCCCGCGGGTCGACCGTGAGCCTGGCGTTCCGGCGGTCGCCGAAGCGCGCTTCCTCCCGCCGCCATACGTCCGCAGCCGCTGAGCGAGCGCGATCTGGCAGTGCTGCGGCTCATCGCCCAGGGGCTATCGAACCAGGAGATGGGGGAGCGGCTGTTCCTGACGCTGGAAACTGTCAAGGGGCACAACCGCCCCATCTTCGACAAACTGCAAGTCCAGCGCCGCACTGAGGCGGTGACCCGCGCCTGCTCGTTGGGCCTGTTGTAGGGGGCGCCTCTTTCTCAAGCATCTCGTCTTCAGTCGGGGATACCATCTTCGCTCAGTCGGGGAGCCAGGCATCTTGTCCCGGCCAGTGGCGTTCCGCCGGTCGGGGATTTGTTCCCCGAAAATGTCAAAATTCCCTATTGACAACGTTGTCACTATATGATATGATACTGACAACGTTGTCATTCTTGCCCCAACCCGTTTCACCTGTGAGGTACCCCTGCTATGACAACAATCAAAGATGTGGCCACTGAGGCCGGAGTCTCGTTCAAGACCGTCTCCCGGGTTCTCAACGACGACCCAGCGGTGCGTCCAGACACACGTCAAAAAGTGCTGGATGCCATCGGGGCCCTCGGCTACCAGCCTAACGTGGTGGCCCGCGGCCTGCGCACCCAGCGCACCCACGCCATCGGCTTTGTCTCCGACGAAATTGGTACGTCCCCCTTCGCAGGCAAGATGTTACAGGGCGCCCATGAGCGCGCCTGGGAGCAAGGCTTCCTCCTGCTGTCGGTAAACACGGAGCGAGTTGAAGGTCGAAAGCAGGCGGCTGTCGATACGCTGCTCAGCCGTCAGGTAGATGGCATCATCTATGCAGCGATGTACCATCGTGAGGTGCATCCGCCACAGGTCATTCATCAGGTGCCGACCGTGTTGCTGGACTGTTACGCCAAGGATCGGTCCTTGCCTTCTGTAGCTCCAGCCGAGGAACTGGGCGGGTATACAGCCACCGCGCATCTGCTTGCCAAGGGTTACCGACGTGTTGGTTTCATTAAGCATAACGTGGTGCAACCGGCATCTGTGGGCCGACTGGCCGGCTACCGGCGAGCCTTAGCCGAGTACAACATTCCTGTAGATGAATCGCTGATCGTCGAAGAGCGCGCCTACATTGCCGGCGGCTTTCGCGGCGCACAACGTCTGATGGCGCTGCCTCACCCCCCTGAGGCGATCTTTTGTTTCAACGACCGCACGGCCCTGGGTGCTTACCAGGCTCTCCAGGAGCTGGGCCTGGCGATCCCCGCAGACGTGGCCATCGTCGGCTTCGACGACGAGCCCGACTTCGCCGCCTTGCTTCGCCCGCCTCTCACTACCCTGGCGCTGCCCCACTATGAGATGGGACGCTGGGCCGTGGATCACCTGCTGGCCTTGATTGGCGAGCCGGATGATGCGAGGGCGCTCAGCCCCTTACAGCACCTGATGGCGTGTCCGCTGATCGAGCGCGAGTCGGCTTGAACCCGGCAACAAACTGTGGCTTGCACAGGAGGCGTTTATGGCCTGATGCACTACTGGTCTGATCGCAATTCGTACTTTGCCGGTTACTACTCAGGTGCCGGGCACTTGCAGCCTATACGCAGCTTGCATAGGCTCGGCAGGCATCGTTGCAAGCGTAGACTCAAGTGCCCGGCACCTATGGCTGAGTAGCCACCTTTGCCGTGCATTTCCCTTGTGTACACCGGACTCGGTCTCGTAGGCTGAGTCCGCGGTAGATCGACACCCACCTAGCGACTTACCTATCCGAAAAGGAGAAGGACATGAGAACTCTGCCAACGCTTATCCTCTCACTGCTGCTTATCCTCGCGCTCGCCGCCTGCGGTTCTGCGACCCCAGCGGCTGCCCCCGCCCAGCAAGCGCCAGCGGCCGCCGAGCCGGCGGCCCAACAATCCGCCGCCGAAGAGCCGGCTGCTGCGCCGGCCGCCGTATCCCTGTGGTTCCATTCGGGCCGCGGTGAAGAGCGCGATGCCCTGAACGAGACGCTGAAAAGCTTCGCCGCCCAGCGCAGCGACATCGTCGTCAACGCTGTCGAGCTGCCCGAGGGCAGCTACAACGACCAGGTGCAGGCCGCTGCCTTCGCCAATGACTTGCCGTGCCTGCTGGACTTCGACGGCCCCTTCGTCTACAACTATGTCTGGGGCGGCTTCATGGTCCCGTTGGACGGCTACGTCAGCGCCGAGATGCGCAACGATTTCCTGCCCTCCATCATCAACCAGGGCACCTTCCAAGATGGCAAGCTCTACAGCCTGGGCCAGTTCGACTCCGGGCTTTCGCTTTGGGGCAACAAGGCCTATCTGGAGGCGGCCGGCGTGCGCATCCCCACCATCGACAATCCATGGACCGGCGAGGAGTTCAACGCTGCCTTGGTCGCGCTGCAGGAGCTCCCTGAGGTCGAATACGCCTTGGACCTGAAGATGAACTACGGCCGCGGCGAATGGTTCACCTACGGCTTCTCCCCCTTGGTTCAGAGCTATGGGGGCGACCTGATCAACCGCGCCGACTACCAGAGCGCCGAAGGCGTGCTCAACGGCCCTGAGGCGGTGGCAGCTATGACAACGCTTCAAGAGTGGTTCCAGAAGGGCTACGCTAACGTGAACCCGGCCGGCGACACCGAATTCATCGAGGGCAAGTCAGCGCTGAGCTGGACGGGCCACTGGGCAGCCAACCAGTACATGGAGGAGCTGGGCGACAACCTGCTTCTGTTGCCGATGCCCGACTTCGGCGCCGGCGCCAGGACGGGCATGGGCTCCTGGAACTGGGGCATCACCGCTAACTGCCCTAACCCAGATGCTGCCTGGGAGGTCTTGCAGTACATCGTCAGCCCTGAGCAGATCCTCGTCATGACCAACGCCAACGGCGCGGTGCCAGCCCGCAAGTCTGCGCTGGAGCAGTCCACCATGTACGGCAGTGATGGTTTCCTGAATCTGTTCGTGCAGCAGCTTGAGCGCGGCATCGCACTGGAGCGACCAGTGACGCCGGCCTATCCGGTGATCACCACGGCCTTCGCCGAAGCCATGGATAACATCAGAAACGGCGCCGATGTCAAATCCGAGCTGGACAAGGCTGTGCGGGTCATCGACCAGAACATCAAGGACAACGACGGATTTCCGATCCAGTAGTTGTGGGTAAGTGGTTCTCCTCCACGCCAGAGGGCGGGGCAACCCGCTCTCTGGTCCCCACCTCGGCGGTCTTCGCCTGCATGGAGGTACTTCTATGGCCGCAGCAACCTCTGTTCAACGGGTCGATAGCGTGCAGCAAGGCAGCAGAATGCGACGGCTCAAGGAGCAACTCCTGGCCTGGGGCTTCATGACCCCTGCTATGCTGTTGCTGTTAGCATTCCTCGTGATTCCCTTTGCGCTCGCCATCTACTTCAGCTTCACCAACCAACGGCTGATCAGCAATCCCCTGGTGCCCACGCGCTTTATCGGCCTAAGCAACTATGAGCGGCTGTTGACAGACACGACCTTTCACCGCGGCCTGTTGAACAACTTCCTGTTCGCGGTTGTGGTGGTGCCGGTGCAAACCAGCCTCGCTTTGCTGCTGGCTATCCTGGTCAACCAGAAGATCAAGGGGGTGAGCATCTTTCGCTCCCTCTACTTCATCCCCGTGGTGGTCCCGATGGTAGTCGTGGCTGTCATCTGGACCTTTCTGTACAATCCTGGCCAGGGGACGATCAACGCGTTCTTCGGCCTCTTTGGCCTGGGACCCTACAACTGGTTAGGGGACACGATCCTGGCGTTTCCCGCCATCATCGTGCTGTCCATCTGGCAGGGCGTGGGTTTTCAGATGGTGATCTTCCTGGCGGGCCTGCAAGAGATCCCTGACTTCCTCTATGAGGCCGGCCAGATCGACGGCGCCGGCAAGGTGCAGCAGTTCTTCCACATTACCCTGCCATCGCTGCGCAACACGATCATCTTCGTGGTGGTGTCTACCACCATTCTGGCCTTCAAGCTGTTCGTGCAGGTCGACGTGATGACTCGGGGCGGCCCTCAGGATGCCACCATGACCACGATCCTGCATGTCGTCAACGTCGGCTACCGCCAGCTACAGGTAGGACGCGCTTCGGCCATCGTGGTGGTCTTCTTTCTGATCGTGCTCTTCATTTCCCTGTTGCAGCGTTTGTTCCTGCGGGAAGAAAGGTCGGTGAGCTAAATGAGCGCCCATGCCACCCAGGTCGAGACGGCCACGGCTACCCACGGCGCGGGCTATCTGGCTCGCAAAGGACTTAGCCGGCTGGTCAACTTCGCCGTCATGGCGATTCTGGCGATCTTCTTCATGTTCCCCATCGTGTTCATGCTGATCACATCGTTCAAGACCAACGAAACCCAGGTGCTGCGCGATGTGAGCGGCTTGACAGCCTTTGTTCCCCAAGGCGAGCTGGGCCTGCAGAACTATCGAGATGTTTTCGCGCGAGCTCCTTTCGGCCGCTACATGTTCAACTCGGTGATCATCGTTGGGATCACGGTGATGCTAGGGCTGTTATTCAACAGCATGGCCGCCTATGCCCTGGCCCGGATGCGCTGGCGCTTGCGTGGCTTGATGTTGTCGATCATCATCGCCCTGATCATCATCCCCTTCGAGGCCGTGGCCGTGCCGATGTTGCAGTTGGTCAACAGCCTCCCCTGGTTCGGCGGCAAGACCACATGGCTGGATAGCTACCACGTGCAGATCATTCCCTTCATCGCCGATGCCTTTTCCATCTTCCTTTTCTACCAGTTCTTCATCGGCCTGCCGAAAGATCTGGAGGAAGCCGCCTTGGTGGATGGCGCAGGGCGCTTCCGCATCTACTGGAACGTCATCGTGCCGCTGTCGCGGCCGGTCTTCGCCACCGTGGCCATCTTGCAGTTCCTGGCTCACTGGGGCGACTACCTGTGGCCGTTGATGGTCACGCGCGGTGAAACCTACCGCCCCCTGATGGTGGGCATGCAGCAGTTCTTCGGCCAGCAGCCCAGGCTCTGGGGCGACATCATGGCCTTTGCTTCCATGATCACCATTCCTGTCCTGATCGTCTTCCTGCTCTTCCAAAAGTGGTTTGTCCAGAGCGTGGCCACGACAGGCGTCAAAGGTTAGCAAACGTCCTCTATCGACGATCCGCCTTGCTGATCCCGGTCCAGGATAGGGCCGGGATCAACGCACAGAGGGAGCCTCAACCATGGCACTTCGTCTTGCCGATCGCTGGCTCTGGGACTTCTGGTTTGCCCAAGATGGCCCGGATATCCATGTGTTCTACCTGCAAGCGCCGCGCTCGCTGGCCGACGCCGAGTTGCGCCATTGGAACGTTAGCATCGGCCATGCCGTTTCCCAAGATTTGCGTTGTTGGGAGGTTCTGCCCGACGCGCTACAGCCGAGCCCGGCCGGCTCCAACACCTGGGACGACTATACCACCTGGACTGGCAGCATCGTACCGCACGCCGGCCGCTGGCACTTGTTCTACACCGGCACGCGGCAAGCCGAGCAGGGCCTGGTGCAGCGCGTCGGCATGGCCACATCCGACGATCTGATCCAGTGGCAAAAACACCCGGCCAACCCGCTGATCGAGGCCGATCCCTGCTGGTACGAGTTGCTGGACCCCAGTTCGTGGCACGACCAGGCCTGGCGCGACCCCTACGTCTTCCGGCATCCCCAAAGCGGCGCCTTCCATGCCCTGATCACCGGCCGCGCCAGGCATGGCGCAGTCGACGGCCGCGGCGTCATCGCCCATGCCATCTCCCAGGACTTACATCACTGGCAGGTTCAGCCTCCGCTGACGGAGCCCGGCGATTTCGGTCACATGGAGGTGCCGCAGTGGGTGGAGATCGAGGGGCGCAGTTATCTGGTCTTCTCGGCCACGGCAGAGGTTCACTCGGCCCACTGGCGGCAGCGCACCGGACGTCAACCCGTCACCGGCGCCTATTACATGGTTGCGGACGGCCCGCTGCTACCCTATCGGCGGCTCGACGATGATCCCCTGGTGGGCGATCCCAACGGATCGTACTTCTCGGGCAAGCTGGTGCAGGACTCGGCCGGGCGCTGGCAGTTCATGGCCTTTCGTCTGTTTGGCCGCGATGGCGTGTTCATCGGCGACCTGCCCGATCCGATGCCTGTGACGATCGGGAATGATGGCAGGCTGAGGGTAGGGAGGCCATAGAGGAAGCCCTTGTCGATCCCGCGCAAGCAAAAGCAAAGGAGTTCGCACGCGAGCGTGCGAACTCCTTTGCTTTTGCTCTAACTTATCACTATTCTCCGCTCGGCTGGTTCCGCACTCAACACCTCCCAACAACACCAAAGTGTCTATACAACAGCAGGGGGTTGCTGCTACACTGGGGGTAGCTTGAGCAAGCGGCGCGTCGTCACCGGACCGACCGCCTCAGGAGCAACACGATGACCGACAAAAGCAACCGTGCGACCTGCCCAGATCAACCGGCGGTTTACCAGATCAGGCTCAAAGGCCAGCTTGATGCACAGTGGACCGGCTGGTTCGGCGACCTGGCCGTCGCCATGACCGAGGACGGCGACACGTTGTTGAGCGGCCCGGTCGCGGACCAGGCCGCGCTGCACGGCCTGCTGCGCAAGGTGCGCGATATTGGCATCCCATTGGTTTCGGTCAACGAGCTACAGACTTCGCAATGGCAAGCACAAGGATAACAAGGCCTCACTTCTATCCACATGGCCAGGGCAAGACTGCCAAGGAGGCCGATGAAAACGCCGTTCTTTGGGACTAAGCTAAGGACAAACCAACGCAAGGAGCTACCCCATGACTACTGAAGAGCAGAAGAAACCCGTGGTGGTCCGCAGCGGCGGCTCGGACGCCGTCTATGGCATCGGCATGATCGGCGCGTGGGTCTATTACCTCAAGCGCGCCGCCACCAACCAGGAGCGCGCCCTGGGCCTGGCCAAGGGCCTGGTCTGGCCGGCGTTCCTGGTCTACGCCCTGCTGGTATTTCTGGAGAAGGAGTAGCGTATGAAAGCAATCGTGCAAAATGGCTATGGATCCCCTGATGTCCTCGCACTGAAGGAGGTCGCTAAGCCAACGATCAAGGATGACCAGGTGCTGGTGCGCGTCCATGCCAACTCCATCAACGCCGGCGACTACTTCACCATGCTCGGCAGCCCCTGGCTGGTGCGCTTCTCGGTCGGCTTTCCCAGGCCCAAGGACTACATCCTGGGCTGGGACATAGCCGGCCGGGTCGAGGCCGTGGGCAGCGCGGTGACGCAGTTCCAGCCTGGCGATGCCGTCTTCGGCGCAGTCAACGGCGCTTTCGCCGAGTATGTCGCGATTGCCGCCGGCAAGCTGGCCTTGAAGCCGGCCAACCTCTCCTTCGAGCAGGCCGCGGCCGTGCCCACGGCCGGGCTGACCGCCCTGCAGGGGCTGCGCGATGAGGGCAAGGTGCAGCCAGGGCAGGCCGTGCTGATCAACGGCGCGTCGGGCGGCGTGGGCACCTTTGCCGTGCAGATCGCCAAGGTTTTAGGCGCGGAGGTGACCGGCGTGTGCAGCACGCGCAACGTGGAGCTGGTCCGCTCGCTGGGCGCAGATCACGTGATCGATTACACCAAAGAGGACTTCACCCGCGGCAGCCGGCGCTACGACCTGATCCTCGACAACGCGGCCAGCCACTCGTTCGGCGATCTCAAGCGCGCGCTGACCCCGCAGGGCGTCATCCTGCCCAACAGCGGCCATGGCGGCATGGGATACGTCATCAAATCCTTCGCTCTGGCCCCGTTCATGCGCCAGTTGGGCCGCATGTACGCGGCGCAATCCAGCAGCGCCAACATGCAGGCTTTGGCCGAGCTGATCGAAGCCGGCCAGGTCAGGCCGGTCATCGACCGCACCTATCCCTTCGACCAGATCCCGGCCGCGCTGGGCTATGCCGTTCAGGGGCACGCGCGCGGCAAGGTCGTTATCACGGTGGCTTAACAGCGTCAAGGGCGCGTCTCAAGGTCACGCCGACTTGGCTCGGTCGGAGACCGGCCAAAGCGGAAGCTGATGGATGGTCGCGACGAGCTTCTTCCTCTTCAACCTGGTTGGCCTGCCGACCTACCCTGGCGCCTACGACAAGTTCCTGCTCATTGTCGGGCTGGGGTTCAACGTCATGACGGTTTGGGTTGCCTGGAAGTGGGCGACTTGACTTTTCTTCCGAGAAATGTCAAGTCTGCTCAACGCGAAGACGGGCAGAGAGGAGCGAACGATGAAGGCAGTTGTCTACACAAGGTACGGCCCACCGGAAGTACTGCACCTCACGGAGATTGCCAAACCGGTTCCCAAGGCCAACGAAGTCCTGATCAAGGTTCACGCCACCACCGTGACCGTCGGCGACACGCGCATGCGCAGCTTCACCGTGCCGCGCGGCCAATGGCTGCCGGCGCGCCTCTATCTGGGTATCCGCAAACCCAAGCGAGCCATCCTGGGCATGGAGCTGGCCGGCGAGATCGAGGCCAACGGCCAGGACGTCACCCGCTTCCGGCCCGGCGATGCGGTGTTCGCCTCGACCTTCGAGGTGGGCTGGGGTGGCTACGCCGAGTACAAATGCCTGCCGGAGGATGGGCTGCTGGCCATCAAGCCGACCAACCTCAGCTACGGCGAGGCCGCCGCGGCCGTGGGCGGCGGCATGACCGCCTTGCGCTGCCTCGAACAAGGCCGCATCCAGCCCGGCCAGCGGGTGCTGATCTACGGCGCGTCCGGGGCCGTGGGCAGCAACGCGGTGCAGATCGCCAGCCGTCACCTGGGCGCTGAGGTGACGGGCGTGTGCAGCGCCGCAAACCTGGAGCTGGTGCGCTCGCTGGGCGCGGTCAGGGTGATCGACTACACCCGGGACGATTTCACCGGCGACGGCCCGATCTACGATGTGGTGTTCGACGCGGTCGCGAAGATTCCACCGGCGCACGCCAGGAAGGCGCTCAAGCCCGGCGGCGTCTATCTCAACGTGCACAAACACAGCGACGCGCTAGCCAGGGCCAGGGGCGCAGCGCTGTTGACGGTCAAGGAGCTGATCGAGGCAGGCAAGCTGCGGCCGGTGATCGACCGGGTCTACTCACTCGACCAGATCGTCGAAGCGCACCGCTATGTCGATGGCGGGCACAAGCGGGGCAACGTCGTCATCACGGTAGGACAGGCCGACCATAACAATCAGGAGACGTCATCGTGAACAGTGAAGCATCCAGAATCTCATCGCTGACCACCGTGCGCCGCTTTCTCAAAGTCGGCACCTGATCAGAAGCCGTCATGAGCGTCGTCGACGACTCGTTCAATCACCCGTTGGCGCTAGAGGAGAACGCTGCCATGCCGCTGGCCGGCGGCCTGGAGCAGATGGGTTTCCAGTGCGGCCAACTGTGGGGCGCGACGCTGGCTGCCGGCGCGGAGGCGTATCGGCAGTTCGGGCCGGGGCCGCGCGCTGAGGCTGCCGCCGTCGTCGCGGCCCAGCGGCTGGCGGACTCCTTCCAGACCAGCTACAAGAGCATCAACTGCTTCGAAGTCATCGAGCTGGACTGGAAGAACGCCCAGGGCAAGCAGGTGCTGAAGTTCTTCCTGAAGGGTGGGCCCATTCGCTGTTTCGCCATGACGGCCGGCTTTGCGCGCGCCACGCGCCGTGAGATCGACGCCAGCTTTGCAGATGACCAGTTCGACGCGCCGGAGCCTCCGGTGAGCTGCGCGGCCCTGCTGGCGCGCGCCATGGGCGCCGACGACATGCACGCGGTCATGGCAGCGGGACTGGCTGGCGGCATCGGCCTGAGCGGCGGCGCGTGCGGCGCGCTGGGCGCTGCGATCTGGCTGATCGAAATGGCTCGCGTGGCCGAAGGGAGCGGCGACGTCGAGTTCAACAGCCCCGAAGCCACCGAGGCCATCGATCGCTTCGTGCAGAGCACTGACTGTGAATTCGAGTGCGCCAAGATCGTCGGCAGGAAGTTCGCGGATATCCACGACCATGCCGACTATCTGTGCGAGGGAGGCTGCGCGAAGATCATCGAGGCGCTATGCCTCACCTCCTCGATTGTGACAAGATAACTGCGTCTGGTACAATTCCCGCATCGAACAAGCCTGCATTGCCGCCATTGCCGGCCCAAACCGGCAGGAGGAACCATGCCATCCGCACCAAATGCAGATATCCGCTGTGTGTTCGTTGTAGGCGCAGGCGCCATGGGGCAGCAGATCGGCCTGCAGTGCGCGCTACACGGCTATGAGGTGATCGTTTACGACATCGCACCGGAGGCGCTGGAGGCCGCACGTGCTCAGGTCAACGCCTATGCGGCGCAATTGGTCGGTCAATCGCGCCTGACCCCGGACGGATCAAACGCCGCTCTGGCTCGCATGCGCTTCACGGCCAACCCGGCAGATGCGGCTCAGGCCGACCTGGTCAGCGAGTCCGTTCCCGAAGACCCGGTCATGAAGGCCACGGTGTTCGCCCAGCTCCATCAAGTCTGCCCACCCCACACCATCTTCACGACCAACAGTTCGTCCCTCGTCCCCTCCATGTTCGCCGCCGCGACCGGCCGCCCGGCGCAGTTCGCCGCGTTGCACTTTCACAACGTCGTCTGGGACTCCAATGTGGTGGACATCATGCCGCATCCCGACACCGCGCCGGAAACCGTGGCAGCGATCGAGGCTTTTGCCCGGCGCATCGGGCAGATACCGATCGTGCTCAAGAAGGAGAACCACGGCTACGTCTTCAACGCCATGTTCAACGAGCTGAACACGGCCGCGGTGGCGCTGGCGGCCAACGGCGTCGCCTCGCCGGAGGACGTTGATCGCGCCTGGATGGGCGTCATGAAGATGCCGCTCGGCCCCTTCGGCTGGCTGGATGGCATCGGCCTGAAGACCGTCTGGGACATCACCCAATACTGGGCCGCGACGACGGGCGATGCGCAGCTCCAGGCCAATGCCAACTTCTTGAAGCAGTACGTCGACAGGAACTGGTTGGGCGTCAAAACTGGCAGGGGTTTTTACACATATCCCGACCCAGCCTACGCACGCCCCGGCTTTTTGACCGGCGAGGCATGACACTGGCGCTGCCTGTATGTCCACACCGATCCTAGCCACCAAGCTGTACATGCCGGCGCCGCGCGCCAGGGTTGTTGCACGCCCGCGGCTGATTGATCGCCTCGACGCGGGCCTGGACGGCAGGCTCACCCTCGTTTCGGCCGCGGCCGGCTTTGGCAAGACTACGCTGCTCAGCGCATGGGTCGCCGGCTGCGGGCGGCCGGCCGCCTGGCTGTCGCTGGACGAAGGGGACAGCGACCCCACTCGTTTCCTGGCCTATCTGATCACCGCGCTGCAGACGGTTGCGCCGTCGGTGGGACAGGGCGCGCTGGCCGCGCTCCAGGCGCCGCAGCCGCCGCCACCCGAGGCGATCCTGACCGCCGTGCTCAACGACCTCGCCGCTCTGCCGGACCGTGTCCTCCTGGTGCTGGACGACTACCACGCGGTCGACGCGCCGGCAGTGGACCAGGCCCTGGCCTTCTTGCTGCACAACCTGCCGCCTCATCTGCACCTGGTCATCGCCACGCGCGAGGACCCGCCGCTGCCGCTGGCCCGGCTGCGCGCCCGCGGCCAGCTCACCGAGCTGCGCGCGGCCGACCTGCGCTTCACCCCGGACGAGGCGGCCGAGTTCCTCAACCAGGTGATGGGGCTGAGCCTCTCACCCGCCGAGATGGCCGCGCTGGAGGCGCGCACCGAGGGCTGGATTGCCGGTCTGCAACTGGCCGCGCTCTCCATGCAGGGACGCACCGACACCGCCGCCTTCGTCCGCTCCTTCGCCGGCAGCCACCGCTTCGTGCTGGACTACCTGGTGGAAGAGGTGCTCCTGCGCCAGCCGGAGCGCGTGCGCGCCTTCTTGCTCCAGACCTCGATCCTGGACCGGTTGAGCGGCCCGCTGTGCGACGCGGTCACCGGGCAGGAAGGCAGCAGTGGTGTGCTGGAGACACTGGAGCGGGGCAATCTGTTCATCCTCCCCCTCGACGACCGGCGCCAGTGGGTGCGCTATCACCACCTCTTCGCCGACGTGCTGTACGCGCGCTTGATCGAAGAGCAGGCCGGCCTGGTGTCCGGGTTGCACCGGCGGGCCAGCCTCTGGTTCGAGCAAAACGATCTGCCGGCGGAAGCCATCAACCACGCGTTGCTGGGCAGAGACATCCAGCGCGCGGCGGTCCTGATCGAGCGCGTCTGGCTGGCCATGGATATCAGCTACCAATCGGCGGTTTGGCTGCGCTGGGCGCAGCAGTTGCCCGACGAGGTGATCCGCATGCACCCGGTGCTGTGCCTGGGCTATGGGTGGGCGTTGCTGAACGCCGGCGACCTGGAGGCCAGCGAGGCGCGCTTGCGCGACGCCGAACGCTGGATCGGCCCGGCGCCTGAGGCCGCCGCACAGATGGTGGTGGTGGATGAAGCCACCTTTCGGGCCTTGCCCGCCGCGATCGCCAGCGCCCGCGCCTACCGTGCGTCGGCGCTGGGCGACATCCCCGGCGCGATCGGGCATGCCCGCCAGGCGCTGGCCCTGGCCGCAGAGGATGACGTCGTCCGGCGGACACAGGCCACCTCGCTCCTGGGCCTGGCCGAATACGCCAGCGGCGATCTGCCGGCTGCCGAACGGTCGCTGCTGGCGTTCCAGGCGACGGCGCGGCAGGGCGGCGACATGGCATCCGCGCACGGCATCACCTTCATTCTGGCAGGCATCTGGCTGGCGCTGGGCCGGCTGCGCCAGGCGATCAGCGCATATCAACAGACGCTGCGTCAGGCGGAGAAGCAGACGCCGGTACCCATCGGCGCGTCGGATCTGTATCGCGGCCTGAGCGAGCTGCTCTGCCAGCAGGGCGACCTGTCAGCCGCTGCTGAGTACCTGGCCGCCGCACAGCAGGTGGGCGAGCAAGCGCAATTGACCGGCTGGCCGCATCGGTTGGCCGCAACCCAGGCGTATTTCCAAGAAGCGCAAGGCGACCTGGATGGCGCGCTCATCTCCCTGGACGAAGCGGAACGGCTGTCCATCCGGGAGCCGCTACCCGACGTGCGGCCCATCGCTGCTCGCAGAGCGCGCCTGTGGATCAGGCAGGGACGATGGCGCGAGGCCGATGATTGGGTCCGTGAACTAGGGTTGTCGGCCGACGACGCGCTTAGCTACGGGCGGGAGTTTGAGCATCTCACACTGGCGCGCGTGCTCATCGCCCGCTACCGCAGCGATGGCGACGAAGAGTCGATCCACGCGGCGCTGCCCCTGCTGGATCGTCTCTGGCAAGCCGCCGAGGACGGCGGGCGCGCCGGCAGCGCGCTGGAGGTATTGGTCCTGCAGGCGCTGGCCCGGCGCGCGCAGGGCGATGGGGCGGCCGCCGCCTTGCTGGCGCGCGCGCTGGCGCTGGCCGAGCCGGAAGGCTACGTGCGCTTGTTCGTGGACGAAGGGGAGGAAATACGGCTGCTGTTGGCAGAGGCCAAAGGGCAGATTGAAAGACAGAAACATGACGATCGGCACAGGCTGATCGGATATGTGAACAGACTGCTGGCAACCTTTCCGTCAACGACGTTGCCGCAGTCAGAAACCCGAAATCAGGGTTCAGAGTGGGTGGAGCCTTTGAGCGAGCGAGAGATGGACGTGCTGAGGCTGCTCGCCACCGAGTTGAGCGGGCCGGAGATTGCCGGCCGGCTCAGCGTGTCGCTGAACACCCTGCGAACGCACAGCAAGAACATCTATGGCAAGCTCGGCGTCAACAGCCGCCGGGCGGCCGTCAGTCGCGCAGAAGAACTTGGTTTGTTGTAAGGGAACCTCGTCACCCTCAGCCCCGGCGCATCCCGCCGGGGCTTTTTGTTTTGGGCGAAATCACCACCGCGATCACCACATGATGTGATGACGGCTCACCACGTTCGTTGCTATGCTGTAGGGGAAGACAGACGAGGCGCACCATGAGCGACACGCACCCCAGCACCCCCATCCCGAACCAGGCAGCGACCTACGAGATTCGCCTCCAGGGCCACCTGCCTGAGCGGTGGGTCGGGTGGTTCGGAGCAGTTGCCATCGAGTTGGATGAGGACGGCGTAACGCGGCTGACCTGCCCGGCGCTGGATCAGGCGGCGCTGCACGGCCTGCTCAGGAAGGTGCGCGACTTGGGTCTGCCATTGGTCTCAGTCAATCGTGTGACGCCAAGTGGTCCCTCAAGGTAGTTTTTGTGGGCGTCATGCTGAGGGCCGCCGAAGCATCTCCCCTGCCGCAGCGCCGAGATCCTTCGCCAAGCCTCAGGATGACAACCACAGAAACCAACCTTGCAGAACACTGAGATAAACGCATCCACCAAAGGAGTACGAACATGAACAGCTTGCAGAAATCGGGCGGCATCGCAGCGCTGCTGCACGCCGCAGCCTATGTGGTGGGGATGGTCCTGGGCTTCGCCCTGATCTTTCCCCTGTTGGATGCCGCGCCAGAGCAATACCTGGCCTTCGTGGCGGAGAACCAGGCGCTGATCTACCTGTGGAACTTGATCAGCTATTGGGGATCGGCCATCACGCTGATCGTCATGGCGCTGGCGCTGTACGAGCGCCTGAAGGATGGCTCGCCGGCGCTGGCGCAGATCGCCACCGCCTTCGGCCTGATCTGGGCGGGCCTGATCATCGCCAGCGGCAACCTGATGCTGCACAACATCGGCGTCGTCGCGGGGCTGTACAGCGCAGACCCAGCCCAGGCTGCAACGGCATGGACCGCGCTGGAGTCCGTGGAGGTCGGCATCACCAGCGGCAACGAGCTGGTGGGCAGCCTGTGGGTGCTGCTGCTGAGCGTGGCCGCCTTGCGCAGCGGCCAGTTGAGCCGGGCGCTGAGTATCTTCGGCATGGTTCTGGCCGTGGCAGGTATGCTGACGATCGTGCCGGCGCTCTACAACAGCCTGGTCATGGTCTTCGGGCCGGGCATGGTCGTGTGGTCGATCTGGGTAGGCATTGCGCTGCTGCACCGCAAGCCGGCCGCCGCCATACGACCGGTGGAGACGCCGGCGCCCTACGCCGCGACAGCATCCTTGGGCCGCTAGGTCATAATGGAGTCGCGCAGTTGGCGGCGCAACGTTGGTTTCGATACGCCGCAGACGGCTACTCAACCAACGTTGCGCCGCCAACTGCGCAGCTACCACCAGGAGCCAGACAATGAAAGCCATCATCTACACAGAATACGGTTCACCCGACGTGCTTCATCTCAGCGACGTACCCATGCCCACCCCCAAGGATGGCGAGGTGCTCGTCAAAGTACGTGCCACGCCCGTGGCCTACGGCGATCTGCTGGCGCGCCGAATAGGCAGAGTCACGGCGAGCGAGTTCAACATGCCGCTGCCGCTGCTGCTGCCCTCGCGCATGGCCTTTGGCTGGTCCAAACCCAAGGTCAACATCCTGGGCAGCGAGTTCGCCGGCGAGGTCGAGGCCGTCGGCAGCGGTGTGACGCGCTTCAAGCCGGGCGACCAGGTGATGGGCTACCTCGGGGCGCGCATGGGCGCCTACGCCGAGTACGTGTGTGTGGCTGAAACCGGCTCGATTGCCTCAAAACCGGCCAACATGAGTTTCGCCGAGGCCGCATCCGTGCCCTACGGCGCGCTGATGGCCGCCAGCCTGCTGCGCCGCGTCGAGATCCAGCCCGGCCACAAGGCGCTGATCAACGGTGCGTCGGGCGGCATCGGCTCGGCGGCAGTGCAACTGGCGAAGCACTACAGCGCGCAAGTCACCGGTGTCTGCGGCGGTCCGCGCATGGACTACGTAAGAGCCTTGGGCGCAGACCACGTCATCGACTACGCCACGGAGGACTTCACCCAGAACGGCGAGCGCTACTACCTGATCTTCGACGTCCTGGGCAGAAGCTCGTTTGCTCGCTGCAAGCACTCGCTCAAGCCCGGCGGCGTCTACCTGGCGGCCAGCTTCAAGACCAAGGCCCTGCTGCAGATGCTGTGGACGAAGGCGGCCGGCGACCGCAAGGTGATCTGCGCGTTCGCCAGCGAGAAGCCCGACGACCTGGCGTACGTCAGCGGCCTTGCGGAAGCCGGGCAGTACAGGTCTATCGTCGACCGCTGCTTTCCCCTGGAGCAGGCCGCCGCAGCGCATCGCCATGTGGAGTCAGGATCCAGAGCGGGTCCGGTTGTCCTCGTGGTCGGATAGAGCGAGCTGGATAAGGTTGCCAACTTTCCGGAAAGTTGGCAACTCTTGGGCTTTCGGGTATCCTATGGACTGGCAGCGTCGCCAATGGCTGCTTGACGATCTTCCGCCCATTCCACACCAGGAGGCCCCAATGCCAAACGATACATTGACGTTTCTTGACAACCGCACCGGCCAGTCCTACGAGTTCCCCATCACCGACGGCACGATCCGCGGCCCGCAGTTGCGCCAGATCAAGGCCGGCCCCGACGATCACGGGCTGAAGTCCTATGACGCATCCTTCCTCAACACGGCCTCCTGCCGCAGCAAGATCACCTACATCGACGGAGACAAGGGCATCCTGCGCTATCGCGGTATCCCCATCGAGCAGTTGGCCGAGCACTCGACCTTTCTGGAGACGGCCTACCTGCTGCTCTACAACGAGCTGCCCACCCAGGCGCAACTGGACCAGTGGGTGTCGGACATCAAGAGCGAGACCATGCTGCACGAGAGCATCCGCCGCTTTCTGGATGCCTTCCGCCACGACGCCCACCCCATGGGCATTCTGGTGGGCACGGTCGGCGCGCTGTCTACTTTCTACCCCGACGC
>CAZVGR010000066.1:0-28063 GCA_964626845.1 uncultured Anaerolinea sp.
CGTCGCCAAAGTGCCGGGCACCGATACGCAGTTAATTTGTTTACGGTGTACTTAGCGGCCTGATTTCGGCCCGCCCGGCTTGCGCTCCCGCCAGGCGGCGCGGCCGGCGTCGATGCTGGCCCGCAAGCGGCCGCGGGTGGTGGGCGCGTCAGCCGGGCCCAGCGTGCCGGCGTAGATGCGCCGGGCCGCTTTGCGCCAGGTGGAGCGGGCCGAGGCAAGCTGGTAGCCGGCCTCCCATTGAGCGTCCTTCCACCAGGGGGTCGGCTCGCGCTTGACCGGCGCGCACCAGCGCACCGCTGTCGCCGCCCAGGTCAGCCCCGCGCCGAAGCCGGCAAAGACCAGGTTCTGCCCCGGCCGCACCCGTCCCGCCGCAATGGCCTCGCACAGGGCAATGGGGATCGACGCAGCCGAGGTGTTGCCGTACCTCTCCAGGTTGATGAAGACCTTCTGTTCGGGGATCTTGAGCTGTTTGACCACCGACGACTGGATGATGCGGGTGTTGGCCTGATGGGGGATCACCAGGTCCACGTCGGCCAGGCTGAGGCCGGCGCGGGCCACGGCCTCGCGCGTGCCTTCGGCCATGGCCTGCACGGCGAAGCGAAAGACCGCCTTGCCGTCCATCTTGAGCAGATGCATGCGGCTGGCCACCGTCTCCATGCTGGGGGGATGCGCGCTGCCGCCGGCCGGCACCATCAACAGGTCGGCGCCGGAGCCGTCGGAGCCCAGCACGCAGCTCAGGATGCCGCCCGGCTCGTGGCTGGCCGCCACCAGCACCGCGCCCGCGCCGTCGCCGAAGAGGATGCAGGTGTTGCGGTCGGTCCAGTCCAGGAAGCGGGTCAGCGTCTCCGCGCCCACCACCAGCACGTAGTCGGCGTCGCCGGCCAGGATTTGGCCGCGCGCCATGGCCAGGGCGTAGACGAAGCCGGAGCAGGCTGCATTCAGGTCGAACGCGCCGGCCTTGGGCGCGCCCAGCGCGTTCTGCACCAGGCTGGCCGTGGCCGGGCAGAGATATTCGGGCGAGGTGGTGGCGCAGATCACCACGTCCAGGCTACTGGGGGGCACGTCGGCCACCCTGAGCGCCTCGCGCGCGGCCTGCACCGCCAGGGTCAGCGTCGACTCCTTGGGACTGATGGCCACGCGCCGCTCCTGGATGCCGGTGCGGCTGCGAATCCACTCGTCCGAGGTCTCGACCATGCGCGCCAGGTCGTCGTTGGTGATCACCCGCTCCGGCAGCGCCATGCCCCAGCCCACGATCTGGGCGTAGCGCGGCCGGCCGGCCGCTGGGTGCGGCCGCGTGCCGTTGCTGCTGGGTGGGTTACTTGATAGGTGGCTCATTCCGCAATCCTCATAACCACTCAGGTGCCGGGCACTTGCAGCTTATAAGCGGCCACAATTGGCCGGGCAACCAGCATTGCAGGCGCAGATTCAAGTGCCCGGCACCTATACCCGCGCCATCACCAGCGTGGCGTTGTGGCCGCCGAAACCAAAGGCGTTGGAGAGCGCTACGCGCACATCGGCCTGCCGCGCTGTGTTGGGCACGTAGTCCAGGTCGCAGTCCGGGTCCGGCGTCTCGTAGTTGATGGTGGGGGGGATGACGCCTTCCTGCATGGCCAGCAGGCAGACGATCGCCTCGACTGCGCCGGCCGCGCCCAGCAGGTGGCCCATCATCGACTTGGTGGAGCTGACGGCCAGCTTGTAGGCGTGCTCGCCGAAGATCCGCTTGATGGCCCGGGTCTCGCCCACATCGCCCAGCGGCGTGCTGGTGCCGTGGGCGTTGATGTAGTCCACGGCTTCCGACTGCAGGCCGGCCTCGCACAGCGCCATCTGCATCGCCTCGGAGGCGGCCAGGCCGTCCTCGCGCGGCGCGGTGGGGTGATAGGCGTCGGCCGTCAGGCCGTAGCCCAGGATCTCGCCGTAGATGCGCGCGCCGCGGGCGCGGGCGTGGGCCAGGCTCTCCAGCACCACCATCCCCGCGCCCTCGCCCATGACGAAGCCATCGCGGCCGGCGTCGAAGGGGCGGGAGGCGCCGGCCGGGTCGTCGTTGTGGGCTGACAGCGCGCCCATGATCTCGAAGCCGGCCATGGCCAGGTCGCAGAACGCGGCCTCGGAGCTGCCGGCCACCATCACGTCGGTCACGCCGCGGCGGATCAAGGCGAAGCCCTCGCCGATGGCCGCGTTGCCGGTGGCGCAGGCCAGCACTGGTACGAGGTTCGGCCCGCGCGCGCCCAGGCTGATAGCCACCTGGCCTGAGGCGGAGTTGGCCAGCATGCTGGGCACAGTGAAGGGGCTGACACGGCGCGGCCCGCGGCTGCGCAGCACGTCGTACTGCTCGAACAGCGTGCCGACGCCGCCGATGCCGGAGCCGACGATCACACCCACCCGTCGCGGGTCCTCGCGGTTCATGTCCAGCCCGGCGTCGGCCACTGCCTGGGCTGTGGCAGCCAGGGCAAAGTGGGTGTAGCGGTCGGATCGCCGTGCATCTTTGCGGTCCATGTATAGTGTGGGGTCGAAGTCCTTGACCTCGGCGCCGATCTTGGTTTTAAGTTGCGACACGTCCAGGCTGCTGATCAAGCCGGCGCCGCTGCGGCCGGCCATAAGGCTGGCCCACATGCTGGGGACGTCGTTGCCCACCGGCGAGACCGCGCCCATACCGGTGACGACGACGCGTTGTTGGTCTGTCAACACGATGCTACCTCCAAACAAACGACATGCGCCAGCGGGCGGGGAGCCAGCGCTGGCGCCGAAGCGCAACAGTGATAACACAAACAGCGCACAAAAGATGCGGCGTGATGGGTTGGTGTTTGGCTGGAACTGGGGTAAAATCACAGGGCGCGGGAATACCACAATTAGTTACTACTCAGCCCGAGACTTCGGAAGTCGCCGCCCTGCGGATCATGCTGACTTTGCGCGGTAAACGGCGTCGTGCCAGGCATTGCGGCCGGCTTTGCCGTCCGAAGTCTTTATGCACCAGACAATTTCTTGTCGGAAGGAACGATCCCATGAAGGCTATTCGTATTCATCAACACGGCGGCCCCGAGGTCCTCACCTACGGCGAGGCGCCCCTGCCGGAGCCCGGGCCGGGCCAGGCGCGGGTCAAGATCGCCGCGGCTGGCCTGAACTACATCGACACCTACCACCGCACCGGGCTCTACCCGGCGGCCCTGCCCCTGATCCCCGGCATGGAGGCGGCCGGCGTGGTGGACGCCATCGGGCCGGACGTGACGGTCGTCAAGCCGGGCGAGCGGGTAGCCTATTGCATGGCGCTGGGCGCCTACGCTGAATATGCGGTCGTGCCGGCCGACAAGCTGGTGCCGCTGCCGGCCAACGTGACCTTCGGCAACGCCGCGGCCGTGCTGTTGCAGGGCATGACGGCCCACTACCTGGCTTTCAGCACCTATCCGCTGCGGCCAGGCGATGTGGCGTTGATCCATGCCGCGGCCGGCGCCACCGGCTCGCTGCTGGTGCAGATGGCCAAGCGGGCCGGCGCCACGGTGATCGCCACCGTGGGCAGCGCAGCCAAGGCTGAGCTGGCCCGCGGCGACGGCGCCGACCACGTCATCGTCTACACCGAGACCGACTTCGAGCAGGAGGTCAAGGCCATCACCGGCGGCCGCGGCGTGGATGTGGTCTACGACTCGGTGGGGCAGTCTACCTTCGACAAGGGGTTGAACTGCCTGCGGCCGCGCGGGCTGATGGCGCTCTTCGGCCAGGCCAGCGGGCCGGCGCCGGCCTTCGATTTGCAGGTGCTGAACCAGAAGGGCTCGCTCTTCGTCACCCGTCCCAGCCTGGGCCACTACGTCGCCACCCGCTCCGAGCTGCTCAGCCGGGCCGGCGACGTGCTGATGTGGCTGGCTGACGGCGAGCTGAAAGTGCGCATCGACAAGACCATGCCCCTCAGCCAGGCCGCCGAGGCCCACCGCCTGCTGCAAAGCCGCCAGACCGCCGGCAAGGTGCTGCTCATTCCGTAGGTTTCCGGAGCTACACAGAGAGCACAGACGAGACGCAGAGCGCGCGGAGAAGAGGCAGAGACCTCGGCGCACTGCGACGGCGCAAAGAGAACGATCGCCGATTCTTCTCTGTGACCTCTGTGTCTCCTCCGCGTCCTCTGTGTCCTTCGGCCAGTCCACCAATCTACCCATTTCCCAATCTACCAATCTACCCATTTCCCAATCTACCAATCTACCAATTTCCCAATCTACCATTCCATGTCCGACATCCTCGCAGGTCTCAACGAACAACAGATCGCGGCCGTGACCGCGCCCGACGGGCCGGTGCTGGTGCTGGCTGGGCCCGGCTCCGGCAAGACGCGCGTGCTGACCCACCGCATCGCTTACCTGGTGCAGCAGCGGGGCGTCTTCCCCTACCGGCTGATGGCCGTCACCTTCACCAACAAGGCCGCGCGCGAGATGCGCAGCCGCACCGAGCGCATCCTGGGGGTGGAGGCGCTGGACGCGTCCGCGTCCATGAGCCGCGGCGGGCTGCGCGGGCTGACCATCGGCACCTTCCACGCCATCTGCGCCCAGATCCTGCGCCGCGAGCGCGAGCACACTCCCTTCGGCGGCAACTTCGTCATCTTCGACAGCGACGACCAACTGCGCGTGGTCAAGGCGGTGATCAAGGAGCTGAACCTGAACGACAAGCTCTACCGGCCACAGGCCATGCACGGCCAGATCAGCAAGTGTAAGAACGAGCTGATCGCGCCAGCCGCCTACGAAGCGCGCACCTACTGGGAAGAGGTGGCGGGCCGCATCTACGTGCGCTACCAAGAGCTGCTGCGGGCCAACAACGCGCTGGACTTCGACGACCTGCTGATGGAGACCGCGCTCTTGCTGCGCGACAACGCCGAGGTGCGCGGCCGCTACCAGGAGCGCTACCTGCACCTGCTGGTGGACGAGTTTCAGGACACCAACGTGGCGCAGTATGAGCTGGTGAAGTTGTTGTTAGGGCCGCACCGCAGCCTGTTCTGCGTCGCCGACGAAGATCAATCGATCTATGCCTTTCGCGGCGCAGACCCGCGCAATATCAAGCGGCTGCGCGAGGACTTTCCCGACATGCAGCAGGTGTTGCTGGAGCGCAACTATCGCTCGACGCAGATCATCCTGGACGCGGCCAACGAGGTGATCAAGCACAACTGGGGCCGCACGCCCAAGACCCTGTTCACCGAGCGCGCCGGCGGGCCGCTGGTGACGGTCTACCAGGCCTACGACGAGGTGGACGAGGCCAACTACGTGGTGGACGAGATCGCGCGCCTCGCGGCCGGCGGCAGCTTCGAGCCGGGCGACTGCGTGGTGCTCTACCGCACCAACGCCCAGTCGCGCGCCCTGGAGGACGCCTTCGTACGCCGCAACCTGCCCTACCGCCTGGTGGGCGCGACCCGCTTCTACGAGCGCAAGGAGATCAAGGACGCCATCGCCTACCTGCGCCTGGTACACAACCCCGACGACAGCCTGAGCCTGGCCCGCATCATCAACGAGCCGCCGCGGCGCATCGGCAAGGCCAGCGAGGCCGCGCTGGCGCAGTGGGCCTACCTGCTGGGTCTGTCGCAGACCGAGGCGCTGCGGGTGCTGGCTGGCGAGCGGGGCGAGCTGGCGCGCAAGACCCTGTCCCCGCAGGCTCTGGACGAAGCGCCCTTTGCCAACGCGGCCAAGACGGCGTTGCTGGCCTTCTGGCGGCTGCTGGATGGCTGGATCGGCGCCAAGCACGACCTTGCCGTCGGCCAGTTGCTCGATCGCATCCTGGAGGAGTCGGGCTACAGCCGCTACCTGAGGGATGGCACCGAAGAGGGCGAGGGGCGTTACGAGAACCTGCAAGAGCTGCGCACCGTGGCCGCCAGCTACGCCGACCTGCCGGCCGGCGAGGGGCTGGCCTCCTTCCTGGAGGAGGTGGCGCTGGTCAGCGACAGCGACGAGCTGCCCGAGGAGCAGTCGGCGCCGACGCTGATGACCCTGCACACGGCCAAGGGGCTGGAGTTCCCTGTGGTCTTCATCGCCGGCATGGAGGAGGGCGTCTTTCCACACAGCCGCAGCAAGGACGACCCCGACCGCATGGCCGAGGAACGCCGCCTGGCCTACGTGGGCATCACTCGCGCCAAGCAGCGCCTCTACCTGCTGCACGCCTTCCGCCGCACGCTCTACGGCTCCAGCGAGATGTACCCGCCCAGCCAATACCTGGACGACATCCCGGGCGAGCTGGTCAACGGCCAGGGCATGCGCACCCGCCAGCAGCAGGCGCGCAGCGGTTTCGATACGCGGAGCTACTCAACCGACAGACGCCAACAAGCCGCCGCGCGCGCCACAACCTGGAGCCCTTCAGGCCGGGAGACTGCCCGGCCCGCAGCAGCAGCGCCCGCCCAGCCGCCGCCCACGCGCACGCCCCAGTTCAAGGCCGGCCAGCGGGTCAACCACGGCATCTTCGGCGAGGGCGTGGTGATCAAAACCGAGCTGGCCGACGACGACGAGTACGTCAGCGTGGCCTTCCCCGGCAAGGGCATCAAGAAGCTGATGGCCAGCATGGCCAAGTTGCAGATCGTGCGGGCGTGATCCTGAGCCGTAGGTCCGGCTACCATGAGCCGTAGGTCCGGCTACCAGCCGGACAGGCGCTCTGCTACGGCGATCGATCTGTCCGGCTGGTAGCCGGACCTACGGGTGTGCGAATGGTTTACCAGGATCTGTCCGGCTGGTAGCCGGACCTACGGGTGTGCGATGATGGCAAAATTTGTATCGTATTGGTTGTTGGTAATTGTGATGCTGAGCGGCGCGGTTGGGCCGGCTGCGGCCCAGCCGGGCAAGGTCGCGCCTGAGCTGTGGGCGGCGACGGCCAACGGCCAGCCGGCCAGCTTTCTGGTGATCCTGGCTGAGCAGGCCGATTTGCAGGCGGCCAGGGCTGTGGCTGATCCGGCCAGCCGGCGGCAGTGGGTCTACGATGCGCTGCGTGAAACTGCCCTGCGCAGCCAAAAGCCGCTGCGCGCCGCCCTGGACCGGCGCGGCGTGCCCTACACGCCGCACTACCTGGCCAACATGCTGGCTGTGGAGGGGGACCGCGACCTGCTGCTGGCCCTGGAGCGGCGCGGCGATGTGGCCCGAATCGAGCCCAACCCGGCCGTGGCTGGCGTGGAACCGCTGTCCGCCGTCGATCCGGCGCCGCAGACCCGGATGCCCAACTTCCCGGAGTGGGGCGTCAGCTTCGTCCATGCGCCCGATGTGTGGGCGCTCTACGGCGCGCGCGGCCAGGGGGTGGTGGTCGGCGTGCAGGACACGGGCGTGGTCTGGGACCATCCAGCGCTCAAGCCCAGCTACCGCGGCTGGGACGGCAGCGCAGCGAAGCACGCCACCAACTGGCACAGCGCGGTGGGTGTGACGCCGCGCTGCCCCGACCCGGCTGTGCCCTGCGATCCCCACGGCCACGGCACCCACGTCACCGGCACCATCACTGGCGACGACGGAGCGGGCAACCAGATTGGCGTGGCGCCGGGCGCGGCCTGGATCGGCTGCCGCAACATGGACGACGGGGGCCGCGGCACGCCCAGCACCTACACCGAGTGCTTCGAGTTCTTCCTGGCCCCCTGGCCGCCCGGCGGCGACCCGCAACTGGACGGCGACCCGACCCTGGGCGCACACATCGTCAACAACTCGTGGAACTGCCCGCCATCCGAGGGCTGCGGCCACTTCACCTTGCAGCCGGTGGTGGAGGCCGTGCGCGCGGCCGGCGTGCTGGTGGTGGCCTCGGCCGGCAACAACGGCTCGGCCTGCGCCAGCGCGCTCTACCCCATCGGCACCTACGACGCCAGCTATAGCGTGGGCGCGGTCAACGCGGCCGGCGACATCGCCCCCTTCAGCAGCCGCGGGCCGGTGACCTTCAACGGCACGGGCATCGCCAAGCCGGACATCAGCGCGCCCGGGGTGGGGGTGCGCTCGGCCATGCCGCCCGACGGCTACCGGCTGCTGTCGGGCACCTCCATGGCCGCGCCCCACGTGGCCGGCGTCTTGGCGCTGCTCTGGTCGGTCTACCCATCGTTGATCGGCCAGGTGGACGCCAGCGAGGCGCTGCTCAACGCCAGCGCGCGGCGGGTGGTCGACCTGACCTGCGGCCCGGCCGGCTCGCCCGACTACAACCACACCTACGGCTGGGGCCACGTGGACGCGCTGGCGGCCGTGCAAGGCGTGCTGGGCCTGCCGCGGCTGTATTTGCCGGTGGTCACGCGGGGCGATTAGCCCGCCGTGATCTTGGTGAACCAATCCGCCGGATTGCGGTACGGTGCGCAATCCGGCGGATTGCGTTACCGGTTCACCTGTGGCTCAAACGTAGCGATAACCGCTTCGGCTCGCGATCGGCAGTCGGCGACGATCTGGTCTGATTCAGTGTAGGCAAGGTAGAGGTGAAAACGGTAGCTTCGATCGCCGTCCAGCCTCGTTTCGTAGACAATCATCCCGCCATTTACCGGGTCCGGAAGGACACGCACCTCCCAGACGTAGCCGCCCAGCTCGATATCTTCCGAGACAGGGGCGCTGGCGCTACGATCCAGCGCCGGCGCCAGCCAGAGCGAACAGCCGCTACCGTAGCCAGGCTCGATCAGCACATCGTAGGTGGCAAGGTTCCAGGCGTCGGCCGCGTAACGCACCTGGAATGGCGTCGCGGCCTGCGGCGCGCCGGACAGCGCCAGCGTCACGTATCCCGACGCATCGACCACGGGCAGGGGGGTGGGGTGGGGCGTTTTAGCCGGCCGGAACGTTGCCAGCACAGCCTCCGCGTTAGCCTGGCAGGCCCGGCGAACATCGTCAGCCACATGCAAGGGAAAGCGCAAATCGAAGATAAGAGGTGTATCCTCCCAACCCTCTACCCAAGTTGTGTATGACCAGATGTCCAGGTCATCGGTTTTCAATTCATAGACGCCCCAGTCGTGACTGCCCAGCTTCGTCGAATGGCTGAAAGCGAGGTGCCTGGGGCCTCCTCGCAGTCCCAGGATGCAACCTGCAATTGAATGGTGCATCAGCCTGAATTTTGGTTGGCCATAACCGGAGTCCGGGGAAGGTTCTATGGTCCAGAGGGCATTCGAATAGGCTAGATGAAACCAGCGAGAGACATTGTAAGCGTCATCGCCCAGAAAGGAGGAGTAGTCCGAAGGCTCTGAAGCAGGAGGGGCGGTGGCTGCTGGTGCGTCCGGTGTGACTGAAGGCGTTGGCGCGGTCGTTTGAGGTGGCGGCGGCACGAGCAGAGTTAGCGCCAGCGCAGTCAGCGTGGCTTCCGGGCGCGGAGAGGCTGGCAATGTCGTCACCGGAGAAGGCAATTCCTCGACGCTACAAGCCATGAGTGTGAGAGCGGATGCCAAGGCAACGAGGATCAAAGTGAAGATACGCATAACTGGGTCGCACTCGACTTTCGATAGCCATCCTGCAATGAACTTGATTCAGGGCCGACGAACTGGACGCACGCAAAGGCGCAAAGATTCAGAGAGAGGCGGCGTCTTCTCGTGATCTTGGCGCCCTTGCGCGGTAGGACTGTATCTGGCACATGCCTGTACGTGGTTAATATGGTCCGCACCTGGTCGCAGGCGGAGTATTCGTGTGATCTCGACGGAGCAAGATGCGGTTGAATTGCATACCATCCTCCCGCATCCACACCGAAATGGTGTTGACCCCGCCGGTCAGGCTGATGGTGGGATAGCCGCCATGCATTCTCATGCTGGACCAACTCCAGCCGGTGTTGAACCCGGAAATATTGGCTGCATCGAGCGTATACGTGTTGTTCCTGCCGATGTGCAGGGAATCGTTTTCGTACCATGGCGTATCGCTGGAAGCTGCGCCACACACCCACACGCGATAGGTGGCCGTGTTGTCAGGACCCAGGTAATGCGAATTACCGGGTTTGCATCCGGCGTGTCCGGGCTGGATATCGCCTCTTGCGCTGCTGCGACCGGTGTGAAATACCAAACGGCAATACCCAGCACACTCACCGCCAGCAGCCAATGGAGCCTACTGAATACAGTTGAACCCCGTCGTAACATCCTTTTGCCTCCTATTGTTTGCGTCACTGCTTTTTCCTATTGTGGCGCCAATCCTGCTCTACTGATAAACAAGAGTCGATATATCGTACATCAAGCCCGGCCCAAATGCGCCTTGCATCAAGATCGTCGCCACCCCCGGCGCTACCTCTGTCAGGTACAAACCCTTGCCGCCCTGGAACAGATCGGCGCGTTGACCGGACTGGGCGTGGGTAACCTGGACAAGATCACTGAAAGATTCAACCGCAGCCGTTGTGAGGATGGCCTTGCCATTGGGCAGCCAGCGCAATGCGGTATAGCCCAGATAGGGTTGTTCTGATCGCCAAAGCTGACGCAAGCTGGCCCCGTCCGCATCAATTCGCCACAGCTCCGAGACCATTTGAGGAGCGTCTCCTGCCAAGCCACCATCGACCAGGTTGACAAATGCCAGCGTGCTGCCATCGGGTGACCACGCGAAGATGTTCGTTATGGCGCCGTGTAGATTGAGCATTTGCTCGTCGACCATCACCTCCTGGCCACTCTCCAGGTCAAGGATGCTCAGCTTGCCGCGTTCGGCGTTGAACTCCCGCAGCAATGCCACCTTGTCGCCCTTGGGCGACACCTGAAACCAGGCGGCGCTTGATACACTTGCTGGATCTGTCCGCAGATAGGCTTCGTTGGCAGGAATATCCTTGAGGGGAATGCTCCGGGGCGGCAACAGTTCTCCCTCCAACCCCCCAGACAGGTCCAACACCTGCAACGCGCCTTCAGCCAGATAGATCAGTTCGTCCGCAGAGGTAAACGACATCTGGTAAGGGGCCGACATCATGCCGACCATTCTTTCTTTCCCGGTGATCAAATCGAGCACCTTTAGCGGCATGTTGCCCCGTTCATCCTGGTCGGCCAGGGTGCTGAAGGCAACCCACCGGCCGTCTGAGGACCAGGCGGATGCTCCCATGCTCTGATGGGTCACGAGCTGCTGTATGCCCTTTCCCCACTCAGCAATCCACAGATCAGCTTCGAAGCCGCCGCCTGTCAGGCAAGTGTACAGCTTACCCAGCGGGGCCGGAACCATGGGATAGCATGGCAGCGGCACGCTGGCGGCTTGGCTGGCCGCCATGCGTAGCTGATTGTCCCCTTCGCCGAGCGCCGCCTGGATCGTCATGACCGTTTCGCCGGCTGCTGCCTGTTCTTGGGCGAATTCGAAGATGTCCATCTCGCTCGGCGAGTCCGCGGCGAGGGTAGCCGCAGGTTCGACCGAAGCCTCCGGGGTGGGCGCAGGTTGCGAAGCTGAATTTTGGGCGGCTGGCTCTGGCTCTCTCTGGGACAAGACGCTATCAGAGGGCAATGCCTCAGGACCGCAGGCTATGAGCAAACCCAGCAGAAGCATCACACTGACTACTGAAGTAACCGTTGTTCGAGCTGTCATGAAGACCACTCCTCGCCTCATCCACTGGCTACCGCCTCATACAGCCGCACAGGGGTTATCGTGCGTTGTCTGGGTGGGATCAACGCGCTTTAGCGCCTGATACCTGTGCGATCATTTCCGTGAACAGCCGCTCCGTCGTCTCTCCAGGCAACCCTTCCACCCTGAGCAGAGACAGGATTTGGTTGTTAGCGTTCGCCCACCAGTAGCTGACCACGCCATCGGCCTGCGAAATCCTGACAGTCTCGCCTGGGGCAGCATCGGTCGACACCTGCAAGCCATCAGCTTGCATCAACATGCCCATCATCTGCTGGGCAGCAGCCTGGGCTTGACGCCGATCCGCGTACTGGTACAGGTAGTTGGCGATCACGACGGTGGAACCGTTATCGTCCAGCTCGACCACCTCAGCCTTGTAAGCGTCGTCGTATGCCAGCAGTGCCGCGGCGTCGAGCACATGGCTGTTCATCAGGTTGTCGCTGTTCAGAGGCTGAGATATGTCATTCAGATCTGTCGCGCCGACGCTAAGCCAGAGCGCATTCTTGGACAGATCCTGCGGCTGCAATGCCAAGTTGGCGAGAGGTGAAGGGTACTGAGCCTGGATGCGGCTGGACGCCCACCAGAACCCGCTGCCTAAGATCATACACACCAGGATGATCAGCAGCATGAAGTAGTAGCGTTTGTTCATAGTACATTATCTCCGTTAGGGGTGTTCTTGTAGGCTGGCGTGCCCTGAGGAGGTGATCGTCTACGACAATCATCAGTTGAAGTATAGAGTTGCCTGATAATTGGACCCAGTCCATACTCCAGATGGGCCTCCGAACAACCATCCAATCTTGGGCAGCAACAAGACATTGCCGTTGCCGGACCACCAGTTCCAACCGCTTATGCAGCCTCCACTTGAACTACACGTTGCAGCATCGCCGCCTGCGCCTAGCCAATGCTGGCCATAGCCGTAAAGCCCGTTGAAGAAAGCTCCATAGTGAGGCTCAAGGCCAACCCAGTAAGCGGTTTTGACTTCATACGCCTGCGTAGTACTCCAAAATCCCTCCGGTTGTGCTGGGCCGTCACTTGATGCGGCGGAAGCTCCATAGGCGATTGATAGACTCATTGCTAACGCCAGAAACATGCACAAGACAGATTTCATGGTTCCTCTCCTTGAATTTAGAAATGCGGCAGCTTGCCGGTGACTCAATGCTACGTGCTTTATCCAGTTTACTATCCGCCTTACTCGTTTGTCAATAGCCACACTGGCCAATTTTGGCTAGTCGACTCGCCAGTTTTGACCAGTCGCGCCTACGGCGATCTCTGGTCGTATTGCGCTGCGAGTGCTGGCGCAAACGCGGGAGGCCGTTGCCACGCCAGAAGCTGTGCTGATTTGCCAGACCACTCTGCTGGCCAGCCTCAGCCTGCCGGCCTTTCTGTACGACGATTTCGGCGACCTGGTGGCCGCCAACACCAGGGCGACCCGGCTGGTCGGCTTGTCGCGGGAGACGCTGGAAGCCGATGCCAGTTGGCAAGACGCCCGTTACCACACCATGCGCGTGGTCTGCGGACCCGGCCTTGGGCTACGCCAGCCGGTTGGTCGCAGGCTGGGAACAAACCGCGCTGCGCCAGATGCTGTTCTTCCGCCGCATCTCTCTCAAGCGCCGCGCTGAGCCGGCCATGGCGGACCGCTTGCAGGAGTTGCGGCGCTTGCCGCAGTTCCGCCGTCTGTGGGATGAAGCCATTCATGTCAGCGGTTGGCCGGAGTCCGGCTTGATCGAATACGCCCATGCGCACCCGGCCGCCGGTCAGCCGCTGCGCTACCTGGGTGCGCCCACGGTGCAGCCCACGCCGTGGGGTGAGTTGGTTCTGGGCATGTTCGTCCCCCTGGAGGCTGGCTTGGCACAACCGGTGTGCTTCGAGATGGCGTCAATGGCTCTGGGGGATATGACCTCGGCGCTGGATGGGTAAGTACGTCTTGCTACAACTGCCGATGCAGACCGGGATGTCCTGCCAATACCAGCCGCCCGTGCTGAACCAGGCCGAGGATGTGCGCATGTCCAGCGAGATGGTGGCCGGCCCGCGCCAGGAGGCAGGGAAATAAACAGGGAGGCCGTTCAGCCACCGGGTCTGTCCGGGCAGGAGCGGCGGATTGACAATCTGTACCCGCTGTGCGCCGTCGTCGTTGGCGCAGTTGCCGTTAGGCTGGCAGAGCCAATAGCTGAGCGCGTAGCTGGTGTCCCAGGCATCGACGCCGGTGTTTTGCACAAAGACGTCCAGTGTGTGAGTGCTGCCAGGCTGAACGATGGCTGGCGGCAGGTTGCTGATCTGCAACGCATTCCAGCGCTGGTCAGGCGCTTGAGGATAGCCCGCTCGATCCCAGATGTCGACATCGGTGTAGTAGTGAACCAGGATTTGCAAAGGATTGCGCCAGGCGACGCTCCAGGGAGCGCAGGGGGAGTTGTTGGGGTTGTACTGCGGGTTGCCCAGCGCCCAGCGACTGGCGCCTTTCTGGCTGAAGCCAACGCCGTTGCCGCTGGCGTAGCTGCCGCAGGAGCTCTGGCTGACGGGATCGGGCACAGCGACCAGGTTGGCGCTGGCGCCAGAAAGGGTGGCGGCAGGACGGTCATCGAAGTACTGTGCATCGATGGGATCGCGGTTGGCGTTGCCATCGGGGCTCAGGTAGACCTGCCTTTGCACGGCGGCGTCGATGACAGGCCGGAAGTCAGCATAGTTGCGTTTCATGCTGTCGTAGCGAAAGGGCACGTAGACCTGATAGCCAGCCGAGTTGTCGATGACTCCTGCACTACCGCGGTTGTAAGCGTAGGTGCGAGCGGCAATGGCCTGGGCTGTTATGGCTTTGGCGGCAAAGGCTTCTGGATGGGTCTCTTGGGGGATCACATCGCGCAGATAGCGATTGTACGTGACGCCGTTGTATTCAGCAGACCCATCGATCTCGACTGTAACCTGGTTGCTGGTGAAGGGGTAGACCCAGGCGTTCTGCCCGGTCGGTTTTGGCACAGGCGGCGGATGTTCGTCCGGCTTCGTGCATGGGTAGGGTGGTACTTGCGGGCAGTAGGCTGAACATCCCCAATTGCCGCTTCTTACTCCACCAAAACCGATGCAGCGCTGTTCGCCACGATTGCCATTAGGCTGCAGTTCCCACATCCCGACTGTAACCATTGATGGAAGATTAGCCAGCACCCCCACTTCGGACACAGCGTTGCCCGGTGTGGCTGACAACCAGATTGAGGCCAGGATGACAATAGTTAGGCCAGCCTTCAATCGCGTCCCTTTACCCGAAGACATGGTCCGCTCCTCCGCGCTTATCGTGTGACTGGTATCAAGCACAAGCCGAATTCGCCAACACCGGAAATATCAGGCTCGCGCTGCAAGCATTTTACGCTGATGGTCCGATCATCCGGCGACCATCTTAGCTGTTGGCCGAAAGCGCCACCCCAGAAGAACTGATCAGGGCGCGGTAGATTCGTTTCTCTGGTCAAAGCATCCACAACAAAGATCTGTTGGCGACTACGTTGGTCAGTGAAATCCTGGTCGCCAATCAACGCCAATGATCGCCTGGTTGGAGCCCAAGAGAAATCCGTCAGCCAACAGTTGGAAGAAGGATTGAAAGTTTCGATTCTTCCGCTTAAGAGATCAAGAATCGTCAGATCGGCAAAGGGGAGCAGCTCGCCCGGGAAGCGGGCCGAGGTGAGCATGGCCAGGTAGCGTCCATCGGGACTCCAGCGGGCGTCCCAGGTGAAGCGCGGCTGGCCGTTCTCGGCCACGCCCAGATCGACCTCGCAGGCGCGCTCCGTCCTCGTGTCGTACAGGAAGAGATACGGGTCGGCGTAGAAGGCCACCATCGAACCATCCGGCCGCACTGCCGCCTGGAACACGTCGCCGCCGTAGCCGGTCTCGATCCGGTCAGGAAAGTAGGTGGGATAGCGCCACAGGTACGGATCGATCGGCACGGTGAGCACGCGGAAGTCCTGGCGCGCCTGCGGCGGCAACGTTGGCGGTCCCCCCGGCGCCTGGGCGTAGCGCACCAGGCTGGCGCTGGCCGGGTCCACCGCCATGGCCCGGAAGGGCACGCCGCGCACCACGGCCTGCGCCTGCCCCGGCCCGTGGCTGACCTTCAGGTCGACGCCGGCCGACGGCTGCTCCTCGATCATCCTCGTCTGATCCATGAAGCCCACCCCCCGGCCCTCGGTCAAGGGGAAGACCTGCCCCGCCTCGGTGACAGCTTCGGCGTAGCGCACCGTGCGACCGCTGCTGATGTCGTAGCTTTCGATGGCTTGCGCTCGCTGGCCAGGGAGTTGCCTGACCAGCAGAAGGTTCCTGCCGTCGGGCATCCAACCGGCGATGTCGATCGGCGCAGTATCGGTCAGGATCACCTGCGGATCGCCGAACGCCAGCGCGTCCAGCGCGTTCTCCTCGACTGGCGGCTGATCATCGGCCGCGCTGGCCAGCGGGGCGCAGAGTGGAACCTTCGTGGGCGTCGGGCCAGGTCGGATTGGCTGCGGAATAGGTGTGGGCGTGTTGATCGGCGACTGCAGCGCTGCGCCGCCAGTCGCAGGCGCGCCAACCACCGGCCCTGCTCCCGGCGCCTCCGGCCCGCAGCTCACCAAGAGCCACGCCAACGTTCCCACGATCAAAACCGCAACCATCGATGCACCGGCGCGTCGTTTCATGATCAGCGCTCCTGTGATGCCCCGCACAGCCAGCCGTCATCTGGTAGATTGGTCAATAGCTTTGCCAAGCCAAGTGATGAAAACAATGGCGCATGTTGCGCGTATAGTCATCGTCATGATATCAGAGATACCGTGACGCTGTCAATAGCCAGACTGGCCAGTTTCGGCTAGTCGACTCGCCAGTTTTGGCTAGTCGCGCCTACGGCGATCTCTGGTCGTATTGCGCTGCGAATGCTGGCGCTGGCAAAGGTCTGGCTCAGAGCTGCAACCGCGCAGCCTCCATCGGACTCCACACCTCCCCGCCCGGCAGCTCCACCAGCGGCAGCCCCAGCGCCGGGTCGATCCGCCAGGCGCCGCCCCGCTCGCGCCGCACGATCTCGCCCAGATACGTCCCCAGCAGCAGGATGTTGATGCGCTGGTCCTGCTGGTCGAAGCTGGCCCGCGCCTGGCGGAGGAAGGCAGCGATCTGCTCCAGCGCGGGCAGGCTGTCGGTGGTGGGGGTGAGCGCCAGGCCGAACAGGTCCTGGGCGCGGCGCTCCAGCTCCCTCAGCAGGCCGGGCAGTTGAGCCACGAAGCGGTCGGTTGCGGGGTCAGCCATGGGATGCTTCTCCTTGCCAGCGCTCAACCAGCCACCCCAGCGCGTCGCGGAGATCCGCCGCGGAGGCCGGGTCGTCGAGCATAGCGTCGAAGGGGGCGACGGCGTGCAGCGCCTTGGCGGCGGCCGGCCCGTTCTCGCCCGACGCGGGTTGCAGCGGCAGCAGCACCGCGTCCAGCCCCTGCCGCGCCAGCCAGCGGTTGCCCTCGATGAGCAACGGCGAGCTATTGGCGTCAGGCGCCAGCAGCCCGATCAGCCGTGTGCGTTGGCTGATGGCCCGCACCCGGTACAGATCAAGCATGGCGCTCAGGTTGATCTGGCCGAGCGCGGTGCCGCCGGCCGGCCCGGACGCGTCGGGCGCGGCGAAGCTGAGCAGGGCGTGGCGATGGCGCAAGGCCAGCACGCGGGTCAGCAGGCCGTGCTCGCCCATGGCAATGGCAATAGTGGGGCGCGTGGCCTCGGCCAGCAGGCGCAACACCGGCGCGCAGTCGGCCAATCCCTGCGCCATGCCGACCAGCTTGACCACGTCGGCGCCGGCGGCCCACAGGCTCTCAGCCTGCGCGGCCAGATCGGCCGGCATGGCCGCGAAGTGGTGGCGAGAGAGGATGACCTGCGTGCGGCTGCGGTCCAGGCTGGCGATCTCCTCTGCCGCGTCCCATTCCAAGTCCACGTAATCTGCGCCCAGCGCGGCGGCCTGACGCAGCACGGCCAGCCGCGCGGCCTCGCTGCCCGGCCACTGCCCCCCCTCTCGCGGCGGCCGGCAGGTGACGATCACCGGCCGCGGCCGCTGGGCCAGCAGACGCGGCAGGTCGAACTCGTGCATCAGATCCAGGCGCAGCTCGGCCAGGTCGGCGCGGCCGGCGGCTTGCTGCATGGCGGCCAGGGCGGCGTCGGTGTTGGGGGCGGCGAGGGCGAGGGCGAGCATGGGAGTGGCAGGTGGCAGGTGGCAGGTGGCAGGTTGCAGGTTGCAGACGCTATTGTAGATGAAGGTGGGGGAATGGGCAAGTGGGGAGACAGCAGACCCCCTTCTCATTGGTGGGGAGGGGGTCTGGTTGGCCAGGTTCAGCCTTCGCTGCTGGGGGGCGGCGTGTCGAGCGGCGGTGGATCGGGTGCAACCTCTGGGGTTGGTTCGGGTTGCAAGTCCGGCGGCTGCATGGTGAAGAGCGCAATGGCGCGCATTCCCCGGCTGCCTGTGGCCACAACCCACACCACCGGCTCACCTAGCAGCCGATCGTCGGCCGGCACGGTGATGGCGGCGCGGAAGTTGCCGTTGCGATCCACCCGCACCCGCAGCGGCAGGCGGGACTGAACGGTTGGCTGGATGCGCGGCGGCGTGATGGTCAGGGCGACGCGGTCGTTGGGCAGCCAGTTGGCGCCGGTGACGACGATGGTGGTACCCACCGTGCCCTCAGTGGGCGAAATGTTGATCGACGGCGCAGCTCCGGGCGGCGGGGTGGGGGTGCGCGTCGGGCGAGGCGCTATGCTGGTCGGCGTGGCCGTGGGCGTGCGCGTCGCCAGGGGTGTAGCCGTGGGCGTACGCGTTGCCGTGGGCGTTAAGGTCGGCGTGGCGGTGGGCGATGGCTCATCCGTGGGCGTCAAGGTCGGCGTGGTGGTGGGCGACGGCTCATCCGTGGGCGTCGTAGTCGGCATGGCGGTGGGCGATGGCTCATCCGTGGGCGTCGTAGTCGGCGTGGCGGTGGGCGATGGCTCATCCGTGGGCGTCAAGGTCGGCGTGGCGGTGGGCGACGGCTCATCCGTGGGCGTCGAGGTGGCCGTCGGCGTGGCCGTGGGCGTGGCTGACGGCCCGGCTGTCGGCGTCCAGGTGGCAGTGGCCGTCGGCGTCGATGTGCCTGTCGGCGTAGCGGTGGGCGTGGCCGTGGGCGTGGCTGACGGCCCGGCTGTCGGCGTCCGCGTTGGCGTTGGCGTCCAAGTCGGCGTTGCGGTCGGCGTCCAGGTTGGCGTTGCTGTCGGCGTCCAGGTTGGGATCCAGGTCGGTGTTGCGGTCGGCGTCCAGGTTGCCGGGGGCGGCGGAGGCGGCAGCAGCGTCCAGTTGAAGAAAATCTCGGCCACGCCGGTGCGCTCGAAGTACTCGACCTCAATGGAACGCAGGCCCGCCTGCACAAAGCGATCCACCGAGAAGTCGGCGGCTGGCCCCTCGCGCCAGGCATCCAGAATGGTGACGCCATCGATCCTGACCCGCGCGCCATCGTCCACCCGCAGCGCAAAGCGGTAGATCGCGCTGCTGGGGAAGTTCACCTGCCGCGTCCAGCGCACGCTGAAGTTATCAGCCGGGATGACGCCGGGCGCGGGGCTGTTGAAGCCCCAGTTGAAGGCGAGATGAATATCGTTGCGCACCAGGGCTGGCGCGCCGCTCAGGTTGGGGTTGGCAAAGTAGTCGCCGCGCCACTCGGTGAACACCTGCGGCTGCGCCTGCCAGCCAAAGTCGATCACAGCCTCGCCCGTGCGTTCGTAGTACTCGACGCGCAGCTCGTGCCAGCCGCCAGCCAGGGTGCGGTCAGCAGCGACGCTGCGCACGCCGCCGTCGCGCCACTCGTCGATGATCAGGCTGTTGTTGAGCCAGACGCGCACGCCGTCGTCCACCTGCGCCAGGAAGCGATAATGACCGGGATCGAACCAGACCGTTCGAGTCCAGCGCACACTGAAGTTGTCAGCAGGGATGATCGGCGCCGGGCTGCCAAGGCCCCAGTTGAAGCGGATGATTGGATCGATGCGGACCATGACGGGCGCGCCTTGCAGGTTGGCGTTGGCGAAATACTCCCCGCGCCAGCCCGCCACAGGCACAGGTGTAGCTGTGGCCTGCGGCGCGGGCGTCCATGTGGGCCACGGCGTCCAGGTTGGCAGCGGCGCCGGAGTCCATGTGGGCAAGGGGGGCAGCGGCGTAGGCCAGGGCGTCCAGGTTGGTGTAGGCGCAGGGGGCGGCGGCTGCGGTGTGGGGAACTGCACCACCGGCAGCAGCGCCCAGTCGAAGTTGAGAGCCACCAGACTGGCCTGGTTGGCGACCCAGCCCCACTGGCCGAACGCGCAGCAGATCAGCAGCCACTGGCCGTCGGCTGTGCGGCCCTCCGGGCGCAGCACCGTGCCCATCGGCACACCGCCGATCACTGGCTCGTTCAGGCCAGGGGCTACGCGCACGTTGATCAAATCTGCCACCACGACAACTTCCCAGGTCTGTTCAGGCGCGGGCGATGTGGTGGGGGTGGCTGCTGGCGGGACAGTCGCATCGGGCGATGCTGTGACACTGGCAGCGGGCGATGCTGTAGGCGTGGGCGTGGCCACGACCACCACGGTGACGACGGTGGGGGCAGGAGTGGATGTGGGAGTCGAATCGAAGGCCAACGATAGCAGGTTGTAGCCGGCCCAGCCGACCGCAACCACCAAACCGGCCAGCAGCACAACCAGCAACGCATAGAGCAGAGGTCTGTTGTTGGTCATGGTTCACCGTTGTCTTTCATCAGGCTAACTACTTTGCCTCAGGCGCCGGGCACTTGCAGCCCATGTGCGGCTTGAATGGGTTCGGCAGACATCGTTGCAGGCGCAGATTCAATACACCGTAAACAAATTTACTACGTATCGGTGCCCGGCACTTTGTCAAGTGCCGGGCGCCTCAACAACTTTGTTTACGACGTATTCAAGTGCCTGGCGCCTATGGCCGAGTAGTAGCGGCGCGGCAGCCAGATGCCGCTGGGGAGCAGCCGCAATAATAGCACGCTCTGTGCGCCAGAAAAGTTCAGCACTACAAGCCGTGAAACTTGACACGGATTGCGTTGTTGAGTAAGATAGTTATGGTTCGACTAAACAATTTGTCAGGAAGTTTTATGGAAGACCATAACTTAAGCGGAGCGATGAGCGAAAGCGTGGAGATGTACCTGCTGCGCATCGCTCTGTTGCAGGATGACGACCGGCCGGTGCCCATCTCGACCCTGGCCGAGGAGCTGGCGGTATCGCCGGTGTCGGCTAACCAGATGTGCCGCAAGCTGGAGGAGCGCGGCATGGTCCACTACGAGCCGTACAAAGGGGTTACGTTGACCCTGCACGGCGAGGCGGTGGCCATGCGGGTGCTGCGCCGGCGCCGGCTGTGGGAGGTGTTCCTGGCCGAAAAGCTGGGGCTGGCCCCTGACCAGGCCGAGGAGATCGCTTGCCGCTTCGAGCATGTTACGCCCGATGGCCTGGCCGAGCGGCTGGCCGGCTTTCTGGGCAACCCGACCCTCAGCCCGCAGCACGAGCCGATCCCCCCCAGCATCGGCGTAGCCGTGCGCCGGCCGCGGCTGGCCTTGAGCGCTTTTACGGCCGGCCAGCAGGCGCAGGTCTGCCAGGTCACGGCCGATGAGCCGGTGCGCGAGTTCCTGCGCAGCCACGGCCTGGCGCCTGGTGCAACGGTGAAAGTGCTGGCCACGGCCGCAGATGGCGGCCTGCTGGTCGAGGCTGGGCAGGGGGCTCTGACCCTCACCCCGGAGATCGTCCACCTGGTGTCGGTGACGGCGCCGCGCCCATCGGTCTCCCCGGCTTCTTCTTCATCCCCTTCTGAAAGCAAAGCGGCTGACGCCCAAGCCAGCTAGCCGGGCGTCGCCGCCACTCACGCCCCACGGAGGCATTGCCATGTCTTTTAACCACTTGACGCGCCTGGCGCTGCTGCTGGCGCTGGTGACGATTCTATCCGCCTGCGCTGGCCAGCCTGCGCTGACCACATCCCAACCCGACAACGACAGCGAGCCAGCCGGAGCGCTGCTGATCTACTCCGGCCGCAATGAGAACCTGGTCGGCCCGCTGATCGAGCAGTTCGCGGCTGAGACGGGCATCAAAGCCCAGGTGCGCTACGGCGACACAGCCGAGATGGCGGCCACGATTCTGGAGGAAGGCCGTAATTCGCCGGCCGACATCTATTTCGGCCAGGACGCCGGCGCGCTTGGGGCGCTGGCCAGGGCTGGCCGCCTGGCTGAGCTGCCTGCTGAGCTCGTGGCCCAGGTCGATTCCCGCTTCCGCGACGACGCTGGGCGCTGGGTTGGCGCCAGCGGCCGGGCCAGGGTGTTGGCCTACAACACGAACCTGGTTCAGCCTGAGGACTTGCCGCAGGACATCTGGGGGCTGACCGAGCCGCAGTGGCGCAGCAGGGTTGGCTGGGCGCCCAGCAACGGCAGCTTCCAGGCCTTTGTCACCGCGCTGCGGGTGTTAGAGGGCGACGCCGAGGCGCGGCGCTGGCTGGAGGCGATGATCGCTAACGATGTCAAAGTGTATGCCGGCAATTCGGCGATCGTGGAGGCTGTGGCTCGGGGCGAGGTCGCCGCTGGCCTGGTCAACCACTATTACCTCTACCAACACCTGGCCCAGAAGGACGCCAACGCGCCGCTGGCCAACTACTACTTCCCTGGCAGCGGCGCAGGCGCGCTGATCAACGTGGCTGGCGCCGGCGTTGTGGACACTTCACAGAACAAGGCCGCTGCCCAGCGCTTCATCGCCTTCCTGCTCAGCCAGCAGGCCCAGCAGTATTTCGCCGCGCAAACCAATGAGTACCCGCTGGCTAACCAGGCTGTCGAGCTGGCCCCTGGCCTGCTGCCGCTGAGCCAGATCGCTGCGCCCGCCATCGACCTGGGCAACCTGGAGGATCTGCAAGGGACGTTGGAGCTCTTGCAGGCGGTGGGGGCGTTGAACTGACGGACTCCGTTTTGTTCCGGTAACCACTCAACCGCAGGCGCCGGGCGCCTCAACAAAAAAGAGCTCATGCCTGTGCATGAGCTCCGAATGGGTTGGGGTTGTGTTATCATGGTCTTGACAGCCCGATGGACTCGCAGCCTCCGGTTAGCCGTTGGGCTTGAGCCGTTCGGTCCGCTTGGCGCAGCGCTCGACGGTCATGAGGATCTTCATGCCGATGGGGATGGCGATCGCCGCAGCCGCTGGCAGAGGCCGATGGTACCGCAACAGCGAGGTCACTTCGGCATGATCCAGCAGCGCCTCTCGCCATGCCGGTCAGTATGTCGAGCCGGCGAGAGCAGTGCCACTTCTTGTATCCACAGGACAACGTAGTTACTCAGCCATAGGTGCCGGGCACTTTGCACAGCATCTGCGCCTGCAACGATGTCTGCCGAGCCTATTCAAGCTGTGCTGGGCTACAAGTGCCCGGCACCAAAGTTGTAACAGGCAACGTGTGGATGAAGGATGGTCGGGGCGTTTCTGAAAGGAAAAACGCCGCAGGTTGTGGCGGACAGGCCCCACGGCGCCAGACTCGCACGAGTCGCAGGCAACAAAAAACCGTGGGGCTGGCGAATGCACCCACGGCTGTCGCTGTCATAGCGATGACAAGCTAACAGCTACAGGGCGCACTGCGCGCAGGAACGCTGGCAGCGACGCCGGCGATCTGCATGCTGGGGGTGAAGGTGAAGATGGTCATTTCGCAGTGCATTAAGCTAACCTCCTGTAGGATGGCAACAGTGTACGCCCGTCGTGGGGAAAAGTCAAATTCGCTGTTGAGATTTTCTCAACGCGGCCTACTGCCCGCCGCTCACCTGCACGCTGCCCAGGTCGATCGCATCGCCCACAGGCTGGCCGTCGAGACGATGCACCGGCCAGCGCTGTCCATCGACCAGGCCGTACAGCCCAACCTCCAGCCGATACGCGCCGGCGGGTGCGTCGGCGGCCACAGGGATGATGTAACGGTCCTCGATCACTGCGCCGGGCGCCCAGGTGGTGGTGGGCGCTTGTCCGCCGACCGGTTCGCTGTCCACCTGGCCCCAGATGAAGTTGCCGTTGGCTGCGTTCCAGACCTGGCCTACCAGGTGGGTGAAGACTTTCGCCCGCCCGCTCACCGGTTCCTCGGCCTGCCAGTAGAGCGTCAACTCCACTGCGCCGCCTGGCTGCACTGTGTTCTGCGCCAGCTTGTAGCCCAGCAGACGGATCGCCGAACCAAGGCGCAGGTCCAGCGGCGTGGCTGCCGCGTCGAGCACAGCCTGGCCGGCCGGGCTAAGCTGCACCAGCGCGAAGCTGCCAACCTCGGCCGGCTCGCTGTCGCCGGTCTGCACTTGTACGCTGTAGCGGCCGGGCGGCAAGTCAGGGGTCAGGGGCAGATCGACCTGCTGGCGGCTGGGCTGATCGGCCAGGCCCTGAGCTGGAAGGCTGAGCTGGCGCTGGCCCGGCCCTTGCCAGGTCACAAGCACGCCGCCGGCTGGCAAGTCGCGCCAGAACAACCCCATGTGGACAGTGTCGCCGACCGGGTAGCGGGCCAGGGGCAGATAAGAGGCGGCCAGCGGCCCCTGGTCGAAGGTGGTTGCGCGGTGGGGCAGCGTGAAGCCGGGCCGCAGCGCAGCGACCTGCTCGGCCCGCTGCGGCGTCTTGGCATAGAAGGCCAGCGTGTTCTCGCCGTAGTCCCAGGCCGTCACCTGCACCGCGTGCGCCTCCAGCCAGCGGCGCACGTAGCCCTGGGGGTCCATGCGCACGGCGTCGGGCGTGGTGGCCAGCCAAAGGCCCTCGCCAGCCTGCCACAGCGGTTCCAGCAGCCAACCGGCGCGCGCCTCCTCCATCTGCGCGCCGTTGGGCACGCCCTGCCAGTCGCCAGCGTACTGGGCCGCGAAAAGGGGCCAGTCGCGATCGCTGTAGAGCAGCACGGCATCGCCCGCCTGGCGTTGCGCAGTCAGGGTAGCGGCCAGGGAGTGCAGGTCGTCACGCCGGATGCGGTCGGGATAGAAATCCAGCAGGCCCAGCGCTGCCACGCCGATCACCACCAGCGTACCGGCCGCGGCCAGCCAGCGCTGCTTTTGGGCCAGGGCAACCAGCCCCAAGGCCAGCAAAGTATAGTAACACGCCGCCAGCGGGATCAGATAGCGCGGGGCCAGCCGGGGGGCGTAGAAGAGATGGATGGGCAGCGAGACGAGATAGACCAGCAGGGCGGGCAACAACAGCCCCAGCAGCAGCATGACCAGCCCGGCGCGCTGCTCGTTGGTGGCAGCCCGCCGCCAGGCCAGCGGCGTTCCCACGGCCAGCAAGCCCACCACCAACAGCACGGGCAGCAGGTACTGGGCCAGGTTGACGGAAACCCCCACGGCCAGGGTGGTCGCATACAGTTGCAGGAAAAACCCCACGGTGAACGGCTCAGCCGTCGACCAGGAGGGCATGCGGGGCAGGGCAAAGGCCAGCCAGGGCAGATAGAGCAGCAGCACCAGGACCTGCGCGGCTGCCCAGGGCAACACGGCCCGCAGCGGCAGCCGGCGGCCGATCCAAACCCAGAGAAAGGCCAGGTTGGCGATAATCAGAACTGAGACGGAAAGGTAGAGCATCCACAGCCCGATCGCGGCAGCTCCAACATAAAGCGCCCAGTAGCGCCAGCGGCCAGTCTGCCAATAGCGCAGGGCAGCCCAGAGAGCCGCCGTGGCCAGGACCGACGCGCCGATGTACATGCGCATCTCCTGCGACCAGCTCACAGCAAAGGTGGAGAGGGTCAGGAACAGCGCCGCCAGCAGCCCGGTCAGCGGCCCGCCCAGCGTGCGTCCCAGCAGGTAAATGAACGCCACGCCCACCGTGCCCACCAACACGGATGTGTAGCGCATGACAAACTCGCCGTCGCCGACTGCAAACCACCACAGGCGCTGAAGCAGGAAATAGAGCGGCGGATGCACGTCATGGGCGGTCCAATCGACGATGGCTGCGGCCGGCAGGCGCGCGGCCCAAGCCACCAAGCCTTCGTCCCACCAGATATTGCGATCGTCCAGCCCCCAAACGCGCAGGCCAAAAGCCAGCAGGAGGATGAGGGTGATCAGAAAACGTTCGTGCTTCAACAGGGGCGCCTCAACTGAATCAAGTGAGGATATTATAGCGCGGGTGGGACAATCGACCAAGCACGGACGACCAGGGGACAGCGGTTCAGGCGGAATCGGTTTGACAATCCATCCTGCTGATCTATAATGAGATCGCCTCGGGCAAGGACGGGAAGTCTGTAGTGATCCCATGGCCGAGGGCAGGGTACGTTTGTTGAGAGGTGACGCATGACGGAACTGATGGCTATGGAGGCGTTTGATGAGGTGCAACGGCTGGTTGTGGTTGCTGCCCATCCTGACGATCTGGAGACAATCTGCGGCGGTACAGTGGCGCTGCTGGCTCAGCGCGGGGTTCAGGTCTTTTCAGTCAACTGCACGCTGGGCGACATCGGCACGCAGGATGCAGAGACGACGCGACCAGCCGTAGCCACGACGCGCCTGCTAGAAGCTGAGGAGGCCGCGCGCATCCTGGGTATCAAGCAGGTACACAGCCTGGGCCACCACGACGGCGAGCTGGTGGCCGATCTGGAACTGCGCGCTCAGATCGCTCGCTTCTACCGCATTACCCAAGCTGATACCCTTTTCACCTTCGATCCCTTCTGGGCCGGCCAGATCCACCCCGATCATCGCGCGGCAGGTCAGGCTGCGCTGGACGCCTACATGCCTGCCAAAATGCCGCTCTACCGGCCTGAGCATCTGCGGGAGCCAGGCGCGGGGTTAGGCTGTTTACGGCGAGTCTTTCTTTTCTCTACCGACCGCCAGCCCGACGTGTTTGTCGATGTCAGCAGCGTCTATGAGACTAAGCTGGCAGCTTGTCTTGCCCATCGCAGCCAGTTCAGCAAGGGCATGGACAGCTTGCAGTGGTTACAAAGCTGGGACGAGGAGCGGGGCAAAGCCATCGACGCTGCCCGCGCCGAGTCCTTTAAGCGCATGACCGTCTGGTAGGTCCGGCTACCAGCCGGACGGCAGATGTCACGTTGGTAACGTGACCCACGGAGTTCTATGTATTCAAATTCCCAGACCCTGCATTTCGACGCCATTGTCGTCGACGGCCATTGTGACACCCTGGGCGCGGTGCTGCGCGGCGAACGCACACTGGGCGAGCGCTCCGACCGCGGCCACGTCGATTTGCCGCGACTGAAGGCGGGCGGCGTCACGGCCCAGATCTTCGCCTGCTTCGTGCCCGTGGACGAGTACCGCCGCGGCGCGGCGCGCCATGCCATGCAGCTCCTGGACATGTTGCACCAGGCGCTGGAGACCCACCCCGATCAGGTGCTGCTGGCCACAAGCGCAGCCGACATCCGCCGCGCCAAGGCCGAGGGCAAGGTGGCTGGCATTCTGGGCCTGGAGGGCGCAGAGCCGTTGGAGGGCAGCATTGAAGTGCTGCACTGCCTGTACCGGCTGGGGGTGCGCAACTTTGGCCTGACCTGGAACTTTCGCAACGAGGTGGCGGACGGCGTCATGGAGGGGGATGAGGCGCGCGGCCTGACCCCCTTCGGCGTACAAGTGGTTGAGGCGTGCAACCGGCTGGGCATCTTGATCGACGTGTCACACCTGGCGCCGGCCGGCGTGGAGGATGTGCTGCGGGTCAGCCAGAAGCCGGTCATCGCCTCACACAGCAACGCCGCCGGGCTGCATCCTCACGAGCGCAACCTGACTGACAGCCAGATTGAAGCCATCGCCAGCCGCGGCGGGCTGATCGGCGTCACCTTCGTCACCGAGTTCGTGGCCCCGCGCGGCCAGCCGGTCACGGTTGAGCACGTGCTGGATCAGATTGACTATCTGGTGCGCCGGGCTGGACCTGATCACGTCATGTTCGGCTCTGACTTCGACGGCGCCACCATGCCCGTCGGGCTGGAAGACGCCGCCCGGTACCCTGTCCTCACTGCCGGCATGCTGGCCCGCGGCCACGCTGAGCAGACCGTGCGCCAGGTGCTGGGGCTGAACTTCCTGCGCGTGTTCGAGCAGGTGACAGGAAAGTAGACAAGTAGACAAGGAAACGGTAGACAAGTAGACAAGGAAACGGTAGACAAGTAGACAAGGAAAGGCGTCTGCCGCCACACCCCCCCCCAATCTACCAATTTACCACTCTACCGTCCTTGTCTACTTGTCTACCTGTCTACCTGTCTACTTCCCCTCTTATGAAACTCCTCACCTTCCAAGCCAAGCGCTTCTGGTGGCGCAGCTACTCCAAGACGCTGGAGGACGCGGAGGACCTCGCGGTCGAGCAGGAGGTGTTCGACGCGGTGGTGGCCTTCTATCAGGTCGAGGCAGCCGATGCAGCCAGCCGCGCCAGCGTCTTCCGCCAGACGTTGAAGCACCTCAAGTGGCTGGCGAACAAGCGCGCGCTGCGCGTCATCGTCTTGCACTCCTTCACTCACCTGGGTGGGGAGAACGCCGAGCCCGAGTTCGCCCGCGAGCTGACCGAAGAGCTGGCCGAGCGCCTGCGCGAGACCGGCTACACCGTTTGGATCACCCCCTTTGGCTATTTCAACGAGTGGGACCTGAGCGTCTACGGCGAGAGCCTGGCCAAGGTCTGGAAGCAGATTTGCGGTTAAGACCCTTCGGGTTTTTATCGGAATGCAAGATACCATCTTGCACTACATCCTGCGCAGCCGTTGTAGCGCAAGA
>CAZVGR010000067.1:0-27396 GCA_964626845.1 uncultured Anaerolinea sp.
CCCGCCTTCGGGCACGGTCAGGAGACCGGCCCGAGCAAACGAGAAGATAGATGAACGACAACTTTCTGATCTACGGTTCCTACGGCTACACTGGCGACCTGATCGCGCGTGAGGCCGTGGCGCGCGGCTTGCAGCCGATCCTGGCCGGCCGCGACCCGCAGCGGCTGGCGCGGCAGTCGGCCGAGCTGGGGCTGCAACACGTGGCCTTCAGCCTGGACGACCGCGGCACGATGGACCTGGCGCTGCAACAGGTCAAGGTCGTGCTGCACTGCGCCGGGCCGTTCAGCCGCACGGCGCGGCCCATGGCCGACGGCTGCCTGCGCAACGGCGTCCACTACCTGGACATCACCGGCGAGATCGCGGTCTTTGAGGCGCTGGCCCGCCGCGACGCCGAGGCCCAGGCGGCTGGCGTGATGCTCCTGCCCGGCGGAGGCTTTGACGTGGCGCCCAGCGATTGCCTGGCCGCGCACCTCAAGCGCCGCTTGCCCACGGCCGACCGGCTGGCGTTGGGCATCCGCAACCTGGGCGGCGGCGTCTCGCGCGGCACGGCCACGACCACGGTGGAGAGCATCGGCCGCGCCACGTGGGTGCGCCGCGCTGGCCGGCTGGTGGAGGTGGCGCCCGGTTCGTTGACGCGCGCCATCAACTACGGCCGCGGCCTGGAGACCAGCGTGGCCATCGGCTGGGGCGATGTAGCCACGGCCTACTACAGCACTGGCATCCCCAACATCGAGGTCTACTTCGGCTTTCCCCGGCCTGTGCGCTGGGGGCTGCGCAGCACGCGCTGGCTTGGCCCGGTGCTCAAGTCCGGGCCGGCCCAGGCGGCGTTGAAAGCCGCCATCCAGCGCCAGCCGCCCGGCCCAAACGGTGAACAGCGCGCCCGCGGGCGCGCCCTGCTGTGGGGCGAGGTGTGCGACCCGGCTGGCCTGCGCCGCGTCAGCCGGATGAGCACGCCCGAGGGCTACACGCTGACCGTGCTCTCCTCTCTGGCCATCGTCGAGAAGGTGTTGGCCGGGCAGGTGACACCCGGCTTCCAGACGCCGTCGCTGGCCTACGGCCCGGACCTGGTGCTGGAGTTACCGGGTGTGACGCGCGAGGATATCGCACAGTAGCCAGCCTGGTGAATGGAATCCACCGCCTGACAGCACGAAGGCCCCTCAGGTTCTGGCTCCCGGTTCCCAGTGGCTGAGGCCGCTTCGTACTGTCAGCCAGGGGATTTCCAATCCCTGGGTTGCCAGCCTGATTGGCAGTTCGCAAGACTCTCATGCCCGATCTACAACAACCCACCCGCCCCTTTCTGACCGCCGCCTGGCGCTATCTGGCCATGCTCAACTACGAGATCGACCCGGCTGTGCTGCAACGCCACCTGCCGGCCGGCCTGGTGGTGGACACGTGGCAGGGCCGCGCCTTCGCCAGCATGGTCGGCTTTCTCTTTCTGGACACACGCCTGCTGGGTCTGCCCATCCCCTGGCACCGCAACTTCGAGGAGGTCAACCTGCGCTTCTACGTGCGGCGCAGCGACCTGGGCGACGAAGCCCCGCGCGCCGTGGCCTTCGTCAAGGAGATCGTGCCGCGGCCGGCCATCGCCTGGACGGCGCGGTTGATCTACGGCGAGCGCTACGTGGCCATGCCTATGAAGCACCAGATCAAGTACGCAGCCGCCGCGCCGGCCAGCGTCGAGTACGGCTGGCGCTGGCGCGGCCGGTGGCAGCGCCTGGGCGTGCGGCCGCAGGGCGACGCGCACCCCATGACCCCCGGCTCCGAGGCCGAGTTCATCGCCGAGCACTACTGGGGCTACGCCAACCAGCGCGGCCGGACGGTGGAGTATCAGGTGGAGCATCCGCCGTGGCGGGTGTGGCAGGTCAGCGAGAGCTGGCTGGACTGCGACGTGGCCGGGCTGTACGGGCCGGAGTTCGCCCCCTTCCTGGCCGGCCCGCCCAGCTCGGCCTTCCTGGCGGAGGGATCTGCCGTAGTGGTGCGGCAAGGTCGACGCATAATCTGATGAGGTGAGCTATGCTGGACTACGGACGAGAACTGTGCGGCGATGTGGCGGTGGCCGGTCGCCGCGAGTGGCTGGTGACCAACGGCCTGGGCGGCTATGCCATGGGCACGGTGGCGGGCATGCTCAGCCGCAGCTACCACGGGCTGCTGGTTGCAGCCATGGCCCCGCCAGGCGCGCCGGGCCTGCCGCCGGCCGCCCGCACCCTGCTGCTGGCCAAGCTGGACGAGACGGCTGACTACGACGACCGGTGCTACCTGCTCTACACCGACCAGCGCGCCGATGAGCCAGCCGCGGCCGAGCCCTGGATCACGCCCAAAGGCTACCGCTTTCTGGAGCGCTTCCACCTGGAGGGCACGACGCCCGTCTGGACCTATGCCCTGGCCGACGCGCGGCTGGAGAAGCGGGTCTGGATGGAGCCGGGCGTCAACACCACCTATGTGCAGTACACCCTGGCCCGCGCCAGCCGGCCGCTGACTCTGCGCCTCGCCGCCCTGGTCACCTACCGCGACCACCACGGCAACGTGGCGCACAGCGGGCCGTTCCCCTTCCAGGTCGAGCCGGTCGAACACGGCCTGCGCCTGGCTGCGCTGGATGCGCCCCCCTTCTTTCTGCTGAGCAGCGACGCTCAGGGCACAGCGCAGGCGATTCCCGCCTGGCAGCCTGGTTATCACCTGGCCGTGGAGCGCTACCGTGGCCAGAAGGACCTGGAGAGCTACTGCCACGCGGCCGATTTCAGCGTCACGCTGCGCGCAGGCGAGGCTGTGACCATCGTCGCCAGCACTGACCTTGCGCCCGACCTGGACGGCGATGTAGCCTATGCCCGGCGGCGAGACTACGAGCGGTCTCTGCTGGAGAAGGCGCGGCCGGGGCTGAAGCCGGAAGCAGCGGCCGGCGGGCCGGATTGGTTGCCGCGCGCCATCGAGCATTTGGCGCTGGCAGCGGATCAGTTCGTGGTACGACGCGATCTGGCTCGGTCGGAGACCGGCCAGAGCGGTGGAGCACGATCGGAGGCCAGCCAGAGCGGCGGAGCACGATCGGAGGCCAGCCAGAGCGACGGGCGTGAGTTGGAGGGGCGCTCGGTCATCGCCGGCTATCCCTGGTTCGGCGACTGGGGCCGCGACACCATGATCGCCCTGCCGGGGCTGACGCTGGTGACCGGCCGCCCGGCCGAGGCGCGCCAGATCCTGCTGACCTTTGCCCGCTTCGTCGACCAAGGCATGTTGCCCAACCGCTTCCCCGATGCGGGCGAAGAGCCGGAGTACAACACCATCGACGCTACCCTGTGGTACGTCGAGGCGATTCGCGCCTATCACGCGGCCACCGGCGACGACAGCCTGCTGGCCGAGCTCTACCCGGTGCTGCAGGAGATCGTGGACTGGCACCGCCGCGGCACGCGCTATAACATCCGGTTGGACGAGGCCGACGGGCTGCTCTACGGCGGCTCGCCGGAGGTGCAGCTCACCTGGATGGACGCCAAGCTGGACGACTGGGTAGTGACGCCGCGCATCGGCAAGCCGGTGGAGATCAGCGCGCTGTGGTACAACGCGCTGCGCAGCCTGGCCGGCTTTGCCCGCCGGCTGGGCCATGACGCTGACGCGGTCGGGTACGACGCCCTGGCCGACCGTACCCAGGCCGGGCTGCGCAGCCGCTTCTGGAGCGACGAGCTGGGCTACTGCTACGACGTGCTGGACGGCCCGGACGACGACGACCTGGCCCTGCGGCCCAACCAGCTCTTCGCGGTCTCGCTGCACCACAGCGCGCTGACCGACCAGCAGGCGGCGGCCGTGGTGGACGTGTGCGCCCGCAAGCTGCTGACCTCGCACGGCCTGCGCAGCCTGGCTTCGGACCATCCCGACTACATCGGCCATTACGGCGGCGACCGCCACAGCCGCGACGCGGCTTATCACCAAGGCACGGCCTGGGGCTGGCTGCTGGGCCCCCTCGTCAGCGCTCACTTCAAGGTTCACCGCGATCCCGCTGCGGCGCGCGCTTTCCTGCTTCCCATGCTGCACCACCTGCACAGCCACGGCGTCGGCAGCCTGAGCGAGATCTTCGACGGCGATTCGCCCTTTACCCCGCGCGGCTGCATCGCCCAGGCCTGGTCGGTGGCGGAGGTGTTGCGGGTGTGGGCAGATGTGAATGGGTAAACTGACCAGGCGGCAAAGCCAGGCGCTTGGGCGCGGGCACTGTTTGTTTGACAAAGGCTTTGTGGCGGACTATAATTCTCTTCACCTTTTGTCTTGTTGTCCCATCGTCAATTTGTTGCCCCGCCAGAAGCGGTTTGTTTGCTGGGTTAACGGGTGACTGCCTGGCAGTGTTGCCAGACGGTTACGCCGGCAGCCCTTGTTGACATTGCCGCTGCTGGTTCATCGATACCTTATGTTCCTGTTCTCTGTAAGGAGGAGACACATCCATGCGACACGCAAAACTGATGACATTGCTGGCGATTCTGGTCATTGCCTCTCTGGTCGTTGCGGCCTGTGGCGGCGGATCGGCCCAGCCCACTGAAGCGCCAGTTGCCCAGCCCCCGGCTGCCGAGCCTGCCCCCGCTGAACCGTTGAGCATCAAGGTCGGCACCAACGCCGAGTACCGCCCCTTCGAGTTTGTGGACGAGAACGGCCAGGTGGTCGGCTTTGACATCGACCTGATGGGCGCCATCGCCAAGGCTGGCGGCTTCGAGGCCGAGTTCGTCAACACCCGCTGGGACGGCATCTTCGTGGCGCTGGCCCAGGGCGAGTTCGACGCCGTCATGTCGGCCGCCACCATCACCGACGAGCGCAAGCAAACGGTAGACTTCAGCGATCCCTACTTCCTCTCTGGCCAGGGCCTGAGCGTGCGGGAAGGTAGCGACATCGCCGGTATCGCCGACGTGGACGGCAAGCGCGTTGGCGTGCAGCTCGGCACCACCGGCGACATCTGGGCCAGCGACAACACTGGCGCCGAGGTGGTCCGTTACGACGAGATCACCCTGGCCATGCAGGCGCTGGCCAACGGCGACATCGACGCGGTCCTGAACGACGCGCCCGTGTCGGCTGACATTATCGTGGCTAACCCCGAGCTGGGCCTGGTGATGCTGCCCGAGATCTACACCGCGGAAGAGTACGGCGTTGCCGTCAACAAGGGCAAGCCCGAAGTGCTGGCGGCCATCAACCGCGGCCTGGCTGCGGTCAAGGCTTCCGGCGAGTACGACGCCATCTATGAGAAGTGGTTCGGCATGGCGCCGCCGGCTGTGGTGGCCGAAGCGCCGGCTGATGGCGAGGAAGACCCCTGCGCCTACGGCGGCATCATCAAGGACATTGTGGCCGTCGATGAGCTGACTGTGCGCTTTGATCTGTGCGTGCCCGATCCGGCTTTCCCGGCCAAGGCAGCCGACACCGCCTTGCAGATCTTGCCCTCCGAGTTTCTGGAGCGCGCGGCTGGCACCACTGAGCTGCTGGAGCGGCCCATTGGCACCGGGCCCTATATGCTGAAGGAATGGCGCCGCGGCGACCAGATGATCATGGAAGCCAACCCCAACTATTGGGGCGAGGCGCCCGCGGCCCAGACTCTGGTCTTCCGCTGGACCCCTGAGGCGGCTCAGCGCTTGCTGGAGCTGCAGGCTGGCAACGTGGATGGCATAGACAACCCCGGCCCCGACGACTTCGCAGTGATCGAGAACGATCCCAACCTGACGCTCTTCCCGCGCGCCGGCACCAACATCTTCTACGTGGGTATGACCAATACCTTTGCCCCCTTCGACAACGAGCGGGTGCGCCAGGCTTTCGCCATGGCCATCGACCGCGACCGCATCGTCGATAACTTCTACCCCGAAGGTTCCATTGTTGCCACCCAGTTCATGCCGCCCAGCATCTTCGGCTACAGCGAGGGCCTGGAGTGGTACGAGTATAACCCCGAGATGGCCCAGCAGATCCTGACCGAGGAGGGCGTCTACGGGCCTGATGGCACCTTCAAGACCAAGATCCACTACCGTGACGTGGTGCGCGGCTACCTGCCCGAGCCGGGCGTTGTGGCGCAGGACATCCAGGCTCAGTTGGCTGAGATCGGCGTCATCGCCGACATCAACGTCATGGAGTCTGGCTCTTTCCTGGATGCGGCTGACGCCGGCCAGTTGGAGGGCTTCCACCTGTTGGGCTGGGGCGCTGACTATCCGGACGCCACCAACTTCCTGGATTACCACTTCGGCCGCGGCGCCAGCAAGCAGTTTGGCAATGGCTTCCCTGAACTGTGGGAGAAGCTGGAGGCCGCTGCTGCCCTGGACTCCCAGGCCGAACGCCAGCCGATCTACGACGAGGCCAACGCGTTGATCAAGCAGCTCGTGCCCATGATCCCCGTAGCCCACGGCGGTTCGGCGACAGCGTTCCAGGCGATCTGCGAAGGCGCCCACGCCAGCCCGCTGACCCGCGAAAAGATGGCCGTCATCGACTGCGGCAAGGATACCCTGGTGTGGATGCAGAACGGCGAGCCGGTCAGCCTCTACTGCGCGGATGAGACCGACGGCGAAACCTTCCGGGCCTGCGAGCAGATCAACGAGGCGCTGCTGTCCTATGTGGTCGGCACCACCGACATCGAGCCGGCCCTGGCTGAGAGCTTCGAGGCCAACGCAGACCTGACCTCCTGGACCTTCCGGCTGCGCCCCGGCGTGACCTTCCACGACGGCAGCACGCTGGATGCCCAGGACGTGGTGACCTCGTGGGTGGCCCAATGGGACGCCTCCAGCCCGCTGCACAAGGGTCGCGTGGGTGACTTCACCTACTTCCAGGCCTACTTCCTGGCCTTCAAGAACGCCCAATAACCTGTGACCGTCATGAGCCCCGGTTTCTTCTGCTTCACCCTAGCCCTCGGCGCCGATAGCCACTCGTTGGTCAAGGCTGCGCAGGCAGGGTGGAGTGAGAAACCGGGGCTCTTTCATCCTCGCGTTGGTGAGGCGTTGCGCGCTGCAGCGTCCCGTCGACGATCTTTCAGCCCCGCTCCAGCCATCATGCATTGATTCAGAGGCCAGACAAGGATGACTAAGTACATCGTTCAACGCGTGCTGGCTGCGGTGCCCGTCTTGCTGGGCATTCTGTTTGTCACCTTTGCCTTGGCGCGGCTCTTGCCGGGCGATCCCTGCGTCGCCATGCTCGGCGAGAAGGCCAACGAAGTTACCTGCGCCGCCTTCAACGCCCGCTACGGCCTGGACAAGCCCATTGTCCAGCAGTTCGTGATCTACTTGGGGGATGTGCTCGGCGGCGACCTGGGCACATCGTTCCGTTACGGCCAGCCAGTGACGCGCATGATTGCCGAGCGGCTGTCTGTGACCATCGAGCTGGCCTTCAGCGCAATGATCTTCGCCGTCACAGTGGGCATGACGCTGGGCATCATCTCTGCCAGGCGCCACAACAGCGCTACCGACGTGGCCACTATGATCGGCGCCAATCTGGGCGTGTCGATCCCCGTCTTCGTGTTGGGCCTTTTTCTGGCCTATGTCTTCGCCATTCTGCTGAAAGACACGCCTTTTTCATTGCCGCCATCGGGTCGCCTCTCGGCTGGCATGACCGTCACATCCTTTGCCACGACCTTCAACCTCAGCGAGGGTCAGCCGCTCTACCGCGTGGCGCAGTTTTTTACCGGCCTGTACTTTTTCAACGCCATCGTCAACCTGGACGGCAAGTTATTCGTCGATAGCCTGAAGCATATGATCCTGCCGGCCATTGCCCTGGGCACCATCCCGATGGCCATTATCGCCCGCATGACCCGCTCCAGCCTGCTGGAGGTCTTGAACCAGGACTACATCCGTACTGCGCGCGCCAAGGGGCTGGGAGAGCGGGCAACGCTGATGCGCCATGCGCTGCGCAACGCCATGCTGCCGGTGATAACCATTATCGGCCTCTCGCTGGGCTTTTTGCTCAGCGGCGCAGTGCTCACCGAGACAATATTTGGCTTTTCAGGCATGGGGCGGGCGCTGTACGACGGCATTACCTCGCGCGATTATGCCGTCATCCAGGGCTTCACCTTGGTGGTGGCGGTCATCTTCTTGTTCATCAACCTGGTCGTCGATATTCTCTATGGCTTCCTGGACCCCCGCATTCGCCTGTCGTAGAAAGAGACCATGACCACGCAAGAACCAGCGCCGCCAGTTGAGCCGGTCGACCTCGGTTTGAGCTCAAAACGCAAGTCACGCGGTTTTTGGAGCGAGGCCGTGCGTGATCTGGTCACGCGCCGCCGTTCCGGGCAGGTGGGCCTGGCTATCGTCGTGACGCTGATTGCCATTGCCCTGCTGGCGCCCGTCCTGGCGACCCATCCGCCGAACGCAGTCCTGATCGGCAAGGAGCCAGGCGTCAAGCGCCGCCAGCCGCCCTGCATCCATGCTGTTGATAACCTGCCGTCCCTGCCCATCGTCAACTTCTTTCGCTGTGAGCCAGACCAGCCGCAGCACATCTTTGGCACCGACGGCAACGGCCGCGATCTGTTCAGCCGGGTGCTGTACGGCGCACGGGTGTCGCTCAAGGCCGGCATTTACACTGTGACCCTGGCGGTCATCGCCGGTTTCCTGTTGGGCGCCATCGCCGGTTATCTGGGGGCGTTCTACGACAACGCCATCATGCGCGTGCTGGACGTGGTGCTGGCCTTTCCCTCCTTGATCCTGGCCATCGCTATCAACTCGGCCCTGCTGACGGTAGCTGACGACAGCATTTTGTCGCGCGGTCTGGGGGTGATGCAGCGCACCCTGGGATTCGAGGATATCGGCCTGCTGACGGCGCTGATCTCCATTGCCATCGTGTCGATTCCGACCTACGCCCGCCTGGTGCGCTCGCAGGTCTTGTCGTTAAAAGAGCAGGATTTTGTGTTGGCTGCTCGTTCCATCGGCGCCAGAGATCAGCGCATCCTTTTCCGGGCTATCCTGCCCAACGCCATGGCGCCGATTATCGTGGCAGCTACCTTGGGTATTGCCACAGCGATTCTGGACACGGCGGCGCTGTCCTTTCTGGGCCTGGGCGCGCAGCCGCCCACGGCTGAGTGGGGCGCGATGATCGGCGCCGAACGTAACCAGATGTTTACCTCGCCGCACCTGATCATCTTCCCGGCGCTGGCCATTGTGGTGACAGTGCTGGCCTTCAACCTGTTGGGCGATGGTTTGCGCGATTCGTTGGACCCGCGCATGAAGAATCGATAGGACGTAATGCGTAACGAGTAATGCGTAACCCGGAAAGGCTTCTCGCCTATGGTGGCTCACGCACTACGCATCACTTGTTGGTCGTTTCGCATCGACACAGTTCTCCCGGCATCCAACTCCGGGTTGCGCTTTACTCGTCACGTGCTAGGTTTCTCAAACAACGTACTTCGAAAGGAAACACCTTCCATGCAAGAACGCTTCGGAGCAGTCACCCTCAAAGGAAAACCGCTGACGGTCGTCGGTCCGGTGTTGGCGGTCGGGGACGCCGCGCCGGAAGTGACGCTCAACCCCAAGGGCTTCGATGGCCGGGCCAGGCTGCTGGAGTCCACGGCTGGCAAGAGCCGTCTGATCAATGTCGTCCCCTCTATCGGCACTGGCATCTGCGACGCGCAGACGCGGCGCTTCAACGAAGAGGCGGCCAGCCTGGGCGAGGGCGTGGTGATCGTCACGGTCAGCGCCGACTTGCCGTTCCACTTGGCCGAATGGTGCGCGGCCAAGGGGGTTGATCGGGTCGTCACCATGTCGGATCACTACGACATGGCCTTTGGCGATGCCTATGGCACCCACATCAAGGAACTGCGTGTGGAACAGCGCGCGGTCTTCGTGGTGGATGCAGATGGCGTGGTGCGCTATGTGGAGTACGTGCCAGAGATCGCGCAGCACCCTGACTACGAGGCGGCGTTGACTGCGGTCAAATCGCTCTAGCATACCAGTTCGTAGTAACGACTTCGGTCGTTCTCAGCCATCGGAACGACTGAAGTCGTTACTACCAGCCAAAACCTCGACTCCGATGCGAGTCTAGCCCGCCAGGAGGAAGTTCCATGAGCGTCACCCAGAAAGGATCGAATACTCCTGTTATTCGCTCGCGCCTGACCTTTGGGGAGCAGATGCGTCATTTCCCGTGGTGGGCAGTGATTATGATTGCTGCGTTGAGCATAGCCTTCATCTCGATGATCGGCAACGAGACCTATCGGGCGGCGCTTAACTTCATTGTCCTGCCGCCTACATCAACCGAGGTCGTCTTTGGCATCGATGTGCGCAACGGCTTGATGATGACGCTGTTCACAACCTTGGTGGCCTACATCATCGCGCTGGTCTTTGGCCTGTTCCTGGGCGTGATGCGGGTCTCCAAGAACCCGATTCTTTTTCACGCCAGCACGCTGTACGTCGAACTGATGCGCGGCGTGCCGATGCTGGTGCTGGTGATCTGGATCGGCTTTGTGGTGGTGCCCTTTTTGCGCCAGCTATTTGGCCCTTCTTTTCCCATCACCGGCGTGCAGGGAGCGATTCTGGGCTTGGGCTTTGGCTATGCCGCCTACCTGGCTGAGGTCTACCGCTCTGGCATCGAGTCGATCTCCCACGGCCAGATGGAGGCCGCCCGCTCGCTGGGCATGGGCTATTTCCAGTCTATGCGCTATGTGATCCTGCCCCAGGCCATCCGCCGCGTTGTGCCGCCTCTGGCCAACGACCTGGTGGCGCTGCTCAAGGACTCGGCGCTGGTCAGCGTGGTCGCCGTGCCAGAGATCCTGCAGATGGCCCGGCTGTTCGTCTCCCGCACCTTCCGGGCCTTCGAGGGCTACAACTCAGCCGCTTTTGTTTACCTGGTGTTGACCCTGGTGTTCATCATTATTGTCCGTCTGATCGAAAGGAGATGGCGAACCAATGTCTGATCCCATCATCCGCGTTGTCGACCTGCACAAGCATTTTGGCCGCGTGCCAGCCTTAAACGGCGTCAATCTGGAGATCGAGCAGGGCCAGGTGGTTGTTGTCATCGGCCCCAGCGGCTCGGGCAAATCGACGCTGTTGCGCTGCATCAACCACCTGGAGAAGCCCACCCACGGCCACATCTTCATCGAAGGGGTCGATCTGGAGGCCAAGAGCACCAACATCAACCGCATGCGCACCGAGATCGGCATGGTCTTCCAGCAGTTCAACCTCTTCCCTCATCTGTCGGTGCTGGAAAACATCACCCTGGCCCAGCGGGTGGTGCGCAAACGCAGCAAGGAGGAGCGTGAGCAGGTCGCGCGCCAGTTGTTGGAGCGGGTTGGCATCCCCGAAAAGGCTGACTCCTACCCCGGCCAGCTTTCCGGCGGCCAGCAGCAGCGCGTGGCCATTGCCCGCGCGCTGGCCATGAACCCCAAGATCATGCTTTTCGACGAGCCAACCAGCGCGCTGGACCCGGAGATGATCAAGGAAGTGCTGGACGTGATGCAGGACCTGGCCCAGACCGGCATGACCATGGTCTGTGTGACCCATGAGATGGGCTTTGCCCGCGCGGCCGCCAACCGCATCATCTTCATGGACCAGGGCCTGGTCGTCGAGGACACCACGCCGACCGACCTGTACGAAAACCCCCAGCACGAGCGCACCCGGCTCTTCCTGAGCAAGATCTTGCACTAACGCACCTTCAGCGACCGTGTTGCCAGAAATGACTTTTCTCCGAGAAAAGTCATTTCTGGACTCGCAATTCGCGCTTCGACGCGTCCGCGCCTCTGAGGCTTGGGCGCTTGTTTTTTGCCATGACCCAACCCTTTGCTGCCCCGTCTCCCTTTGATCCCCTCGCCTTGCAGCGCCTGGCGGCTGACATGGCCTGGGCTGACGGCGGCGCCAGCCTGACTCAAGCGCACATTGACGACCTGGCCGGCCGCTGGCAGCCCATCGTCCAGCCGCTGCCGAAGCATCACGAACCCTTCGACCTGGTGACCTGCGACGGCGAGACCACCGGCGTGGTGGCCCCGCGTTGGCTGTGCCATTTGATGGGCCTCTGTCACCGCACGGTGCATCTGGTGTTGCGCACGCCGCAAGACTGGCTGGCCTTGCAGATGCGCGGTCGCCACGTGGACTGGCCGGGCCGTCTCGATCTGGCGGTGACCGGCCATGTGCGGGCAGGGTTAAGCTGGCAGCAGGCCATGCAGTGCGAGGCGGCCGAGGAGCTGGGGTTGGATTTGACGCTGGCGAGCGGCGTCATCGAGCCGCCAGGGCTGCAAGCAGTGGGCGTTCCCTACGTGCGCAGCGAGGCTGACAGCATCAACCCCCCCGTGCATATCTGCCACGTGACCCAGGTCTTCAGCGCCACGCTCACCCCGGCCGGCCTGGCCAGCCTGCGCTTCAACGACGGCGAAGTGGAGGGCCTGTATCTGGCCAGCTTCTACGAAGTCAACCGGATGGTGAAGGAAACGCCGGATCATCTCGCCCCTGGCCTGGTGCAGTCCTGGCCGTATTACATGGCAGCCAGCAGAAGGCTAATGAGTCCTTCCTAGTCGCTTTCAGTTTGCAGTCTGCCCTTGTCACCGCACGAATCTTCACTGCTGCGCGCGCGGCATATCGTCTTCACCATCATTCCCATGCGCCTGGTGGTGGACACGGCCGTGCGCCTGTTTTATCCTTTCCTGCCCGAGATCAGCCGCGGCCTGGGCATCACCCTGTCGCAGGGCGGGCTGCTGCTGGCGCTGCGCTCGGCCATGGTCTTCCCCGGCCCCCTCTTCGGCGCGTGGAGTGACCGGCACGGCCCCCGTTCTCTGCTGACGACTGCGCTGCTGGCCCAGGCGCTGGGGCTGTGGTGGCTGAGCCTGGCCCAGGGGCTGGCCGCCGCTATCCCGCCCATCGTGCTGCTGGGCCTGGCTTCAGCCGCGTTCATCCCGAACTTACAAGCCGCCGTCGCCGAGCTTGTGCCTTTTCATCGCCGCGGCCGGGTGGTGGGCGTCATTGAGTTCAGTTGGGCCATCACCGGCCTGGTGATCCTGCCCATCGTCGGCGTGATGATGGTGCAGAACGGCTGGCAGGCCCCGCTGCGCGTTCTGGCCGTGCTGAGCCTGGCCGTGGCGCCGCTGCCCTTCTTGCTGCCGCGCCAGCGCCGCCAGGCCCCGGCGCCGGCGCAGAATGGCTTCCGGCAGATGGCCGGCGCAGTTTGGCGCACCCCCAGCGCCCGCGCCGCGATCATCGTCAACGGGCTGATCTTCATCGCCGCCGAGAGCTTCTTCGTCACCTACGGCGCGTGGCTGGAGCAGTCCTTCGGTATGGCGCCCAACCAGATCGGCCGCGTGGCTGCGCTGCTGGGCCTGGCTGAGCTGACCGCCTCCGGGGCCAGCAGCCTGTTCATCGACCGGCTGGGCAAGCGCCGCGGCGTCGGCCTGGGCCTGGTGGCGATGACCGTCACCTTTGCGCTGTTGCCTGTGTTCGAGCACAGCCCGACGCTGGCCATCGCCGGCATGGCCGCGTTCACCCTGGCCTTCGAGTGGAGCATCGTCTCCAACATCAGCCTGCTGTCGGAGCAGGCGCCGCTGGCGCGCGGCACGGTGTTGTCCCTGGCCGTGGTGGCTGGCGGGATCACGCGTACCATCAGCGACTACCTGGCTGTGGCGCTGTTCGAGCAGCGCGGCATGTGGGCGACCGTTCTCTTCGGCGTGGCCGGCTCGGCGCTGGCCGTGTTTGTGCTGCTGCGCTGGGTGCAAGAACGGGCCGGCGAGCCGGAGCCAACCGGCGCGCTCGACGGCCCGTGATCACATCGTTGGTAGCAGCGACTTCAGTCGTCTCCGGGCCATCGGACGACTGAAGTCGTTACTAGCAACTGGCAGAGATCGCCATGAACCACACCACACAAACTACCCCCACCCGCCGCCGCGCTGTGCAGCGGGCGCTGAGCGGCCATTGGCCTGGCCGGCTGCTGCGCGGCGAGCTGGTCATCGACGACGCATTCGTGCGCGATTTTGTCGGTCTGGAAAGCGAGTCCATTCCTTGGGCAGCGCGCCATGCTGTGCTGCAACGGTTGCGCCACGACCTGGTCGTGGTGGCGTTCTCCCACGGCTGGGGCAGTCCCGTCCAGCCCGATGAGGCCGAAGCGCTGTTCTTGCTGCACGAGTGGCGCAGTCAAAGCGACCTGTTCGTTTTTGCCCTGGTCGATGGCCCTTTCAGCGCGGCTGCTAAGGCCTGGGGCTGGGAACAGGCGCTGATCAAGCTGACGCAGGTGTCGTCTGACGTGCCGCGCTTCATGGCCGAGGCAGTGGTCGAGCAGGCTGAGTTTGTCCAGCGATTGGCTGCGGCTGGCGCCGACGGCATCCTGCTGGGCGATGACATCGCCTACCGCCGCAGCGCCTACGTCAAGCCGGCCGCGCTGCGCCAGAGCTATTTCCCCTATCTGACCGTGCTGGTGGAGGCGTGTCAACAGGTTGGACTGCCCGTGGTCTTTCACTCCGATGGCAACCTGTGGGAGGTGCTGGCCGATCTGGCAGCCACGGGCATCAATGGCATTCAGGGGCTGGAGCCGGCCGCAGGCATGAGCCTGGCAGGCGTGCGGGCCAAGGTGGGGCCAGAGCTGTGTCTGTGGGGCAACGTGGACGTGGGCTGGCTGGCCCAAGCGCGGCCGGTCGACGAGATTACAGCAGAGGTGCGGCAGTTGTTGGCTCCCCTGGCCGGCGCCCCGCTGATCCTGGGCACCAGCGGCGGCCTGGTGGCTGGCCTGCCGGCCGCGCATGTGGAGGCGATGTTCAGCGCGGTTTAGGCGGCGTCTGTGCCAGAGACGTTCAGCCTTGTCCAGACACGGACGGGCACGGTCGGCCCCCTCCAGTCGTTGCATTCCTTCAGGCTGCGTCCGGGGTGCTACGCAAAGACCGGCCCGAGCGATTTTTAGGACAGGTAGAGCGAAAACGGACGCCTGTTGCGTTGGGCCTCCAGCGCGGCCAGCAGCAGCCGCGGGTCGCCGTCCACCCAGTCCAGGCCATGCACCTGGCTCAGCGGAACCCAGATCAGCTCCCCCTCCTCGCTGGCGCGCACGTCGCGGCTGGCGGCTTGGGCCGTGAAAACCAAGATCATCACGCCTGGCATGGACCCGTCAGGCAGCGCGTCAGCCTGGCCCAGCCCACCGTCTACGTGGACGGCGCCGGCCAGCCACAGGTCATCAACCGCCAGCCCCGTTTCCTCGAAGATCTCGCGCGCGGCCGAGGCGGCCACGTCCTCGCCGCTTTCAATGTGTCCGCCGACGCCGTTGACCTTGCCGGGGAAAAGGCGCTTGTGCTGCGCGCGGCGAATCAGCAGCACGTCATCGCCGTGCAGGACGAAGCAGAGGGTGCGGGGGACGGTCAGGTAACGCATGGGGTGTAATGCAGGTGAACACTCGCACCTGCCGCTGCAAGTGCAGGCGTTCTAATCATCGGGCTCTGCCGGCTCCAGAACCAGCACCGGTATCTCACGGCCGTCAGCGCGCTCTTTGTAGGCGTTGTAGCCAGGGTAGGCGTGGGCCGCGCGCTGCCAGTACAGCTCACGCTCGGCGCCGCTGGCCTCACGGGCGACGTAAGGCCGCGCTGGCTGGCCGTGGAAAGCCAGGGTGGCCCGCGGGTTGGCGCGCAGGTTGAAATACCAGGCCGGGTGCTTCGTATTGCCGAAGCTGGAAGCGATCAGCGCGACCTTGGCGCCGTCGGGAAAGGCCAACAGCGGCACGGTGCGCGGCAGTCCAGTCTTGGCGCCGGTGGTGGTCAGCATCACAATGGGAACATGTACGACCAGGCTGGTGAGCGTGAAGCGCCCGCCGCTGAGGCGCAGGGTGGCGCGGTCCATGTCCGGCAGCACCCTGGCTGCGACTCGCGCCGCGGGCTTTGTGGACATCACCCGATAGATGCCGCGTCGCCACGAAGGGGGTTGAGAAGGTTTATCAGGCATAGTTGTCTTGTAGGAGGGATCGGTCGGCCCAACCTCCAGTCGTTGCACTCTTTCAGGCTGCGTCCGGGGTGCTGCGCAAAGGCCAGTCCGAGCAAGGGTGGTCTGGCGGGCTCGGTCAGAGACCGGCCCGAGCTGATTGTACACCCACAGGCCGGCCCTTGTCTACTTGTCTACCACTCTACCAATTTCCCAACCTACTAACCTACTTCCCCACCCCCAACCCCTTGAACCCGATCCTGGGACGGCCTGATGGCTATTCGGACAATCGGCTGGAAATCTCGTTGAGCCGGATGACTTGCTGGATGTGATCAGGGAGTTCGATCAGGGCGGCAATGAATTCGAAGACGTACAAGACGGCCGAAAACACCAGGCCGTAGTATTCGACGCCGCCCTTGATGACTGCTATGGGCGTGTAGACCAGCAGCGCCGTCGTTCCCAGCATCACGATCAGGTAATTGAAGGTTCCCAGGTCGGCAAGCTTGATGTTCCACTGCATCAAGGTTCGGTAGTAGTTCCTGATGAGGCTGTGGTCTCTTGACTCGAGGACGTTCACTTCATGCTCCAGTTCGTCGTTGTATCTCTCGTTGAGCTTGAAGTTCAACTTTCCGGTCGTTGCATACACAATCAGAGTGAGCAGCAGCAGCGCCAGGCTGGCAAAGAAGACATTGAGGTTGAGACTGGCAATAATCACCAACACGGCGATCAAATACACGCCCGCGCCGACAACGGCGGGCACTGACCATTCGAGGAACTCGACGATTTCGTCAAGTAGACTCGTTCGAGCGATGACTTTGGAGACAGAGCTGTCCTTTTGCTGCTCGTTCGCCACCATTTCCGGCGCAACAATCTGGTAGATACTGGAGTAGGTGCGCGTATCATACACTCTGCGAATGCTGCCCACCACAACCGATGACAAACTCAAGACGATCAGGTAGATCACACCCCGCAGCGACCCGTCGAGCAGGTCGTTGATTGCCAAACCGATGAAAAGCGGAATAAGCACGCCAAGGATTGATTCAAGGAACACCAGCAGATTGGTGAGCAGAATCCGCCACTTGAAACGAATGACCAGGGTTTTCAGGGTTATTTCTGGCATGGGGTCCGGGTTCGGGAGGTGCGCTCACAAGGCTAAAGTTGACCCTGCACGCTGGTAGTTCACAACCATGACACCATTTGGAGTGCATGTGCTCTCGGTCAGCTCGAACGCTGCCGCGATCGTGCCCTCGGCAAACAGCCGCTTGCCTCCGCCCAACGTGATCGGGTAGATCATCAGCCAGAACGTATCGACCAAATCGTGCCTGATCAGCGTCTGAATGAGATTGCCACTGCCCCAGACGTGCAGATCCGGCCCTGGCTGTTGCTTGACTTGAGCGACTCTTCCGGCAACATCTCCACTCAGAAACACGGACGGCTGCCAGTCGCCGGACGTCATGCTGTTCGATGCGACGTATTTGGTCGCTGCGTTGGCGCCAGGCCACACATCGCCATGGAGCGGCCAGTACGGCGCCCAAATCTGATAGGTTTTGCGCCCCAACAACAGGTCGAACGGCAGGTTCATCTGCCTGCGGAGAGCCGCGCCAAGGATCGCGTCGGCATAGGGCGCAATCCATCCTCCATACGCAAAGCCGCCGCTGGTATCTTCGTCTGGCCCGCCTGGGGCTTGGATGACGCCATCCAGGGAGATATGTTCAAGCGCGACAAGTTTTCTCATGGTTGAGCGCCTCCAACTGCGTAAGGGCAGCTTTTCTGATCACCGCATTGCGCGTTCTTGATCAGGCGGTCAGTCGTCTGACACTGTCAGTATCTCCACCGTGCCTTTGCCGCCATCCACCCGGACGCGGTCGCCGGTCTTCAGGCGCATGGTGGCGTCGTTGCAGCCGACCACGGCCGGGATGCCCAGCTCGCGCGCGACGATGGCGGCGTGGGAAAGCGGCGCGCCGACGTCGGTCACGATGGCGGCCGCGCGCGGAAAGATCGGCGTCCAGCCGACATTGGTGGTCATGGTCACCAGTATCTCGCCTGCTTGCAGCAAGGAGCTGTCCTCGAAACGGTCGATGCGCCGCACGCGACCTTCCACCACCCCGGCCGCGCCGGCAAAGCCGGTCAGCACGTTGGAAGCCGGCAGCGGCAGGCTGGCCTGTGCATCGTAGACGTCCGTGCGACGCTGCGGATCGGCCGCCCAGGCGAAAGGGTCGAACCGTCCGCTGATGACGGGCGGGTAGGGCGGCAGGGCGCAGTAGCGGCGGTAGGTTTCCTGGCGCGCGGGGAGAAACGCGCAGGCCGAGCGGTCGCCGCCCAGCGCGGCCAGCAGCTCATCCATCGTCAGGTGGAACACGTCTTTGCCCAGACCAGTCAGCTCCCCGGCGCGCAGCGCAAAGTAGCGGATCACGCCTGCAACGCGTGTGGTCTCCGAGCGCGCGGCCTCGCGCTGGTTCGCCCGTTGCGAGGCAGCCGCCAGTTGGCTTTGCATCTTCCTGACTTTGCGGGGATAGCGCGCGCTGAACCGCTCCCAGGCGGCGGCGTAGCGGGCGCGCTGGCTTGCCAGCGCCGCCTCCACGTCGAAGGGGGTGCGGGCAAAGTCGGCCAGTTGCCGGTCCAGCCAGGTCGGGTCCTCCAGCGGCTGCGGCCGCGCCAGCTCGAACTCGTGCGGGCTGCGATGGCCGTAGCGCTCCATGTACTCGGCGCGGCTCAACTCGCCGCGCGCCACCCGCGCCAGGTTGACCACGGGGCCCAGGCTGGCCAGGTACTCCTGTCCGCCCAGGTTGGAGAGCAGCGCGTTGGCATCGTCTTCACCCACCAGCTTGGCCAGGTCCGCCTGCAAGCGCACTTGCGCGTTGGAGTTGGTGACGCTGCCCATGACGGTAGCCCAATAGTAATACGGCCCCAGTTCCTCGCGCCACAGAGCCGCCAGCGCTGCGCCGTCGGCCACTTGCTCGATGCGCCCGCGCAGGTCGCGGCACCGGGCGGGCGCTTGATCGACAAAGTCGGGGATCTGCTTGGCGTAGGCTGCATTCTGCCTGATGCTTTTCATCGTCATGGGAAGCGTCTTGAAAAACACCTCTGCCAGCGAGAAAGGCGCCAGCGGCACGGTCACGTCGTCGGGAATGCGCCCCCACCAGTCGCCGACGAAGCGCATGGCGGTCCGCAAGCTGACGCCCGGCGCCCGGGCCATCGGCGCCACCTGGATGCTGATGTTGAAATAGGAGCGCCCGCCGATGTTGCCGAGGAGCGGGTAGCGGCTCCAGCGCGCGGCGTAGCCATGGCCCCACAGTTGCAGCACAGACCAGCTCAACAGGGTCATCACGCCCGGCTGGATCTCAGCCGCGTTGCCGTTGGACCAAAGAAAAGCGCCGGTCAGCGACGAGTTGATCTCCCCGGTGGCCGGGTTGAACTCGCGCAGGGTGGTAATGGGGCGGGTTTGCAGGATGGCGACTTTGCCCCTGGCCAGCGCCCACTCGATGTCCTGCGGGCAACCCATGTCACGATCCAGCCGCAACGCCAGCCGATGGAGTTTCCTGGCCAGCGGCTTCAACTCGGGCGGGCCGCTGTAGTGGCCGCTCTGGGTTGCGATGGTGAAAGCCAGCGGTGTGGCCTGCCCGGCGACGAGCTGCTCGCCGAGGCCGCGCACGGCATTGCCGCTCATGTGCATCAAGTCCCCGCTGACCGGATCGGCGGTGAAGAGCACGCCCGCATACTCGGCGCGCACCAGGTGCTGCACGACGACGGCCATCTCATGCGACGGCGCGATGGCCTGGGCCTGGCCGTAGGCCTGCACCCGCGCCGCGCAGCGCGAACGGCGCACCGCGCCGATAGCCCGCCGAACCTCCTCGTCCGTGCGCGCATCGAGCACGCTTTCGAACGCGCCCGCAAACGAAGCCCCGGCCGAGTCTTCGTTCAGGGCCGACGACCGCACCGCAAAGGCCGCCTGCTGCTGCCCTTTGCGCTGGCGGCTTAGCCAGCTCTGAACTTGCGCCCAGGCTTCCGGCTTGAGATCGTCGTCGTCAAAGTCCGCCGGCGCTATGATCAGCCCATCCGGCACAGGGTAGCCGCTCTGGTACAACTGCGCCAGGGTTCTCCCCTTGCCCCCGGCCTCAAGCTGATGGTCAGGTCCTAGTTCAGAGAATGTGAAGGGCATGGCTTTGTCTCTCCAAAACCCTGCATGGTACACTTTAGCGGTCGTCGCCGATCCATTTGTCAGCGCCGTCTTCGAGCATGTGGTACCGCCCGTGCGCCCACGCATAGAACTCCTGCCAGCTGCGCAGCGTTGGCCCGTCTTCAACCTGGATCACAACCCCCGCTTCCACCGCGCGTCGGATCTCGCGCAGTTCCTCGACCAGCTCTTCCCAACTGACCGGCCGGCCGCTGGATGACCGTGCTTCGTACATTGCATCCAACTCCGTCAGCCTTTGCGTCGAGAGGGTGTACTCTGGCCGGGGGATGTGAAGCTCGATGCCACTGTCGCCGATGGCTTGCACGAAGTTCATCTGGCTGTCGAACAGCCTGGCAAGAAAGGCAGCCTCGAAGCCAAACCTGGGCGCCGGCCATCCTTGACGCTTGCTCCAAGCTCGCAGCTCCTTCAACTCCGGCCATTTGATTTGCATGGCGCCTCGGAGATGCGCGTCTCGCGCCGCGCCGTAATCTTCCGCCTCAACTCGCTTCATCGCCCATGCCGGGGGACCGATTTTCATGTCAAGCGCCTTTCATTCCATTATCCTGTAGATGAGGCAATAGCCGCTGCATTCCAGTTCAACGGGCGGAGGGAGCATCCGGGCAATTTGGCCGGTGGTGACCACCCTCGTCTGTGCCACTTCTTGGCGGATCCGGTCGGTGTAGGTGGCATGATAGGTCGGCATTTTCACTGTTCCTTGCTTCGACAGGCGATTGCTGCCATTGTGCGTCACATCAGCCCCTTTTGTCAAGTGGTTTTTGCTGACTACTGTTCGTAGAAGGCCTGCTGGTCAGCACAGGGTGGGTCACAGGCGCGGATCGGTTTTGCGTCGCTGCAAGCGGTTGTTAGGCGGGCTCGGTGAATGCCAGATAGTAGCCATTCGGATCCTGGACGCCGAACTCGCGCATACCGAAGTCCGGTGGACACAGCAGGAAAATCTTCGGTTGAGCTAAGACCGGTGATAGCGGACAAAACTTGCGGGACTCCAACCTGCCTTACTGAACCTTTTGGAACAAATATACACCGGCAGTCTTTTTGTAGCCAATGCCTTTTTGAAGTCCTTCGAGATACACCTTTGTTATCTGAATTTGCGACTTCGGAATGAAATACTCATCAAGATTTGTCTCGCTGATTCGGTGCTTTCCATTTCTAACCGAGAACACAGCCTTCAACTGATAATCATCATCAATGGCTGCTAAACCTGCATCGCCATGACTGTCATTTGCCAAAAGGAAACCACCTGTTTTCAGATATGGTTTGCAATGTTGACCTACAAACCCAGCATACTGCGAGATTAGAAGATCAAAAGTCTCGGATGGTTCATCAAAACTATCTCGGAAATCGGCAAAGTAAAAAGTGACTTTTGCTTTTTGCGGATACACCTTTCTGCCGGCAACAAACTTGAGAACCTCAGGATTGCCAAAAAACCGCTTCGCTTGCTTATCGTTATCCACATAGACTACATCGGGGAAAATGAATGAAGGCGTGATATGGACAAAACTTCCTGGGTACAAGGCTCGCTGAACATTGAATCTATCAGCAATGATTTGAAATAAATCAAGCCGCTCAAATTGTCTTTCTTGGAAATATCCCTGATACAAATCAAGAACGGATTTCGGCATGGTGATTTTTGGTGGTTCCTCTCATGTTTTCAGCCAAACGAAACAAGAGATTCATGTGGCGCGCTGGCGGCAAAGACATAACCCGGATGGCAAAGCCAGTCACCATGATGGGCGGGCGGTTGTTCAGGGCGAAAGCCGCCACACGACGTCAAGTCTAGCATTGCAGGCCAGAAAGGTCAACCGCTAGTCCACGCCGAAGCCCAGTTCAGCCTGCCGTGGCTCATCCTCCCGGCCCGGACCGTTGCAACCGGTTGCCCGCCGGTTCGGCTGACCGCGCGTCACTCCCTCGCCACCACGGTGTCATACAGTCCGTAATGGGTCAGGCCCGGGTGGCTGTCGATACCGGTGTAGCGCAACGACGCATCTTCGTAGCGCCGACATGCGAACACGGCCTGGTTCATCTGCCCGGTGTTGAACACCTTGAGGCGCACGAGCAAGTGGATGTCACAGCTTGCTGTCACAGCTTGTCACAGCTCGTTGTCACAGCTTGTCACAGCTCCAGGTTCAACCGGTAGCGCCGGTTCGGGTCGGTGGCGGGCGCTTCATCGTCGCTGATGAGGCCTTGGGCAACCAGCAGCTTAAGGTCACGCTGCAACGTTCGACGGGCCACACCGGGGAAGCGCTGCTCCAGGTCGCGAATGGTCATCTGACCTTCGATTGCCAGCACGCGTAGCACTTCAGCCCGCCGCCCGCTGAGGCTGTGCTCCTGAGCGGCGACGTCGACCAGGATGGCCTGCCGGCCCCGCTCTCGCACCTCAGCCAGTTGAGTGTCCAGGCCAGCGACGAAGTACTCCAGCCACGGGGTCAAGTCGAGCTCGCCCAGGTCGACGGCACGGATGGCGCGATAGAAGGCCGGGCGGTCGCGGTCGTAGTACTCGCTCAGGGTGAACAGACGCCGGAAGTCGTAACCAGCGCGATAGAGGCAAAGGGTGGAAAGCAGGCGCGAGGTGCGCCCGTTGCCGTCCAGGAACGGGTGGATGTGTACGAGCTGGTACTGGGCGATGCCGCCGACGAGCACGGGATGGATGTCGCTGGGCGTGTTCAACCATGCCACGAGGTCGCGCATCAGCTCGGGCACGTCGCCCGGCGGCGGCGGTGTGTAAAGGATCGCACGCGTGGCGGCATTGACGACATAGTTCTGGGCCAGCCGATACTCCCCGGGGCGCGCCGAGCCGCCGCGCACGCCTTGTACGAGGCGCCGGTGAATCTCCCGGATCAGTCCTTCGGTGATCGGATCGCCCGAGTTGAGGTAGTCCGAGACGAGATCGAACGCTTCGCGGTAGTTCAGGAGCTCCCGCACGTCGTCTGCATCGGCGGAGGGAACGGCCTCGCCGGCCAGCAAGCGCGCCGACTGGTCCAGCGTCAGCCGCGTTCCCTCGATGTGGGTGCTGTGGTGTGCTTCGAGGAGGAGCGCCCGCTCTCTAATCCGCCGCAGCCATGCCTCAGACAGCGTCGCTGCGTCCAGGAAACCCCGCGCCCGCTCGATCCGCGCCAGCCCGCCAGCGATCGCATTGGTAATGGTGAAACGCGGGTTCATGCTTTCAACCCTTCGTCGACGGATGGGCGGTTGTCCAGGACGACAGCCGGCAAGGGAAGCCCAAATGTCAGGCGGAACCCAAAGCCCTCAGAACTGCCTCCGGCTCTTTCGCCACAACATTCAGGAGCACCAGAGCAGGTCCTTGCGGCTTTCGGCCGCCACGTTCCCAATGCCGCAAGGTGCCCAGGCTGATCCCGAACGTCGTCGCAAACTCAGCCTGGGTCATGCCAACTTTGGCCCGCACGGCCTTGATGTCCAGCGGCGCAAACTCATGCACAATCGCCCCGGTCGTCTGTCCTTGGACGAACTCAATCGCCTCTGTTAAGCCTTGTTTGATGCTCTGGAATGCTTCGCTCATTTGGACTGCCGCTCAGGCTCCGATCCCAGTCCAAAGTTCAACAGTCGGCAAGGTTGGTTTGCCTCTTCAAGTGCCTACTGCTTGAACACGAAACTGTAGACCGAGCGCCCGCGTCACCTTGAGTATTGTTGCGAACTCCGGATTGCCAGTCGGAGAAAGCGCCTTGTAGAGGCTCTCGCGTCCCAAGCCTGCTTCGCGTGCAATCTGCGACATGCCTTTGGCGCGGGCGATGTCGCCCAACGCCGCCACCACCAGGGCAACGTCGCCGTCCTCCAAGGCTGCCTCCAGATAGGCGGCCATGTCCTCTTCGGTCTTTAGATGCTCGGCCACATCCCAGAGGCTGGTTTCGATCTTCTTCTGTTCCATCTTCATCACCTACACATTGCGGCCAGTTGCAGCGCGGTCTGAATATCCCGGTCCTGCGTGCGCTTGTCACCGCCAGCCAACAAGATTACCAACTCAGATCCTCGCTGAACGAAGTACACCCGATAGCCAGGCCCGTAATCGATGCGCAGTTCAGAGACGCCTTCGCCCACCGGTCTGACGTCACCGGGATTGCCTAGCGACAGACGGCGGATACGCACGTCAACCGAACACGGGCTTGCCGGTCACGCAACTTGGCAAACCAATTGGCGTAGACCTCCGTCTGACGGATTTCGATCATGAGTGCATTGTATCCTAAAGGATACACAAGCGCAAACAGACAAATGACGCGATGGCCGTTGGCGCAGCGGCTATCGCCGCCGCTCTGCTCATGTGGGAGCGAAGTGTTGCTGAGACTTACTGAAAGGGCCGGCGGTTTGTTTGACCACACCTCACCCCGTCGCCACCACGGCATCGTACAGCCCGTAGTGGGTCAGCCCCGGGTGGCTGTCGATGCCGGTGTAGCGCAAGGCCGCGCATCGTGCATCTGGTAAGGCCTGGCCTCTGTCTCCGAGCGTGGTTCTCTCACGGGAAGTATCTGTACATGTCCTTCCGATGCAAGAACCGCACAAAGATCACCTGGTCGTCTGCTACTTCTATCCCGATACGATAGTCACCCAGACGCAGACGATAGAACGTATCATACCCCTGCATCTTCTTCATCCCCACAACAGCGTCAATCGTGGCGGCTTCTTTGACGCTTTCAATGACCTGTTGCACCCGTTGCAGCAGTTGTTTGTCACGGATGCGTTTCAAGTCGCGCGCAAAACTGGCTTCAAAGGCGATCTTCACGCTTGCCCCTCGAGTATCGCCATGATTTGCTCTTCAGCTACGAACTCGTCTCGCCGGCCCTCTTGGATGGCATTCGCCAACCCGATTTCCTCTAATGCCTCTACCATGATTTCGGAGAACCAGTCGCGTCTTTCCTGGACCAGCTCCAGCACAATCTCCTTTAGTAGAGACTTGGCCTGTACTTCATTCAAGGTTAGTTCCATAATTCTCGTCTCCTGCTCCGTCTGTTACGGCGCCAATCAGGCTTCGATCCCGGTCCACAGTCCAGCAATCGGCAGGGTTTCTCCCCGCAACGCCTCTTGCCAGCCCTGACGGAAACTCTCGTCGGCCGGCTTCAAAGCAATGCTCTGACGAAACAAATGGATCATCTCCAGCAGCAACGGCAAGTATTCATCCGGCGTCTGCGCCACTTCCTGGCGGATCCGGTCGGTGTAGGTGGCATGATAGGTCGTCATTTTCACTGTTCCTTGCTTCGACAAGCGATTGCTCCCATTGTGCGCCATATCAGCCCCTTTTGTCAAGTGGTTTTTGCTGACTGCTGTTCGTAGAAGGCCTGCTGGTCAGCACAGGATGTGTCAGGCATGGATCAGTTTTCCGTCGCCGCAACCCGTTGTTAGGGCACCGGTTCGTATGAGCGCGAATCACTCCCTGGCCACCACAGTGTCGTACAGCCCGCAATGGGTCAGCCCTGGGTCGCTATCGATGCCGGTGTAGCGCAGCGACGCATCTTCGTGGCGCCGAAATGCCAACACGGCCAGGTTCATCTGCCCGGTGTTCAACACCTTGAGCCGCACGAGCAAGTGGCAGTCCTGCACCAGGTCGAGCATCGCCTCGACCATGGACGCCGGGGTGAAAACCTCCCCATGGCCGGCGACGCGTTGTTGGGACTTGATGGAGTTCATGGGGCTGATTCATTGTAGGCGATGGGTCATTTGTGGTTGTTGCGACCCAACGCTCAGCATCAACGGCGCTAATTGCCAGCGTCCGCTGCATGCGATTGTCGGGCTTCATATTCCTCACGTTTCTCAAAAAGAGCCATCTGTCTTGCAGATTCCTGATCCGATTGGCCATATAGCAATAAAACCGATTCCTCAAACCTCCTTATAGCATTCTCGTGATGTTGCAGAAACCATCGCTTGTGGTTTTCGAGATACTCAGCTCGTACATCAGAACGTCTCAAATCCAAAGGCACCCTCTCCATACGAGGGTCAACGCTATCAAATCCGATGAACGGTGCAGATAGACGATCCCTCGTCATGGCTACATAGTCAGGATTGATTTCTATGCCAATAGCATTTCGGCCAAGCTGCTGGCAGACGCGGAGGGTTGTACCACTTCCTGAAAAGGGGTCGAGAACAAGATCACCTTCGTCCGAAGAGGCAAGGACCATTCTCTCAATCAGCCCTTCTGGTTTTTGAGTTGGATGATTTTGTCGATTACCGTTGCAGTAATGTACGTGGGAGAATTCCCAGACATCCCCTGGGTTTGCCCCACGCATGTTGTTTCGATCCCGGTAATATTTCTGTGGCACGCGCACTGCATCAAGGTTGAACTTTGCCGTTCTTGACTTTGTGAACATCAGGATGTCGTCATGACGAGGAGAAAAGCCCCTGGTCTTGCCCATCCCCTGAGTATAGTGCCAAACAATCCAGTTGTTGAAAAACATCTGCAACTCACGATCAAGAATGTCATACAGATACGAGATGAAGCGAAACCCCATGAACACAAACAGAGTGCCATTTGGCTTCAAGAGCCTGTGTGCCTCTCTCAACCACGTACGAGAAAAAGACAGGTACTCGTCAAACCCCTTAACATCATGGTTATTGCCATAGTCCTTGCCTAGATTATACGGAGGATCAGCGATGACAAGGTCTATTGACGCACCATTAAGGCTCCTCATCTCATGAAGAGCGTCACCTGTGATGATTTTAATGTCAGTCATCAGTTTTTATCCATCCATTCTGTTTGGCAAGTGTTAGCCATGCATCAAATCCCTTGCGGGAGTTTATGAACTTCCGGTCGAGGAGTTGACAGAACTCCCATGTGGTACGCTTCTCAAGTCTTACATAGTGAATGTCACGTATCTGCAACTGCCCACTCCCCAATGCCGGGTTGTAGCTTAAGTCTGCGCTTGAGAGGAACTTCAGATCGTAAGCATTGTGACCCACGACTTCCATAATTCCGTCCATGAGGCTCGTTTGTTCGTTCTTGGTGGAATACACCCTATGCTTCAGGGATAGGACAATGAAGATGTAATCAGGGTCTTCGACGTAGGCAGTCCTGATTCTCTTGAAGGAGGTGACATTGGGTGATTTCCCACTGGATTCAAAGTCTTCGGAAGTGGCCTTGACATCGACCTCTGCCGTTATACCCGATTCCACTTTTCGCTTCTTCTTGAACTGGAGGATTACATCGGCCATGTGTAGTCGCTGCTGGGCCTCCACATTAATCAAGAAATACTTGTTACTCTTGTCCTCCATTGCATCATGGAAGGTTTCAAAAGCCCACGCTTCGACAATTGGTCCCGCGATCTTGTTGATGTTTTCCATCGGAAGCCCAAGCTTCAGGTTTGTGTTGATAATGATTTTATTACGACCACCGTCGATAGCGGCCTGCATAATTGACTCAATAGCATTTGTTACGAATTCCGAACATTCGCTGTAGTCATCACATTGCTGGGGTTGCTTAAG
>CAZVGR010000068.1:0-26497 GCA_964626845.1 uncultured Anaerolinea sp.
TGGCTGCCATCATCAGCACGGTCAAGCAGACGCTGGAGAAGACGCCGCCTGAGCTGGCAGCCGACATCATCGACCGCGGCATGGTGCTGACGGGCGGCGGCTCGCAGTTGCGCAACATCGACGAGCTGCTGACGCGCGAGACCGGCGTTCCCTGCTACGTGGCCGAGAACCCCATGGCCTGCGTGGCCATCGGCGCCGGCAAGGCGCTGGAGAACTACGCCGTCATGCGCCGCAGCCTGCCTGAGTCCTGACGCTGTTGGCAGACGCGAAGAAGTTCGACTTCTGCGAGAAGTCGAACTTCTGGCCCGGCCAACCAAACCCGATTACAGCCCCACCAGAAATGGCCCCCCTTAAGCGCCTGCCGGATGTGATCTGGCAGGCGCTTAAACGCGTGTAACAGACCTGTGACCACTCAACTTCTGCGCCGCAACCGCCGACCGGCGCCGGCGGCTATGCGCGTCAACTTCAAGCATCTGTATTGGGACATCGCCTGGTATGGCGTGCTCAGCGGCAGCGCCATCGCTTTCCTGACCGTCTATGCGGCCCGCCTGGGCGGCGATGCCTTCCAGATCGGCCTGCTAACGGCCGGCCCGGCTGTCATCAACCTGCTGGCGACCCTACCCAGCGGCCGTTGGCTGGAGACGCGCCCCATTGGGCCAGCGGTGTTCTGGAGCGCCGCATTTCACCGTATCTTCTATCTGCTGTGGATCGTCGTTCCCTGGCTGTTGCTGCCCCAAACCGAGATCTGGGTCTATATCCTGGTGACGCTGGTGATGAGCATCCCTGGCACGGTGTTGGCGGTGGGTTTCAACGCGCTTTTTGCCGACGCCGTGCCGGCTGAATGGCGCCCCCACGTCACCGGTGTACGCAACGCGGTGCTGTCCGTGGCGTTCATCATCACCAGCCTGGCCTGTGGCGTGATCCTGGAGGCGCTCCCCTTCCCCTTGGGCTATCAGGTGGTGTTTGCCATCGGCGCCGTGGGCGCTGTCATGAGCACAGTCCACCTCTACTTTGTGCGGCCGCTGTCCGACGGCCGGCAGCGCCCGGTTGGCCGCTGGTACCGTCTGGGAGACCTGGCATCCCCCGGCCGCATTCATGGCGTAACTGACCAAGGCCGCACCGCCATCGGTCTGCGCTTTTTGACGCGCAGCAGCGGCAAAAGCCTGTTGCGCCTGGAGATCTTACGCAGTCCCTTTGGCGTTGTTTTGGTTGGTTTGTTCGCGTTTCATCTGGCGCAGTACCTGGCCATCCCCCTCTTCCCCATCGCCTGGGTCAACAAACTGGGTTTCTCGGACTGGCTGATCAGCCAATCGCAGGCGCTGTTCTATGCAGCCGTTTTCATTGGTTCCACCCAGCTCAGCCGCATCACTGAACGGCTAGGCAATCAGCGGGTGACGGCGTTGGGCGTCCTGCTGTTGGCGGGCTATCCGGCGGTGACAGCGGTCATGCAGGGGCCGACCGTGTTTCTGCTGGTATCGCTGCTGGGCGGGCTGGGCTGGTCGCTGGCTGGCGGCGGCATTGCCAACTACATCCTGGAGCGCACCCCCAACGACGACCGGCCGGCTCATCTGGCCTGGTACAATCTGGCGCTCAACGCAGCCATCCTGCTAGGCTCGCTGCTCGGCCCGCTCTTGGCAGGATGGGTCGGGCTCACGGCGGCGCTGTTGATCGGCGCCATCGCCCGCGGGCTGGCGGGGCTGTTTATCTGGCGGCGGGGCTAGAGCAGATGATCCGTGATCGGTAAACGGTGATCGGTACCTGCGTCACCCGGCCGACTTACCGTCACTGATCACCGATTGCCGTTCACCAATCACCCGCGCGGGCACGCCCAGGGCGATCGCCCCAGCCGGCACGCTGCGGGTCACGACCGCGCCGGCGCCGATCACTGCGCCCGCGCCGATCACCACGCCGTCCAGCACGGTGACGCCCACGCCCAGCCAGGCGTCGTCCTCGATGACGATGCCGCCGCGGCTGTGCAGCGGCTGGTCGACGATGCGCTCCCCGGCATCGAAGCCGTGGTCGTAGGGGTAGAACGAGCAGTTGGGTGCAATCTGAACCCGCGCGCCGATGACGATGGGACCGGCGAAGGCGGTGAATTGGCAGCGCGGCTGGATGTGGGTGTCTTGGCCGATGCTCAGGCTGCCGCCCGGCCCGGTCTCGACGATGCAGCCGCGGTAGAGGTGGACCCGCTCGGCCAACTGCACCGGGCCGCCGCCGGGGTGCTGGAACAACACCACGTCATCGTCCACGAAGCAGCCGCGCGCCAGGCGCAGATCGTCGCCGTGCAGCACGGTCTGCTGGGAGACGTAGCCCACTGGCCCCAACCGGGCCAGCCCGCGGCGCGCCTTGTAAGGCGGCTGCCCCCAGCCAGCCAGGCGCATGGCCAGCCGGCCCCAGCGATTCAAGCTGCTGCGGCGCATCCAAAAGCCGGCCCAGCGCGCGTTGAGTTGCATCACGATCATCTCCATGTCAGTCGTGTTCGGACGCAATCCAGCGGATTGCGTTACGTCGCGCCACGTGTCACGCGATAGTACGCCACGGCCTCAGCCATGGCCTGTTGCAAGTCGCTCTGCGGCAGGCCCAGCTCGTCGATGGCCCGCTGCGGATTGGCGGTCAGGCTCAGGGGCCGCCAGCCGGTTGAAGGCTGCACCAGCGGCGGTATGGGCAGGCCGCTGGTCTGCGCCAGCAGCGCCAGAAAGGCTGGCTCGTCCAGGTTGCCCGCCGCGTGGCCCAGGATGTAGCGCCGGCCGGGCTGGCCGCGCCGCGCGGCCAGAAGGTGCCCGGCAGCGATATCTTGCACCGGACAGAGGTTCATGCCGCCGCTGGGGTAGTCAGGCCGCCGGCCGGTCAGGAAATCGACAATGCGCTGGCCCGTGGCTGTGGGTTTGCGGTCGCCCGCGCCCACCGGCGCCGTGGGATGGACCACCACCACCGGCAGGCCGCGCTGGTTCCACCACAGCGCCGCCGCCTCGCCCAGCCACTTGGAGCGTACATAGTCGCTGGCGCCCGGCCAGAGGTTGAAGGGCGTCTCCTCGCTGGCTGGCGTGCCATCGGGCAGCCGGCCCACCGTCCCGATGGTGCTGGTGTGGACGACAATCGATACGCCAGCCGCGGCCGCTGCGGCCAGCACGGCCTGCGTCCCGCCCACGTTGACCCGGTAAAGCGCTGGCGCATCGGCCGGCCGGGCGCTGTACAGCGCAGCCACATGGAACAGCACATCGCAGCCGTGCAGCCGCCCGGCCCAGCCCTCCGGCGTCATCAGATCGCCCAGCACCCATGCGACGCCAGGCAGCGCGACCAGTTCCAGCGGCAGCCGCTCCGGCGCGCTGCGAGCCAGCGCGGTCACGCGCACGCCGGCCGCGCTCAACTGGCGCACGATGTGGCTGCCGACAAAGCCCGCTGCGCCGGTCACGAAGGCGTGGGTGAGGGTGCGATCGGTTATCATGCTGATGTCACTGCCCATGCTCTGGCCGGTCTCCTGACCGTGCCAGGTAGCGTCTCGTCACTGCTCATGCTCTGGCCTGTCTCCTGACCGTGCCAGCCGGATCGTTGCGCACCTTGCAGGGGCACGGTCGGAGACCGGCCCGATCGGTGGTTTCAACGCATGGATTGCAGACGCCGCGCCGCGCGACGCCACAGGCTGGGTCGCTGGCGCACCGCGTCGTGCAGCAAGCAAATCTGCGCATCCACATCGTTCTCGGCCACCGGCGGCAAGGCGATGCCCGGATACCAATGAAACGGCTTGACGTGCAGGCGGATGGGGCGCAGCGTGCGCAGGAACTGGGCGGTGCGCTCTACCGAAGCGCGCGTCTCGTGGGGCAGGCCGACCATCACGAAGACGCGGCAGATCAGGCCAAGCTGCTGGCAGTCGCGAACCACAGCCGCGACGCAGTCCAGATACTGCGCGGCCGCGTGCTCGTCCGGCGCCCTGCCGACCGCCATCAACAGCTCAGGGTCGGCGCTCTCCAGCCCCAGCTTGACCGTAGTGCAGCCGGCTGTGTGCATGGCCCGCAGCAGCCGGCTGTCGAAATGCTCTGGCCGGCTCTCGCACTCCCAGGTAGCTGTGCTGCCACGACGGCGCAGCTCGGCGCAGATAGCCAGCACGCGGTTGCGGTCCAGTGCGAAGACCGGATCGCGAAAGAAGATGTGCCTGACCTGGTGCTGTTGGGCGACGTGGAGCATTTCGTCAACGGTGCGGGCGGGCGATTGGCTGCGCAGCGCGTGGCCTTGGGCGGCTGTGTAGGGACAGAAGCCGCAGCCGGCCGGACAGCCCCGGCTGCTGAGCACGCTTAAAAAGGGATAGGGAAGTTGCTGGCTGTGGAAAATTCCCCACTCGGGCATGGGCACGGCGTCCAGGTTCAGCAGCAGGCCATCGGGCGAATAATGCTCCGCGGCCAAGGTGTAGGGGTTGACCGCGCGGCCTGGGGCCAGATCGCCAGCCAGCAAGCGGGCTGCGGCTGCGGGCAGCGCCAGCTCAGGCTCGCCCATCACCAGCGCATCGGCCAGGTCGCTGAAAACGTGGTCGACCTGGGCGTAGCTGAGGGCTGGGCCGATGGCCAACACCTTGCTCAGGGGCTTTTGTTCGCGCAGGCGGTTGAGGAAGGCGCGGTCGGCCGCCTGCGTGCCATAGCTCACCGGCAGCACCAGCAGATCACTTTGCGGCACGCGATCCAGCGTGGCGTCCGTATCCAGGCCCTGATGCACCGCGTCCAGGCCCGCCACGCGCCAGCGCGCCTGGCGCAGCACAGCCGCGGCCGTGGCCAGCAGGTGAGGTGGATAGACGAAGGGATTGGCTGGGTTGCCCGATACGCCCATGCCGGCCGATCCCTCGCGGTTGGCGATGGAGCCGGGCAGGCTAGGGGGATTGAGGAGGAAGACGCTGCGGGTCATGAATTGATTATACCCGCCGCGCCAGGAAAAACAAGAGCGGCAGCTTTAGCTGCCGCTCTTGAGGCTCCTGCGCCTAGACTCGAACTAGGAACCAACCGGTTACACTTGTCCTACTGTTTCCAGAAGGGGTGGACTATCTCATCATCCGCAAGGGATGTCGGGCGCTCGCGGGTAGTTTATTGCTATGGCTGCTCACTACCTAGTCTCTGAACCTTCCCATCTACTTGGCGCCATTCGATGGGTTTGGCTGCGGGTTACCATGCGTCCCAAGGACGTTTAGGCTTCCCGGCCAGGCAGAAGAATCGCCTGGTTTCATTTCACCCGATTTTCCACTACTCGTTACCGAATAGCGCTGCAATATCATGCAAGCCAGCATGGATCTCCGCATGACAATTCGCACAGACCAAAATGCATTCATCTAACTCAGTGCGAACCCTATCCCAAGACCTTGTGTGGCCTTGGGCGCCTATGCCGAAACCCTTATCGCCGTGGTGATGAAAGGTGAGGGCATCCAGACAGCGGTCGTACCCGCATAGAATGCACTTACCACCCTTATACTCCACAGATCTCTGCTTGAGCAGCCTACGACGTCTTGCAACATAGAATTTGTTTTTGCAGCCAATGCTGCAAAACCTCCGTTGCTTCCCCGCCAATGGTGCTCTACACAGATGCCACTCGCATAGTTGTTTCACAGCCGGTTGCTCTGCCGATTGAGCTACGCAGGAATATAGAATTTGAAACGTTCAACGTATTGGATTATATCCGGAACCTGGCTGCTGTCAAGAAAAAGCTATCCCAAGTAGTCACGCAGCTTGCGGCTGCGGATGGGATGGCGCAGCTTGCGCAGCGCTTTGGCCTCGATCTGGCGGATACGTTCGCGGGTCACGCCGAAGTACTGGCCGACCTCTTCCAACGTATGGCTGGTGCCGTCGCCCAGGCCGAAGCGCATTTCCAGCACCTCCCGCTCACGCGTGCTGAGCTGGTCGAGGATGTCCTGCATCTGTTCACGCAACAATTGATGACTGGCTGCATCGGCTGGTCCGGGCAGGTTGTCGTCCTCGATGAAATCGCCGAGATAGCTGTTCTCCTCCTGGCCCACAGGCATGTCCAACGACATGGGTTCCTGGGAGACCCGGCTGATGCGCTGGACTTTCTGGGCGGCTCGCTGCCAACGGCGTTGCAGCTCCGGATCCAGCGTCATGGAGGCGCGCACAGCAGCCTCGATAGCCTGTCTGTCCTCAGGCGCCAGCAAGTCGGTCTCCAGGGCAATCTCCTCCGGGCTGGGATCGCGGCCCAACTCCTGGGCCAGGCGCCGCTGGATGCGCACCTGACGGTTGATGCTCTCTACCATGTGGACGGGAATGCGAATGGTGCGGGCCTGGTCGGCGATAGCGCGGCTGATGGCCTGGCGAATCCACCAGGTCGCGTACGTGCTGAACTTGAAGCCCAGCTCATGGTCGAATTTCTGCACCGCCCGCAACAGGCCGATGTTGCCCTCCTGGATCAAGTCCGAAAAGCTCATGCCGCGGCCGATGTAGCGCTTGGCCACGCTGACCACCAGGCGCAAGTTGGCATTGGTCAAACGCTGCTGCGCTGCCATCCCCCTTTTCATGGCCAGCACCAGCTCATCGCGCGTGTCAGGGTCGATGTCAGGATCAGCCGCCAGGCGGGCCTCAGCCTCCTTGCCTCGCCGGATCTGAAAGGCCAGGTCGATTTCCTCATCGCCAGTCAGCAATGATGTGCGGCCGATCTCACGCAGGTACATGCGCACTGGGTCACTGGTGACGGTCGGGTCAGAAAACTCTTGCAGCAGTTCCTCGACAGGACGGGCAATCTCCTCCTCTACCTCGCGCTCAAAATCTTCATCGCGCTCAATGGAAGGCAGAGGCGTATCGATGTCCTCCGGCTCCTCCTCGAACTCCTCTTCCTCGTCTTCGGCTTCGGTGACGCTTTCCTCTTCCTCCTCGACGCCCGCAGACAGCGGGAATGGACGAGCAGCCGGCAGCAGGTCGTCCTCCGAGTCGTCGTCGATCTCATCGTCGAGATCAAGCTCCAGGTCGTCGTCGATATCCAGCGGCACGGCCGCTTTGATCTTGGGCTGGCGCTGGCGGCGCCGTTGTGTTTCTGCCATAATGCTTGATCCAGATCAACTGGTGAGATCGTTACAAAGGGATTGAGCCATTGCCCACCAACAACCGGCGAGATCACATCTGCCGGAAATCATGATGTCAGTGTTGTTTGACGCCGGCCAGCATGTGTCCGCTGGTTCAGCATCTGCTCCAACAGGCGTAGCTGCTCGCTCAAGGTCTGCTGAACTTGTTGGTAAGAGCGCACATCGTCGATCTGGCCCTCGTCCCGTGCGCTGCGAGTCAACGCTGGCAGCGTCTTGGCGCGGGCCTTGAGGTTGCTGATGCGCAGCCGAAGCACGGCGCGCAGCATATCTTCCAACAACTGATCCCGCGGCAGCGGCGGTAAGCGCTGCGCCGCCGCCTGCAATTGAGCCAGCAGCGCATCCTCGGCCTGGCCGCGGTCTACCCAGCGGGTGTCGTCAAACTCACCCGTCACCACAGCCGCACATACAATGCGCTCAGCGGCGTGATTGAAGTCTTCTTCGTCCAGTGGGCTGGCGCCCAGGGCCACCAGCTCAGCCTGCAGGTCGGGCAACATCTCCGGATGCAGCACCAGCAGCGAAAGGCAGTGCGTTGCCGGGCTGATCTGGTGATTGCGCTGCGCAGCAGGCCGCACAGGGCGAGAGGGCAGCGGTTCAGGGAGCTCCACCTGAGCGGCGTCTTCCCAAGCAGCCAGCGATGGAGCGACGGGGCGGGGCCGGGGCGCTGTCTGCGTGGAGCGACGTTGTTTGAGCAGCAAACGCTCCAGAGTGCGCTCGTCGGTCTGGATCAGCCGGGCCAATTGCTGCATGTAATGGGCCTGCTTGACCTCGTCTGCGACCTCCGAGATCAACGGCGCCAGCCGCTCCACGGCCTCAGACTTGCCCTGAGCCGTGGTCAGGTCCAACTCGCTGCGGGCCAACTCGAAGTAGTAATCTACCACGGGTTGGGCAGAATCGACTAATTCGCGCCACAACGTAACATCGGCGCGCACCACATCGTCGGGATCCTTGCCCTCAGGCAGGGTCATCACCCGCAGATCCACCGCCAGCCGCGCCTCGTGACGCACCAGTCCGGTCGCTGTCACCACAGGCACCCACTCGCGATCCAGCGCCTCGCGCGCCTGCGACAGGCCGCGCAGCGTGGCCGCCTGGCCGGCCGCATCCGCATCCAGGGCCAACACGATCGTGCTGGTGTATCTGCGTAGCTGTTTGATCTGCGGCTCGGTCAGTGCGGTGCCCATGCTGGCCACCACATTGTCCTCGCCGGCCTGGTGGCAGGCCAACACGTCCATGTAGCCCTCGACAATGATGGCCTTGCCGCGCGGGCGGATGGAGCGGCGGGCTACATCCAGGCCATAGAGCACGCTGGACTTCTCGAAAAGCACCGTCTGTGGCGTATTAAGGTACTTAGGCTGCTGATCGCTGCGCAGCGCGCGGGCGCCAAAGCCGATCACGTGGCCGTGGATGTCGCGGATCGGCACCATCACCCGATGCCGGAAGCGGTCGTAGTAGGGCGAGCGGCCGGGCTCTGGCTGCTCACGCTCGATCACCAGGCCGGCGGCCAGGATATCGGCTGGCTGGTAGTTCTTGCTTTGCAGGTGGGCCAAGAGGCCATCCCAACGATCGGCTGCATAGCCCAGCAGGAAGGCGTCGATAGTGGCATCGCTAAAGCTGCGGCCGGCCAGATAATCACGCGCTACCTGGCCCTGGGGCCCATGGCGCAGTTGGCTATGGAAGTAGAGCGCGGCGGCCTGGTTGATCTCCCGCAGGCGATCGATTGTCTGCTCCTGTTGGCTGCGCTCTGCGCTGGGCGGGGCCAGGTTGACGCCCGCCTTCTGCGCCAGCACCTCCAGCGCCTCGCGGAAATCCAGGTTGTCCCGCTTCATGACGAAGCTGAAGACATCGCCGCCCGTGCCGCAGGCGCCGAAGCAATGCCACGTGCCGCGGTCGGGGTAGACGACAAACGATGGCGTCTTTTCTTGATGAAATGGGCAGAGGCCCTTGTAAAGGTTGCCAGCCTTGCGCAGCGGCACATAGGCCGAGATGACCTCGACGATATCCAGCCGTTCCTTGATTTCCTCGACGACACTCATGGTTTGGCGGACAGGTTCAGGACGGGATGGGAGCGATGCGCGCTGGGCTGATCAGACTTGCAGGCGATGCAAAATGCATTAGTTACTACTCAGGTGCCGGGCACTTGCACCCCGTGGATGGCTGAAATCGGCTCGACAGACGTCGCTTGAGGCGCAAAGGCAAGTGCCCGGCACCTATGGCTGAGTAGTTACATGCATTATACGAAGTTGCGCGCAGCCTGTCAATTCGGCCTTATTCTGCCGGACACACGCCGCGCGGACGGTCGCCAAGACACCACCGACTCGCAGCTCCGGCGGATTGGCTGCACGCCTTGCATAGAGTATACTACGCCCAACATTGAATGATGTGTTGGTAGTAACGACTTTAGTTATTCTGGCGCACCCGAAGCGACTGAAGTCGCCACTGCCAGCCTGTCACTTCACCCTTAACGGTGCATCAGTGCATACAACATGCGCCTGACAGGTGGACACAAGGAGCATTTTCGCCATGAGCAACGACCTCAAGCCGCTTTCTGAGGTGACCATCGCCCTGGTGGCCCATGACAACATGAAGGACGACCTGCTGGAATGGGCCATGTTCAACCGCGAGTTTCTGGCCAACTTCCACCTGATCGCCACCGGCACCACGGGCCGTCTGCTGCGCGAGCAGGTGGGCCTGGCCGTGCAACGCTTGCAGAGCGGTCCGTTGGGCGGCGACCAGCAACTGGGCGCTATGCTCTCCGAGGGCACCATCGATTTCCTGGTCTTCTTCTGGGACCCGCTCTCGGCCCAGCCGCACGACTCGGACGTCAAGGCGCTGCTGCGGCTAGCGGTGGTGTGGAACATCCCGGTAGCGTGTAATCGCGCCACGGCCGACTTCATGTTCTCGTCGCCGCTGGTCGGGTCGGACTACAAGCGCCGCGTGCCGGACTACGAAACCTATCACAACCGGCCCATCGAGATGGAGATCGAACTGTAGGGATAGAAGTCAAAGCTGTTCGACGATGCCATTTATTGGAGCAATCCTCTGGAGATGGATTTGCGTCACGTGGAGCAGCCGAATACATCGTGGAAGACCTCAATTCCAACACCGATGCGGGCAAGCCGGCAAGAGGAACGGGAGTAGGAGCGGAGCTCGATGATTGCCCGCTACGGTGCTGGAATTATGGCGTCGGTGGGTTGTGCGGGATTTGTTTGACTTGGGCGCCTGGTATAAAATGCGTGTTGACCAAACGGGTGGCAAAGCGCAGAACCGATGAACGCATTCCTGATCCTCGGCGAAATCAGAGACATTGAGACCATTGCGTCAGGTCATGGCGTCCATATCCGGCGCTATCTGGAGCGTGTTTACGGTCGAGGGCGTTGGCGCAAGCGCAAAGGGACTGCCACGATTGAGTTGCCTGATGGAACCATATGCGAGGCTGAGATTCATTGGTACGAGGCGCATGGTATAGGCCGCAAGGATTTCAAGATCAAGCGAGTGATCGATGAATGAGTATGTAATCTGCATCAACAACGACAGCAACCCGGCGAGCCTCATTCTGGGGAAAGTGTATCGTACTGTACCGGATGCCGTGGCGGCTTCTCACAGCATGCTGCGCGTCATCGACGAGGATACCTCGGAGCCCAGTGGCTATCTCTATCCGGCGTCGATGTTCGTTCCTATCACACTACCGAAAGAGGCCGAGCGAGTGCTGGTGATGGCGTAGTGTGTCGCCGCCGGCATCGTTGTCTAGTGGTAGGGCAATGTCGCATCAGCAAACCGGCTTGCTGATCATCGCCATCGGCGTGGGTATTGTGCTGCTGGGCGCCATGGTCTGGCTGGGCGGCCTATCGTGGTTCGGCAAGCTGCCCGGCGACATTCGCATCCAGGGCCAGTCGGGCACGGTCTTCATTCCCATCACCTCCATGATCGTCATCTCCGTCGTGCTGAGCGTGGGACTCAACCTCCTGCTGCGCTTTCTGCGCTGGCTGGGTTAGTCAGCGTCAACCGCCTGATTGACGTGCCATAGCATAGCCCCTTGTGGGCGCCGGGGCGGGCACAAGGGGCTATACTACACACGCACATCGAGCCCTAGCCGGCCGCCACCACCTGCACCGTCCCCTCCTCCACCATCCATAGCGTGGTCGCAAAGCGCTCGATGAAGTAGCGGTCGTGTACCACGGCCAGCACTGTGCCCTCGAAGCGGGCCATGGCGCGCTCGAAGCTCTCACGGCTGGGGATGTCCAGATGGTTGATCGGCTCATCCAGGAGCAGCAGATTGCAGCCGCGGCCGGCCAGCAGGGCCAGCGCCAGCCGGCTGCGTTCGCCGAAGCTCAGCTTGCCCACGGGGGTGAAGACCTCGTCGCCGGCGAAAAGGAAGTAGTGCAGGAAGCTGCGCGCCTCGGTCTCGTTAAGCGGCGCGGCCGCGCGCAGCAGGGCCAGCGGCGTCGCGGCCGGGTCCAGCGTCTCTTGCTCCTGCGCCATGTAGCCTAGCCGCACGCCGCGGCCCAACCGCGCCTGGCCGGCCCACGGCTGCACGTCGCCGGTGATGCAACGCAGCAAGGTCGTCTTGCCCGCGCCGTTGGGGCCGATCAACGCGGCCCGATCGCCGAAGCTGAGGTGCAGATCGACATCCTTCAGCACGGGTCGTTGGCCGTAACCTGCGGTCAGGCCCTCGATGCTCAACACGTCCTGGCCGCTGCGCGGCATGTCGGCAAAGTCCAGCTTCATCTTCCAGGTCAGGCCGGGCTTGTCCACCAACTCCTCGCTCTCCAGCATGCGCTCCAGACGCCGTTTTTGCACCACGGCCCGCCGCGCCAGGTCCTTGGCGATCCGGCGCCAGTGGAAGTGGACGGTCTCGTTCTCGATATTCTGCGCCTTGCCCGATAGCTTGCGGATCGACGAGTTCAGCCGCGCCATGCGTTCCTGCTGCTCATGGTAGGCGGCCCACTGCTTTTCCAGGCTGCGGTCCATGGCCAGCGCGTAGTCTGAGTAGTTGCCGGGATGCTCGCGCAGGGTATGGGTCGTATCGTCCAGGGCCAGGACGGTAGTGACGGTGCGGTCTAAAAAGGCGCGGTCGTGGGAGACCAACAGCACCGCGCCAGGGTAGCCGGCCAGGAACTCCTCCAGCCAGGCCAGCGCGCTGATATCCAGATGGTTGGTCGGCTCGTCCAGCACCAGCAGATCGGGCTGGCTGAGTAATAACCGCGCCAGGCCCAGCCGCGTCTTCTGGCCGCCGCTGAGGGCGGTCACCAGCCGCTCCTGGCCCACATCGGCCAGGCCCAGGCCGGCCAACACCACCTCGGCCTCGACGTGCAAGCCGGCGCCGCCCAACGCCTCGAACTCAGCCAGGGCGCGGTCGTACCTGGCCAGCGCGGCCGCCAGCTCGCCGTTGCCGGCTGCGGCCACGCGCTCGGCCGCCTCGGCCAAGCACGTCTCCACCGAAACGCGCTCGCCTTGGGCCGCGGCCAACACGTCGCCCACGGTGGCGGTGGGTGGGAAGTCCAGCGCCTGCGGCAGGTAGCCCAGGCGCAGCGTGGCCGGGCTGAGCTGGACGCGCCCCTGGTCGGCCGCCAGCTCGCCGGTGATGATCTTGAGCAGAGTGCTCTTGCCGCAGCCGTTGGGGCCGATCAGCCCGGCCCGCTGGCCGCGGTTGAGGTTGAAGCTGATCTGGTCCAGCACCTTGAGGTCGCCGAACCAGTGAGTGATAGTACGGACTTGCAGCATAGAGCCATCTCCAGAGAAACAAAAACGCCGCAGGCATGCGCCCGCGGCGGATAAAACGAAATCGGTGTTCACGAGAGAACGATTACAGCAGGCGCGTGGTCCTCGCCACGAACCTGCTGGCCACATCGTCGCTTTCTGGTTGGCAGTTTGCTCAGGCCGGTCTCTGACCGTGCCCGCTGCCTTAGCTTGCTCGGGCCGGTCTCCGACCGTGCCCGCACATGGACGACGCGTCTCTCAGGTGGTTTCCCATTGCTGGGAAGCGAGGATAGACCTTAAGCTGCAACCATCAGTATCATTCGTCAGCTACCTCTCGAAGATTTGTCAGCAGTATGCCATATCGAGCGCGCAATGCGCAAATTCGCCCCTTCACACGGTCAGATTGGCTGCTGGTCCCGGTTGCGGTATACTAAGCTCCCGTGCCTTACTGCAATCCGTTGCAGCCGGCTAACTTAGTGCAGCGTAAATAAATTGACTGCGTATCGGCGCCCGGCACTTTGGCGCCGATACGCCCATGATGACAGACTCGGCGCAAGTGCCGGGCGCCTCAACAACGAACAGGTTTTAGCCGATGGAAGTCAAGATCGTGCGCAGCCAGCAGCGCGCCAAGACCGTCAGCGCCCGCGCTGTCGACGGCGTCTTTGTGGTGCAGGCGCCGGCCCACATGAGCGACGCTGAGCTGCAGCCGGTGGTGGACAAGCTGTTAGCGCGCTGGCAACGCCGCCAGGCCAAACACAGCCTGGACGACGACGCACTGGAACGGCGCGCCAAAGAGCTGAACCGCCAATACTTCGGCGGCAAGCTGCAATGGCAGTCGGTGCGCTGGGTCAGCAACCAGAACTCGCGCCATGGCAGTTGCACCCCCAGCCAGGGCACCATCCGCATCTCGCACCGCCTGGCCGCCATGCCAGCCTTCGTGCGCGACTACGTGCTGGTCCATGAGCTGGCGCACTTGCTGGAGCCTAACCACGGGCCGCGCTTCTGGCGTCTGGTCAACCAATACCCCCGCACCGAGCGAGCGCGCGGCTATCTGATGGCAGTGGGACTGGAGCAAATCGAAGAGGATGGGTAGCAGGCTTGAACTACGCTGGTGGTGGCTGTTCCTCGTCTTTTCAGCCACGGCTGTGGCGACCGCGCTGCTCTACCACATTGCCTCCTTTGCGTACGACGCTGCGGCCGAGCACGTGCTGCGCGCTGTGGTCTACTCTCAAGCAGTCAGCGACGGCGCGCTGCTGCCGCGCTGGGTGCAATTTCTGCACTGGGGACTAGGCAGCCCGCTGTTCACCTTCCAGGGGCCGCTGCCCTATGCGTTGCTGGACGGTCTTTATCGCCTGGGTATCGCCCACCCTATCGGCTGGCGGATTTTGATCGCGGCCGGGCTGCTGGCAGCTTTTCTGGGCGCGTTTTTGCTCACCCTGGAGCTGACAGGGCGGCGCTGGCCGGCCTTCCTGGCAGCCGTGGCCTTCCTCTACGCTCCTTATGTGCTGCGCAATGCGCTGGAGCGGGGCAGCAACGAAGCTTACAGCATGTTTCTCTACCCCTGGGTGCTGTGGTCGCTGCTTTGGCTCGCCAAGCGGCCAGGGGCAGGGCGCTTTGGCCTGGCAGTGCTGCTTTGGAGCATGGCCATAGCCAGCCATGTGCTGGCGCCTTTGATCCTGGCGCCCTTTGCCTTTCTGCTGGCAGCCGGGCTGGCCTGGCGCTGGCGCACAGCGGCCCCGCTGCTGGCTCTGCTGACCGGCGTGCTGCTGACTGCGCTGATTTGGGCGCCGATGATCCCGGAGCAAGCCTACGTCCACGTGGAGCGCAACTTTGGCACCCCTGAAGGCAATCCTGTCACCGGCTTTCTGCCGCTGGACCGGCTCCTGGCCCCGCCGGCCATCTACGACACAGCGCGCGACGCCAACCAAACCGGGGTGCGCATGGGCCTGCTGCATGCAGCGCTGCTGGCGCTGGGCCTGCCAGGCGCGCTGATCGCCTGGCGGCAGGGCAGACGCCAACTGGCTGTGTCGCTGGCCGTGGCCGCTGGCTGCGGGCTGTTCCTCACCTGGATGCTGACCAGCGCCTCTGATCCTCTTTGGCGCCTGCTGGAACCGCTGCTGTATCGTGTGCAGTATCGCACCCGCCTGATGGGGCTTCAGGCGCTCTTCATCGCTATCACTGCGGGGCTGCTGATCAGCCTGCTGCCGGCCCGGCGGCAGATGCTGGCCGCATTGGCGCTGGGCATCACGCTGGTGGCCGCCGCCGTGCCCTCGCTCTACGTTGACCTGCAGTTGCGTTATGTCGAATTTGGCAACCGTGTCAGCCTGGCCGAGGTGCGGGCGGCTGAGATCGCCACCGGCGGCCGCGCGCTGACTGCTTTCGGCGAGTTTGAGCCGCGCTGGCACACCCTTGCCTTTGACGATGCCCTGCTGGCTGAGCTGGGGCCGGACTTCGACCCGCAGCAGCGCCCCCTGGCCGACCCGCCGCCCACCGTCCAAGTAGGCGCGGCCAGCGTGCGCAGCAACGCCTGGGACCTGGAATTAACAGCCACGCAGCCCGAGACCGTGACCCTCTACCTGCACTATTACCCGCGCTGGCAGGCGACTCTGAACGGCCAGCCCGTGCCATTGGGCTATCAGGAAGGCCGCGGCCTGGTGCAGGTGCAGGTACCAGCCGGCGAGCATCGTCTGGCGCTGCGCTACGGCAGCACAGCGGCTGAGCAGGCGGGCCTGTTGATCAGCGGTCTGACGGCGCTGGGGCTGCTGGCCTTGGGCGCGTGGAGTCTGTGGCGGCGCAGCAGCGCCCCGCAGGAGACGGGCAAGGCCCTGGCCGTGCCAGCCAGAGACGAGCCAGCGCCTCCCACCTGGCTGCTGGCTGCGCTGACGCTGTTTTTGCTGGTCAAGCTTGCCTATATCGATCCACAGACGACCTGGCTGCGCTGTAGCTCGACAGCGGAACGGGTTTGCGGCGCCCAGGCCACGGTCGATGTGCCCCTGACCGGCGGGCCGGTGTTGCGCGGCTACAGCGTGTCGTCCTATGAGCTGGCGCGCGGCGAAGAACTGCGTGTCACCGTCTACTGGCAGGGACCGGCAGAGCCTTTGCCGCGGCTGCACAGCTTCGTCCACGTGCGCAACCTGCATCCCGACGACCCGATCAACCCCCGCAGCGGCGATGGCATCTGGGCGCAGCAGGAAAACTACGCGCCCGGTGGCCGGCTAACCAGCCAGTTTCAGCCGGGCAAGCTGTACGTCGACGAGTTCCGCGTCCGCCTGCCCGCAGATATGCCCCCGGGGGAATACTTCCTGGAGATCGGCCTTTTTGACCCGACGACGGGCGAACAGATCGATCCGCAGGCTGACCGGGTCGAACCGCCGCTGGGTATCCTGTGGCGCTCGCTGCTGCTGCCCAACCTGACCGTCCGGTCGCAATAAAAAGCGAGCCGCCTCGCGCATCGGCGAAAAGCGGCTCGCTTCTTGGCTTACCTGCGGCGCGCTAGCGGGCAGGGGTCTCGAACAAGGTTTGAAGCTGCTGGAGCACAGCCGGGTCCAGCCTGCTGTCCTTGGTGCGTTGGCGCAGCAATGTCTTCAGTTGATCGGGTTTGACTACAGGGACGGTGGGGTTTTTCAGATCCAGCTTCACCTGGGGATTGATGAACAAGGCCATCGGCTGCACTTCGACTGCTAAGTCCGGCAAGTGCTGGGCGATGTACTTCTGCATCTTGGCGGCGTCGCTCTGGGCGTCCAGTGAGGGTGAGCCGACGCCTTCGTTGCTGAAAGCCAGCAAAAAGTCCAGCCTGGCTCCTTTATGCTTCCATTTGTCCTGGTTGTTGGTGACCAGCCCGGCTTGCTCGCGCAGGGCAAAGGTATAGACGCCCGTGGGGCCGAGGAAAACGTAGGCGGCCGGCAGCATCCAGGCAAAGAGCGAATAGCGGTCGTCGAAGCCTTTCAGTTCCTTGGCCAGCCGCTCATCAGGCCGCGGCGAACGGTTGAAGCGCCGCTGGTTGTAGCCGCCGATCTGTGACGCAATGAAGCCCAGGCCCAGGCAGGCAAAGCTCATCAGCACCATCTGGCTGTAATTGGGATTGACCGTGCCTTCCAGGGCCTGCTGAGCGTTGGCGCCGAAAACCGGTTCCATGACTACATTCAGGAAAGTGGCAAAGGCTGGGTTGCCTTCCTCAGGCAAGCTGAGACGCACCATGGCCTGGGCGGGCCAGGCGGGGTTCACGTCCACCCAGCGGTTGTTCTCGGTGGAGAAAAGCTGGGCCAGAACTGCCATGCTGACGCCGTCGCCGACCCAGGTGTTCTGCGGGCTGACAAGGACCACTACGGCGCCTGACTGGTCAGACAGCGGATACGTGGCCGAGGCGATGCTCTCTTCGCTGGGAGCGACGCCGTCGATGGCCAGCAGGCGCACCTGGCTGTCAACCAGGGCCATCTGGTCGAAGCCCATGAAACCGATGGCGTTGCGGTTGCGTGACACATCGCGCGCCAGATCCTGGGGATTGTTGGATATGCGCAGGAAAACGCCTGGCGATGTTCGGATCGTGATGAACAGGCCCAGCGCCAGCACGGCCAGACCGGCCCAGCTCACGTATTGGCCGATTTTGGCCCGCCGTTTAATGTACTTATCGTTGGTGTAGATGCGCATGATATTTCCCGACGATCAGACAAGCGTTCTGGCCGCCCAGCCCAAAAGAATTGGACATAGCGACATTGACCTGGGTCTGGCGCGCCACATTGGGCACGTAGTCCAGATCGCACTCGGGATCGGGTGTGTGATAGTTAATGGTCGGATGGATCGTGTCGGTGTGGACTGCGTAGATGCAGGCCAGCGCCTCGATGGCGCCCGCGCCGCCGAACAAATGCCCCACCATCGACTTGGTGGAGCTGATTGGAATCTCATAGGCGCGCTGGCCAAAGACATCTTTGATCCCCTTCGTCTCGTGGGCGTCGCCCAGAGGGGTGCCAGCCGCATGGGCATTGATGTAGCTTACCTCATCCGGGGTGATGCCCGCGTCAGCCAGCGCGTTGCGCATGCACAGAGCCGCTCCCTTGGCCAGCGGATCAGGGGCTGCGATGTGGTAGGCGTCGGCCGACTCGCCCCAGCCCAGCACCTCCGCGTAGATGCGGGCGCCGCGCGCCAGGGCGTGCTCCAGGCTCTCCAACACGAAGATGGCCGTGCCTTCGCCGATGACAAAGCCATCGCGCGAGGCGTCGAACGGCCGGCTGGCGCGCGGCGGGTCGTCGTTCTGCGTCGTGACGGCCCGCATGGCCTCGAACGTGGCAAAGAAGACCTCCGAGATCATGGCTTCCGTGCCGCCGACTATCATCAGGTCGGCGGCGCCGCGGCGGATCTCCTCTGTGCCCACGCCAATGGCCTGCGTGCCTGCCGCGCAGGCCGTCACCACGGTATTCAACGGCCCGCGAAAGCCAAAGACGTTGCTGACATGAAAGGCTGGCATGTTGGGCAGGCCGTTGATCACGTCCACAGGGCGGCTGCGCATCCTCTTGGCCGTAACGCCAGATTTGATCATGTCGATGAACATGTCCTGGCCGCCCACGCCCGTGCCCAGAACCACCCCCATGCGCGTTAGATCCTCTTCTTCCAGGTCCAGCCCAGCATCCTCAACGGCCTCATAAGCGGCCACGACAGAAAGCTGGGAGCAGCGGGCCATGCGCCGGGCTTCCTTGCGCTGGATGCGCAGTTCTGGATCAAAGCCCTTCACTTCGCCAGCCACCTGGCTGTCATAGGGGGTGGCATCAAACTGCGTCACGGCGGTGATGCCGGACTGGCCGGCCACCAGGGCAGCCCAGGTGTCGGTGGCTGTGTTGCCCACCGGGGTCACGGCGCCGATGCCGGTGATCACCACCCGGCGGCGCTTGCGTTCTGTCACGCCGTTGATGGCCGATTTCAGGACCGTCAACAGCGTCTCATCAGGGAGCGGCGGTTGATCGTCCTGCTGATGGCCGTTCAACCCCTGTAGCTCATCGATCAAAGCGTGCCGGACGTTAACCGGCAGTCTCTGAAGGGTTTCATGCAAAGTTGGCATAGGTTCAAACTCGCTGTAGTGAAATTTCCAGGCCCAGGATTGGCCTGGACGTTGTCAATCAGTGCTATCGAGCAGCGCTGGCTGCTGCGCCAGACCGGCTCGAATCTTGCCGGGGACATCGGCCTGCACCGCCTCACTGGCTACCTTCAATGCGCTGCGCACGGCGCGGGCGTTGGAGCGGCCGTGGCCGATAATGCAGATATGGTTCAGGCCCAGCAGCACGGCGCCGCCGTACTCGGCGTAGTCCAGCCTCTTGCCCAGAGCGCTGAACGCCGGTTTCGCCAACAACGCGCCCAGCTTGGTGCGGACAGTGCGCATCAATTCCTCGCGCAGTCCCTGGACAATCAGGGAAGCCACGCCCTCGGAAAGCTTAATGATCACGTTGCCAGTAAAGCCGTCGGTGATCACCACGTCGGCATTGCCCGCCGGGATATCCTTGCCTTCCAGGTTGCCGACAAACTGGAGCCCTGGCGTGGCCTTGATCAGGTCGTAGGCTTCCTTGACCTGGACGTTGCCCTTGCCCTCTTCCTCGCCAATGGAGACGAGGCCAACGCGCGGGCTGGGCAGGCCGAGCATGCTCTGGGCGTAGATGTTGCCCATCACGGCAAACTGCTGCAAGAAGATTGGCTTCCAGTCAGTGTTAGCGCCGATATCCATCAGCAGACAAGAGCCAGTCTTGGTGGGGAAGCGGGTGGCCAGCGCGGGCCGGTGGATGCGCCGCTGGCCGTCCAGCTTGATGCGGCCCAGCTCAAACAGCGCCACTGCCAGCGCGCCGCCGGTATTGCCCATGGTGACGAAGGCGTCGGCCTCACCCTGCTTGACCAGGCGCATGCCCACGTGCATGGAGGATTGCGGCTTGCCGCGCACCACGTCGCCCGGCTTGTCCTCCATGGTGATCTCCTGGGCAGCATGCACCACTGAGATGGCCAGACCGGCGCTATCGTGTTTGGCCAGTTCCTGCCGCAGCGCGACCTCCTGGCCCACCAGGATCAAAGCAAGGTTGAACTCGCGAGCTGCCGCAACTGCGCCAGCCACCGTCACCTCAGGGCCGTGGTCGCCTCCCATGGCGTCCAGAACGATTCTCATAGTGTCTCCTGCAACAGGCCCAGGGCCAGCACACCAGGGCCAGCCAGGGCAGCCAGCACCGGCCCCAGCTCGATGATGATCAGCTCCTGGACGTTCAGAGCAGCGCGCACGTCAGGCTCAAAAGCCTGCGCCTCTGCCAGGACGTTGGTATGAGCAATAGCCACGCGCACTGGCCGGTCGCCGACCCGCGCGCGACACATCTCGATCAAGGCCGATTTGGCGATCTTGCGCCCACGCTCCCGGCCGACAGGCTTGAGCAGGCCCTCATCCACCATCAACATGGGCTTGACATTGAGCAGCGTGCCCATCATGCCCTGCACGGGAGAGAGCCGGCCGCTGGCCACCAAGTACTTGAGCGTATCCACGGTAAACAAAGTGACCATGCTGTCGCGCATCGCCGGCAGCGCCGCAACGATCTGATCGTGTGACATGCCAGACTGGGCCATCTCGGCTGCACGGATCGTCTGCCAGCCGCCGCTGATGGAGACGCCGGCCGTGTCCCACAGCGTGACAGGGATGTCGGTCTCGTGCTCGGCAGCCTGCACAGCCGAGTTATAGGTGCCGCTGAGCTTAGCCGAAACCGTGGTGATGATAACGCTGGTGGCGCCTTCGGCCTTGACCTGCTGCAACGCGGCCATAAACTGGCCCGGCGATGGTTGGGTCGTCGTCGGCAACGAGGCGTCTTTGGGCAGGCTGGCCAGCCGTCGGTAGAACTCAGCCTCGGATATGTCCACCTTGTTCAGGTAAACCTCGCTGCCGAAAATCACGCTGGCCTGGCACTCGACGATGCCGAGGCGCTGCATGTATACTTCCGGTACATTTTGGCTGGAATCACAGATCACGCGGACGGTCATGGGTGCTTGCTCCTACGCAATATAAAACACGACGCCGGGCAACAAGATGCGGCGGCGAGGACTGCGCTAAAAAATCAGTATCCACAGGGTACGCGGTTCTGTCAAAACGCAGGTGTCAGGCCAAACCCGAAACCAGAGCGGCCCTGCTGCGTATTGAGAGGTGCAAGCTACGCCGCGCAGTGCGGCGCTGTGAAACCATGCAGAAGGAGAAAACACCATGGAAAAACGACTCTATCGTTCTCGCAACGACCGCGTGCTCGCTGGCGTCTGCGCTGGCCTCGGCCACTACCTCAACCTTGATCCTGTTTTGATCCGCGTTCTGGCTGTGATCGTGGGCTTCATGTCCTTTGGTACGCTGCTGCTGCTCTATCTGGTGCTGGCGCTGATTATGCCGCTGGAGCCAGAGCAGTCCTTGACGACCAGCACTGAGCGCTCTGTGACCGACGGCCAGTAAACAGCAGATCCAAGCAAGGCTGACACAGGTCTCTCGTCGAGCCATCATAACCCGCCCATGAACCTGGAACAGATTCGCGCCGGCATCCCTGCTCTGGCCAGCAGCATCTATCTTAACACCGGCACCTTCGGCCCCATGCCCACCGTGGTGGCTGAGGAAATCCGGCGTGTCTATGGCGAGATCGAACGCCAGGGCACCTTCTCGCCAGGCGTCTTCTGGCAGATGGAACTGGAGGGCTTCGAGGCTGTCCGCCAACAGGTGGCCGCCCTGCTGCACGCCAGCCCGGCTGAGATCGCGCTGACCCGCAACGTCACCGACGGTATCAACATCGTGTTGCACGGACTCGACTGGCAGCCGGGCGACCAGGTGATCCTGACTGACCACGAGCACCCCAGCGGCGCCGTGCCCTGGCTGGCCCTGGCTGAGCGGGCCGGCGTCGAGCTGCGCTGGCTGACCTTGGTCGATGACGCCGACGAGATCGTGGCTCGCTTCGAGGCGCTGCTGACCCCGCGCACGCGTCTGGCCCAGCTCAGCCACGTTTCCTGCCTGACCGGCCTGCGCCTGCCCATTGAGCGGCTGTGCAGGCTGGCCAGGCAGGCAGGCGCGCTGACGCTGGTGGACGGGGCGCACGCCGATGGCCAGTTTGCAGTCGATGTTGCAGCGCTGCAGTGTGATTTCTATGCGGCCTGCGGCCATAAGTGGCTGCTGGGTCCGCAAGGCGTCGGCATGCTTTATCTGCGGCCTGAGCATGTGCAGCGGCTGCGCGCCGTCTGGCTGGGCTGGGACGTGGGACAACCTTTCGACCGGGCGGCGCGCAGCTATCAGTTGCAGCACACAGCCGCTCGCTTTGAGCAGAGCACCCGGGCCTGGCCGCTCTACCTGGCCTTCGGCAAGGCCATTGCGTTGATCGAAGCGACAGGTCTGGCTGCCATCGAGTCCAGAGTACAGGATCTGCGGCGCAACTTCATCGCCCGGCTACAAACTATCCCAGGCGTTGCGGTGCTCAGCCCGCTCGAACCAGCCCTGGGCACAGGATTGGTTACTATAGGCGTGGCCGGTTGGCAGTATGACGCCTTGCAGCAACGCCTGTGGCAGCAGCACAGCATCATCAGCAACGTCATCCGTGAGTTCAATGCCCTGCGTTTCTCGCTGGCTTTTTTCACCAGTCCATCTGAACTGGAGATCGCCCTGAATGCCGTGGCGGCAGCCAGCAGCCAGTAAACTATGCGTAGAATCGCAGACCCGGCGCTAAGCGCCGGGTCTGCTGTTTATGAAGGTGCGACGTTCAGGTAACCAAGGCCAACAGCGCGCGGGCGGGGGGGAACGCACCTGGCCACGGAGGTGAGGGAGAGTCTTGTATCTTGCCCTGGGAGAAACAAGCCAAACCTCGCCGACACCTTCACGGGCTATTCTAGCATACCCACGTCATCTTGACAAGTATCATTTCGTCGTAACTAACCAGCCCCAGACGCGCAACGCTTGACGGGCCTGCGCCTGAGCAGTTCCTTTTCGTTTAACGATAGGCCAGAACGCCGAAGTCCAGCGCTGCCTCGTGGTTGGCTTCCTGCGCAAAGACCCGCGGGATCATCAGATGAAACGCGCTGCCTCCGCCCTCGGCGTCCTCGACCCAGATGCGGCCGCCATGTTGGGTGACGATGTGGCGGCAGATGGTCAAGCCCAGTCCTGTGCCCTTGTAGCGCCGCCGCGCGCTGCTGTCCACCTGGTAGAAACGCTCGAAGATGCGCTGGCGCTCCTCCGCCGGCACGCCAATGCCGCTATCGATGACAGCAATCTCCACGGCCTCGCCGCGATCCCAGCCGCACACCTGCACGCGGCCGCCCTCGGGCGTGAACTTGATGGCGTTCTCCACCAGGTTGGTCAGCACCTGCTCCAGGCGCATGGGGTCAGCTTCGATCTCCGGCAGGGTCTCCGGCAGATCGCCGGTCAACGTCAGGCCCTTCTTCTGGGCCAGGGGTGCCAACTTGTCGACCACGACGGTCGCCAGCTCAGCCGGCGGCAAGGGCACAGGGCGCAGCCGTACCTGGCCCGACTCCAGCCGGCTGAACTCCAACAGGTCCTCGATCATGCGTTGAAGATGGCCTGTCTGCTCCTGCACAGTGCCCAGGAAATCGCGCTGCAGGTCGGTCACTGGCCCGGTTTTGCCCATCAGAATGATTTCGACGAAGCCTTTGATGGAGTGCAGCGGCGTTTTCAGCTCGTGGGAGACCACCGAGAGGAAGTTGGACTTCATGCGTTCCAACTCCTTCTGGGCAGTGATATCGCGCAGCACCACTACCACGCCGCCAACCTGCTCGCCAGCCTCGCTGGCGCGATACAACGGCGCAGCCAGCGCCTGGAAGGTGCGCGGCTGGCCGTCGCTGGCGTAGCCGGCTGCGGCCAGCGGCAGCTCACGGATCAAAACGCGACCGGCAGCCGCAGTCTCCTCCAGCAGATCGACCAGATCGTCGGCTGACAGCAAACTGCGAATGGGCGCGCCTGCAGGCGGCTGTTCCAGCACAAACAAGCGCTGCGCCACCGGATTCATCAACACCAGCCGGCCCTCTGTGTCGGCCACCAGCACGCCGTCGCCGATGCCGGCCAACACGGCCTCTAACTCGCGCCGTTTGTCAGTTGAGTCGCCATAGAGACGGGCGTTCTCCACTGCGGTTGCAGCAAAATAGGCGAAGCTCTCGGCCAGGCCGCGCTGGATACGGCTGTTGGCGTCGCCGTCGTTGACGCCGACCAGCAGCGCGCCGATGGGCTGGCCGCGCACCATCATGGGTGTGACCTCCAGCGCGGCCACGGGCCAGGCCTGGGTCAGCGCCAGCACGCCGGCGTGCCCATTTGCGCCCGGCGCGGGGGCCAGCACCTGGCTGCGGCCAGAATAAAGCGCATCCTGAAAGCTGGCCAGATCGCTGACCACCACAGGGCCAGCCAGCGGGCTGGGCGCACCGTCCGGCGCCACAAGGCTGCTAACCGACTGGCGCTGGCTGTCCAGCAAAGCCACGGCGCAATAGGGCGACTCCACCAGACGGCTGAGGCGATCGGCGATGGTGCGCAACGTGTCGTTCAGATAGAGGGTCGCCGACAGCGCCTTGGCCACCTCCTGAAGCGCGCGCAGCTCCAGCACGCGGTCGCCCAGATCGGTGGCTGTGCGTTGCAAGGCGCGGGCCTGGGCGGCCAGATCCTCGCTGCGGGCCGCCAGCGCTACCTGCAAGCGGTCAACCTCGCTCAACCGGCCGGCCAGCACCAGGCTGGCCCCGGCGATGCCGAAGATCAGCAGCAGCAGCAGCAGGTAGCGGGTGAGAAAAAGCGGGTCAGCCAGAAAGCCGAGGCTGCCGTAGGCGATCATCAACGCCAGCGCGTAGAGCGGCCCATAGCTGAAGGGCAGCCAGACCAGCCAGCGCGCATCCGGCCCATAGACCAACGACTTCAGGGCCAGCACCGGATAGAACAGATAAAGCGGGCTGGCTATGCCTTCGTCGAGGGCAATCAACACAGTGACGAACAGCACATCGGCAAGCTGCGAAAGCCAATAAGGCCAGGTGGCGCGCAGCCGGCCGCCCAGCGGACTGGCAAAGTAGAGGGTCGTAACCGCCGTCAGCAGCGCATACAGGGCGACCACAGCCTGAACCTCCGCGGTCGCGCCCTGGGTAAGCTGCCAAACGCCAATGGCCAGCAACAGCCACTTGACGGGGATACTATAGCGCAGCTCATTGGAACGCAGACGGGCATAGTTGGCGTTCATCGCGGTGGAGGGGTCGGGGGTACGGTTGGCGCCGTGGTGGGGACGGCTGTAGGCGGTGGAGGAGCAGTCGGATCGCCGCCGCCGCCCGACGATGGCGTATGGGTGGGCTCAGCCGGCGGCGTCAGCGGCGAGAGCGCCGTGGCCGTTGCCGTGGCGGTGGCTGTTGCGGCCGGCGCAGGCGTGCGAGTGGGCGTAGCGCTGGGGCTGGGGGTGGCCGTCGCGGTGGGGGTGGCGGTGGGCGTGACTGTCGGCGTGAGCGTAGGTGTGGCGGTGGGACTGGGCGTGGCAGTGGGCGTAGCTGTGGGCGTGAGCGTGGGGGTGGCGGTAGGACTGGGGGTGGCCGTCGGCGTGGCCGTGGGCAGCAGCAATTCCACCGGCTGTGACCAGATGCCGTCGTTGCCAGCGCTGTAGAGACGATTGCGCCGCACAGGGTTGAGAGCCAGGGTGGTCAGCAGTTGGCCGCGCTCCCTGCTGACGGCCTGCCAGCTCTGGCCTGCGTCGTCAGAGCGAAAGAGCTGGCTGCGCTGGTCCAGCGCAAACAAGGTCTCGCCTACCCGCGCATCCACCAGCAAAGCGTGTACGATCCCCACTGCGCCGGGCAGCTCGGCGGCTGACCAATGTTCGCCGCCGTCGAAACTATGAAACACCACTGCGCGGCCGCCGACGAAGACCAGCCCGCTGCGCTCTTGAGCAGCGGTCAGACTGCCGACCTCAGCCAGCGGCGGCAGGTCGCCGGCCGGCTGCCAGCTCAGCCCCTGATTCTCGCTGCGCCAAACCCCGACTCCCCTGGAAAGGTAAAGGTGGGCAGGCTGGACAGGATCGACGGCCAGCAGCAGCGCGCCGTCGCCCGACAGAGCAGCGGGCAGCGCGCCAGCGCGCCGCCACGACCGCCCGCCGTCGCTACTCAGCCAAAGTTGGGCCGCGCTCGCCAGGTAGACTGTCTGGGCATCCTCGGCTGATAGCGCCAGGGCCTGGCCGGTGGGCGAGGAATTCGTTTCGCCATCAGCCGGCCAGCGACCACCCGCCCGCCAGGTAGCGCCGCCGTCGCTGCTCTGAAACAGTCGCGTCGCGCCGTTGTCGCGCACCAGCGCGTAGAGTGTCCACGGGTCAGCAGGGGCCGCCGCCCAGTCCAGCAGCAGGCTGACGCCCACCGCGGCCACAGGCAGGCCGTTGTCGGCGTGGGCCCAGGTCAGGCCCTCGTCGACGCTGCGCCAGAGGTTGCCCGGCGTTTGGGCGTAGAGCAGGGTGGCTGCGCCGCTGGGCAGGGCCTGCACGCGCAACACCGGCTGGCCGCGCAGGGCCAACGGCTGGCTGGCAGGGGCCTGCGACCAGGCCACAGGCAAGGCCAGCAGCGGCGACAGGAAGACCAGCGTAGCGACGATCAGTTGCAGACTGCGCTGGCGGTACCAGGGCGCCGGCTGGGGTTTGGCAACGGACGGGGCTTGCATCTGCATGGCTAGCGCGGCGGCGGCGGGGGGGTGGGCGGCGGCTCGGGGGGCGCGGGCGGCGGGGGAGGCGCGCTGGTGGGCTGGGGCGGGGGGTCGACCGT
>CAZVGR010000069.1:0-26176 GCA_964626845.1 uncultured Anaerolinea sp.
GCCAGCCCTCAATCTCCAGCGCTTCCGCCATGTCGGCCGTCGGTAGGGTGTTGTCTGTCATGGTTTCACCTCGTGAGAATGAAAACGACCCCTGCCGGTTTTGCCGGAGAGGCCGCTTGGTGTTACCATGTGCGCAGCCCCGCCGCCGCTTGTCCCGGCGTCTGGGTCAGCCCCTGGTGATGGCTCCGAACCGTCACCAGGGGCGTTTGTTTGGGGAGAGGGGTTACTCTGTGGCGTCTTCCTCCCCTTCGCTCAGCTTAGCCGTGAAGTCCCATGCTGGGTCATCTGCGACGTGCTCAGCCAGCCAAGCCATGATCTCGCTGGGGTCATTCCGGCCACCGTTGACGGTCTCTTCCAGGATATCGACCGCAAAGCGGGGCAGTTCGCCCTCATGCACCATCGTTACCGTGATTGTCGTCGCCATCGTTCCTACCGCCTTTCTGTGAGTTGTGCCCCGTGGGGCGTGGTCAAGCTGTCAATCTACACGTTGACAAGTATACCACGGTTGTCTGTAGGGTGCAAATTTCGTAACAGCCTATCATTGCATAGATTAACAGCTTGGGGAAAAGAAAAGGCCGGGCGTTCCCAGCCTGCCCGGCCTTACTCGTTGCTTTGGAAAGCGCCTCGGGGGTCAAACTTCTTAGACCCCAGCGCGTCCATGGTCTCAAGGTACTCTTTCAGCTTGTCCCGGTCAATCCACCAATCCCGCCCCTTCTTCGATGCGCCGATCTTGCCGGCGCGCGCCAACTCTCGGACGTATTGAACATCATAGCCCGATGCTTCCGCTGCTTCGACCGTTGTAATCCACTCAGGCAATGAGGCCCAATCCTTCGATGGCGCCGGGGAGTTGCCGTTAGAGTTCATCGGTCAGCACCTCCCACAGCGCGTCACGGTATTCGTACAGGCTTTGCTTGTCGATCAGCAGCGCCGGCCCGGCTTTGGTTTCGACCGCGCCCAAGTCCACCAGCGCCAGTATCCCGGCTTCCGAGTAGGCCGGCCCCATAAGCTGCGCAGCTTGCGCCGGCGTCAACCAGTCGGGAGCAAAAGTCCAATCTACCAGGGTAGGCATACGGCCATCCAAAGCCAACAGGGCGCCATCATGGGCGCCCCGCTTTGCTTTCATCTGTGGCGACGGGTGGGCTCGAACCACCGACCTAGGGATTATGAAGCCCTCGCTCTGGCCGCCTGAGCTACGTCGCCTGATATAAGATGGCTGACAGGAGACCTGTCAGCCATCTTTGTGGAGTAGCGGGGGCAGGACTCGAACCTGCGGCCTTCGGGTTATGCATACCACTACAGCTTTCGCTGCTCGGCTGAACCGATTTGTGGTCTGGACTTTCTCTTCACCCTCGGCATGATCCGTTAGGGTGCCTGCCATTAAGTCTCTACACCTTCTCCAGTGCTGCCACCGGAGCTTGGCTCGGGGTTGCCCCGCCAGCGGTTTCCCCGAATTTGACAGGTGATCACACGCAAGTTTCCTCGCGTGCAGCCCATTGCTCAATTAACTCCCAAGCGTCACGATATGCGGCGGACTGCGGTTTTCGTTGACGCTTGTCGGCTTCCACAATGTGGATCTCACTGCGGTAGCCGATAAACACATTGACCGGAAACACGTAGAACAAGTCGTGGTCTTCCACATAGACCAGAGCAAACTCGAAATCGTTGAGCTGATAAGCCTCACGAATCATGGTTCGCCGATTGGTCTTGGTCCGACGGTTGTCTACGACGTAGTTTCCTACTTTCTCGTAATACCATGCGGCCTTGATCTGGACCTTGACGAGAGCGCCGTTTACATCGAAGACCAGATCGTAGGGCATCCTGTCTCCGACGGGTTTGAGCACTCCCCAGCCACGCTTCAGCGTCTGAAGAATGGCTGCTTGTTCTGCAATGTCGCCTTTGAGCTTTGTGTTCATTTGTTAATTGCCAGTTGAGCCCGACGAGCTGCCACTGCTCCACCCCGCATCACTAAGGGCGAGTATACACCCTTTACAACCATCTGTCAAACCTAGCGACCCATCGTCTGGCCGCCCAAAAAGCGCTGCTGCCACTGCTGCCAGTAGGGCGCCGGCTCGCCGCCGGCGGTGAAGGCCGGATCGACCTGGGCGGTCTCCTCACCCAGCACCCACACCGCCACCTCGTTGGGAAAGGCCCAGCCCAGGTCGGTGTGCGCCTTGTCGATCGCGTACCGGTCCGACTGGACGTAGGCCAGCCGGTCCTGGTTCTCCTGCAAGCGCTGCTCGGCTAACCGCACCTCTTCTTCCCACAGCGCGACCTCGGCCCGCAGCTCGCTGCTGGCTATCAGCCGGCTGGTGTAGCCGAAAAGAAACAGCGCCAAGGCAGCGATGCCGGCGATCAGAGCTACTTGCTTCAGGCTGACAGTGAGATGGACTGGTTTTTTGGTCACGAACGGCTCCATCGCAGCGATCGATCGTTCGATCTTGCAACAAATCCCAGATGAGTTCATCTGGGATTTGTTCGTGGTTGGTGCCGAAGGAGGGACTTGAACCCACACGGGCTAATGCCCACTACGCCCTGAACGTAGCGCGTCTGCCAATTCCGCCACTTCGGCTTGATTACAGAGCGGAGTTTACCATTCTCGCCTTGAATTGTCAAAAATCAGAGGATGCCAATCACGATTGACAGAGCACTAGTTCCCTGCCTCCACTGTCACGCGCTGTGTTACGATGTACCAGCGGTAAGCCTGACGAAAGCGTTCCCAGGGCCAGTTGAGGCGACCGATCTCGACATCCTTCACCTGGTTGTTGATTCCGTAGGCGTAGACGTCGTTGTACAGCGGCAAGGCTGGTAGCTGCTCAGCAAAGATACGCTGAAATTCGCTATAGAGCTGGATGCGCCGGCCGGGGTCGTTGATCGATCGTCCTTGTTCCATCAATAAGTCGGCCTGTTCGTTGCTCCAGCCAGTGTAGTTCTGGCCGTTGTCGATCTGGGTCGAGTGCCACAGCGGATACGGGTCGGGGTCGCCGCTGAGCTGCCAGTGGATCACGGCAGCCTGAAAGGCACGCTGGCTCAAGTAATCGCTGGCCAGGCTGGCCAGGCCAACCACCCTTGGCGTGGCCAGGACGCCGACCTGACGCCATTGTTCGGCCAACTCTTGCAGCAGGGCCTCGTCGTCGCCCAGCAACTCAAAGCTCAGATCCACGCCTTCGCGGTCACGCACACCATCCCGATCGCTATCTGTCCAACCAGCCTCGGTTAACATCGCAGCGGCGCGCGCAGGGTCTCCCGCAGCTCGCTGGCCCGGCACGTGGGCCCATGTCCCCACCATGAATGGCCCATCGGCCGGGATCCCTTGACCGTTAAGCGACCGGTCGATCAGCTTGGACTGGTCAAGGGTTATGTAGAGCGCCTGACGCACCTGTGGATCGGCCAGATAGGGAACGGCGGGATTCTCCAGATTCAAGTATACGAAAGTTGCGCCGGCCAGAGGGGCGCTCAGGACACTCATCTCTTTGCTGGCTTGCGCGGCAGCCATGTTCTGAGGCAGCACCCGACTTACCCCATCCACCTCGCCTGCCTGAAATGCAGCAAAAGCACTTGGGTAGTCTGGGTAAAAGCGAAACTCGATGGCCTCCAAAAAGGGCGTTGGCCCGGTAGCATAAGGATTTGGCTCCAGGCGAGCACTCTGTGCGCTGAGGCTGGCCAGCCGCCACGGCCCTGTGCCCACTGGCTGGAGGTTGAGCAATGACTGCGACAGATCGCCGATGGGCACGTTCTTCCACAGATGCGAGGGCAGGATGCCAATGCTGTTTTCGGCCAGGAAGGAGGCCAGTGGCTGCTGCAAGCGAAAGCGCACTGTGTAGGAGTCGATCTGTTCCACAGAAACATTGCGCCATAGCTGCGACAGATAGGTAGAGGCTGGCTGGCCCGACTCAGCAAAAGCGTCGGACTGCAAGACGCCCACGGTAAAAACCACATCGGCCGCGGTGAAGGGGGCGCCATCGTGCCAACGCACGCCGCGCCGCAGCCGGAAGGTGATGTCCTTTTCGTCCGGGCTGATCTCCCAACTTTCGGCCAAGTCTGGAACGGGTTCCCCTCGTTCGTTGAGTGTCACCAAGCCCTGAAAGATTAGCCCCGTCAGATCACGATCCAGGTCACTGCTGAAGCTGAGCAGCGGGTTGATCGCGCGCGGTGAACCCACCACGGCCTCGGTGTAGACTCCACCCCGGGCAGGCACGGTCAGGTTGGTGAACTCGCGGGCAGTGGATGCCAGAATTGCGGCCAGCAGGATGATACCTAGCGCTGCCAGCAGCGCCTGCCAACGGATTGAGCTTCCCACAAGCAGTTTCCCTAACACAAACGACGCCGCGTTGCACTGAGTGCAGACGCGGCGCTCATCGACTCGGACGGTCGGGCCGGCGATTTAGAAAATCATGGCTGAAGCGATAGCGATCAGGAAAAACAGAACACTCACAACCAACGTCAGATTGAAGAGGGTCTTCTCGAATCCGCGTCGAGTGGTGGCAAAGCTGCCGGATCCACCGAACATAGCGCTGGTGCCCAGGTTCTTGGACTGCATGACCACCAAAGCGATCAGCAAGATACCCAGGATAATTTGGACAATAAAGAAGACTGTCGACACGTGTTTTTGCCTCCAAGTTTTAAGCTAGGGGCGATTATACCACGGGCGAGCGAGAGGTTGCAAGTTGCAGGTTGCAAGTTGCAGGTTGCAAGTCGTCAGTCAGCAGCGCAACCCCTCACCTGCAACTTGCAACTTGCAACTTGCAACCTTTCACCTGCAACTCATGCCACCGCTATCAGCCACATGAACTGATAAGGCTCTAGCCGCACATCACCATCCAGAGCCAGGGCGCGGCCGCTGACCAGGTCATGAAACAGATAGCCCAGGCCGTGGATGCGCAGCAGGCTGGCGGCTACAGCTTGGGGATGTTCGGAGAAGCTAGCCAACGCTATCAAGCGCTGGCCGCCGTGCTGGCGCACATAGCCAAAGACGTGCGCGTTGCCGGTGTCAATAACGGTCGTTTCATGGCCGGCAAAGGCGATGTGCTCCTGGCGCAGGGTGATCAGCCGCCGCAGGCCCTGATAGACGCGGCCTTCGACGGTGTGTGGGTTGTGGCGCTGCTCCATGCGCTGCCAGTCGGCGAAGGGGCGGTGTACCCAGCGACTGTCGCCAGCCTTAGCCGGGTCGTTGGCATAGCTGTAGTCGTTGAGCATGGCCGTCTCGTCGCCCAGGTAGAGCAGCGGGATGCCGCCGATGGAGAGAATGACGCTGTGGATCAGCAGGATGCGCTGCACCGCGTGGTCGGTCTCCAGCGGATTCTGCTCCCGCAGCGCCTTCTCCAGCCCGGCCAGCGAGGCCGCGGTGCCGGAGATACGCGCGTCGCCGGTCTTGGGGTTCTCCTGGAAGGGCAGGCCGCGCGCGAAGCTGCCGGCGAAGCGGCCGGTGTAGAAGGAATTCAGGAACTGGCGGTGATAGAAGCCATTGATGTTGACGCCGGCCGCGTCCGCGTCGTCGAAGGTCCAGCCGATGTCGTCGTGGCAGCGTACGTAGTTGACCCAGGCGCAGCCCGGCGTGATCTTGAAACGATCGCGCAGCGAGGCGTGCAGCAGCTTGACCTCCCTCGTGGCCAGGGTCTCCCAAAGCAGCGCCATCAGCAGCGGGTTGTAGGAAAGCTGGCACTCCTCCAGCGAGATGTAGCGCGCCACCTCGTCGGGGTGGACGATGGCCTCGGATTTGAAGTAGAGCGATGGCGCGGCGATGCGGGCCAGCGCGTTGTAAGCCTGGATGATCATGTGTGCTTCGGGCAGATTCTCGCACACCGTACCTAACTGCTTCCAGATGAAGGCCACCGCGTCCAGACGCAGGATCTCCACCCCCTGGTTGGCCAGGAAAAGCATCTCCTCGCCCATGCGCCGGAAGACCACCGGGTTGCTGTAGTTCAGGTCCCACTGGAAGGAGTAGAAGGTGGTCCACACCCAGCGGTTGACGTCAGGGCGGTAGGTGAAGTTGCCCGGCCGTACGTCGGGGAAGATCTCGCGCAGGGTCGCCTCGTAGGCGTCAGGCATGGCGCGATCCGGGAACAGGTAGTAGTAGTCCTGGTACTCCGGGTCGCCAGCGATGGCCTTCTGCGCCCACTGGTGTTCGTTGGAGGTGTGGTTGAAAACGAAGTCCACTACCAGGCTGATGCCGGCGGCGTGCAACTCCTCGGCCAGGCCGGCCAGTTGCTCCATCGTGCCCAGCGTTGGGTTGACCTCACGGTAGCTGCTGACCGCATAGCCGCCATCGTTATCGCCCTCAGGCGTGGCGAACAGCGGCATCAGGTGCAGGTAGGTCAGCCCCAACTCCTGGAAGTAGGTGATTTTGTTGCGCACGCCCTCCAGGTTGCCAGCGAACAGATCGACGTAGCAGACGCCGCCCAGCATCTGCTGCGACTGGAACCAATCGGGATTGGTCTCGCGCTCGGCGTCCAACGCCTTGAGCCGCGCCGGCCGCGCCAGCCAGGCCTCGGCCGCGCTGGCCAGGATCTCCTCCAGATGATAGAAGAAGTCGTAGTGCTGGCCGTAGAGGTGCAGCAACAGCCGGAAGAGCGCAGGGAAGTGACGCTCCAGCCGCGCTCGAAACGCCGCCCAGTCGGCCGGCTCAGCCTGCGCAGCAAAGCGTGCGTCCAGGCGCGGCAGCAGGCGCTCCAGCGACTGTGTGGTCTGTTGGTTTTGCCAGATGGTGTCGGCCATGAGTGTGGTACCTCGGCTAAAATGGCAAGGGCCAACCCGCCGCAAATCACTCCATCAGCGAGTTGGCCCTATTGGATCGATGATACGCCGGCGCAGTGCTGGAGATCTTGCCACGAATTACGCGAATTAGGCGAATTGTCCGGCGCTTTCTTGGTGAAATTCGCACCATTCGTGGCAAAGAAATCCGGCCACGTTGCGGCTGTGTGGCTCTAGCCCTTGACCGAGCCGGCCATCAGGCCGCGCACGAAGAAGCGCTGCAGGCTGAAGAAGACGATCAGCGGCAGCACCATCGAGACGAACGCGCCAGCGGTCAGCAGGTGCCAGTCGTTGCCGCGCGAGCCGACCATCTCGGCGATGCGCTGCGTCAACACCTGCACATCGGGCTTAGAGCCGATGAAGATCAAGGCGATCAGGTAGTCGTTCCAGACCCAGAGGAACTGGAAGATGGCGAAGGAGGCCAGCGCTGGCACCGACAGCGGCAGAATCAGCTTGGTGAAGATGGTGAAGTGGGACGCGCCGTCGATAAAGGCCGACTCCAGGATGTCGCGCGGGATGGTGCTGATGTAGTTGAACAGCAGATAGGTGGCCAGCGGCAGGCCGAAGCCGGTGTGCGCCAGCCAGATGCCCAGGAAGGTGCCGTTCAGGTTCAGCTTGACGTAGTCGTTGAGGATTGGCACCAGGGCGATCTGCAAGGGCACCACCAGCAGCGCCACCACCAGGATGAACAAGACTTTGCGGCCGGGGAACTTCATCCAGGCAAAGCCATAGGCTGCAAAGGCAGCGATCAGGATGGGGATCACCGTGGCGGGCACCGTGACAATCAAGCTGTTCAGGAACGCGCCGATGAAGTTCGTGCCCTGGACAGTCGTCGTTGAGCCATCGGGCTGCTGAACGGTGAAGCTTCTGCCGCCCAGCACCTCCTGATAGTTCTGAGTGGTGAAGTCACGGTTGCCAGCCGTCCATTGTTGCTCTTGAACCACGACCCGGCCGATGCGCTTGTTGCCGACCCAAATGACGCGCTTGTCGTCGTTGCCGACAAGGCCGACGCGGAACTCCTCGAAGGTGCCTGTGGCGCCCTCAAAAGTCATGCGACCATCGCGGTCGACCTCGGGGCCAGGCTGGAATTCGGCTACGGTGACCCATTCGCGGTGTGGAAAGATCGTCCACCAGCCGGAGGTTTGGATGTCGAAGCGAGAGCGGAACGAAGAGACCAGCAGGCCGATGGTGGGGATTGTCCATGCCAGTACCAGCACGATCAGGGCGACGTTGATAAAGACCTGGCCCCATGCCACGCCACGCTTCTTTTTAGTAGCTGTCTGTGCAGTCATCAGAAGGCCTCCCGTTCGTTGAATTGCTTCAGGTTGTAAATCATGACCGGAACCACCGAAACCAACAGCACAATAGCGATGGCCGAGCCAAAGCCAGAGTTCTGGTTGGTGAAGTACTCTCGGTAGAACTGGGTCGCGATCACTTGGGTGCCGAACTGGCCGCCGGTCATCACCTGCACCACGTCGAAGATCTTCAGGGTGAAGATAATAACGGTGGTAGCGACGGTGATAATTGTGCCGCTGATAGAAGGCAGCATGATCTTGAAGAAGATCTGGATCTCATTGGCGCCGTCAACGCGAGCCGCCTCCAGCATATCACCGGGAATGCCTTTAATCGCGGCAGAGAATAGGGTCATGGCGAAACCAGTCTGCAACCAGATCATCACCACGATCAGGAACAGGTTGTTCCACGGCGCCAATTGAGCCGAGGCTTTCCAGGCAACAGGCGCATTGCCAGTAAACCCGGTATAGATCGCATTGAGCAGGCCGATCTCCGGTTGAACAGCATAGATCATGTTCCAGATCACACCTGCGCCCACCATCGAGATAGCCATGGGCATGAAGATGAACGCCTTGGCCAGGCGGTCAAACTTACTGCGGTCGGCCAGCACAGCCACCAACAGCCCAAAGACCACCGTGAACAGTGCGCCAAAGGGAATCCACAACAGAATGTTGTTGCGGAAAGCGGTGAACATGTTGCGGTTAGTGAAGACCGCCAAGTAGTTGTCCAACCCCACGAAGTTTACGCCGTTGCGGTCGAACAGGCTCAGGTAAAAGGTGCGCAGCGACGGGAAGGCCAGGTACCAGAACAGAATGGCCACCGCCGGGCCGACGAAGACAAAAGGCTGGATGCGCGCCCGCCAGGTGTCGCCTAGCTTTTCCACCAGCCAGTTGGACACCAGGTAGAGCAGAGCTACGCCGCCCACGCCCCAGACGATGGCCACGACGGCGACAACTCCTTTGGGTGCGTTGCTGTCGCGCAGAAACACGAAGCCAGCATACAGCACAATGAAGGTGACAATGGGTACGAACAGCGAGATCACGATCCGAAAGACGTTGGTGGCCAGCCAATCCAAAGGACCTTTGGGCTTGACCTCCGTGGCAGCTATCGGGACGTGCCGCTGTACCGTGTCGGTGCTTTCTTCCATCGTGGCCTCTCCTTGTTAAGATTGCAGGACTGACAGTCCTTCGAAGGACTGTCAGTCCTGTGGTTACGTTACCGAAAGCGTGCTAACGCGGCCAGGAGGCGTCGATCTCGGCCAGCACGGTGTCCAGCGGCTGCGCGCCGGAGAAGTAGTCGGTCATGCCCTTCCAGAAGGAGCCAGAGCCCACTTCGCCAGGCATCAGGTCGGAGGCGTCGAAACGCACTGAGGTGGCATCGTTCACCAGCGCGGCAATGTCGCGCTCCAGATCGCTGCCGTACCAAGCCAGGTCCACATCCTTCTGCATACCCAGGGCGCCGCCGGCCGCCAGCCAGCCGCGGATGCCCTCGCCGGTGCTGAAGAACTGCATGACGGCGCGGATTTCGGGCCGGTCGCGGAAAGCAGACATCACGTCGCCAGCTACCAGGAAGGGTTTGCCGTAGGCTGGGTCGACGCCCGGCAGGTAGAACACACCGTAGTCAACGCCGTATTGCTTGCCCTCAGGGAAGAAGGAAGTGATGAAGTTGCCCTGCTTGTGCAGCCAGCAGTTGGGCGGGTCCTGGAACATGGGCGTCGGTGCGTCGCCGAAGAAGGTGGTGACGATGGCCGGGGTGCCGCCATAGACCATGGCATTGTCGTTCCAGATCTCGGAGAAAGTTTCGATGGCCTTCTTGACCTCAGGCGAGGAGAAGGGCAGGTCGCCGGTGATCCAGTTGTCATAGTTCTCCAGCGACGTGGTGCGCAGCATGAACTCCTCGGTCCAGTCAGTGGCCGGCCAGCCGGTGGCAGCGCCCGACTCGATGCCAACGCACCAGGGGGTGTCGCCGTCGGCGATGATCTCTTGTTCCAGCGCCTTCAGCTCGTCCCAGGTGGTGGGAACTTCGTAGCCAGCAGCCTCGAAGGCGGCCTTGGGGTACCAGACCAGCGACTTGGCGTTGAAGCGGTGCCAGACGCCGTACTCGGCGCCGTCGACGGTGGCCATGTCACGCCAGGACTGCAGATAGTTCTGCGCCAGCCAGGACTCGGGCACCAGAGTGGTGGCCGGGATGATCTTACCCTGGCGGGCGAAGGTGCCCATCAGGCCCGGCTGCGGGAAGTCCACGATGTCGGGCGCGTCGTTAGCCTGGACGCGGATGGTGATGCTGGCCTCGAACTCCTTGGAGCCTTCGTACTGGATGTCGATGCCGGTTGCCTCTTCAAAGGCCGCAATCGAGTTGTTGAAGATCACCGCGTCGGCCTCGGTGAAGGGGCCAGTCATGGTCACCACTGTGCCGCGGTACATGCCGTTGTAGGCGTTGGCCAGCTCGGTCAGGCCCTTGGCCGCTGCGGCTTCAGCCTGCTCGTTTGCCGGCGCCGCCGGTTCGGCCGGGGCTGCCGGCGCTGCCGGCGCAGCCGGCGCCTCAGTGGGCTGAGCGCCGCCGCCGCAGGCGGCCAGGATCATGCTCAGCATCAAAACGACGGACAGAAGGACGAAAAGGTGTCGCTTCATCATGGGTAGGATTCTCCTCCTAAAACTTGAATGTACGAAAGGTCGGTCAAAACAACGGGCATTGTCTGCCCTGGCCAGGGAAAAAGGGTATCTGTCGCTTTGCTCATCACCTCCTTGTCTGTCTGCGCTACGTCAGCGCTGTGGCGGCGCCGTAGAGCCGCGCAGCGCCAGCTCCAGCGGCAGTTCCTGGCACGCTGCCTCGCCGTCGACCTGCGCCAGGGAGCGCAGCAGCAAGTCGATACCGCGATAGCCCGACTCGAACAGCGGCTGGCGCACGGTGGTCAGGTTGAGATACTCCGAGATCTCGATGTCGTCGAAACCGATCACCGACAGGTCCTCGGGCACGCGACGGCCCAGCTCGCGCGCAGCTTGTAACACGCCCAGAGCCTGGGTGTCGCTGGCCGCGAAAACGGCTGTAGGCGGCTCGTCCAGCGCCAGCAACTGGTACGTCAGCGCGCGCGCCGGTTCCTGGCCGTGTTCACCAGCCTGGTGATAGGCCGCCCAGAAAGGAATGCCGTGCTCATCCAACGCCTGTCGCAGGCCGGCCAGCCGGTCGCGACTGGATGTAAAGTTGAATGCCGTGTGAATGGGATCGCCTACGAAGGCGATGCGTCGATGCCCCAGCTCGATCAGGTGCTGCGCCGCCCGGTAGCCGCCCTGCACGTCGTCCACCACCACACGCGGCAGGGCCGGGTGATGAGTGTCCACCAGCACCACCGGCACGCCCGCCTCCCGCCAACGCGCCACGTCAGCGTCGGCCGGGGTCAACGAGATCACCAGCAGCCCATCGACGCGGCGGTTGTCGGCCGTGGCGCGGAAGATGGCGTCGCGCTTGGCTGGCGTCTCCACGTTGTAGACGATCAGGTCGTACTCGCTGGTCGCAGTTACGGCTTCGACGCCACGCAGGCGCTCGACGACAGAGGGGCGGGTAAAGAAAACGGCGATGACACCGATACCCAGAGTCTTGCGCCGGGAGAGGCGCTGGGCCATGGGACTGGGGCGGTAATTGAGGGCTTCGATGACTGAGAGCACCCGCTGCCGGGTCTCCGCGCTGACCTGCGGGTGGTTGTTTAACACGCGCGAGACGGTGCCTACCCCTACGTCAGCTTGTTTGGCTACGTCGTAGATTGTGACCGCCACGGCATGTTCTCCATCGAACAAGAAAGCAGGTACTCGTCAATTGGAAGCGGTTCCATTCTAACACGAAAGCGGGCGCTTGTCAATACCGTGCGCAAAAAAAACCGCAAGTGATGGACAGGTCATTAGCGGGCGAGTCCCTACACTGAACTGTGGGGCTGTCCCGGATGCGATGTTCTGGCCTAGCCACATCTTTCAAGATGTGGGGCTATCATTTTGAACGGCCTCTTTCTGTTGCAGTGTCCGCGCCATCAACAGCGCATCCTCGCCGTTGTCCTGGTAATACCGTTTGCGCCGTCCCGTCACATCGAAGCCCAGCTTGCGATACAGCGCCTGGGCGCGCACGTTGCCCACCCGCACCTCCAACGTGCAGACTTCAGCGCCAGCCAGCCGCATTCTTGTCATGGTTTCCCGCAGCAGACACTCCCCCAGACCACGCCCCTGCCAGGCAGGCGCGATGGCGATGTTCATCAGGTTGGCCTCGTCCTCCAGCAGCCAGTAGCCGGCATAGCCGGCCAGCTCAGCCCGCTGCGCCCCCGGGGCGTCGTCGATCAACTCCAACACCACGTAGGTAGAGTGTTCGTTGGCCAGGTCGCGCTCAAAAAAGCTGCGCGGCCAGGCGTCATCCCCGAAGACCGTCTCCTCGATGGCCAGCACAGCAGGCAGGTCTGGCGGCTGCATGGGGCGCAGCCGCGGCGTCCACTGGCTCATGGCTCGTGCAGGTAGATCGGGCTGAGCGCGGCGGGATCGTCCACCTGGCCGGCTTGCCAGCGCAGCCAGGCCAGCTCAGCCAGGCAGCCGGCGCGCCTGCCTCCCGCAGCCGGTCCAGCTTGCTGGCCCGCCTGGTCCGGCAACGTGTGGCGCAACTCCGGGGTCAGCTCACCCACAAGACGCATGGGCCGGTCAATGGCTGCGGCCAGCCCGGCATGATCGGTCAGGGCAATGGCGGTGCGCCGGCCGCGCCAGCCGCCCAGCACGACGGCGGCCTCGCCGGCAGCCGGCGGCCCCGATGCGTAGATCGACCACAACACGCGGCCGCGACCGGCCTGCACCACCGCGCAAACCGGCAGCCCGCCCAGGTGGGGATAGGCCGTGACATCCAGCGTGGGCACACCGATCAGGGGCAGCCCGTGGGCCAGGGCCATGCCCTTGGCCAGACTGATGGCCACGCGCAGGCCGGTGAAGGAGCCGGGGCCGATGCTGACAGCCAGCGCAGCCAGGCCGGCCGGCTGCACGCCGCTCCAGGCCATGATCTGCTCCAGCCGCGGCAGCAGCTCGGTGGTCTGCGCGTCGACCGAATGCCAGTTCAGTTCGGCGACGATCTGCTGGCCGTCATACAAGGCGATGCCCGAGTGGCGGGTGGCGGTGTCAAGGGAGAGGAGCATGGTAATTGTCAATTGCCAATGGTCAATTGCTAATGACCGATCGCCAGCAGGCCGCGCGTTTCCGGAGCATTGACAATTGACAATTGACCATTGAAAATTGACTATTCTCCGGGGAGATAAGCCGGCAACCGTTGCAAGAGTTGTGCGGCGCGGGCTCCGTGCGGCTCGAAGCCCAGTTCTCGGCGGGTGTCGTCCAGTACTGTCAACACGATGCGCAGGTGGTCGGCTGGCAGCAGCGACTCGATGCGCTCGGCCCACTCGACCACGGCCACGCCCTCGTCCAGCAGCAGTTCGTCCAGGCCGATGGCCTGCGCCTCAGCCGCGGCCTGTTCCAGCCGGTAGCAGTCGGCGTGATAGAGCGGAAAGCCCGCGGCCGTGGCGTACTCGGCCACCAGGATGAAGGTAGGGCTGGTGACGACTTCTTCGATGCCCAGGCCGCGGGCCACGCCGCGCGTCAGGCAGGTCTTGCCCGCGCCCAGGTCGCCCACCAGGGCCAGCACATCGCCCGGTTGCAGCAACCGGCCCAGCGCCGCGCCCAGCGCCTCCGTTCCAGCATCACTATGGGTGGTCAGTCTCAGGTCCATGGCTAATCGCTCGAATTATAGCGCACCTGGCCCAGGCGCCCAATCTCAGCAGGCTACGGTTTTCGTCGCACGCCAAGGCGCAAAAACACTAAGTACCTGTCCACAAATAACATGGCGGGCTGGCTCGGTCAGGAGACCGGCCAGAGCACCAACTTATTTCTGGACGATTACTAAGTACACCGTAAACAAATTAACTGCGTATCGGTGCCCGGCACTTTGGCGACGATTCGCACATGATCAGAGGCTCGTGTCAAGTGCCGGGCACCTCAACAACTTTGTTTACGATGTACTAAGGGCCGAAACCTGCCACCTGCAACCTGCCACCTGCAACTTGCAACCTGCCACCTGCCACCTGCAACTTGCCACCTGCCCCTGCCCAGTGGTATGATCAGCCCGAGGCGCTTATCATGCGAGTTCTGGTAATTTCCGACGTACACGCTAACCTGACTGCCCTGGACGAAGTGCTGGCCGACGCCGAGAAAGCCGAGTGGCTGGGGCGGTCTGGTTTCGACGCCATCTGGTCGTTGGGGGACATTGTGGGCTATGGGCCGTGGCCCAACGAGTGCATCCAGCGCTTGCAGCAGTACAATGGCCATCTGCGGGTGGCTGGCAACCACGACTGGGCCGCGCTGGACCGGCTGGACGTGGAGGAGTTCAACCGCGAGGCGCGCAAAATGGTGCTTTGGACGCAGCGTCAGCTCGACCCGGCCAGCCTGGATTATCTGCGCGGCCTGCCAGACCGGCCCTTGCTGCACGACCAATTCACCATCACCCATGCCAGCCCGCGCCAGCCGGTGTGGGAGTACATCAACAACGGCAGTGTGGCGCGAGAGAACTTCGGTTACTTTAACACCCCGTATTGCCTGGTGGGCCATACCCACGTGCCGCGCATCTATCGCCTGACGCCAGGCGCTGAGCCGGCGCAGGTAGCCTGCACCGTCTACGGGCCGGTGTACGACCGCGATATCTCGCTGGCCGGCCCGCACAGCCTGATCATCAACCCGGGCAGCGTAGGCCAGCCGCGCGATAACGACCCGCGCGCAGCCTATGCCTTGCTGGACGTAGAACAGGGTCAGTGGCGCTTCCGCCGCGTGCGCTACGATGTGGAGATCACCCAAGCGGCCATGCGCAAGGCCGGCCTGCCTGACCGTCTAATCGTGCGTCTGGTCTACGGCTGGTGAAAGCTCAGAAACTGAACTTGGCGGGGAGGGAATTCGTGTAAGGCAGTGTATGCGATAAAGGCATTGAATTGCCCAACCGATGGTTTGCCTTCCAGGAGGGTTACTACTCAGGCTCAGGTGCCGGGCACTTGCAGTTGCACCTGCTGACGAAGTCTGGAAAGCCGATTTCAGCCGTCAATGAACTGCAAGTGCCCGGCACCTGAGTAGCTACCCAGGAGGAATGAAGATGAGACGAGTACTTGCCTTTTCATTTTTAGTGCTGACTCTGCTGGTCATGGTTGGCTGCGCCTCGCCTGTCCCAGAGATGAGCCAGTCGGCTGCCGTGGCGCCTATGGAGCGACCGGCTGCCGCGCTGCCGCCGGCCATGGACAGCATGGCTATCGCCGAAGAGATGGGCGCTGGCGGAGTTGTCCAGCCCCAGCCTGCTCCCGACCCGCGCAAGATCATCTATACCGGCAACATCGGCCTGATGGTCAAAGACCCCTCGGCGACCATGCAGCAGATCCAGGACATAGCGACCGGCGCCGGCGGCTACACATCCCAAGCCCAACTCTACCAGTACAGCGGCGACCTGATGCGCGGCAATATCACCATTCGCGTGCCGTCCGAAAGCTATAGCAGCATCCTGGACCGCATCCGCGTTTTGGGCAGCCGCGTGCTGAACGAAAACAGCAACGCCAGCGACGTAACCGCAGAGTTCACCGACCTGGAGGCGCGGCTGCGCAACCTGGAGGCGGCTGAGCGGGAGTTGCAAGCGCTGCTGACCGAGGTGCGTGAGCGGCCCAACGCCAAGCCAGCCGATATCCTGGAGGTGTTCAACGCCCTGACCCAAAAGCGGGGCGAGATCGAGCAGGTCAAAGGGCGCTTGCAGTACTTGCAAAACCAGGTGGGCTTTTCCACCATCAGCGTCGACCTGGTGCCCGATCAGGTGACTGCGCCGGTGATCGACACGGGCTGGCAGCCGCTGGTGACGGCTAAGAACGCCTTCCGCGCCCTGCTCAACATCCTGCAGGGGCTGGTGGACGTGGCGATTACCGTAGTGATCGTGGTGCTGCCGGTGCTGTTGCTGCTGGCCCTGCCGGTGGTGCTGGTGGCGGTGTTGGTGCGCTGGTGGCGGCGGCGGCGCAAAGCATCGCAGCCAAGGGCGCTGCCGCCAGTTGCAGGCGATGAGAAATGACCCCCAGAAAAGACATTTCTCGGAAGAAATGTCTTTTCTGCATCCCGCACCGCAGCAATTCAACGTGGCGGCTGGCCGTTGCCCGGAGTCTGAACGCCGGGCGGCGGCGGCGCGCCCACCCGCTGGTTGCGCAGCGCCCAATCCTGGATCAGTTCGTTGTAGATCTCCAGGGTCTCGCTGAGCGCCGCCTGCTGCTGCTCGCGGCTGCGTTGGGCCTGGGCTGCGCGGGTCAGACCGATGCGCATCATGACCTCTTTGTGAACCTTGCGCGGATTGCCGATGTTCTCGAACTCGAACTTGCCTTCCACCGAGGCCGTCTCCACCACCACAGTGCCGAAGTTGATCAGGTTGGCCCACAGGCCCGGCACCACGTAATTGGCATTCTGTACCTTTTCCCACTCGGCTTGGCGGCGGCGCTCGTACAGCCCCAACGGGATCTTGTAGACATAGCTGATGTGCGTCTTGCTCAGGATGTAGGTGTCGTTGCGCCAGTTCTCCACCCGAAACCACAGCCAAAGAATGCAGACGATCAGAAAGATGCCATAGACGATGGCGATCGGCTGGCTGAATTCGCTCAGCGACTCCAGGCTGAACTCCGTAAAAATCAAGAGGGGGAACGAGACGCCAATCACGGCCAGCGGGATGGCAGCCGCTTTAAGCAGGAACCAGGGATGTTTACGATAAACAATGTCTTCCTCGGCCGGGGCGGGCTGCTTGCGTTTCTTCAGCGCGCGCTCCTGGAGTATCTTCTCCTGCGTGTATTTGGGCAACAGCCGCACGAAGGCCATGTAGATGGCATCAGGACGAGAGCGCAGCCAGCGCCAAAAACGACGCCAGGGATTGGTCAGTCGATGCCAGAACTTCTGCCACTGGCTGAGCTGAGGCGGCACTGCCATGCCCTGCGGCAACACCCGTTCAGGGATGGCGGGGATCAGCCGCATCTTCAGACTGGCCAGAATCTTGTTGCGCAGGTTCTCGCGCTGCTCGGCTGCCTCGCCCGCGCGCGCCGTGCCCTGCAAGCGACGGATGGTGTCCTCCACCACTTCAGGACGGGGGATCATTTCAAACGAAATCGACCCCATGCCGGCGGTGGTGATGTCCAGCAGCGCATAGTTGAACAGCTTGCCGATAATGCTGGCCCGGCTGGTGACGTCCTGGATGCGCTCCAGCGGCGCTGTTTGCTGGTTCTCATAGATCAGCAAAACCCGCGACTGGCTCAGAACCCGTTTGTTGGTAATGATGTAGTAGTCGTTGAGGTAATCGACAACAAACCAGACCAGAGGCAGCCCCAGCAGCGCCAGGCTGATCAACGCATAGGTGAGCGGCGACAGGGGGGATTGGCCCACGGCTGCATCCAGCGCCATGATGATAGCAAGAATCAGATAGGCGCCTGCAAAGACCGCACCCACCCGCAGAAACAGCCACAGCCAGTGCTTGCGCTCAAACAGGATGATGTCCTCATCGTCTCCTTGCCAGGCGTATTTTTTCTTGACCTTGGGCTTTTCACTGATCTCCAGCAACAGCTTGGTGTCGCGCCAAAGATCCCGATTCGACTCCAGCAAATATAAAGCATCGTCGTGTTGCAGCGTGAACCAGTCGGTGCCGTCCAGTGGTTCTCCATTTGGATCTTTGTCGACCATCGAACGCACGGTAGCGTCGTGTCGGTCGCTACGCAGCAGCGCGTTGATGCCGTAGTAATCTTTGACCCCAATCCGGCTGTAGTGGCGAGGACGCTCCCGCCCGGTGTCGTCGGTGGCCCGCACCAGCGCAGCGCCTGCCGACAGGACGTAGAGCTTCGATCCCACCTGTCCCTGTCGGGTCACATCCAGATTGGAAGGCACATGCTCCCAGCCGGTCACGGTCTCCAGCGCAGCCCAATGCGCAGGGGTCAGGTCCTTGAACAGCAGCTCATTGCCCAGGGCCTGCTTCAAGCGCTCGACGATGACTGGCCGGTTGCCCAGCATGTAATGGACGTCGGAAAAACGTTCCTCCAACTGCTCAATATAGGTGGCAGCGATGCGGATCAGGCTGACCTTGGTGACGGCTTCGGCTGTCACGCTCAACTGGTGAGGGATCTTGACCAGCCCGCCGATAAAAAAATTGCCTGATGTCACAATGTGCGGCAGGGCGGCGAACCCCTGGCGTTGAACAACCTCCGGCGTCGGCGGAGTGGCGATCAACCGGCCCCCGCCGCTCAACTCGGTCTGCATCTGCTGGGTAATGCGCACCTGGCCCCAGTCGATCAGGTAGAGAAAACCCTCGGCCTGCTCGGCTGTGCAGATCGACTTGCCAGCCTCGAAGGACACCTCAGTGGCCGTCACCGACAGACGCTCGATCTGGTCATCGTCCAGCGAGCGCAGCAGCGGCATCGCCTGCAAGCGCGCGGCCGTGTTGGTGTAAAAGATGGCCCACAGCTCAGGGTGCTTGACCAGCAGCTCACTGAGCATGGCTGCGCTGATGCGCAGCAACACCGAGTCTTGTTCGGCGATCGCCGAGCTGGCATAGCTGGCGCCCCGAAAGAGCGCCTGCTGGGTAAAAAACTCGCCGGCACGCAGCGTCCTGTGCCACCATTCTGCGCCTTGCGCACTGGACACCGACTGGCGCACCTGGCCCGAATAGATCATGTACGCATCATCAGCCTGGTATCTGGTATCAAATACATAGCTGTGTGCTGCAACTGGCATCACATCGATCTCGCGTGCCAGCTTTTCGATCTCTGCAGGCGGCCAGGTTCCCAGGCGAGGACGCTGCTTGAGAAAAGCGTTGATATCTTCCCAGCCGATAGGCGCTTCAGCGGTCACGGCGATTCACTCCTGGCTGTGTACTCACTACACCGTAAACAAATTAACTGCGTATCGGTGCCCGGCACTTTGGCGACGATTCGTACATGATCAGAAGCTCGTGTCAAGTGCCGGGCACCTCAACAAGTACTTGCTGGTGTCTCTTCAGTCGATGCGCTTTCTGCACAGCGGCCATTATAGCACATCTGAGCCAGCCAGGCATATACGCGCCGTCTCTTCCTGCGGCCTCCCGCAACGTGCAGGCGCAAAATTCAGCAGTTGACGATTCTCGCGCCAAGCCACCAAAATCTTCTGGACTTTGCGGTCTTTGCGTCTTGGCATGAGACCAAAATCGTGAAGTGCTGAAATTGGCGCAGCGCGTCACAGATGGTATAATCCGCGCTGCCCGATTTCAAACCTTGCTCCGATAATCCGCAGAAAGATCACAAGGAGGTGACACCTTGAACTTCGTCGTTTGTGTGAAGCAGACACCCGACACGGCGGAACTGCCCAAGATCAGCGCAGCAGAGGCTGTCAGCGGCGACATCAAGGCAACGCTCGTGCTCAACCCCTGGGACGAGTTCGCTGTCGAAGAGGGACTGCTGCTGGAAGATCGCTTTGGCGGCGACGTGACCGTGGTGACCGTAGGACCAGAAAAGGCGACCGAGGCGTTGAAAGACGCCATTGCGCGCGGCGTAAAGAGCGCCATCCTGCTGGACGACCCGGCCTTCGCCGGCTCGGACGCCTGGGGCACGGCCGCCATACTGGCTGCCGCCATCAAGAAGAACGGACCGGCCGACGTCATCCTCACCGGCAAGATGTCGGTCGATGGCAACAGCGGCCTGGTGGCCCCCGGCCTGGCCCGCAAGCTCGGCGCAACCCTGCTGACCCAGGTGATCAAGATCGTCGACATCAGCGGCGGAAAGATCACCGTGGAGCGCATGCTGGAGGAAGGCCGCGAGACCATCACCGCCGACCTGCCGGCTGTGGTCTCGGTCAGCAAGGAGATCAACGAGCCGCGCTACCCCAGCTTCATGGGCATCCGCAAGGCCGCCAAGGCGTCCATCCCCGTCTGGAAGCTGGGTGATTTGGGCCTCAGCGCCGGCCAGGTGGGCGCAGGCGCAGCCAAGGCCAACTGGACCGACGTTCGCAAGCCGCCAGCCCGCTCCTCGCAGGTGGTGATGGTCAAGGAAGCGACCGTCGAAGCTACCGCCGCCAAGCTGGCCGACCTGCTGATGGCCGAGAAGGTCATCTAAGGGAAGGAGAAAAAACGATGAGTATTCTAGTCTACATCGAACAGTTCGACGGCAAGGCTGCGCCGGTTTCCTGGGAAGTGCTGGGCAAGGCGCGCGAGTTGGCTGACCAGATGGGCGGCAAGCTGGCGGCCGTGGTGATCGGCAGCGGCGTCGAGGCCGTGGCCAAGGATGCAGTCAGCTACGGCGCCGACGTGGTGCATCAGGTGGAGGACGCCTCGCTGGCCGCCTTCCGCATCGACCCCTATGCAGCCGTGGTCGAGGACCTGATCAAGGCCCACAGCCCCCAGATTGTGCTCTTCCCCGCCACCGCACGCGGCCGCGACCTCTCAGCCGTGGTGGCCTGCGACCTGGACGCGGGCCTGGCGGCCGACTGCGGCGATCTCAGCCTTGTCAACGGCGGGCTGGCAGCGGTGCGGCCGGTCTTCTCCGGCAACCTGCTGACCACCGTGCTCTTCAACGGTCCCCTGGCCATAGCCAGCGTGCGGGCGCGCTCCTTCCCCACCCCCGAGGCCGACCCTGGCCGGGCGGGCGAGATCCTCAAGTCCGGCCCTGTGGCCCCCGCCACCGGCATCCGCGAGGAGATCAAGAGCTTCGAGGTGACGGCCAGCGGCGAGGTGAGCCTGACCGATGCCAAGATCATCGTCAGCGGCGGCCGCGGCGTGGCCAAGGATCCCGAGCTGGGCTTCAAGCTGGTCAAGGATCTGGCCGACACCCTGGGCGGCGCCATGGGCGCCAGCCGCGCGGCCGTGGACGCGGGCTACATCCCCTACAAGCACCAGGTGGGCCAGACCGGCAAGGTGGTGCGGCCTGACCTGTACATCGCCAACGGCATCAGCGGCGCGATCCAGCACCTGGCCGGCATGGGCAACGCCAAGATCATCGTCGCGGTCAACAAGGACGCCGAGGCGCCGATCTTCAGCGTGGCCAACTACGGCGTGGTCGGCGACCTGTACGAGGTGGTGCCGGCGTTGGCGGCCGAGTTCAAGAAGCGGCTGGGGTAGCGTAACCCGTAACCCGTAACCCGTAACCCGGAAGGGCGTGGCTGATGTCATGCCCTTCTTTTTTTGCAGGTAGGCTTCAATGAAGGCGGCGCCAGACGGGATCTGACGGCGCTGGCGTGATGCCAGACATTTCGGTGTGCCGCGATTGCCCTTGACGCTATATGCTTTATACATAAAATGGTCACCATACCAATATCACCTATAAAAGGAATCGGGTTATGTCCCTTGTCAGTATCAGTGAAGCAAGTCAGAACCTGTCTCACTGGATCAACCAGGCCAGCTACGGACGGGATTGTGTGATCGTGACCTCACGCGGGCGTGCCAAGGCGGCGTTGATCGGCGTGGAGGCGTTCGAGGCCCTGATCGGTGTACCCGATCAGGATCGACAGCGTTCGCTGTCGGGCCAAGAGCTGCGCCGAGAGTTCAGGCAAGCGCTGGTCGAGGCTGGGTACCAAACCCCAGAGGAGATGGTGAACCTGGTGCGCGAGATCAAGCGCGAGTTGGCCGAGGAGCGGATTCTCATCGCCTGATGGAGGCGACATGCCGATCCATCCCCCGGCAACCCCACCCCAGCCCGGGAGAGAACACTCGCGTCTGGCCACCATGCGGCCGCTCCTCCCCTGCCATGCGCTGAACGTGGTGACCGCTATCCGGTGACCGATTAACGATCACCGGTCACCCTCCCCCGGAGGCCCCGCCATGTCCCACCCCCTCCCCTCCCTGGCCGACGACCTGCGCCGCGCAGGCGTGGGCGACGTGCGCTTTGACCGCAAGCACCGCGTGCTCTACAGCACCGACGCCAGCATCTACCAGATCGAGCCCATCGGCGTGGTGATCCCGCGCAGCGTGGAGGAGGTCATCGCGACAGTCGCCGTCTGCGGCCGGCAGGGCGCGCCGGTGCTGCCCAGGGGCGCGGGCACCAGCCTGGCCGGTCAGACGGTGGGCCACGCCGTGGTGCTGGACACCACCCGCCACCTGGATCAGATCGGCGAGATCAACGTCGAAGAACGTTGGGTGCGCTGCCAGCCAGGTGCGGTGCTGGACCAGGTGAACGCGGCGCTGCGGCCGCACGGCCTGATGCTGGGACCCGACCCGGCCAGCGGCAACCGGGCCACGGTGGGCGGCACGGTGGGCAACAACGGCACCGGCGCGCACTCGATCCTCTACGGCATGATCGCCGACAACGTGCTGGCGGTGGAGGCCGTGCTGGCCGATGGCCGCGTCGTGCGTTTCGACGAGCGCTTCTTCGACCGGCCGCCGGCCGGCGCGGCCCCGCTGGCCGGCGAGTTGCAGCGTATCCTGGCCACCTACGGCGACGCCATCCACCGCGACTTCCCCCGCCATTGGCGCCGCGCCAGCGGGTACAACCTGGACAAACTTCTGGCCCCCACTGCTGTGGCCGGTCTCCGACCGAGCCACGCCCCGAACCCTGCCCAGCTCATCGCCGGCTCCGAGGGCACGCTGGCCTTCATGACCGAGATCACGCTGCGGGCCGTGCCGCGACCAGCCCGCACCGCGCTGGCTATGGTCCATTTCGACGACCTGGTGGCCGCGACCGAGGCCACGCCGGCGCTGCTGGAGCTGCACCCATCCGCCATTGAGCTGATGGACAAGCTGATGATCGACCTGTGCCGCCAGCACCCGGCCTACGGCCAGCGCCTCCGCTTCGTCGAGGGCGATCCGGCCTGCGTGCTGGCAGTTGAGTTTTATGTAAATACAGAGACCAAAGGACAGGCGGCGCTGGATGGCTTGCGCGTCCACCTGGCGACCCACGGCCACCGCGGCGCCATCGTTCCGCTGCTGGACCCGGCCAGCCAGGCCAACGCCTGGGCGGTACGCAAGGCGGGGCTGACCCTGCTGCTGGGCCGGCGCAGCGACGTCAAGCCGGCCGGCTTCATGGAGGACGTGGCCGTGCCGGTGGAGCACCTGCCCGCGTACGTGTGCAGCGTGCAGCGCATGATGACCGAACACGGCAAGCAGGCCGCCTACTACGCCCACGCCAGCGCCGGCTGCCTGCACATCCGCCCCCTGCTCAACCTCAAGACGGCCGCGGACATCGCGGTGATGGACGCCATGCAGGCCGAGCTGCTGGCGCTGATCCGGCCGCTGGGCGGCGTGCTCAGCGGCGAGCACGGCGACGGCCTCAAGCTGACCCACCTCAATCGCCAGCTATTCGGCGAGGAGGTCACGCGCGCCTTCGCCGAGACCAAGCTGGCCTTCGATCCGGGCAACCTGTTCAACCCGGGCAAGAAGGTGACGGAGGAGGTGTTGGCGGCGATGAGAGAACAGAGGGAACTGGAGGAACTGGGGGAACTTGCGACGGCGCATGTGACCGATCCCTCCATGTTGCGCTACGGGCCGGGCTACAACACCATCGAGCTGCGGCCGCTGTTCGATTGGTCGGCCGACGGCGGGCTGGCGCGGGCGGTGGAGATGTGCAACGGGTCGGGCGACTGTCGCAAGGCCAGCGGGGTGATGTGTCCCTCGTTCCAGGCCACGCGCGAGGAGGAGCACAGCACCCGCGGCCGCGCCAACCTGCTGCGCGCCGCCCTGTCCGGCCAGCTTACACTCCCCACTGCTCGCAACGCTCTGGCCGATCCTGCCTGGTCGGACGTGTACGAGGCGTTGGACCTGTGTTTGGGCTGCAAAGCCTGCAAGACCGAGTGCCCTTCCTCGGTGGACATGGCCAAGCTCAAGGCTGAGGTCCAGTCGCAGCGCTACGCCGTCGAAGGCACACCCCTCCCCGCGCGCCTCTTCGGCCACATCCACACCATCAACCGCCTGGCCGCGCTGGCCGCGCCCCTGGCCAACGCCGCCCTGCGCACCAGCATCGCACGCGCTGCGCTGGGCAAACTGGTCAACCTTCACCCCCAGCGCGCCCTGCCCCCCATCGCCCGCCCCACCTTCCCCGCCTGGTTCGCCGCCCGCCCGGTTCGGCACTCCCAATTGACAATTGCCAATTGCCAATTGACAATTGACAATTCGCTCTCTACCGTCATCCTCTTCCCCGACACCTTCACCACCTACAACTACCCCCAGATCGGCATCGCCGCGGTCCGGGTGCTGGAGGCGGCCGGCTTCCAGGTGCAGCTTGCCCAGCGCGTCTGCTGCGGCCGGCCCATGCTCAGCCAGGGCCTGGTCGAGGACGCCCGCCGCCAGGCCGCGAAGAACGTCGATCTGCTCTACCCGCTGGCCGAGCAGGGGCTGCCCATTTTGATCTGCGAGCCGAGCTGCGCGGCCGCCTTCCACGAGGAGTACCACGACCTGCTGCCGGGCGACCCGCGTGTCGCCGTGCTGGCCAGGCAGGTGTACCTGATCGACGACTGGCTGGCCGCGCAACTCGAAGCCGGGCTGGCGCTGCCCTTGCAGGCCATGCCGCGCCAGGTGCTCTTCCACGGCCACTGCCACCAGAAGGCCACCGTGGGCACAGCCGGCTCGCTCCGGGCGCTGCGGGCCGTGCCGGACCAGCAGGCCAGCCTGATCGACGCCGGCTGCTGCGGCATGGCCGGCGCGTTTGGCTACACCGCCGACCACTACGACGTGTCCCTGGCCATCGCGCGCGACCGGCTGGCCCCCGCCATCGAGGCCGCGCCCGACGCGCTGATCTGCGCCGACGGCGCGAGCTGCCGCCAGCAGATCGAGCACGTCACCGGCCGGCAGGTGTATCACGTGGTGGAGGTGTTGGCGCAGGGCATCGCGCGCGGATGAGAACCGCCGATACCAGAAGACGCGGATCGGAACCACCGGCCCTCATCCGCGTCTTCTGATTTCGGCGCTTTTCTCCCCCCTCACCCCACTTCCCATTGCTTCCACTCCATCCCGTTACCTGCCTCCACCGCCTTCTTTCCCTTCATCCCCTTCTTTCCTCCCATCCCCTCCGCCCCCGGCGTCCCCCACCAGTCGCAACAGAAAGGCCGCCAGCGCCTCCACCGTGGCGAAACCATAGCGCTCGCCGGAGAGCGTGTCCTCCAGCGCAGCCCGCCCCACCGTCGCGCCGCCGCCCAGCAGCGCGGGCAAAGCGCCGGTCTGGACGCCACGGTCGACCATTGGCTGGCCCACCTGGCTGCATCCAACCCCTGAAACGTGCGTTGTTCTGGAAACAGACCACCAGCCGACCTTGACCTACACAATGACCTCGCGAATGCGGCGTGACGCGTCGCAGACGATGGCGGCTTCGTTGGTCAGGTCAGACCTGCTGGTTCACCCTCTACTCCATGAGTGTCTTAATGAGATCGTCGCGTTCCAGACCGAGATGATCCGCTACGTCTCGCAGCACCGCGTTGAGCGTGCCGACGCGCAGCGGTTTGTGTCGAGGGATGGTCACATGGTGCTCTCCCCCTGTGAAGGTGCTCAGTCGCATGTGGCTGCCAGTTTGACGGGTGATTTCGTAGCCATACCTGCGCAGCCTCTGCGCCAGTTCCTCGCCACCCCAATCACGCGGTAGTTTCATACGGGGATAACCTCATCGCGGACGACATGGAGGCGCACCATCGAAGGCCGGCGTTCGTCGTCAAAGTGGCAAGCGACTGCGTCCTGTACAGCTACTTTCAGTTCGTCCCAGGTGTCAGCCTCGGTGTAGATGGAGTATCCCAACGCTTGCGCAGTATAGCCGCCTTCGGGGGCTTCTTCGATCACGAAAATCAACTCGCGCGTCATAGCTCCTGCCTTTCGTTAACTCTCAATGGCCTACCAGTTGCTGCTCGGCTGCTAGTCCATTATAGCGCAACTCCTGGGATGCCGCTAACCTCGATGTCACCGATCAGCCAGGCAGCGCTCGTACAACCGATCGGCGCCCAGGTCGATCTCGCCGTCCCAAACCAGACTGTGCCCCCATTCGCCAACCTGGACGCGGTCAAAGGCGGCCGGATGGCGCAACGACGCCAGCGCCTTCAGCCGGTGGATCGGCTCGGCCAGGTTCTACAACTCCCCCCGAAACGCCCGATCCAATACCAATACCTTCGCCAATTACGGGCCTCGCGAACCCGGGATTGACGGATGAATAGCG
>CAZVGR010000070.1:0-26174 GCA_964626845.1 uncultured Anaerolinea sp.
TCGTCGCCAAAGTGCCGGGCACCGATACGCAGTTACTTTGTTTACGGTGTACTGAACAGGTCCTTTTTAGCTTTTGCATTGTCCTTGCCTAGATTCACAATAACATACAAAGATATGTTCGCAAGCAGGCCAGGTTACAGACGGCAGGATTGCGTTCTCACCAGCGCGGAAAATCACGCACATACACCGTATCCATTATCCGGCTGCTGCGTTTATGATAATAGGTACAACGAAGATTCGCAGCCTGTTTCTGCGATCTATGCGCCTATTCAAGTCAGGAGCGACACTCATGAAGAAAACACTCATCAATCTATTGATCGCTGTCCTGCTGATACTGGCCACAGCACTGCCGGCTTTTGCCAGCGGCGGCCAGGTGCGCGGCGACAACGCCCAGGGTTCTGCCAATCAACATCAGGTTATGGACCCACCGCCTTTCCAACCGTAAACTGCCTCTGTCCACACTCTCCTGCCGTTGGCAGATCCATCAGCGATGGATCTGCCAACGGCTTTCTTTATGCCCGAGTTTGCGCTTTGCATACACAGCCCGGGGACTGCCCAACTGGGTCGGTTGGCGCCCAGGATGCCATGCTCGACGTCGTTGGCACTGAAGCGCTGGCCGCCCACGGCGTAGACCGCACGAGGTCAGCCATCCTCAGCTTGTATACCATGCCCCCCCCCTGGACGCGACAGCAATCAACATCCCCAAGACAGCCGAGAGGTTAGCGATTTGTCCAATCACGCCAGATAGCATACACTCGCACCCAATGAAGGGCTGGCGCCGCACCGCCGGTATCTCGTGCCAGAGGGCTCGCTGTGAGCAAGAACCAAGACAAAACCGACCAAGAACTGATCGACGCCTGCCGCGCCGGCCGCCAGGACGCCTGGCAGGAGGTGCTCACTCGCTACGAGCGCCTGGTCTTCTCCATTCCGCTCAACTTCGGCCTGACGCGCGCCGACGCGGCTGACGTGGCGCAGCTCACCTTCACCGCCTTGGTGGAGAACATCGACCGCCTGCGCCCCGACAGCAATCTGGGCGGCTGGCTGGCCACCGTGGCGCGACGGAACGCGCTGCGCGTGCTGCGCAAACACAAACGGGAGTTCCTGGGCCAGGAAGAGGACATCGGCGATAGCCCGCTGCTGGCCAGCATCCCTGTGAACGACCCTGCGGCCTGGGAGCGGGTGGAATGGCTCAACCAGGGACTGAACCTGCTGGACCAGCGCTGCCAGAAGCTGCTGTTGCGGCTCTACTTCTCCGAGGACCAGCCGGCCTATGAGGTCGTCGCCGCGGAGCTGGGGCTGCGCGTGGGCAGCATTGGGCCGATCCGCGGCCGTTGCCTGGATCGACTGCGCACGCTGCTGCTGGAGCGCAGCGAGTAGCCAGAATTCGCGCCACGCCTCTGTATTTTTCGCGTCGCTGCCGGCATTTATCTGGTGAACAGCACAGCAGACAGCTTTCAGCGAATCGGTGCCGGGCACTTGCGCCTGTGAAGATCAAGCGCAAGTGCCCGGCACCTGAAAAGTAACGAAGGAACCACGATGACAGGGCCACAAACACCCGCACCCAGCGCAGAGCAACTCATGGATTGGCTGGAGAACCGAGCGCCAGCCGAGACAGCCGCCGCCGTCGCCCAGGCTGTCGAGGCCGATCCGCAGCTTCAGGAACAGGCTACCTGGTTGCGCGAGTTCTTGCAGCTCAGCCGCAGCGTTGTGCTGGCCGATCCGCCGGCCGAGGTGCGCCAGGCCGCCAACGCGGCCTTCGCCGCCTACGCCGAGGCCAGGCGGCCGCCCAGCCTGCTGCAGCGACTCAGCGCCGCGCTCACCGCCGATAGCTGGCAGCGCCTCTCCCTGGCCGGCGTGCGCAACGTGACCCTGCACACCGACCCGCGCCAACTCATCTACAGCAGCGACCTGGCCGACGTGGCGCTCAACGTCCAGGTGCAGAGCGGCGGCCAGGACATCGACCTGGACGGCCAGATTTTCCCGCTGGACGACTCCGAGCCAGCCGGCTTTGTCGTCCAACTGTTGCACGACGGCGTCGAGCTACGCCTGACCACCAGCGACGCCGCCGGCAAGTTCAGCCTGGCCGGGCTGCCTTCGGGCCAGTACGAGCTGGTGATCGCCGGCGACCAGGCCGAGATCGAGCTCGGCCCCCTGGAACTGGCCTGAGCCATGTCCTCTTTGCCCGATACGCCGCTCGATCCCGCTCTGATTGCCGACCTGCTGGCCCAGCCGGCCGGCGCGGCCCAGGTCCATTGGCTGCAACAAGCCAGCCTGTACGACGAGGAGGGCCTGGCGCGTTTGCTGGACGCCGCCGGCCAACGGATCAACAACGACCTGGCCCAGGCGCGGCGGTTGCTGGATTTGTGCATCGAGGTCGCGCCGGCGTTGGCGCCGCATTTTCAGCCGCAGGCCATCTACCTGCGCGCCCAGACCTATGCCCTGGACGGCGACTTCGACCAGGCGCTGGCCCAGATCACAGCGGCGCGCGCCGGCTACCAGGCCACGGGGCAGACGGCCGAAGCCCTGCGCACCAACGTCGGCCTGCTGCACGTGCTGATCCACCTGGGACGCCACCAGGAGGCGCTGGCCACAGCCGCCGCTGCACTGGATGCTGTAGCCCAGGCCGCTGACAGCCTGCCGCCAGAGACCATTGCCCTGCTGACGGCCCTGTTGCAGCAGAACCAGGGCATCTGCTTCAAGAACATGGGGCGCTATGCCGACGCGATGGACGCCTACCATGCGGCCCAAGGCCACTTCGAGACCCTGGGCCGCGCCGAGGATGCGGCCACGATCCGCATGAATCTGGGGGTCATTCTGGCCGAGCTGGGCCGCGGCGCCGAGGCGCTGGCCGCCTACGAGACCGCCGGCGCCGTCTTTGCGCAGACCGGCAACCGCATGCGCCAGGCGCAGATCCTGGAGAACATGGGGGAACTGCACCAACTGCTGGGCAACTACAGCCAGAGCCTGGCCGTGCTGGCCGAGGCCCGCCAGGCCTTCGCCGCGCTGGATGCGCCCATCGAGCTGCAGATCCTGGAGCGCCTGACGGCCGACGCCTACCTGGCCCTCAACCTGCTGCCGGAGGCTACTGCGGCCTATCGCGCGGCCGTGGCCGGGCTGGAGGCCAGCGACATGCCCTATGACCTGGCCTGGGCGCTGTGGGGTTTGGGCGTGGCGCTGCTGCGCCAGCAGCGGTTGGCCGAGGCCGGCGAGGCGCTGGGCCAGGCTGCCGGCCTGTTCGCCGAGGCCGAGAACGAGCATCTGCGTTCGGCGGTGTTGCTGGAGCAGGCCGCGTTGGCCGAGGCGCAGGGCGATCGCGCCGCGGCGCTGGCGCAGACTCGCGAGGCGCTGGCCCTGATCGGCGAGCAGGACTGGCCCGTGCAGCGCATCTACGCGCACCTGCGCCTGGCCGACCTGCTGCTGCCGGACACCAGCGCGACCGAGGCGCTCCTGCTCGAGGCCCAAGGCTGGGCCGAGGCGCTGCCGCTGCCGCACCTGCGCTTGCTCGTGCAGCAGCGGCTGGGCCGGCTGTTGCTGCGCCAGGGGCGCGACGCTGAGGCGGAAGCCGTTCTGCGCGCGGCGGCTGGCGAAATCGAACGCCTGCGCGGCGCGCTGGCGCGCGAGAACCTGCGCGCCTCGTTTCTGCAAGACAAGACCGCCGTCTTCGAGGACCTGATCCGGCTCTATCTGGCGCGCGGCGACCAGGCCAGCCTGCAAGAGGCCTTTGCCGTCGCCGAACGGGCCAAGTCACGCACGCTGGTCGACCTGCTCAGTGGCGCGCTGGCCAGCCAGCCCGGCGTCGATCTGGAGCCGGCCGTCGCCCAACGGCTACAAGCCTTGCAGGCCGACCTGAACGCGCTCTACAACCAGGCCCTGGGCGATGGCCAGGCCGGCGATCGCGGCTTGCGCATGGCCGAGCTCAACGCGCGCGCCGTCAATCTGGAACAGGAGATCAGCCGTTTGCGCCTGCAAGCCGCTGGGACCGACGCGCCAGCCACGTTGGCCCAGCCCATTTCCGTGGCTGCGCTGCGCCAGGTGCTGCCGGCCGACCTGACCCTGGTGGCTTACCACGTGCTGGAGACCGAGCTGGCGGCCTTCGTCTACCGCGACGGCGCGCTGCACGTGGTGCGCAACCTGGCCCAGACCGCGGCGCTGAACCGCCATCTGACCGCCCTGGAGATCGAGTGGCAGCGTTTTCAGGCCGGGCCGGCCTTCGTCCAGCGCCATATGCTGCGGCTGACCCGCTCCACCCAGCAGGTCTTGCAGGCGCTGCACGCCCTCTTGATTGCGCCGTTGGCCGGTCTGTTGGCCGGCAGCCCGCGGCTGGCCATCGTGCCCCACGGCGGGCTGCATCACCTGCCCTTCGCCGCACTGTACGACGGCCAGGCTTACCTGGTCGATCAGCACGAGCTGACCATGGCCTCCAGCGCCACCGTGCTGAGCCTGGTCGGCCAGCGCGCGGCCCAGCCGGGGCAGCAGGCCGCGGTCTTTGGCATCGACGACCCGCTGATCCCCTTCGCCCAGCACGAGGCCGCGGCCGTGGGGCGGCATCTGGCCGGCGCGCGCATGCACATGGGCGCGGAGGCGACGCTGGACAGGCTGCACGCCGCCAGCGCCGACTGCCAACTGCTGCACCTGGCCTGCCATGGCCTGTTCCGCCGCGACAATCCCCTCTTCTCGGCGCTCAAGCTGCACGACGGCTGGCTGACAGCCGGCGACGTGATGCAGTTGCGGCTGCCGGGCGCGTTCGTCACCCTCAGCGCCTGCGAGTCGGGACGTAGCCAGGTGATCGGCGGCGACGAGCTGCTGGGCCTGCCCTACGCCTTTCTGGGCGCCGGCGCCATGGGGCTGCTGGTCAGCCTGTGGCTGGTGGAGGACGCGGCCGCGGCCGCGCTAATGCCGCGCTTCTACCAGCAGTTGGCGCAAGGCGCCAGCTACCCGGCCGCCCTGCGCCAGGCTCAGCTTGCGCTCAAGGCCAGCCATCCTCACCCCTACTACTGGGCGCCCTTTGTCCTGATCGGCCGCTACGTCTGATTTAGGGCGCCGGCCGGGCAAATGGGTGTATTTCCACAGCCTCGGCGGGGCTTATACCTGTATCGTGTAGATCGAATTGAGTGCAGCGTACAACGAAGTAGTTGTGCACCGGTGCCCGGCGCTTTGGCGACGATTCGCCCATGATGACAGACTCGGCGCAAGTGCCGGGCACCTCCACAACTTTGTTAACAGTGTATTTAGTGCAGACTTCGGACGATGATCTCTGAAGTCTGCCCAGGTGAAGCCCATGATGACAAGACAAAGACTGAAGCAATACCGATTTCTCGTTCTGTTAATCGCCTTGTTGCTGACAACCGCACCCCTCGCCCACGCCGCGCCGTCGGCTAGCCAGGCGCGTTCGTCTCAGACCAACGAGAACGAGATCATCGCCAAGCTGGACGTGTCGCAGCCGGGCGCCACCATCGAGGCCATCAACCAGACCTACGGCACGACCACGATCAGGGCGCTGGCGCCGGGACGGGTCGTCTATCTGCTGCAAGCGCCAGCCGGCGCAGATCCGGCGCAGGTGGTAAACGCCATGGGCAACGACGTGCGCATCCTTTACGCCGAGCTGAACCGCGCCACCGACGCGCCTGAGGCCATCGGTCGCTCTGGCTTCGCCTGGGGCGGCTATGATCCCACCCCGTATAACTCGCAATATCCGCAGCAGATGCTGGGCCTGCCGGCCGCCCACGCCATCAGCCAGGGCGCAGGCGTGGTGGTGGCCGTGATCGACACCGGCGTGCAACTGGCCCATCCTGATCTGGCCGGCCATCTGACGGCAACGCGCATCGACTTCGTGGACGGCGACAACGTGCCGGAGGATGAGTTCAGCAGCGGCGGCGCCAACTACGGCGCCGGCCATGGCACCCACGTGGCCGGCATTATCCACCTGGTGGCGCCACAGGCCCGGATCATGCCTATCCGCGTGCTGGACACCGACGGCCGCGGCTATTCGTTCACCGTGGCCGAGGCGATCCTCTTCGCCGTGGAACATGGCGCGCACGTCATCAACCTGAGCCTGGGCATGCCCGAAAACACATCGAACTTCCTGGAGGACGTGATCGACGAGGCTGCCGAGCAGGGCGTGGTTGTCGTGGCGGCGGTGGGCAACCTGAACAGCACGCAGAAACAGTTCCCTGCCGCCGCGGAGTGCGCCCTGGCCGTGACGGCCATCGACCCCAACCGCGTCAAGGCTGACTTTGCCAGCTATGGCGGCTGGGTCTCGCTGGCCGCGCCCGGCGTGGGCATCCACAGCACCCTGCCCGTCGATGGCTACGGCAGTTGGAGCGGCACATCCATGGCCGCGCCTTTCGTGGCCGGCCAGGCCGCGCTGCTGCTGGCCTTGAACCCCAACCTGAACGTAGTGCAGGTGGCAGACCTGATGGGCGGCGCTGCGGTCAACCTCAACCCCTTCAACCCAGGCCACGTGAACCAACTGGGCATGGGGCAGATCGACGTCCACGCCAGCCTGCTGGCGCTGCAGGCCGGCAACATCCCCGACCTGGAGCTGCTGGACGACGACTGCAGCGAGGACGACGACAACATCGTCAACGTGGGCGACCTGGTGATGATCGCCAACCTGTGGGGCCAGCCGGCCGGGTCGCCGCATGACCGGGACGGCGATGGGCTGATCACCATCGTGGACATCCAGTTGCTGGCGCGCCATTGGGGTCTGCCGATGCCGTAGGATTCGCAGCCCACCATCTCGACACCTATCGCTGCTGCAACAATCCAAGGGGATCCCGGCGGAGCGGGCCATTATGGCCTGCTCTACCGTTTTTGCGCGGGGAGGATGTGCGTGGGCCGGCCCGCGGTGTGTAGGACGTACCGCAAGTTAGCAACTTGCGGTACAGCGTCGCCTACAGCAGTGTCGGGCAAAACGCCCTGAAGATCACGCCAATCGATGGATCGTATGCTTGCCTACAAGAAGTTGCTGTATTTTTCCCGCTTGCGCCTGTCTTTTCTCTAATGCTTGTGTACGAACATCAGACCAGGGTCTGAACCGAGTTGTACGGACATTCGAATACCAGACAGGAGACGATAACGAGATGAATTACACGACTTCCCGCCCGCTGGGGCCTGTGCTTCGACCACGGATGCGCTGGTGGATGCCCAAGATTGCGCTGCTGGCGATTGCCGTTGCTTTGGTGGCCTACGCCGCCAGCGGGCAGGTCGGCCAGGGATGGTTTGTGGTGGGCAGCGCCAACTGGTGGCTGCTGACCAGCGCCTTGCATCTGCCGTTGCTGTTGATCCTCTTCTTCCTGGCCGCCGGCATCGTCGAGCGCCTGGGATATTTCTGGAAGGGCCGCGCGGCCGAGCAACCCGGCCAACTGCCGGCCGTGTATCCGACTGTGTGTGTGCAGTTGCCCATGTTCAACGAACACGCCGTCGCGCGGCGTGTCATTGAGGCCGCCGCCAACATGACCTGGCCGGCTGACCGGCTGACCCTTCAGGTGTTGGACGACTCCACTGACGACGACACCCGGCGGCTGGTGGAGCAGGTGTGCCGCGAGGTGCGGGCGCGGGGCATCGACTGTCGTCTGCTGCACCGCACCAACCGCCACGGCTACAAGGCAGGCGCCCTGGAGCATGGACGCAGACAGACCGACGCCGAGTTTATCGTGATCTTCGACTCCGACTTCGTGCCGCCGCAGGATTTCCTGCTGCGCACGCTGCCGCACTTCTACCGCGCCGATGGCAGCCCCGAGGCCAATCTGTCGCTGGTGCAGGCGCAGTGGGGCCACCTGAACCACGACCAGTCGGCGCTGACCCTGGCCCAGTCGCTGTGGGTCGACGACCACCATACCTTGCAGATGTCGTGGCGCTCGGCAGCATGGCAGTTCGTCAACTTCACTGGCACCGCTGGCGTATGGCGGGCGTCCGCCATCGAGGCCGTCGGCGGCTGGCGGGCTGCCAGCCTGGTGGAGGACTGTGAGCTGAGCTTCCGGCACCTGTTTGCCGGCTACCGCACCAAGTTCGTCAAGGAGATCATGGCGCCGGCCGAGCTGCCTGCTACCTACGCCGCCTACAAGGCCCAGCAGCGGCGCTGGACACTCGGCTGGGTGCAGCTTCAGCGTATGCACCTCAAGACCTTGCTGTTCGACTACCAGGCATCCTGGCTGCGCCGGCTGCACCTGTTCTACCACATGTGCATCTCGTGGCAGTGGCCGGCGTGGGCGATCTGGCTCATGGCGCTGCCCTTCATGGTCTACGCCAACCACTGGTTCGGCGCGTTCGGTCCGGCTTGGGGGCTGGCGCTGTATCTGACGCCCACCGTGGCCTGGCTTGTGCTGTCGGCAACCCTGGCGTCGCTGGAGACCAGGCACACCTACAGCGAACCTCTGACGCCGCGGCAGTTTCTCATGCGCGTGGGGCGGATCGTGCCCTACATGTTCCTCAGCGCCGCCATGCTGCCCCATCAGTTCAGCGCCTTCATGGAGGGCTTGTTTGGCCCCATGCATGGCGAGTTCGAGCGCACGCCCAAGGCCGCCTCGGTCACCAGCCATGCCAACCTGGCCGGCCAGCCAGCGCCCGGCAGCGCGCCGGCCGCAACCAGGCGCTATCGCGTCAAGGTCCACTGGCCTTATGTGCTGGCCGAGCTGTTCTTCGTCGTCTACCAGAGCGCCTGGGCCATCCTGTTCGCCCGCGCTGGCCTGATCTGGTGCGCAGTGCTCTCGGCCGGCATGGCGGCCTGTGTGCTGGCGCTCGTTCTGCTGACCCAGAGCTCTCGCCGCGCCAAAGACGCGCCGGCGCCTGCCCCTCTGCGCCAACCGGCGTGAGCCTTCGCACGTCCTGAGGGCGGATTCAATCCGGAAGGTTCTACTCAGGTGCCGGGCACTTGCAACCCAGACATCATTGCAGGCGCAGATTCATGTGCCCGGCACCTATGTTGAGTGGTTACCCCAGAAGTTCGACTTCTCCGAGAAGTCGAACTTCTTTGTTTCCAGCCCATTTTGCCCGCCGCGCCTGTATTTTTCCCCATCCCCCGCCACTTATATCTGGTGCTTGCTGACAACAAACTGAGGTGCGGCCCAGCCATCGCCGGGCCGCTGTCCTATTCATGCGAGGCGCCAGAACGAGATGAAAAAGCCGAAGATTCTACTCTACTCCCACGATACCTTTGGCCTGGGCCACCTGCGTCGCAGCCTGGCCATCGCCGGCCAGATCGCCAACGACATCCCCCAGGCGAGCCAGCTATTGATCACCGGCTCCATGGTGGCCGGCGCGTTCGACCTGCCGCCACGGCTGGACCTGATCAAGCTGCCGGCCTTGAGCAAGCGCAGCAGCGGCCGCTATAAGGCCCGCGCCTTGCCGCTGACCCTCAACCAGACCATCACCTGGCGCGAGCAGATGATCCTGCAGGCCGTCACCAACTTCAAGCCCGACCTGGTGCTGGTGGACAAGGTGGCGGCCGGCGTGCAGGGCGAGCTGTTGCCCGCGCTGCATTACCTCAAAGCCTATGCCCCCCAGACCCGGCTGGTGCTGGGCATGCGCGACATCGAGGACAGCCCCGATGTCACCCGCCGCGAGTGGCAGGCGCAGAACACGCCGCACCTGCAAGCCCACACCTACGACGCCATCCTGCTCTACGGCGAGCAGGCGCTCTTTGACCCGGTGGCAGCCTATGGCATGTCCCCCACGGCCGCAGGCAAGCTGATCCCCTGCGGCTATCTGCGCCGCGCTGCGCCAACCCGGCCCGCCGTCGACGTGCGCCGCGAGTTGGACGCCGGCGACTGGCCGTTGATCGTGGTGACCGTGGGCGGCGGCGGCGACGGCTTCGACATCCTCAAGACCTACCTGGAGATGCTCAGCCAGGGCGAGGCGGCGCCGGCCTACCACAGCCTGCTGGTGACCGGCCCGCTGATGCCGCAGGCCAAGCGCCAGGCGTTGCGCCGGCTGGCGGCCGGCCTGCCCGTCAGCTTCATGGCGTTCACCGCCGACCTGGACAGCTACCTGGCTGCGGCCGACTTGGTGGTCGGCATGGCCGGCTACAACAGCGTGTGCGAGATCCTCTCCCTGGGTAAGCGCAGCCTGTTGATCCCGCGCGGCCACACGCGCGCCGAGCAGCGCATGCGCGCCGAGCGGCTGGCCGAGCGCGGCCTGGCGCACCTGCTGCCGCCCGAGGAACTGACCCCCGATCGGCTGCGCGTCGCTGTCGATGAGGCCATGAGCAGCCCCCTGCCGCGCAACACGCTCAATTTCAACGGCCTGGAGAACATCAGCCGCGCCATCAACGGCTTGCTGCGACCGGAGGCGGTCTATCGCCCGCCCTCCCGCTTGCAACGTAAGGCGATCATGCAGAACCTGCACGGCGCGGGGTTGGAGTTGGCTCTGGCGTAGCGAGTGTGGCCAGAGGAATTTACTATTCAGGTGCCGGGCACTTGCGATTCATGATTGTGGACTCAAGTGCCCGGCACCGATGGCTGAATAGTCACAAAAGGAGAATGACAAATGACCCACATTGCCTATATTCTGAAGATGTACCCTCGCTTTTCCGAGACCTTCATCGTCAACGAAATCCTGGAGTTGGAGCGCCAGGGGGTGGACGTGCGCATCTACTCGCTGCGCAAACCGGACGACGGCCGCTTTCACCCCAGCCTGGCGCGCGTCAAGGCCAACGTGGTCTATGTGCCGCAATACCCGCAGATGGAGCCGGAGCGGGTGCGCGCCGCGCACCTGGCCGTGGCCGCAGCCCGTCCAGCAGAATACGCCGAGCTGCGCGCCTACGCCGAGGGGCTGGAGCAGCCTTTTGGCCTCAAGCGCTTCCTGCAGGCCGGCTTCATCGCCGCGCACCTGCTCAAGCACCCGGTGGACGCGCTGCACGCCCATTTCGCCTCCAGCGCGACGCGCGTGGCCGGCTTCGTCACCCGCCTGACCGGCATCCCGCACAGCTTCACCGCCCATGCCAAGGACATCTTCCACCAGGAGGTGGACCCGGCCTCGCTGCGCCATAAGATCGGCGCGGCGCGCTTCGTGGTCACGGTCAGCCGCTTCAACCAGGCCTACCTGCAAGAGATCCAAGGCTACGGGCCGGGCGACGTGCGTTGCCTGTACAACGGCATCGACCTGCGCCACTTCAAGCCCAACCCCCGCGCGGCGCGCGAGCCGGGCCTGATCCTCAGCGTGGGCCGGCTGGTGGAGAAGAAGGGCTTCGTGCCGTTGATCCACGCCTGCGCGCTTTTGGCCCTGCGCGGCCTGGACTTCCGCTGCGAGATCGTCGGCGCGGGTGAACAACAGACGCTGCTGGCCGGTCTGATCAGCGAGCTGGGGCTGGAGGAGCGCGTCATCCTGGTGGGACCCAAGCCGCAGGATGCCGTGCTGGCTGCCTATCACCGGGCCAGCGTTTTTACCCTACCCTGCATCGTGGCCAGGGACGGCAACCGCGACGGCCTGCCCACGGTGATGCTGGAGGCTATGGCCGCCGGCCTGCCCGTGGTTGCCACCACCGTCACCGGCAACCCGGAGATCGTGGATCACGGCGTCAACGGCCTGCTGGTGGCGCCTGAGGACGTGTCCGCCCTGGCCGAGGCGCTGGCCCGGTTGTTGCAAGACCAGGCGCTGCGCCAGCAGATGGGCGCGGCCGCGCGGCAGAAGGTGGAGCACGCCTTCGACGTGCGGCGCAACGTGACGCAACTGCGCCAATGGTTCGACGAGCCGGCGGCGCCTGCAAACTCTTTGGGTCTAAACTCCATCGCCATGCCGCGTAACGGCGCCACAAGACCCGAAGGGTTTACGTCCAGCGCTCTCTTGCGCCCGACTCATGTGCTGCTACCTTCCATGCCTGTGGCCCCCCGGCTGGAGGAGGTGTTAGTCTGATGCGCATCCTCTACCTGAACGCCGACCGCGGCATCCCCGTGCGCGGCCACAAGGGTGCCGCGGTTCACGTGCGCGCCCTGACCGACGCCCTGGTGCAGGCCGGCCACATCGTCACCATCTTCACCCCCCGCCCCGGCCCGGCCGACGGCCCCGCGCCGCTGGCGCAGATCGTCCACTGCCCGCTGCCTGAGCTGGAAACTGCTCACGGATTACACGGATTGAACGGATCTGAAGATCTTGAACCTGCTCGGGCCGGTCTCCTGACCGAGCCCGCCGGGTTTACTGCCCACCACCAAGCACAAGCCTACGCTGGCGTCTTGGCGGACGCAGCCCTGGCCTGGCTAGCGGACAACCCTTGCGACGCGATCTACGAGCGCTACTCGCTGTGGAGCGATGCGGGCGCGCGGCTGCGGGCGGCCACCGGCCTGCCCTTGGTGCTGGAGGTCAACGCGCCGCTGCGCGCCGAGGCCGCGCGACACCGCACCCTGGACGACGACGCGCTGGCCGCGCAGGTCGAAGCGACCCAGTTCGCCGCGGCCGACCACCTGGCGGTGGTGTCACAGCCGCTGGCGGACTACGTCATCGCCCACGGCGCCGACCCAGCCCGCGTCCACGTGGTCCCCAACGCAGTCGATCCGCAGCACTTCCACCCGGCCGTGCGCGGCGGCGAGGTGCGCGAGCGCTACGGCCTGCATGGCCGCACCGTGCTTGGCTTTGCCGGGCGCATGCGCCCCTGGCACGACGGGCCGACCCTGCTGCGCGCCTTCACCCGCCTGCACGCCAGCGACCCGACCTATCACCTGCTGCTGGTGGGCGAGATGGACCCGGAGCTGCTGGCTGCGGTTGAGGCGGCCGGGCTTGTGCATGACGTGACCTGCACCGGTCCCGTGCCGCATGAGGAGGTGCCGCAGCATCTGGCCGCGATGGATGTGGCCGTCAGCAGCCACGCTGCGGCCGAGGCCGGCGAAACCTTCTACTTCTCGCCGCTCAAGCTGTTCGAGTACCTGGCCTGCGGCGTGCCGACCGTGGCTGCGGACGTAGGCCAGCCAGCCGAGCTGATCCGGCCCGGCCACAACGGCTACCTCTACCCGCCCGGCGACGATGCCGCGCTGGCCGCGGCCATTGGCAGCCTGGTGCAGGACCCGGCTCACGCGCGTGATGTGGCCTGGAACGGCGCGGCGCTGGTGTTGCAGGAGTACACCTGGGCGCTGAACGCCGCGCGCGTGACCGGCTGGTTGGCGGAGAGCGGAGGGTCTCGATACGCCGCAGACGGCTACTCGACCGACGGACGTAGCGCAACCGCCCATTTTGGCGCTGCTGGACCGGCGTTGCCAATTTTGGACGCCAAGCTGCGCCAGCGGTTGTACCGGGCCACGCGGCCTGACCTGGCCGCGCCGCTGCTCGCCCGCCAACTGCCCGGCTTCCGCAAGAAGGGCCTGCTCGACCTGGAGCGGTTGGAGGTGGTGGGCGTGCTGAAGTATAAGCCCGGCCGGCGCTGCGTGCTGGCCTATGCGCTGCACGGCCGTCACCGCGAGACCGGCCAGGCCGTGCTGCGCCAGGCCGTGGGCAAGGTCTTTCGCGACGAGCGGGGTGAGCGGCTGCTGGCCCTGCAGGAGCGGCTCTACCGCCACGGCTTCGGCCCCGACGCGCCCGATGGCATCGACGTGCCGCAGCCGCTGGCCTACATCCCGGAGATGCGCATGCTGCTGCAGGCGCGCGTGCCGGGCGAGACACTGGACGCGCTGGCGCTGCGCGGCGGCGTGGGGCCGCAGGCGGCGCGCGCGGGCCAGGCGCTGGCCAAGCTGCACAGCAGCCGCGCCTTCGCCCTGCCCTCGGGCAACGGCCACGGCGCGCCGCGGGACGCCGTCCAGCTCAAGCCCTATGCGCTGGCCGACGAGCTGCGCGGCCTGGAAGACTACACGGCGCGCCTGGCCCAGGATCGGCCCGACGCGCTGCCGGCCGTGCAGGCGCTGCGCGCCGCGCTGCTGGACTGGGCCGCGACCCTGCCGGCGCCGCCCGTGACCACGCCGCTGCACCGCGATTTCTACTACAGCCAGGTGCTCTACGACGGCCCGCACCTGCACCTGATCGACTTCGACCTGCTGGCGCAGGGCGACCCGGCCATTGACGTGGCCAACTTCAGCGCGCATCTGGCCTACCTGGGGCTGGAGCAGACCGGCGACGTGCGCCGCCTGGCCGGCGAGGCGGCGCGCTTCCTGGCCGCCTACTGCGCCGCCATGACGCCCGATCCGACCTTCGCCCAGCGGGTTGCCTTCTACCAGGCGGCCACCTGGTTCCGCCTGCTCAACGTCGTGGCCCCGCGGCCGGCCGTGCGCCATCTGTTCGAGCCGCTGCTGGCCCATACCGAGGCCGCGCTGCGGCAGCCGGTTCCCGTGTTGGTGTAGCTATCATGTCTGACCAAGAACGCGCCAAGAAGCGCCGCCACGGCGTGCGCTACATCCCCTTCCTGGGCATCGACGCCCGCTACCTGCGCTACCTGCTGCCCTTCGGCGGACTGCTGGCGCTCTGCCTGCTGCTGATCCTGGCCGTAGCGCTGCTGGGCATCATTGCGCCTTGGCCGCTAAAGTACATCGTCGACAACGTGATCGGCGGCCGGCCCTTCACCGATCCCTTCGGCCTGTGGATGGTGGAGACGCTGGGCGACGACCCGCGCACGCTGGCCGCGGCCTTCGGTCTGCTGCTGCTGGCGGTGACCGTCGCCCTGGGCGCAGCCTCCTTTGCCTACGAGTACCTTAACGGCCTGATCCAGGAGCGCGCCACCTTCTCACTGCGCCGCCACGTCTTTCAGCACATCCAGAGCCTGCCGCTGGAGTATTTCGACCAAAACCGGGTCGGCGACATCCTCAAGCGCATCACCGAGGACTCCGGCAAGATTATGGTGGCGCTGGTGAGCAGCCTGTCCGACCTGTTGGTGAACAGCATCAAGTTCGTCGGCTTTGCGGCGGTGATGCTCTACCTGAACTGGCGCTTCTCGATCATCGTGCTGGCCTACGTGCCGCTGCTCTTCGCGCTCTACCGCAGCTTCCGCCAAAACATCCGCGACACGGCCAAGGAGGCGCGCGAGCAGGAGGGCGAGATCATGAACCTGACCCTGGAGACGCTGGGCGCGATCCGCGAGGTCAAGGCTTTCGGCCGCGAGCAGGAGCAGTTGGCCCAGTTCGAGGCCCACGAGCAGGTGCGGGTTCGCTCGGCCCTGCGCTCGATCCGCTGGGAGGCCTCCTTCAGCCCGGTGGTGGACTTCATCCAGGCCGCCAGCACGGCTGCGGTGTTGTGGTACGGCGTGTCGCAGATGCTGGTCGGCCAGTTCACCGTCGACGCGCTGCTGATCTTCGTAGCCTACCTGAAGGACATGTACAGCCCGCTGCGTAAGTTCAGCAAGCTGTCGGCCACCCTGCAAAAAGCTGCGATTAGCGGCGACCGGCTGGGCAAGGTGCTGGACGCGGACGTCAAGATCGCCGACGCGCCCAATGCCCTGCCGCTGGGCCGGGCGCGCGGCGCCGTGCGCTTCGAGGGTGTCAGCTTCGCCTACCCCAGCGCGCCCGACAAGCCCATCGTGCGCAACGTGTCGCTGGACCTGCAGGCCGGCGAGGTGGTGGCGCTTGTGGGGGGCACCGGCTCAGGCAAGACGACCTTGATGAACCTGCTGATGCGCTTCTACGAGGTGGACGACGGCCGCGTGCTGCTGGACGGCGTCGACGTGCGCCAGATTCGCGTGGCCGACCTGCGCCGTCAATTTGCCATTGTGCCGCAGGAATCGGTGCTCTTCGCCAGCTCGGTTCGCGAGAACATTGCCTATGGCAACTCGGAGGCCAGCGACGCGCAGATCGTCGCCGCGGCCCAGGCCGCCAATGCCCACGAGTTCATTATGGCGCTGCCGCAGGGCTACGACACGGTGGTCGGCGATCGGGGCGGCACCCTGTCGGGCGGCCAGCGCCAGCGCCTGGCCATCGCCCGTGCGGTGCTGCGCGATGCGCCGATCCTGGTGCTGGACGAGCCGACCGCTGCGCTGGACGCCAGCTCGGAGGCGCTGGTGATGAGCGCGCTGGAACGGCTGATGCAGGGGCGCACCACCTTCGTCATCGCCCATCGCCTCTCCACCGTGCGCAACGCCGACAAGATCGTGGTGCTGGGGCAGGGCCAGGTGCTGGAGGTGGGCACGCACGACGAGCTGCTGCGCCGCAACGGCCACTACGCCCGGCTGGTGCGGCTGCAAAACGGCGAGGACGCCAACCCCGAGACGGCCCTCCCCGCGCCGCCGGCCAGCCAGGCTGCGGCGGCGCGCGCCTGGGCGGCAGGAGCAGCCTGAGATGTTCTTTCCCAACCGGCGCACGGCGCTGAGCTACCTGCTGCTGTTGCTGCCCCCGCTCGTGCTGACGCTGCTGGCCTTCGTGACTCTGGGCCGGGTGGACGACGCCGACATCGTGGCCGGCGCACCGCTGGAGGCCATGCTGACGGCGACGCCCGACTTCGCGGCGCAGGCTGCCGCCTACTTGCAGGCAGGCGCAGACTACCAGGCCCAGGGCGACTATCCGGCCGCGGAGCAGGCCTTCCGGGCCGCGCTGGCCGTAGATCCGGGGCTGGCGCCGGGCTACGGTGGGCTGGGCAGCCTGTACGTGGCTGCCGGCCGGCCGGCCGACGCCATCGCCATGTACCAGCAGGCTGCGGCGTTGGCGCCCGAGACCGCCGAGTGGTGGCGCAACCTGGGCGTGGTGCAGGCCAACCAGGGCGACCTGGCGGCCGCCGCGGCCTCGCTGGAGCGGGCCGTGGACCTGGCCGGCCAGGAGGCTGACTGGCGCTTCGAGCTGGGCCAGGTCTACGCCGCCATGCAGCGCCCCGACGCGGCCCGCCAGGCCTTCGGGCAAGCGCTGGCCCTGGACGCGTCGCTGCAAGCCGCTGTCGAGGAGCAGTTACGCTTGCTGGACGAGGGGCCGTGACGCCAACTCCACCCTTTTGCTGTATTTTTCGCCTGCGGGCGCGCTTTTATCTGGCATAACCACACGCTCTCCGGGCGCTGCCAAGGCGCTGGGAGAGTTTCAGGAGTATGCACCATGTCACAGGGTATGAATTCACGCATCAAATGGCTGGCGCTGCTGGCGCCGGTGCTTGTAGTAACTGTCGTCAGCTTCTTCTCGCTGCTCAACGTTGTGGTCAACGCGGCGGCAGCCAGCGAGCCGGGGAACTGGCTGCACAGCTTCCAGCAGCCGGCCTTGCAGATCCAGCAGCAACTGACCCGAAGAGACGCCGGCCCCGCGGCGTCTGCGGGTCTGGATCGCGCCGGCGGCCCCGCAGGCGGTGTGAGCCTGAGCCTGGCGACGTCCACGTTCACCGCTACCGCAACGCCCATAGCCACGCCGACCCGCGAGCCCACGGCCATCGCAACGCCCACAGCCACGCCGACCCGCGAGCCCACCGCCACGGCGACAGCCACGGTCACGGCCACCCAGGAGCCGACGGCAACGATGACGACAACCCCGACGGCCCCGCCCGCGCCGGCGGCGCCGCCTGTCGACGACGACGATGACAACGGACGCAATGGCGGCAATCAGGGTGGCGGGGACGATGACGACGACGATGGCGGCGGCGACGGCGACGACGACGGGGACGATGACGATGATGACGACGGGGACGACGATGACGATGACGATGACGACAATTGATGGCTAACCCACCCATCTGACACGGATTGGCGTCAACGGAAACCGCTCTGGATGCGCCTACCGCTCATCACGTTCCCTACCAAGCTGGCCAGTGACCCTGAGCTGGCAGGGGTAGTCGATTGTGTCGCCATGATCGCTGTCAATCGCCGTCCAGCCGCCGGCAGGCCAGCACCACCACCGAGCGCGCCTCGGCCCGATAGAGCTGGCCCGACAACAGCGGGGCGTCAGGGAACTCGCAGAAGTCCAGCGGCGAGTCCAGCGAGGTGTCGATGATGCGCCGCCAGTCGCTGTGCTTCACCGGCGGCAACACGGGCACCTCGAAGGTCAACGGCTCCCAGTAGGCGTTGAAGATCAGGTGAAACACCGCCCAGCGGCCCCAGGCGGTCAGGGCCAGGCTGTGCGAGGTGTAGGAGGTGTCGGGTTGATTCAGCTTGACGCCGTGCCACTGGACCCTCGTGCTGTGCAGCAGTTGCCACAGGTTCAGGTGGTGCGGCCCCTCAACCACGGCGTCCAGGTGCAGGCGCAGCCGGGTTAGCTTCTGCACGTAGCGCAGGATGTCGCCGTGCCGCTCCAGCCCCGTCCAGTCGAACCAACTGACCTCGTTGTCCTGGCAGTAGGCGTTGTTGTTGCCCAGTTGGGTGCGCCGCACCTCGTCGCCCATGGAGAGCATGGGCACGCCCAGCGCCAGCAGCGTGATGGTCAGGAAGTTCTTGATCTGGCGCTGGCGCAAGCGCTCGATGGCCGGGTCGTCGGTGGGACCTTCGTAGCCGCAGTTCCAGCTCAGGTTGTGGTTCTCGCCGTCGCGGTTGTTCTCGCCGTTGGCCAGGTTGTGCTTGCGGTTGTACGACACCAGGTCGTTGAGGGTGAAGCCGTCGTGGCAGGTGACGAAGTTGATGCTCTGCTCTGGCTCGCGCTCCTTGTGGCCATAGATGTCGGGGCTGGCGAAGAAACGGCTGGCCACCTTCTCGGTCATACCTGGATCGCTCTTGACAAAGGCGCGCACGTCGTCGCGGAAGCGGCCATTCCACTCCTTCCAATGGTCGCCCACGAAGTTGCCCACCTGGTACAGCCCGCCCGCGTCCCAGGCTTCGGCGATCAGCTTGGTGCCGGCCAGCACCGGGTCCTTCTCGATGTCCAGCAGCACTGGCGGGCTGACCATGGGCACGCCGTGCTCATCGCGCGAGAGAATCGAGGCCAAATCGAAGCGAAAGCCGTCCACATGCATCTCTCGCACCCAGTAGCGCAGGCTGTCCAGGATCATGCGCCGCACGATGGTGTTGTTGCCGTTGAGGGTGTTGCCGGTGCCGCTGAAATTCTTGTACAGGGCCTGGTTCTTCTCCAGGATGTAGTAGTCGTCGTTGGCCAGGCCGCGGTAGCAGAAGGTCGGCCCAATGTGGCTGCCTTCGGCCGTGTGGTTATAGACCACGTCCAGGATTACCTCGATGCCGGCCCGGTGCAGCGCCTTGACCATGTCGCGAAACTCATCGATTGCCTGGAGCGGATCGCTGCTGACGCTGTACTGGAGGTGGGGAGCAAAGAAGGAGATCGGGCTGTAGCCCCAATAGTTGACGCGGCCGCGCGGCGCGTCGCAGGGGTCGAACTGGAAGACCGGCATCAGCTCGACCGCCGTGATACCCAGCGCTTGCAGGTAGGGAATCTTTGCGGCCAGGCCGGCATAGGCGCCGCGCAGTTCCGGGTCCACGCCAGAGCTGGGGTGGCGGGTGAAGCCGCGCACGTGCATCTCGTAGATGATGGTCTCGGCGTAGGGGCGGCGCAGCGGGCGGTCATCCTCCCAATCGTAGACGCGCGGGTCGATCACCACGCTTTTCATGGCAGTGGCCACGTTGTCGCCAGGATTGATGGCGGCGTTGCGGTCGCATTCTTTGGGCATAGCCACGCCGCGGCCGTAGGGGTCGAGCAGCACTTTTTGGCTGTCAAAACGCAAGCCTGCCTCAGGCCGCCACTGGCCGTGGGCGCGGTAGGCATAGGCCTGGCCCGGCCCGATGCCTGGCACAAAGACGTGCCAATAGTCGTAGGTGCGGTTGGTCTGGGGATCGAGGGAGATGACGCGGCTGGGCTGAACGGCGCCCGGCCCGTCGAAAAGCAGCAAATCGATGCCAGTGGCGCGACGCGCGTAGACGCTGAAGTTGACTCCATCAGATTGCACGGTGGCGCCGATGGGATAGCTCAGGCCTGGCTGGGGCATATGCGATTGAGGGTCGGTCATGGAAACTCGATGTCAGCTTCTTTGCTGAACTACAGATCGGCCAGGCGCAGCACGGCTGAATGGCGCAGTTCAATGTAATCTTCGTGCTGGGGGCCGGTGTTGATGATCATCACCCCGATCAGGGCCACGCGCTCGCAGCGAAACTGGCTTTTGGCAGCGGTCAGGTAGCGCAGGATCAGATCGTGGATGATGGTATAGGCGGCTTCGCTGGCGGCCTGCATCGGGTTGGCAGCAGCCAGGATAGTGGACATGTGGGGCTTAAGGCGTTGCTCCAAGAGCGCCTCTTGGGCGTCGTCCATATCCAGAACCGGCTCGTAGTCGGGAGCCGACAGGAAGTGTTTAATGGCAACGCCCAGCGCGCCGCAGGCCGACGACTCATCGTGCTGGCCCAGGCGCAAGACCTTGCCCAATTCACCTGCGTCGGTGATGCCAATATGCGGCCCGTAGACGATGCAAGCCGCGCCGTGGTCAGGCACGTGGTGGGCGAACGCCGTCATGCCGGTCTTGCCGGTGAAGGGAAGCCCTGCCAGGCCGCCCATCTCAAACGGCCCTAACAGCTCTCTGGTGGTATGTTGGGTTTCGACGTTGCCGTCGTCATCGGTGACAAAGACGATGTCGTCGGCGCAGATCGACGTGGCCAGGAGCACATTGGACAACGCCATGCCTAACTCATGTTCCAGCCAGCTAGAGATCTTCTGGCGAAAGACCGTGGCGGGCAACGCATGGGGATAGTGAGCCAGAATTTGCGGCTCAACAGTACTGGTCGTCATGGCAAATTCCCTTCGTTGCTGCTCAACCCAAGACTTCCGAAGTCTTCATGCGTGGTTACTACTTTGGCCCTGGTGCCGGGCACTTGCATTTATGCCTGCTAACGAAGTCTGTGGAGCCGATTTCAGCCGCCAATGAATTGCAAGTGCCCGGCACCTGAGTAGCTACCATGCGTGTAACTTTTCTTGCTAAAGAAGCGAGCGGCGTGCATCGAGGTTGATGATACCACAGCTTCAGCCTGGAGAAAATCCCAGACGCCGCCATGACGAAATGGCGGTGTGGTTTGACCGTCATCGCCAGTGGGTGTACAATCTCCTCCCGTTACTACTTAGCTATAGGTGCCGGGCACTTGACATTGCGCCTGATTACGAAGTCTGCCGAGCCGAATTCAGCCGATCCTGGGCTGCAAGTGCCCGGCACCTGAGTAGTGACCTCCTCCCGTTGTCCGCCTCACGTTGCTCACAAGTCCTTCCTCATTGGAGGTTTCTGCCCATGTCTCATCGTCTTTGGCTGCTTGTCAGCGTTGCGCTGGTGATGATTTTTGCCCTGGCGCCAGTCTTGCCAGCCGCTGCTGGCGGTGTCGCTGCCCCTTCTGCCCAAAACACCACCCCGCTGCCCGATGCTCCGCTGGTGGTGCGCGTCTACTACGACGACCCCGCGCAGATCGCCGAACTGCACGCTTACGACCTGTTCGAGTTCAACAACCGCAAGGAACAGTATGTCCTGGCAGCGGTCGATGCCGCCGGGCTGCTGGCGCTGAAAGCGGACGGCTGGCGCGTGGTGATCGACCCGGTGGAGACGGCCGCCTTCAACCAGCGGGCCGAGGCGCTGCCTGACCAGGTGGAGGGCATCCCCGGCTATCCCTGCTACCGCACGGTGGAGGAAACCTTCCAGACAGCCGAAGACATCGTCGCCGCCTATCCCAACCTGGCCCAGTGGATCGACGTGGGCGACTCATGGGAGAAGGTCACGCCGGGCGGCTCAGCCGGCTACGACATGATGGTGCTGCGGCTCACCAACCAGGCCATCGGCGGCGACAAGCCCAGGCTGTTGATCACCGCCTCGATCCATGCTCGCGAGTACACCCCGGCCGAGCTGACGACGCGCTTCGCCGAGCAGTTGGTAACAGGCTACGGCGTCGATCCCGACATCACCTGGATCCTCGACCACCACGAGGTTCACCTGATGCTGCAGGCCAACCCCGACGGCCGCAAGAAGGCCGAGACCGGCCTGTCGTGGCGCAAGAACACCAACGAGGCCTATTGCAGCCCGACCAGCAACAACCGCGGGGCCGACCTGAACCGCAACTTCGCCTTCCAGTGGGGCTGCTGCGGCGGTTCCAGCACCAATCCCTGTGACGGCACCTATCGCGGCCCCAGCGCAGCCTCAGAGCCGGAGGTGCAGGCGGTGCAGGACTACATGCGCGCCATCTTCCCTGACCAGCGTCCTGATCCGCTGACTTCGCCTGCGCCGGTCGATGCCACCGGCGTCTACCTGGACATCCACAGCTACAGCCAGCTCGTGCTCTGGTCGTGGGGTTTCACCAACACTGTGGCCCCCAACGGCCCGGCCTTGCAGACCCTGGGCCGCAAGTTCGCCTACTTCAACAACTACACCCCGCAGCAGGCCATCGGCCTTTACCCTACCGACGGCAGCACCGACGACTTCGGCTACGGCGACCTGGGCGTGGCCTCCTACACCTTCGAGCTGGGCACATCCTTCTTCCAGGCCTGCTCTACCTTCGAGAACACCATAGTGCCGGGCAACATGCCGGCGCTGCTCTACGCGGCCAAGGTGGTGCGCACGCCCTACATGACGCCGGCCGGGCCGGACGCGCTCAACGTGGCCGCCGCGCCAGCGGCCATCACCGTGGGCGATCCCGTCGTCCTGACTGCGACGATCAACGACACCCGCTTCAACAACAGCAACGGCGCCGAGCCGACCCAGGCCATCGCTGCGGCCGAGTACTACATCGACACGCCCCCCTGGCTGCCCGGCGCGCTGGCCTATCCCATGGTCGCGGCCGACGGCAGCTTCAACAGCACGGTGGAGGCGGTGACCGCCACCGTGAATACCAGCGGGCTCGGCACCGGCCGTCACATCATCTTCGTGCGCGGCAGGGACGCAGCCGGCAACTGGGGCCCGTTCAGCGCAGTCTTCCTGCAGGTCGATGTGCTGAGCGTGGCGCCGCAGGCCGTGGCCGTCTGCACGCCAGCCAACGCAGCCTTCACCGTCAACGTGGGCTACAGCGGCAGCGTGACCCTGAGCGCCGCGGGCCACCCGGCCGGCGCGACGGCCGCCTTCAGCCCCAACCCGGTCAACGGCCCTGGCAGCAGCACGCTCACCATCGGCAACACGGCCGCGGCCGCGCCGGGCACATACAACATCGACATCACCGGCACGTACAACAGCGGCTCGCAGACCAACCCGGTGCAACTAAACGTGGCCAACCAGCCGGGCGGCGTCGCGACCCTGCTGGCGCCGGCCAACAACTCAACCAACGTGATTACCAGCCCGACCTTCACCTGGAGCGCAGCCAGCCAGGCGGCCAGCTACCGCTTCGATCTGGCCACCAACCCCAGCTTTAGCGCCATCGTTCATTCCGCCAGCGGGCTGACGGGCGCCAGCTACACCCCGCCCATCACCCTTAACACCAGCGTGCGCTACTACTGGCGGGTCTATGCCGACAACGCCTGCGGCACGGCCGGCCCGTCGACCACCTTCAGCTTCACCACCCTGGCCGCGCCCGGCGACTGCGCGGCCGGCGATGCGCCCAACATCCTCTACAGCTACGGCTTTGAGAGCGGCGCATCCGGCTGGACTAGCAGCGGCACCGGCAACACCTGGGCCTTGTCCACCGCCAACCCGCGCAGCGGCGCCAGCCACTACCGCGGCCAGGGCGTGGCCACGGTCTCGGACCAGCGGCTGGTTTCCCCTGCCGTTGCGCTGCCGGCCGGCGAGAACCCGGTGACGCTCAAGTTCTGGCACGCGCCGAACCTGGAGCCCAGCGGCACGAGCGCGTGCTACGACGGCGGCGTTTTGGAGGTGAGCACCGACGGCGGCGTCACCTGGACCTACGTGCCCAACACCAGCCTGCTGGTTGGGCCGTACCGCTCAGGCACGGTCTCCGCGAGCTACGGCAACCCGCTGGCCGGCCGCAACGCCTGGTGTGGCGTGAGCAGCTACATGCAGACCATCGCCGACGTCAGCGCCTATGCCGGGCAGACGGTGCAGTTCCGTATGCGGCTGGGCACGGACAACTCCACCAGCGCCACAGGCTGGGATGTGGACGAGGTGGTGGTGCAGTCGTGCCAGGCTGCGCCCTGCGTCTACGACATCAACGGCGACGGCGTTTTCAACATCGTCGACGTGCAGTTGGTGGCCAGCGCCTTCGGTTCCAATAATTCGGACTATGACATGAACGGCGACGGCATCGTGGATGTGCTCGACATCCAGGCCGTGGCCGAGCGCTGGCAGGTCGGCTGCTGATCCTCTGGCGACAGGCCCTGCGAGTAGGTCAGCAGGGCCTGTTTTTTTTGCCATATACGGTTGACAGTTTGGACTATTGGAGTACAATTGCCTTCGTCTCTTATCATGCCTCTAGGCCGCTGCCCGCCCCCTTCCCCAGCCGGCCGGACAGTCAGCCCACGCTGTCTTTGCCTCGTTGCGCGCCAGAATCAGCCCAACTGCAACTTCTGGCCTCATTCCGCTGTGCGTCACAGAACGTAGATAAGTAAGTCCTATCAGTTTGTTCTTGGGCAAGCGCTGCTGGCAGCGCATCTTTGCCCTTTTGGCTGTTCGAGCTATTTCATCAGGAGGATTTGGAGCATGAAGACACGATGGCAGCGCCTGATCGGCGCATTGGTGGTCTTAGCGATTGGTTTGGTGGCTTTTGTGCCCAACAGAACCTTGGGCCCTGGCGCGCCTTTGACGGGCGCGGCCGGCAGTCGGGCCACCGGGCCAAGCGCCGCCCAGCTCAGCGTCGCTGACGCGGCGGTTGGACTGAGCAGGGTCAGCCAGCCGGCTGACGAGAAACCGGAAGCGGCCGGACCGGTTGTGATCCTGCCAGAGCATGTGGATGTCTCACCGCCGCTGCGCAACATCGAGCCGGTCGTGGCGCCGCCGACCGACCCGGTTCTGCTGCGCTTCCCGGAAGGCGAGCTGCTGCCGGGCCACGAGAGAGAGGGCAGTTTTAGCGGGATCGACAGCACCTATCAGGGCTGGCACGGACCAGATGCCATGCCAGGTCCGATCCAGAACTGGGACGGCATTAACAACGTCGGTTTCACCGTGCGCCCGCCCGACACCCAGGGCGACGTCGGCCCTAACCATTACATCCAGTGGGTCAACCTGCGCTTCCAGATCTGGGACAAGAGCGGTGCGTCGCTCTTAGGGCCAGTCCAGGGCAACACCCTCTGGAGCGGTTTCGGCGGTAAGTGCCAGACTACCAACGACGGCGACCCGGTCACTCTCTACGACCACCTGGCCGATCGCTGGGTCATGATGCAGTTTGCTCTGGGATCAGTCGGCGACGGCACCCCGGACCTGCTCTGCTTCGCTGTTTCACAGACGCCGGACCCGCTGGGAAGCTGGTACCGCTATTCTTACACCTGGCCTAACACTTACTTGCCCGACTACCCTAAGATCGGGCTGTGGCCGGATGGCTACTACGTTTCGGTCAATCAGTTCAACGACGCCGCCAATGCCTGGCGCGGCGCGGGATCACTGGCTATGGAGCGCTCGCAGATGTTGGTCGGAGCGCCGGCGCAGGCCATTTACTTCAATGGCTTCACCTCTAACCCCGACTATGGCGGCATGTTGCCGGCTGACTGGGATGGCGCCACCCCACCGCCCGCTGGCGCGCCGAATCCCTTCATGGAATGGGACGACTCGGCCTGGATCGGGCCTGTCGACGCGCTGCGCGTCTGGAACTTCCACGTCGACTGGACCACCCCCGCCAACTCTTATTTCGGCACGCCTGGCTCGCCCTTCGTGCCCACCTATGTCATCCCCACTGCGGACGTCGACCCGACCCTTTGCGCCACGTCGCCGGCCTGCATCAACCAGCCAGGAACAAACGTCAACCTGCACGACATCGCCGACCGGCTGATGCACCGCTTGCAGTACCGCAACTTCGGCTCCTATCAAACGCTGGTCGGCAATCATACGGTGGACACCAACAGCCCGGCTGGCCGGGCCGGCATCCACTGGTTCGAGCTGCGCAACAGCGGCAGCGGTTGGGCCATGCACCAGGAAGGAACCTACGGCCCGGCGGACAACAGCACGACCAGCCGCTGGATGGGCTCAATCGCCATGGACGGCTCTGGCAACGTCGCGTTGGGCTACAGCATCACCGACGACGTGAGCCTCTTCCCCAGCATCCGCTACGCAGGCCGGCTGGCCGGCGATCCGCTGGGGGTCCTGCCCCAGAGCGAGGCCACCCTGGTGACTGGCGGCGGCTACCAAAACGACTCCTTCAACCGCTGGGGCGACTACAGCGCCATGCAGGTCGACCCCACTGACGACTGCACCTTCTGGTATACCCAGGAATACGCGCAGACCAGCGGCGCCTTCAATTGGTACACGCGTGTCGGCTCCTTCCGCTTCGACGCCTGCGGCAGCACCAACTTCACCCTCAACGTGACGCCGGA
>CAZVGR010000071.1:0-17560 GCA_964626845.1 uncultured Anaerolinea sp.
GCCACATAGTTGTAGCCTTGCTGCGAATAGCACGCCGTGTAGCCCATGTCGGCAATCGTCTGCCCCAACGTCGGTTGCAGCTCCGCAACCGTGGGCGTCAGTTGTTCGACCTCCGCAATGGCCCTTGCGACCTCGCCACGCTGGCGCAGCACGATCGCGCGCAGCAAGACCACTTGCTGCAGGATGATGTTGTATTCGGGGTGCGTTGCCGGCAGCGCTGCCGATGCCACCATGCGGTCGAAGGCTTGCGTGATGTCGTCGAGATATGCCTCGATCCGCGCATAGTCCCCGCGGATGAACAAGGTCCAGCAGTACGCCACCGCCAGCGGCGGCGATTGGCGGAGCAGATCGCCGGGCAACGATTCAAGCCATTGGACGGCGGTCTTCAAGCGGCCCTGGTGATAGACACGCCGCCAGTTATCGACGACGAGGCGGATGACATAGGGGTAATCGGGAATGGCAAGGGCATGGTGCAGGGCATCTTCCGGGTAGTCGTGCGCCTGGAACCAGGCGGCGGCGCGGCGATGCAGTTCCGGCAGATCGCCGGCGCGCGTCCGTTTCAGATGGCTTTTCAGGAACTCGGCAAACAGATGGTGATAGCGAAACCAATGGTGCGCGTCATCCAAGGGGACGAGGAAAAGGTTGCGGCGTTGCAGATCCGCCAGCGCCCGCTCGCTGTCAGTGGTCGCGGTGACAGCATCACACAACGGCGCACACAGGCGCTGGAGGATCGAGGTTTCGAGGAGGAAACGCTGTAGTGGTTCCGGCTGGCGCTGCAACACCTCGTCCACCAGGTATTCCAACACGAAGTGCTGGCTGCCCGTGAAATCCTGAATGAATGCCTGGGTATCGGTCCGCCCTTGCAGTGAGATCGCCGCAAGCTGCAGGCCGGCGATCCAGCCCTCGGTGCGCTGCTCCAGGGCGGCAATCCACTCCGGACGCAGTGCCAGCCCCATCGTCTGCGTGAAGAACGCGGCGGTTTCCTCGGCGGCGAAGCGTAAATCGCGGACGCGCAATTCCAGCAACTGGCCGCGCGCCCGCAGCCGCGCCAGGGGCAGCGCCGGGTCGCTGCGGCTGGCGATGATCAGGTGCAGGTTGGGCGGCTGATGATCGAGCAGCAGGGTCAGCAACTGCTCGATGCCCGCGTGGTGGATGACGTGGTAATCGTCCAGCGTCAGGATGATGGGGCAGCCGGCGGCGGCGATCTCGTTGATCAGCGCCGCCAGCGCCTCGTCCGGCGCGGGCGAGGCGCCGAGTTCCAGCAGCGACGCGGCCTCCCGACCCACCTCCGGCAGCGCGCTCTGGAGGGCAGCGATGAGGTAGCGCAGAAAGCGCACCGGGTTGTTGTCGGCTTCGTCGAGGGAAAGCCAGCCCGACTTCAGGTTCTCGATGGAGGCGTTTGGGTGGGCTGTGTCCGCAAGCTGCGCGCCACAATCCAGGATCAGCGTGGTCTTGCCGAAGCCGGCGGGGGCTGCCACCAGCGTGAGCTTGCGCGCGAACGCCTGCCCCGTCCACAGCCCGGTCAGGAACTGTTGCAGCAGGCGCTGGCGGGGCACCAGGCCGGGGCGCAACGTCGGGCGATAGAGTTTTGTCTGTAATAAGATCGCAGGCATTTGGCTCTGCCACCGGGCATGAAGTTGAGAACGGCTGCAATTTTGCGCCGCCATTCTACCCCAGTTGAGCGCGGCGGCCAAAACAGCGGCCTTTCATGCAGCCGGCTGCGAGCCTTTGGGCGCTGGCGCGTAAGCCCTCAGCTCAGCAGGGCTTCGTCGTCCGCCTCCTCCAGCGCCAGCCAGGCCACCGGGGACTCCAGTTGCGCAGCCCATTCTGCGGCCAGCGTGGTCTTGCCGTAGCCCGCGGGCGCGTCGATCAGCAGCAGCGGCTGGCCTGCGGCCAGGCCGTCGTTCAGGCGTTGGACCAGGGCTGGGCGCGGTACTGCGTGGCGCGGAGGCGCCGGCTGGAGGAACTTGGCAGCCAGGAGGGTGGTCGGCATATCGGTATTATCGCGCGCTATCAACGACGGACAATCGGGCAGGAAGCCCCGCCCGCTGTTTTCAGTTGACGAACTCGTCAATGCCGTAGCAGCCTTCGACGAGTTCTTTCAGTCTCTGGGCGAAACGGGCGGCGGGAGCGCCGTCCACAAGATCGTGGTCGATGCTGATCGTCACGCACAAGAATTCACGGTTCTGCACCTGGCCGTCGAGCAGGGCCGGCCTTGTGGCGACGCCGCCGAGGGTGATCTGCAAGGTGTGGTTGGAGACGGGCAGCCCCCAGCCGCCGCCTGCGCCAAACATGCCCACCGAGCTCAGGGCGACGGTGCCGTTCATAGCTTTCAGCCGCTGCGGGCTTTTGAGCAAGATGCGCAGGAACAGGCGCCGGACGAAGCCGGGCAGCAGGACGAACTTCTCGATGAAGCGCGCCTCCTGGCCCGCGGCATGGCCAGCCTGAAACGCCCGAATCTCCTCATGGATCTGCCGGACGGTCTTTCTGTTGGCGGCGCGGATGACGTGGGGGCGGATCATCTTGCGGCCATCCACCTCCACCTCGAACAGGGTGTTGACATCTACGTCGTCGAAGATGACCAGCCGCTCCCGCCAGGTGCGGCAGGCCTGCACCGCTTTGTCCTTGTCCACCGCCCGGCCCAGGCAGGCGATGACGAAGGCCGTGAAGGAGAGACTCTCGCCTGTGGCTGCGCGATGATCACGAATCGCCCGGCGCGCCTCGGTGACGTCCAACTCGAACAGGCCATGGATCAGGTGCTTCTGTCGCGCCAGGCGTCCGCCGTCCTCCATCAGGCGGCGAGTCTTGGGGAAGGGGATAACCTGATAGCTTGCGCTTTGCTCTGCCATCGTCACACTCCCAGGTGTTGCCGGATCACGCGCACGGCCGCGTCCAGGCCATCCTCGGCGCTGATGGCCCGGCCGATAGCCGCTGCACGTTGCTGGATGGCCGGGGCGCCGGTCGCCTGCTGGATGGCTTCGGCCAGCCGGTCGGCCGTCAGCTTCTTGGCCTGAAGCGGCTCCGGGCCTGCGCCCATCGCGTGAACTCTCTGGCCCCAGAACAGTTGGTCCACGATGAAGGGCACGACCACGGTCGGCCGGCCCGCGCGCAGGCTCTCGGCGGTGGTTCCCGCGCCGCCGTGATGCACCACCGCGGCCATGCGCGGGAAGAGCCAGCCGTGGGGCGCAGCGTCCAGCACGAAGACATCCTCCGGCGCGTGGCGGGCGCTCATGCCGCCCCAGCCGGTGGCCAGGACGGCGCGCTGCCCGGTTTGGGCCACGGCATCGAGCACGATTTTGGTGAAGTGGGCGGGGTCCCGGCCGGCCATGCTGCCAAACCCGACGTAGATGGGCGGCTGGCCGCGGTTGAGAAACGCTTCCAGCTCAGCCGGGGGCTGCCAGGCGGACTGCGCCTCGTCGAACCAGTAGCCGGTGATGTGGACGCTGGCCGGCCAGTCGGGTGGTCGGGGGATCACCGCCGGACTGTAAGCACCCAGCAGCGGCGCAGAGGCCAGCGTGCGCTGAAAATCGCCGCCGGTCAAGGGACGGAGGCCGAAACGCCGGCGGAACTGGTTGACAAAGGGGCGATACCACTGCCAGATGACCTGCAACATGGCCGCGCCGGAGAGGCGGTTGTGCAGCCTGCCCAGGTTCCGTTGCAACGGCCAGCCGGGGGCCGGGAAATCTCCAGTCGGCAGGACGGGGGTCGGCTCGATCAGGAGCAGGGGAATCTGGCAGATTTCGGCGATGGTTCTGCCGAGGGGAGCGAAGACGGCCAGCGTGATGAGGGCGCCGGCCTCGCGGCTGGCTGCCAGCGCGTCCTCCGCCATCTGCAATGCTACCGGCCCCAGCATCTTGCGCATGGCCAGGATCGAGCGGATGGGATTCCCGCCGCCTGATTGCATGTATTTCTGCCCGGCCTCGCCCGCCATGATCTGCTGCACATCGCCGCGCAGTGGGTGAAACGGCAGGCCCGCGCCGCTGGCCAGGTCGGCGAAGTTCTGCGGCGCGGCCAGCAGCACCGGCATGCCGGCCTGCTGCAAGCGTCTGCCCAGCCGGGCGCAGGGCTGGATGTCGCCCTGGGAGCCTGCGCCGAAGATGGCAATACGCATGGCTGCCTCGATTTACGCGACCGGCTGCGAGCCTTCAGGCGCCCGTACCCGCGAGCCCTCAGCCCAACGCATCAAGGCCAGCGCGCCCAGCCCGAAGACGGCAAAGCCCAGCGCCAGCGGCGTGACCGTGCCGTTGTAGGCCTGGCCGATGCCCGCGCCCAGCGGCGTGGCCAGCAGGGTCGACAGCGAGCCGACTACGGCCGCGCCAATGCCGGCGATGTGGCCCAGCGGCTCCATGGCCAGGGCGTTCATGTTGCCGAACAGGATGCCAACGCAGAAAAACGCCGGCATCAGGTAGGCCATAAACAGCCAGAGCGGCGGCTGGCCCCCCGTGGCCCAGGCGACGCCGACGAAGACTACCGACAGGCTACAGAAGGTCAGCAGCGCCGTGCGCAGGAGGGTGCGCATGCCGTAGCGCATCACCAGCCGGCCGTTGACGAAGGACGCCACGCCGATGGCGATGGCGTTGACCGCAAAGAACAGGGGGAAAAGCGTCCCCAGCCCGTATTGAAACTGGAAGATCTGCTGCGCCGTGCTCAGATAGCCTTGCAGCGAGGCCGCAATCAACCCGGCCATCAAGGTGTAGCCCAGCGCGATGGGGTTGAACAGCACCTCACGTACGGTGCGGGCGATGCGCCCGGCCGACAGCGGCGCCCGCCGCGCCACAGGTAGGGTCTCAGGCTGGCGCAGGGCAAACCACAGCAGCGAGATCACACCCAGGAGGAACAGCGCCACGAAGATCGCGCGCCAGTCAGCCACCAGCAGGATGGCTTGGCCGAGGCTGGGCGCGATCACCGGCACCAGGATGAAGACCACCGTGATGAAGGACATGACCTGGGCCATGGCGCGGCCCTCGAAGCGGTCGCGGATCAGCGCCATGGAGACGCCGCGCGGCCCGGCTACGCCCAGCCCTTGCAAAAGCCGGCCGGCCAGCATCATGGGGAAGCTGACGGCGAAGATCGACAGCAGCGTGCCGGCAAAGAAGACCGCGTAGCCCAGATAGATGGCCCGCTTGCGTCCGATGCTGTCCGACAGCGCGCCGTAGAAGAGCTGCCCCAGGGCCAGTCCCAGAAAGATCATCGTCAAAACTAGTTGGTTGTCGTTAGGACGCCGGACGCCCAGCTCTGCGCCGATGTCCGCCAGCGCCGGCAGCATCAGGTCGATGGCCATGGCGACCAGCGAGGTCATCAGCGCCATCATGGCCACGAACTCCCCCAGGCGCGGGCCGGTTGCGGATTGTGGAGATGACAAGGTGGTGGATTGTCCTGTTCTCGGCTGCGGGTTAGCTGCGCTGCAATTCGCTGCTCTTCATTCGCTACGATCCCTGCAAGTCGGCGGGCCATTTCAGGTTGCTTCGATCCGCCATGATGGCGCCAGCATACCACAGTAAGGGGATAGTGACAAGCAAGCCAGGACACAACCACGGATTACGGTTGATAGATGCGCGTCTCCGGCTTGAACGCGGCCCATGAGAACCAGAAGTGGTTGATGCCCACCACCGGCGTCAACTGCTGGCCGGCCAGCTCGCCGTCCACTGCCCGTCCCAGGAGGTTCCACGTGCTGCCCGTCTCGACGTCCACGATGCGGCCGCTCTCGTTGACGAAGGTCAATCGCTGGCCCTCCAACTCCGGCAAAAACGCGGCCGCCGAGCCCACGTCACGGCCTTGGGCGATGGCGCCGCTGTCCAGCGCCGAGGCCACGCCGGGCTGCCAGAACACCGCCACCGGCCGGCCTGCCACCACGTCGTTCACCACGACGGCCTGCTCCAACAGGTCATAGGGATAGGCAACGGCCTGGCCGCCCAGATCCACCGTCAACACCCGCGCCATGGGCGGCAGAGCGCCGGGCGTCGGCGGGCCGCGGAACAGAAAGGGCGAGCTGTTGATGTTGTCATAGCCCGCATAGGGGTTGCTGCCGTAGCTGCGGTTGAAGCCCGTGTCGCGCGACAGCACCTGGCCGTCGGGATGCGCAGCTTTGAACTCGTCCCAGGCGATGATCGTGGCCGGATAGAAGGCCAGCCGCCGGCCGGCCAGCTCGCCGGCAATGGCGTCGCCGCCCGCCTGCTGCCACCAGCTCTCGGTTTGACGGTCATACATGATCAGATTGCTGAAGCGCAGCCGGCCCGTGGTGCCGAAGTCCAGCACCTGGCCGTCCAGCGCGCGTTTGAAGGCGATGGCCGTGTTGCACAGCGGGCAGAAGGTGACGGCCAGCGGCAGGCCGCCCACCGTGTCGTTGACGATCTCGTGCCAGGTCAGGATCTGTAAAGGGTAGGCGCGGGCGTCTTCGCCCACCTGCACCAGCGCCACCGGCTCCTGCGCGCCCAGCCACTCGTCAGCCTCGGCCACGGTCACGAACCGGGGCGCGTCGATGGCGGGGATGCCGTCCTTGGGCGGCCCGCCCGAGAAGATATCGTTGTAAGAGACCGTGTGGCGGCTGAAGTCGGTGCTGAACTCGCGCTCGGCGCCGGGCGGCGGCGTTTCGGGCGGCAGCAGGCCAACTTTGGCTGGGTGGCTAGCGGCCGGCGTCGCGGGGCTGATGGCGGCAGCAGGTTCGGTTGCATCGCTGGCCGGCATGAGTTGCGAAGCTTCGGGCGCCGCGCAGGCGCTTAACAGTAAGACAGTGATGGCAAGACTGGACAAGATTGTTGTGCGCATGGTTGACCTCCAAGTGCTTCGATGAGGCGAAAAGCTAGTATCTTACCTTGACAACTGTCACGTGACGCGTTACAATCATAGCATGATCAAAACGTTTGCCGATCGAGAAACGCAACAGGTATACGTCACCGGCAAATCAAAACGCCTCCCCCCGGATGTGGTGGAGCGGGCGCTGCGCAGACTGGAGTACATCGATCTGGCAAACAGCTTGGGCGATCTGCAGGTGCCGCCGAGCAATCGATTGCACGCTCTGGAAGGAGACCGAGCAGGACAGTACTCGATCTCAATCAACATGCAGTGGCGGATTTGCTTTCGATTTGTCGCTGGCGATGCCTATGACGTTGAGATAACGGATTACCATTGAGGTGTAACTGCTATGGCTTTTGCGAATACCCAGCCACGCGAGATCGCCCCGACCCACCCGGGCGAAATGCTGCGCGAGGATTTCATGCCCGATTTTGGGCTAACCGCTGCGACGCTGGCGGCAGCGCTCGGCGTCTCGCGCCAGACTGTGCATGAGGTTCTGCGGGAGGAGCGCAGCGTGACGCCACTGATGGCGCTGCGCCTGTCCCGTCTGTTCGGCAACTCCGCTGCGTTCTGGCTCAACGCTCAGCAGGCCAGGGATCTGTGGGAGGTGGAGCGACGCAGCCAGGCGGAACTGATGCGCATCCAGCCGCTGGCTGTTCCTGTCTAGCCCACCGCGCAATCGGCAAGGATTGCCATACAGGGGGTAAGATCGATCCGAACGCTGTCGTCAAGAGCAGTACACGGGCAAACCGTGCCCGACAACGTTCCAGTCACAACAAGGAGAGAACAGTATGACGACAGCAGTGAGCAATACAACCAATCGATCTCTGACCTCAGCGCTCATCGCCGGCGCGCTGGCCGGCCTGGTGGGCGGCGCAGTCTTCGGCCTGATGATGGCCATGATGGGCATGCTGCCCATGGTGGGCATGTTGGCCGGATCGGAGAGCGCCGTCGTGGGCTTCGTTGTCCACATGGCGATCAGCGCATTCATCGGCGCGGTCTACGGCCTGGCGGCCAGCCGGCTGCCGCAGTCCACCAGAGTCGCCATCGGCGCCGGCGCGGTCAACGGCATCATCTGGTGGGTGCTGGGCGCGCTGATCCTGATGCCCTTGATGCTGGGCATGAGCGCGATGGTGCTCCAAATCGGCGGCGACCAGTGGATGAGCCTGATCGGCCACCTGATCTACGGCGTGATCACGGCGCTGGTTTTCCTGCCCTTGTTCAAACGGTTCTAGACCTTTTCCCGATCGCAGGGTCACGTTTACCACGACTCTCCAGCCAGCAGGGATAGCCGGCCGACGGCGCTGCTGCCCTGGAGAGTCGTTCGATTCCACGAGCTGACGTCGAACGCATAGTCCGGACTGACTTCACTTATGGGTGGGGGTAGGAGCCTGCCGCGAACGCCGGGCGGGACGTCGCGATGATCATGCAAGGGGGGCAGCGCAGGCAATACCGCTCAGCACGCTATCCACCACGCGCGCGCTCCAGTCGTCGCTGAAGGGGGCGCCGGCTACATACTGGGCGTAATACGCGCCGACCAGCAGGTTGGCGGCGATGGCCAGATCGGCGTCGGGGCGGAATTCGCCGCGCGCCTGGCCGGCCTCCAGGATGGCGCGCAGCGCGCCGCGCCGCGGCGCCACCAGGTACTCGCGGAAGGCCGCCAATAGCTCGGGGGTCTCGTGTTCCTCGGCCAACACCGTGCCCAGCAGCGACATGCCGTAGGGCCGCGAGATCGCGCGACGAAAGTGCTCCAGCTCGGCGATCAGGTCGGCGCGCGTGTCGCCTGTCACCGGCGGGCGGCTGGGATCGCACTTGTAGACCAGCGCGGCCATGGCCAGCTCGATCTTGGTCCCGTAGCGGCGGTAGATCGTCGGCTTGGTGACGCCCGCCTCGGCCGCGATGGCGTCCATGGACATGCGCACGTAGCCCTGCTGCGCCATCAGCCGGTAGGCAGCGTCGAGGATGCGCTCGTCGGTCTCCGGCTCGCGCGGGCGGCCCGGCGAACGTGTGCCTGTATTCGTGGCGGGGGAGTGAACCTGGCTCATGGCGACCTTTCGACAACAACTGCTTCTTGGACGTGCCCAATTGTAACGGCGCAGCGGTACAACGGCAAACGGGCAGCGCGGCCCGTCTGCTTGTAGCGTAACATGAGATCTGGCGCTGACACTGTAATGCACGGCACATACAAACAATGTTACGATACCGTATGGTAACGTTATTAACGAGAGGCGCCGTCGCGTTGACGGCGGCCGCAAATCCCGATCGAAAAAACAGGAGAACAACACCGTGTCACAGCCATTCGAAGTCAACCGCTATGTCCATCCCCACGGCGCGCCGTCCAAGGGCAAGATCCTGATGGTCGCCAGCAGCCCTGCCGTGTCCGGCCAGACCGGCTGGCCCATCGGCTTTTGGGCCGCCGAGCTGACCCATCCGCTGCACGTCTTCCAGGAGGCCGGTTACGAGGTCGAGCTGGTCTCCACCGAGGGCGGCAGCCTGATGATGGACGGCTACTCCGATCCCACCGACGCCAGCGGCTACTCGGCGCACGACGTGGTCTCGCTGGGCTATATGCAGCAGCCCTGGTTCAACGAGATGCTGGCCAACACCCGCAAGCTGGCCGAGGTGAACCCGGACGACTACGTGGCCATCTTCCTGGTGGGCGGCCAGGGACCGATGTACACCTACCGCGGCAACGCCGAGCTGGAGAAGCTGTTCGTCAATTTCTACGAGGCGGGCAAGCCATCGGCGGCCGTCTGCCACTCGACGACGCTGCTGCTGGAAGCCCGGAAGAGCGACGGTGAGCTGCTGGTGAGCGGCAAGACCTGGACCGGCTTCGCCGACGCCGAGGAGGACTACGCCGACAACGCCGTGGGCATGAAGATCCAGCCCTACCGCATCGAGGACCTGGCGCGGCAACTGCCCAACACGACCTTCAAGGTCGCCGCGCCCTTCTCCTCCTACGCCATCGCCGACGGCAACCTGATCACCGGGCAGCAGCAGAACTCCGGCGCCGACGCTGCGCGGTTGGTGGTGCAGATGCTGGCGGGTTAATGCAACCCGGTGAATGCAATTCACCGGCTGACAGCACGAAGCCGCCTCAGCGGCTGCGGAAGGGTTCCCAGCAGTCCGGTGAATGCAATTCACCGGCTGAACGCACGAAGCCGCCTCAGCGGCTGCGGAAGGCTCTCCAGCGGCTGAGGCCGCTTCGTACTGTCAGCCAGGGATTTCCAATCCCTGGGTTGCCAACCTCGTCCATACGGAGCAACCATGATCGTCAAACGCAACTTCGACCCGCGCAAAGTGACCCTATACGTCTGGCCCCAACTGGCCGTGGCGCTGGTTTGGTCAGCCGCGGTGTACCTGGCCTACGTGGTGCTGGATCTGGCTTTCGTCTCAGCGCCGTTCGGCGTGCTGGGCATCCTCGGCACGGCGCTGGCCATCTTCCTGGCCTTTCGCAACAACACGGCCTTCGGCCGCTGGGGCGAGGCCAGCCAGGCGTGGACGGCCATCACCGCGGCCAGCCGTACCTTTGCCCGGCTGATCGTCACCTTCACCGACTCGCACGCCCACACGCCGCAATACCGGGCCGAGGCTGCCGAGGCGTTCAAGCGCGAGATGGTCTACCGCCACATCGCCTGGGTCCACGCGCTGCGTATGCAGTTGCGCGGCAAGATGGACGTGAAGGAGCTGGCGCCCTACCTGGACGGCGCAGAGCTGGCCGCGCTGCGCCAGGCCGAGAGCAAGCCGGGCGCGCTGCTGCTGGCCCAGGGCCGGCGCATCTACGACGGCATGGCCTCCGGCATCCTGCAAGGCTTCGACAGCTTCCAGTTGGAAGGCCAACTGGCCGCGCTGGGCAGCCAGCAGGCGGTCTGCGAGCGCATCAAGTTGATCCCGGTGCCGCGGCAGTACGACTACTTCACCCGACTCTTCGTGTGGACCTTCATCGTGCTGACGCCGTTGAGCCTGGTGGGGACGCTGGCGCGCGAGGGCGTCAGCTTCCTGCTGATCCCGCTGACGTTGGTGTTGGCCTTCGTCTTCGCCATCGTCCAGCGCACCGGCGAGGTCAACGAGGAGCCGTTCGAGAACCGCATCACCGACGTGCCGCTGACGGCGCTGTGCCGCATCGTCGAGCGCGACGCGCGGGCCACGCTGGGCGAGACCGACCTGCCGCCGCTGCTGGAGCCGAAGGACGGCTACCTGTGGTAATCACCCCTCAAAGGAGACAATCATGAAAATCGCAGTATTAGGCGCTAAGATTATCGGCGGCACGCTGGCCCGCAAGTGGACGAAGGCCGGCCACGAGGTGATGTTCGGCGTGCGCAGCGTGGACAACCCGGAGACGCAGGCGCTGGCGCAGGAGTTGGGCGCAGCCGTCGGCACGGCCGCAGAGGCTATCGCCTTCGGCGAGGCCGTGGTCTTTGCCATCCCCGGCGGCGCTATGGAGGAGACGATCGCGGCCCACGGCCCGGCGCTCGCCGGCAAGGTCGTCGTCGACGCGGCCAACCGCATGGGCGGCGGGCCGATGAACAGCGCAGCGGGCTTTGCCGCCCACGCGCCGGCCGCGCAGGTCTACCGCGCGTTCAACAGCCTGGGCTGGGAGATGTTCGAGAACCCACTGTTCGGCGATACGCCGGCGGACCTGTTCTACTGCGGACCGGCGGGCGCAGGACAGGCCGCCGTGGAGGAGCTGATCCGCAACGTAGGCCTGCGGCCGGTGCGCGTGGGCGACATCAGCCAGGTGGCGTTGGTGGACACGCTGGGGTCGCTCTGGTTTGCGCTGGCCTACGGACAGGGCATGGGACGCGAGCTGGCGTTGAAGGTGCTGACGCGCTGACGGCGAGGGCCGGCGCTGATCACTGACTTGCGCCTACGGCAGCCAGCGGGCCAGGTGCTGGTTCGGGTAATCATGTCAAGACCGATGACAGCCGAGTGAAGATCAGCCCATGTTGGTGGTAAGGCCAGTGACTACTGGCGTCACTTTCACATGTTCTCGCAAGAACGCCAGCATCGCCTGGTTGGTGAACTCCGGGTTGTCCTGGTTGGCGTTGTGAGCGGCGTCGGGGACGACCTGGTAGACGGCGTGCGTGTCCTGCTCGGCCCAGAGCGGCATGTCGCGGCGGATGGTGCCGGCCCGGTCGCGGTCGCCGTGGAGCAGCAGCAGGGGCACGTCGAAGCGCAACGCCGGGTCGCCCTTCTCGTCCACCGCCACCGTGACCGCCTGCCAGATGGCGACGAAGTCATCCCGGGGGATCTGGCGCGCAGCCTGCAAGGCGTAGGCCTGAACGTCAGGCTTGCGGGCTGTGCTGCGGGCGATGGTCTTGGTAAAGTGGCCGTAGGGCCAGAGGCTGAACAGGGGCAGCGATGCCTTCAACGCCCAAACCTCCCACCGGCTGTAGGCCTTGGCGATAGGGGTCGAGCCGATGATGATCAAGGCCTGCACCCGTTGCGGCGCCAGGCGATAGAGGTGTTGGGCAATGTAGCCGCCCAGCGACTGGCCGCACAGGACGGCCTGGTCAATGCCCTGCGCGTCGAGGATGGCCAGCATGTCCTCGGCGCAGCGCTGCAGCGAGAAGCCGGCGCCGATGGGCTGCGATTGGCCATGCCCGCGCGCGTCCCAGACCAGCACGCGGTAGTGGGGCGCCAACGCCTCGACCTGGGCGTTGAACATGCGGTGGTCCATGGTCGCGCCGTGCATAAAGACCAGCCAAGGCCGCCCCACGGCGCCGCCGATCCAATAATGCAGGGGGCAGCCGGCGCGCTGCAGCGTGTGTTGGCTCAGGAACGCGGGTGTGTTCTGGAAGTCAGTCATGGCATTCTCCACGGCGCCGCGGCTACCACACCCCCGGCAACAGACGATAGCGCACCCGCTGGGCGTAGTCGCTATAGCCAGGTAGCTCAGCCTGCAGGGTCTGATCCTCCAGCCGGGTGCGGACAACCAAGACCACGGTCAGAAACAGCGCGGGCAGCAGCGCCCAGGTCGAATCCAGCAAGAATGGCGTGGCCAGATAGGCCAGCAGCGCGCCGGCGTAGCCAGGATGGCGCACCCAGCGGTAGGGCCCGCTGGACACCACTTGCTGGCCGCGGTCGGTTTGGATGCGCACCATGCCGGAGAAGTAGGCGTTCTCGATCAGGGCATAAGAGCCCAGGGCATAGCCGGCCAACAGCACCGCCAGCGCCGCCAGCTCGACCGGCAAGCCGAAGCCGGCCGACCAGCCAAAGCGCGCGTTCAGGCCGGCTGCCAGCGGCACCAGCGCCCCACCCAGCCCAACCAGCGGCGCCAGCTTTTTGTCCCACGGCTTGGCGTTCTCGTGATTCAGGAAGCGGCTGCGTTCGGCCAGCAGGCCCGGGTTGCGCCGCGCGGCCAGCGCCCGGCTGATGACGAAGCCGGCGATGGAGACAATGGCGTAGACCCAGGCCTGCCACCAGCCCCATTGCTGCGAGATCAGCAGCGGCAGGAAGGGCGCAACCACGACGAACAGGAACGATAGGATCAATACGCGCGGTGTCAACACGGTGGGTCGGCGGTCCATCTTGCCTGTCTTTCTGCTTGTCCTCCCGTGAGCGCAACCGCAATCCCTGCTGCCCAAGCCGCAATGGCGTTCCAGTCGCGCCAGTCGCCGACAGGCGGCTTGGCCATCTTGAGCACCATGCGTTCGAAGGGGTTGAGCTTCTGCGTGTCTACCGCGCCGTGAAAAAGGGCGACATCGCGCGCCCGGATGCGGTCGGCCACGGACTGCAGGCCGCCGGGAAAGCCGAAACCTTCGGCCAGTGTAGCCGGATCGCCCTCGCCCAGGGGGCCGCTGCTGAACAGCCAGACCGGCCGCCCGCCCAGCGCCTGCTCATGTACTTGCAAGTACGTCTCGGCCTCTTTGCGCCAGCGGCCCATGTAGATGGCGCTGCCCAGCACCACGGCCTGATAGGTCGCTGGATCATCAGCCTGGCCGGCTGGCTTGACGTCCACCGCCAGCCCTGCCTGCCGCAACACCTGGCCGATCTTCTCGGCAATCTCGGCCGTGGCGCCGTACTTGGTGCCGTAGGCGACAAGCACTTTTGTTTCCATAAAATCCTCGTTAGGCCACCGGCGCGCGGCCGCGCGCCTTCTCCGGGTGGCGCATGCGCATCATTGGTACGCCCACGCCGTAGGTGACGAACTCCTTCTGCGGCGTCACCTCGATCAGGCACGAGCGGGCCACCATCGCCGTGTCGTCGGCCATCTGGCGAAACACGGCGCGCAACAACTCGGGCGGCGCGTCTTGGGCCGGCAAGACGCGGGCTGTGCCGGAAAAGGTGATGGTGGCGGCCGGGATCTTGATCCACGGCATGACGGGGATGCGCTTGGCGATGGGGATGGTGATGGAGACGTGCGGGTTGGCAGCGATGTGGCGCGCCTTCCAGGTGTCCTGGCCCGTGGCGATGACCAGCTTGCGGTTGCGCACCACGTAGACAATGCCCACCGTGCGCGCCTCGCCGCTGGCTGTCACCATGCCCAGCACGGCGAACAGCTCTTTCTCGATGACGCGCCAGACTTCGTCGGATGACAACTGCAAAGTCATGCTATCCTCACTTCCTCCTGCGCCCCAGGAGCAACAGGCCAAGCAGCACGGCGCTGCTCAGCGGCCACACCCAGGCCAGGTCGCCCGGCCCGCCAGGACCAGTGCATGCCTCGCTGGGCCAGATGCGGATCAGCCGGTAGGACGCGCTGATCTCGGCCAGCTTTTCGTCGCTGATGGTCTTGGGGTTGACGCCGGCGAAGAGCGGCGCGGCAAAGCCGCTGGCGATCAGCACCTGGCGCATCAGGACGTTGCGCTGCGGGTCGTCCGGCGGGACCTCCTCGGCCTCGCCAGCGTACCAGCCGTCGGGCAGCCAGACCTGCACGCGCGGGTCGGCCATGACGTTGCGGTACCAGTCGGCGCGGCTGCCGAACGCGGCCGTGCAGTAGATCGCGTCGTCCACAATGGCGTAGTTGACGGGTGTCTTACGCAGCAGGCCGGTCTTCCGGCCCCGATGCACCAGCACCATCACCTGGCTGGTCTGCGGCCCGTTGCCCAAGCCGCCCAGCCCCAGCCGAAAGAGCAGCACCATGAAGCGGTTGCCGGCCTTGAACAACTGGCGCAGCCGTTCATCGTTTGGTGACAATTCAGAAGCCATAGGCCTATCCTCCAGCCCCGCCACTAAGCCAGCAAAGCGCCGGCGGCTGACGCAGGCACCGGCGCCCGCGTCAAATCACAGCGTAGCATATAACGCCGTTTGCCGCTATGACCCCCGTCATATTTCAGATTGATGTTGTGCGGGTTTTCCAACCTGGTTGGCTGGCCCAGAAGTTCGACTTCTCGCAGAAGTCGAACTTCTGGGTCTTCATCACTCAGGCCTGAAAGACTATGGTGCGCTGCAGGCCGCGCCGGCGGCTGGCAGTCTGCTCGAAGCCTGCGGCAGTACATGCCTCCACCACCGCCTGCCGCGCTTGCCCGCCAAGGGTAAAGTCGAGCATGACCGCCAGTTGCCCCTGGGGCTTGACGACGCGCCGCAGCTCCTGACACAGCGGCCCGAGCGATGCAGGGTGGCTGCGCTTGACCTCATAGAAGACCCGATCAATGGACTGACCGGCCAGGCTGAGCGCCGCGGATGCTGCGGCTTCAAGAACCTCCACCTGATCCCCGAACGGCGCCAACTGTTGGGCCAGCCGCTCCGCCTGCACGGAGTGGCTGCTGACGACAAAGACCTTGCCGTCTGGCGCCGTGCGCTGCAGCGCCGCTGTGATGAACTGCGTCTTATGTACGTCGATCAAGAGAACCTGCATGCCGGGCCAGACGTTAGGCTCAGCCACGCGTTGGCCGGCAGGCTCGACCGGCTGGGGAAATTCGGGCATTCTCGGCGGGGGGATGACACGTTCGGGAACCAAAGCAACGATCACGATCATTCTCCTTTCACTTGACACCAGAGTGGTGCGAGAACCCGTCTGGCTCAATGATACCATCGTTCGGTTTATCGTACAATCTCTGTACTTGTTCCCGCCGTCGCCGAGTTCTCACGGGGTGGATCGAAAACGGCGCAGCCTGAGCTGCGCCGTTGTTGATCCTTATACTATGGGCTGCGGCGATCAGCTTAGTCGACCGAAGGGCCGGCGATAGTGTAGACCACCTGCAGGCGGGCGGTCATCTCCAGTTGGCCGGGTGAGATCGGCCCGCCGGCGCTGCCCATGCCCATGCTGACATTGACGCTGTCGTAGGCCGTCATCACCATACCGCCGATCACCTCGCTGATGCTGACGACCTCGCCCAGGGCGACGCCGTGCAGGCCGGCCAGCTCCTCAGCCCGGGCCAGCGCATCCTCGGCCGCCTTGCTGCGCGCCGCGGCCATCACCTCGTCGGGGTCATCCACCGAGAAGTTGACGCCGTAGATGTTGTTGGCGCCGGCCTTGATCACGGCGTCCAGCACGTCGCCCACGCTGTCCAGGTCGCGCACGGTGACGCTGACGCTGTTGTTGACGCGGTAGATCACCTCGCTGCTGGCCGCGCCCATGGGGGTCATCGGCCGCTCGACGAAGATGTTGTAGCCGCTGGTCTGGATGTCTTTGGCGGCGATGCCAACTTCCTTCAGCGCGTCCAGGATCGCCTGCATGGTCGTCGCGGCGTCGGCGCTGGCCTCTTGCGCGTTGTCGCCTGTGACCTCGACGCCGACCGTGATCTGGGCTACGTCAGGCTGCGTAGCCACAGTGCCCTCGCCCACCACGGTGATGGTGCGCGGCAGGGTCGTGGCGGGTGCAGCCGGCTCAGCCTGGGCCGCAGCGTTGTTCCAAGGCCCCACGGCGAACACGCCCAGGGCGACGAGAGCCAGCAGGCCAATCAGCGTGCCGGCTGCCAGGTGTTTTCGTTGGATAGTCATCTTCTCAATCCTCCAATGGTGATACTCGAACGTTTCTCTCGTTTCGCTGTGACGTTTCGTTCGCCACGGATGATAGCACGAGGGAAGCCGTGGATTTGTTCGTTTCGTTGGTTATGATGCGAGGGTGTTTGGCTGCTTGTGCCACGTTGGTGTACAATGGCGTCAGGTGAAATTGTCCTTGCCTGACATCGAAAGCTCCCCCCGATGAACGAAGCCGACACCTGCCGTATCTACGTCGAACCGAAACTGCGGGCCGCCGGGTGGGAGACGCCGCCGCACTCGGTGGCCTCCCAGCCGATCATCGCGCCGGGCAGGATCGTGCCGCAGGGCAAGAAGGCCAGGCGGCTGGAGGCGCAGCGCCCTGACTACCTGCTGCGCTATGCGCCCAACCAGACGGCAGCGGTGGTGGAGGCCAAGCGCGAGGGACTGCCGGCTGGCGCAGGCTTGCAGCAGGCCAAGGCTTACGCCGAGAAGCTGGGGCTGGCCTTCGCCTATGCCACCAACGGCAAGAAGATCGTCGAGTTCAACTACCTGACCGGGCAGGAGCGGGAGATCGAGAGCTTCCCCACGCCGGACGAGCTGTGGCGCTGGCTGCATCCGGGCACCGATCCGGCGCTGCAGGCCGGGCTGCTGACGCCCTACTACCGCTTCCCCGACATGCAGCCGCGCTACTACCAGGAGATCGCCATCAACCGCACGGTGCAGGCGATCCTGTCCGGCCGGGGACGCAGCCTGCTGACCCTGGCCACGGGCACGGGCAAGACCTTCGTCGCCTTCCAGATCTGCTGGCGGCTGTTCGAGATGCGCTGGAACACACGCGGCGATGGTCGGCGGCCCAAGATCCTCTACCTGGCCGACCGCAATATCCTGGTGGACGACCCCAAGG
>CAZVGR010000071.1:17660-19651 GCA_964626845.1 uncultured Anaerolinea sp.
CGGCCCAAGATCCTCTACCTGGCCGACCGCAATATCCTGGTGGACGACCCCAAGGACAACCGCTTCATCCCCTTCGGCGACGCGCGCCACAAGATCGAGGGCGGCCAGGTGGTCAAGAGCCGCGACATGTACTTCGCCATCTACCAGGCCATCGCCCAGGACGAGGCGCGGCCGGGGCTGTACCGCGAGTTTGCGCCCGACTTCTTCGACCTGATCATCGTCGACGAGTGCCACCGGGGCAGCGCGCGCGACGACAGCAACTGGCGCGAGATCCTGGAGTATTTCACCCCTGCGTTTCAAGTCGGCATGACGGCAACGCCACTGCGCAAGGAGAACCGCGACACCTATCGCTACTTCGGCAACCCGCTCTACACCTACAGCCTGCGCCAGGGGATCGAGGACGGCTTCCTGGCCCCTTACCGGGTGCGCCAGATCGTCTCGGACGTGGACGCGGTCGGCTGGCGGCCCTACGCCGGCCAGACCGACGCCCAGGGCCGCGAGATCCCCGACGACGTCTACCAGACCAAGGACTTCGAGCGCGTGCTGGTGCTGCGCCAGCGCACGCAGGCCATCGCCCGCCACCTGACCGATTTCCTCAAACAGGGCAATCGCTTCGCCAAGACCATCGTCTTCTGCGTCGATCAGGACCACGCCGACGCCATGCGCGGCGCGCTGGCCGACCTCAACGCCGATCTGATGCGGGCGAACCCCGACTACGTCGTGCGCATCACCTCGGACGAAGGTGACATCGGCCGCGGCTTTCTGGGCCGTTTCAAGGACCCGGAGCGGGCCACGCCGGCCATCGCCACCACCTCCAAGCTGCTGACCACCGGCGTGGATATCCCCACCTGCCAGAACGTCGTCCTGGTGCAGGTGATCAACAGCATCACCGAGTTCAAGCAGATCATCGGCCGCGGCACGCGGGTCAGCGAGGACCACGGCAAGCTATTCTTCACCATCCTGGACTACACCGGCTCGGCCATGCAGCGCTTCGCCGACCCTGCCTTCGACGGCGAGCCGGTGGCCATCACCGAGGAGGAGATGGACGCAGCCGGCAACATCATCTCCCAGGTCGAAAAAGAGGACTACGACCACGGCGACGAAGCCGTTGGCCCCGGCGACGGCGGCGGGACGTGGGTGGTGCTGGGCGACCAGGACGCCGAGGGCGGCCCCGCGCGCAAATACTACGTGGACGACGGGGAGGTGGAGATCGTGGCCGAGGTGGTCTACACCCTGGACGCGGACGGCAAGCGGCTGCGCGCGGTCAGCTACAGCGACTACGCCGGCCAGACGGTGCGCACCCTGTTCAGCACGCAGAGCGAGTTCCAGCACAGCCTGGCCAGCACAGCCCAACGGCGACGCATCCTCAAGGCGCTGGAGGAGCGCGGCATCGACCTGGCGGAGCTGCGCACGGCCGCGGGCCGGCCGGAGGCCGATCCCTTCGACCTGCTCTGTTTCGTGGCCTACGGCGGGCCGCTCTACACCCGCCGCGAGCGGGCCGAGCGGCTGCGCCGCCAGAAGGCTGATTTCTTCGACCGCTACGGACCCGAGGCGCGGGCGGTGCTCGACGACCTGCTGGACAAATATGTGGAGCACGGCATGGCGCAGTTTGCCCTGCCCGACCTGCTGAAGGTGCCGCCGATTTCGACGCGCGGTAACCCGGTCGAGATCGTGCGCTATTTTCAGAGCGCCGAGCGCATGTACCAGGCAGTAGATCAGATGCAGGCGCTGTTGTATGCGGCGTGACCCGGTGAATGGAACACCTGCACTTGCAGCGCAGGTGCAAGTGTTCACCGGCTGACAGTGCGAAGCCGCCACAGCGGCTGCGGAAGGGTTCCCAGCGCCTGAGGGCGCTTCGCAGTGTCAGCCAGGGATTTCCAATCCCTGGGTTGCAGCCCAGTGAACGAGTTCACCGGCCAACAGCACAAAGCCGCCTCAGCGGCTGCGGAAGGGTTCCCAGCGCCTGAGGGCGCTTCGCAGTGTCAGCCAGG
>CAZVGR010000071.1:19751-26080 GCA_964626845.1 uncultured Anaerolinea sp.
GATTTCCAATCCCTGGCTTTCGTTCCCACACCCGAAAGGATCACCTCTTGGCCCGCACCCGCACAACGGACACTCCGAAAACCACCGCCGCGCACCTGCGCAGCATCGTCAAGTCGGCGCGCGACGTGATGCGCAAGGACAAGGGGCTGAGCGGCGACCTGGACCGCCTGCCCATGCTGACCTGGATCATGTTCCTCAAGTTCCTGGACGACATGGAGAACATCCGCGCGGTGGAGGCAACCTTGGGCGGCCAGCCCTACCAGCCGACCATCGCGCCGCCCTACCGCTGGCGCGACTGGGCCAGCGCGGAGGACGGCATCAGCGGCGACGACCTGCGCGCCTTCATCAACCAGGACGAGGCGACGCTGCCCGATGGCAGCCGCGGGCCGGGGCTGTTCAAGTACCTGCGCAGCCTGCAAAGCAGCAACGGCAGCGGCCGCGAGGAGATCATCGCCACCGTCTTCCGCGGCGTCAGCAACCGCATGGAGAGCGGCTACCTGTTGCGCGACGTGGTCAACCTCATCAACCGCATCCACTTCGACTCGTCGGAGGAGATGCACACCCTTAGCGCGCTGTACGAGACCATGCTGCAAGAGATGCGCGACGCGGCCGGCGACTCGGGCGAGTTCTACACCCCGCGGCCAGTGGTGCAGTTGATGGTGGCGGTGACCGACCCGCGGCTGGGCGAGGTGGTCGAGGATCCCGCCTGCGGCACCGGCGGCTTCCTGGTGGAGGCCTACAAACACATGGCCGCCCAGTGCCAGACCGCCGAGGACCGCCAGCTCTTGCAGGGCAGCATCCGCGGCGGCGAGGCCAAGCCGCTGCCCTACCTGCTGGGCGAGATGAACCTGTTGCTGCATGGCATGGACTCGCCCAGCATCGCCTACGGCAACAGCCTGGCCCAGCCGCTGACCGGCATCGGCGACAGCCAGCGAGTGGACGTGCTCCTGACCAACCCGCCCTTCGGCGGCGAGGAGGAGCGGGGCATTCTGGGCAACTTCCCCGAGGACAAGCAGACCGCCGAGACCGCGCTGCTCTTCTTGCAGTTGATCATGCGCAAGCTGCGGCGGGTGGGGCCGCAGGCTGCGGCCGGCGGCCGGGCGGCGGTGGTCGTGCCCAACGGGACGTTGTTCGGCGACGGCGTCAGCGCGCGCATCAAGGAAGAGCTGTTGCGCGAGTTCGACCTGCACACGGTGGTGCGGCTGCCCAACGGCGTCTTTGCGCCCTACACCGCCATCCCCACCAACCTGCTCTTCTTCCAGCGGGGCGGGCCGACCGAGGCCATCTGGTACTACGAGCAGCCGCTGCCCGAGGGGCGCAAGAGCTACAGCAAGACCAAGCCGCTGCGCTACGAGGAGTTCGCGCCGCTGCTGGCCTGGTGGAACGACCGTGAGGAGAACGAGCACGCCTGGCGCGTGCCGGCAGCCGAGGTGCTTAAGTACGACGAGAGCGGCAACCTGCTGTCGGCCAACCTGGACCTGAAGAACCCGCACAGCGGGGACGCGCTGGAGCATTTGGCGCCGGAGGCGTTGGTGGCGGGAATCGTGGAAAAAGAGCGGCGGATTCTGGCCCTGATGGCTGAAATCCAGCAAGCTTTAGGAGCGGAAGCATGAAAGCGCCCTGGCCGATTGTTCCCTTGGGGCAGGCGATCCGGCATCGCAAGGAGTTCATCACCATCGATGACCTGACCGAGTACAAGCGCTGTCGCGTCCAGTTGCACGCCAAGGGCATTGTCCTGCGGGACATCGTCATAGGCGCTGCCATTCGCACGAAAAAGCAACAGGTTTGCACTGCTGGTGAGTTCCTGGTGGCCGAGATCGACGCCAAGGTAGGCGGCTTTGGCATCGTACCTGACGATCTCGACGGCGCTATCGTCAGCAGCCACTATTTCCTGTACGAGATCAACGAGCAGCAACTGGAGCGCCGTTTCCTGGACTACTACGTCCGCACAAGATCATTTCGCGATCAGGTCGAGGCGCAAGGCTCGACCAACTACGCCGCGATCCGGCCGCAGCACGTCCTGGACTACACCATTCCCCTCCCCCCACTGGCCGAGCAGCAGCGCATCGTGGCCCGCATCGACGCGCTGGCCGCGCGCATCGAGGAGGCGAAGGGGCTGCGCGCGCAGGCGGTGGCGGAGGTGGCAGCGGTGATGGGAGCTATAAGATCCAGAATGTACGACGTCGCGGCTGCCATTTCCCAGAGCATGTATCGGCTGGATGATCTCTGCGTCCAAATCACGGATGGTACCCATAGAACTCCAACCTACGTCGACTCAGGTATTCCGTTTCTATCTGTAAAGGATATTACGACAGGGGAAATCAGATTTGACGACTGCCGTTACGTCACCGTCGAGGAGCACGCAGAACTGACTAAGCGGTGCAAGCCAGAGAGAGGTGATGTACTTCTTACGAAAGTCGGCACAACTGGATATGCAAAGGTAGTAGACGTAGACAGGGAGTTCAGCATTTTCGTGAGCCTTGCGTTGTTGAAAATCGACAGACGGCGGCTCTCTGGTAAATATGTAGAGCATATGCTAAATTCTTCCAGATTACAGGAGTATTCAAAGGAAGGAACTCGTGGAGTGGGAAATCAGAATCTTGTGCTGCGATTCATCCGTGAGTTTCCGATGCCACTCCCAACACTCCAGCAACAGGAGAGTATTGCAGCCCACCTCGACGGCCAAAAATCTCAAGTCGACGCAGTCAAGCGCTTGCAGGCCGAGACGCAAGCGGAGCTGAATGCGCTGCTGCCGGCGGTGTTGGATCGGGCGTTTCGGGGGGAGTTGTAGCATGTAGATCGCTCCACTACGGAGATAAGGGGGATTGTACACGCGCAACCATAGACCGATAAACCGAATTTTGAGGATTCACGGAGATGTGATAAAATCGCCTAACAGAACATACGGTCTGCCGCGCGTTCATTCGTTTGCATCTGTGACCATGGATCGCTGACACTTGGATACTATTTGATCGCATACTTGTCTTTCACACGGGAACCGAAGTACGTACTTGCTGATGAAGAAAGGGGCACGCTTATGTTTACACTTGGAACTCACTTCGAGCATCTGTTGGAGACGGTCCAGCCACCAAAGGCGCGGCGAGATCAGGCGAAAGAACTCCCACCAAAGGTTCGCGATTACCTTGAAACCCATAAGGATTTCAAGACATTGTCGCCGCACTCGCGCTTGGCCGGTTCTTACGCGCAGCATCTTTGCGTTGGTGATGTTAAGGATGTTGACTTCTTGGTGAGAGTGCCGGGCGATGCACAACAAAACGAACCAGAAGCCAAACAGTTGATCCAGAATCTGAAGGTTGCTCTTGATGGACTACCGAAAGCTCTAGGACAAGAAGGATGCTCATCCATTGACGTCCAGCGAGCACGACGCTCCGTGCATGTTCATTTCATCAACGAAGGTTTTCACATTGATGCTGTTCCCTGTATCGCACCAAATGGTTTCGATGAGGAACTCTTTGTTCCAGATCGTGGATTTAACAAGTGGGTCGCATCTCATCCCATTGGTTATATCGACTTGATCAGCAAACTCGACGAGGCTCATCACAGGAAAGTCCGTCCGCTAATTAGGTTGCTCAAACACTATCGAGACTACGCAATGAAAAACCGTCGTCCAAAGAGCTATTGGCTCGGGGCTTTGGTCATCTATCACATACAGGAAGCCGAAAGTCTCGATTGCTCGCTTTCCTTAGCACAGCTGTTCAGAGACCTGTGTGATGCAGTCTACCAGCAGTACGATCACCTTCTTGATGTGTCCGAGGCCGCAACACCGAACATTCGTGATCCGCTGCTGGGTCACAATATTTCGTGGAACTGGGAACGCACGCACTTCGAAACCTTTATGCGTCGATTGGACGACGGACGGAAATGGGCAACCAAGGCATTGGAGAGTACAGACCGCACCGAGGCCATTGGTTATTGGCAGCGGTTGTTTGGCGAAGATTACTTTCCCACAGACCTTGGAGCTGCAGCGGCAAATCAGGCCGCCAGAGGATTGCCGGGGACGTCGTATGTGCTTGGGTCCGGTTTAGTTGTCTCGACAAAACCCGCTTCCGAGAACCACACTGCAATTCCAAGAACAACTTTTCATGGCGAAACATAGCAGACCGCCCAAACCAAAACGCCAAACCATCAGTCTTGCAGTGCAAGATCTTCATGTTCGGCAGCGTTTTCCTCGATTTGTATGTCATATCGTGCAGGGTCTTGCTGTATGGAAAGGTACGCTCCAACCCCGGGTCACATCGCCAATCTATCACGTTGAGATTCGCTATAAATCAAGGCAGATCCCAACCGTCAGAGTGCGCAAGCCCCCTTTGGCCCCACACTCACCCCACCTCTATCGCGATGGGACCCTGTGCTTGTACTGGCCAAAAGAGTGGTGGTGGCAGTCAGATGAATTGATTGCTCAAACTATCATCCCTTGGACTGCTGCATGGTTGTATTATTACGAAATCTGGCTCGATACGGGGCAATGGCTTGGTCCCTCATCGCATGATAGCCCGAAATGAGTGTTGCCGATGCCTTCCCGCTTGGACACCAATTTTCCACAGCCAACGGATCCAGACGAATTTGAGCGGATGGTGAGGGATATTTGCGCGCTTGAATGGGGCAATCCTCACACGGATAGGCTCGGGCGCAGCGGACAGAAGCAGTATGGTGTTGATGTATATGGACAACCGATTGACCTTGGCGGCAAGTATCGTGGCGCTCAATGCAAATTGCGAAAGACAAGAAAACAGCTTTCCAAGGACGAAATCGAGACTGAGGTTAATGACGCCAGGAGCTTTCCGCACGAATTGGAAAGCTTGATCATCGTTACCACTGGGCGCAGAGATACCCACACCCAGGAGATTGTCGACAAAATCTGCCAACTTGAAGTGGAGCATAGAAGTTTCCCGGTTTTTATCTGGTTCTGGGACAATATTGCGGAGAGATTGGCTGCCTACCCGCAGCTTATCGTGAAGTATTATCCAGACTTCTTCGCCAATCTGACAACACTGCCTACAGTTGAGAGGCTGATCGACACGCCACTTCAGGTGATCAGTGTTTGTCACTCCCACCTTGACAGTTCAACACCAATTGAAGAATTGCTACGGATCAGAGGAATACGTGTCATCGAAGCAAGAACTTGGACTGCTGCTTCCGCTTTCCCTCAGTTGAGTACAGTCCTGCCTGACGGTATCGTGTGCTCTCGGGAAAATGCGGCTTCCGACATCACCGATTCCACTCTACTGCAATTCGCGGGCAAAGTGCAGAGTTACTTGCCGCAAATCGAGAGTCGTTGCCCTGTGTTTGTTGTGTTGCCACGACTAGCTTTCGCACATTTTTTGCAGTCGGTTGAATTGCTTGGCATCGATCCCGAGAGGATTCAGATCTTAGCTCAGGAAACCCCTTGCAACGAACTGGTTGACCGTGTTCTGAATGAGGTCTTTCATTACGGCTTTTCCAGACGAGGTGGACCCGCAACGATGAACATTGCGATCAGAACTCGTGAAGGCAGACCTGACTCAGTTTTACTGGATTTGGACTGGCGAAACAAACTGAGCACAAATCACTTCCCTTCTCCTACGGAATGGGAGGAAAATCTTCTCACGGCGCTGCTGGCAGTGCGAAGCCAGCTCTTGAGTCAAAGCGATAGGGCGAGAATCCAGATCATTTGCCAACTTCCTGTACCTGCAGCCTTTGCAGTCGGGTTTTGTTTCAATTTAAGACTCGCCAGATTGGGCGTTTGGGCGCGCAAGGCTGAGGTAAGTGACTTCAAACAGCAGTTCTGGCTATCTGATGGCGCCACTGCCAATGTAATCTTTGAACCAAAATGGATACGGCCACTAGAAAACCACCGTCGATCTGTCGTGGTTGAACTGACGTCCCAAGTCCCTATCAGCGAAGCTATTGAAAAGTATTCTGAGGGGTCAAATCTTGTTACAGACAGCTGGTTACAGATGAAACTGGAGGATCGTGGCCAGCCCATTGCGAATGTCACGGAGGGCTACGCAGTAGCATATGCAAATCAGGTTGGTCAAGTCATCCGCCGACTGAATGCACAGGGTGTCACCGACATTCACTTGTTTGCTCGCATACCGAGTCCACTGGCGGTATTGATTGGACAACGTCTACAAGCGTGTGGCCGTATCCATTGCTATTGGTTCGACAATCCAACATATCGGTTTGCGTTTACGCTGCAATAACGGCAGTGCATTCGCTGCGGGCTTTGTAACGATTGCGCTGACCGCATTGAATTCGCTGCTGCCGGCGGTATTGCAATACCTTCGCCAAATTAGGCTGATGTGAGCAACTGTGTAAGCTCTGGTTTG
>CAZVGR010000072.1:0-9247 GCA_964626845.1 uncultured Anaerolinea sp.
GCTATTCATCCGTCAATCCCGGGTTCGCGAGGCCCGTAATTGGCGAAGGTATTGTCTTGTGGAACTGGTTGTTACACATGCTGTGACTCAGGAGCCTATCCCTCCCACCCCCACCACTCCCCCAGGCAGCACGCCGGCGCCGACTACGCCGCCAGGAGCACCTACTAATACCCCTCCGCCTGGTATATCACCTACACCTAACCCTTGTAACGTTTGTACGATTCCAGACAACTGTGCTTCGGCTACCAATCCCATCTGGCCTAATCCTAATGGACCTGCACATTGTTGCACAAATTGTAATTCTGCTTCTTGGTGTCAGTACTCAGGCTGGAGCTGTAGTGGTGGTTCAGTATGTTGGGAATGGGGAAGTAGAAGGTGTGTGAATGGTGGCCTACAAGAAAATAATGGTTACGGAACCTGTGCCCAGGGAGCACCTGGTGTGAATGTCATAAATGGGGACTTTCCACCCTGCACAACTGGAGCCAACTGGGACTGGTTGTGTCGAGAGTGGGTCGGCTCATGTCCACCAACACCTGCCCAACCAACGTATACTCCTACTCCTACCAATACACCGCTTCCTACACCAACTCTTGCCACACCTTATGGCACGGCTCTGGCCTGTGAGTACCCCAACGGACCAATTTACTTCTACTGGAACTATCCCACAACCGCTCCAGACCCGCCGTACTTTGGCGTTGCTCGCACCCAGGGGATAAATCTGGGTGTAACACCGCCACCCGCCACAGTGTGGGATTACCGGCACTTTGTGGGCAATGGGGCAATTCGGACTTTTGCAGACACGGTGAACATCCAGCCAGGTTTTCGCTATGACTACAATGTGCGGGCGTGCTATGACGCGGGATGGGCGAGTGTGTATCGCGTCGATCACGTGACTTACACATAATGCTTTTCGGTCGGGGCACGCTTGGCAGGTGGTGGCTGAGTAAGTATAATTCGTGCAAAGTAAGAGTCACGGAGGTGTTCGAGTGCAAGGAACTGCGACCAATTACACAACCGAGGCCATCCTGGCTACGTTAGGCTATTCCGACCCCTTGGCAGCGGCGCGCCAGCAAGCTCGCATGATCTTGTTGGGGCGTCTGACGCGCTTTCAGGCGGGGGTTCAGCAATTAGAACGAACGTGGGGTTGCTCGCTGGAGAAGATGCGGGCGCGCTATGAGCAACCTGGGCAAGAGGATTCTGAGGCTGACGACGCCTATCTTGAATGGCAGTGGTATGCTGATGCCGTCGAAACGATTCAGGCGCAATTGGCTGCCCTAGCTCCCCGCTAGTCCATGCTGCAACTGTTCGATACTCACGCTGCGCTCTTTCAATCATGGCGCGTCCTGCGCTATGAACAAGAAGGTGAGACGTACATGCTCCAGATTGCGGCTGTTTTGCGCGATGACAGCCGTCTTGAGCTACGTGACTACTTCTTCGCTGACGGCAGTCGCAAGTATGCCTATCAGTGGATGGAAGCCAACGGCGACCTGCGCCAACGCTGGGACAATGCACCCCATTGGCCGGATGTTGCCACAGCTCCCCATCATACCCACGTGGCCGGGCACAGGGAGCCCGAACCCTCGACTGTCACCAACGTTGAGGATCTTTTGTTATTGATAGAGACATGGTTTGCGGTTCATGACATCAGTTCGGATTCTTGAGGCAACTCAGATGCGCCCGACTCTGCAAGTCCTCACCCCCTCACAAATCGACGCCATCCTCGCCGAGTCCAAACACATCCTGGCCGAGATCGGTATCGAAGTGCGCGGGCAGGCGCTGCGGCAGCGGCTGCTGGATGCCGGTTTGCCGCTGGACGCGACGGGGGAACGCGTGCTGTTTCCACCGGACGTGGTCGAGCGTGCGCTGGCCAGCGCGCCGCGCGCCATCACGCTCTATGACCGGGCCGGCCAGCCTCACGCCACCCTGGCCGGCGACCGGGTGCATTTCGTCCCCGGCTCCAGCGGCCTGTACGTCTTCGACCACCGAACAGGCGTGCGGCGGCCGGCGCTGACGGCCGACTTCGTGGACTACGTGCGGCTGGCCGGCGGGCTGGAGCACATCGCCTACCTGGCCACGGCCTTCTCCACGGCCGACGTGCCGGCTGAGATCACCGACGCCTGGCGGCTCTACCTGGTGCTGACGCAGGCGCAGCGGCCGGTAGTCTCGGGCGCGTTCACCGAGTACGGCGTCCCGCGCATGGCCGAGATGCTGGCCCTCTTCCGCCGCGACCGGGCCGACATGGCCGCGCGGCCGCAGGCGATCTTTACCATCACCGCCACGGGCAACTTTCGCTACAGCGAGGACTCGTGCCAGAACCTGCTGGACTGCGTCGAGTGGGGCATTCCGGTCGAGATCGTGCCGGTGACGCTGATGGGACTGGTGGCGCCGGTGACAGTGATCGGCGCAACGGTCTTTCATACTGTGGACGTGCTGGCCGGCATCGTCATGGCGCAGATCGTGCGGCCGGGCGCGGCGGTGCTCTTTGGCGGCGCGCCGGCTGCGTTTCACATGCGCGAGACCACCGCGCCCATGACGGCCGTGGAGGCCATGCGGTTGGACCTGGCCTACGTGGCGGTGGCCAAGCATCTGGGCCTGCCCACCCAGACCTACCTGGGCATGAGCGAGAACCGGGCCGTGGATGCGCAAGCCGGGGCCGAGAGCTTCGGCGGCGCGCTGCTGGCCGCGCTGGCCGGCGTCAACTCGGTCTCAGGGCCGGGCATGCTGGACTACACCATCGCCTTCAGCCTGCCCAAGCTGCTGCTGGACGACGAGCTGTGCGGCCAGGCGCTGCACCTGGTGCGTCCCTTCGAGGCGCTGGATGACCTGCCGGCCGGCGGCCTGGTGGCCGAGCAACTGGCCGAGGGCAACCTGCTGACCGCAGCGCACACGGTTGCCCACTACCGCAATGCGCTGTACACGCCTGGCCCGATCTGGGACCGGCAGAGCGAGGATAGCTGGGTCAAGGCCGGCCGCACGACGCTGTTGCAGCGCGCCCAGGCCGAGGTCGAGCGCCGGCTGGCGGCCTACCAGCCTGTCGAGACCGACCCAGCCATCGACCGCGAGCTGCGCCGGCTGCTGCTGGCCGGCCTGGATCAGCCCGGCTTCGATCTGCCAGCCGTCCCTCGGCCGCCTGCCAGCGCGTCCCCTGAGCAGCGCGGCCATCGCCGCCGCCGATAGGGACATGTCGCCAGATCCTTCGGGTTTCCAAAACACGAAGGATCTGGCGAATCTAGCCGCGCAACGCCGCCCGCGTGACAACCCTCCTCACCTGTGGTATAGTAGGGCAAGACGACGATGTCTTACCGTACAACAAGGAGGACGACGATGTTCACCAAGATTCTGTTGGCAACCGATGGCTCACCCAGCGCGGCCGAGGCGGCGCGCTACACCGGCCAGTTGGCCCAGTTGACCGGCGCTCAGGTGATTGTGCTGCACGCCTACCCCCGCGTGCCGGCCTTTCTGGGCGAGCCGGACTTCAGCCAGTTGATTCATGAGAATCTGGCCGAAGCTGAGCAGATCGTAGCACCGGTGGTCGAACAACTGGTTGGCGATGGCGTCGATGCCAACGCCGAAATCCTGCAGGGCCCGCCGGCCGAGGCCATCCTGGCTGTGGCTGAGCACAGCGGCTGCGACCTGATCGTCATGGGCACGCGCGGCTACGGCCAGTTGGCCGGCATGTTGCTGGGCAGCGTCAGCCACAAGGTGCTGGCCAACGCAACGCTGCCGGTGCTGGTGGTGCGGCCGGTGTAGCCATAGCGCCGGACAACTCAACCATGCCGACAGCCCTGCGCATACGATCGTTTCGCTTCCACTTTTACTCCGACGAGCGCAACGAGCCGCCCCACATTCACGTTGCGACGCCCGACGGTGAGTGCAAGTTCTGGCTTGATCCCGTCCGGTTAGCGCGCAACAAGAACGTGGCGCCCCATGTCGTCCGCGAGATGGAGCGGCTGGTGTATCAGAATCACGGCCTCCTCATGAGAGCATATAATGACCACCTTAATCGCTGAACAACCGATTTCCGTGACTGAACCCGCAGCTCTGCGCGCCTGGGCGCAGGACCGTTACATCTTTCTCGAGCTCACCGATGGGCGGATCGTTGGCTTTCCTGCTGACCGTTTCCGTATCCTGCGATCGGCAACCAATCAGCAGTTGAAAGAGGTCTCGTTGCGTCTCAACGGCTATGCCCTGCGCTGGGAGTCGTTGGACGAAGACATCACCGTGCCCGGCGTGGTGGCCGGCAGCTTCCAGTTGCCCCTTGATCAAGAATTCACCGCCCGAGTTGTGGCTTGAGCCAGATCATGACACTACCTGTCGAGTCTTCTGTATCCGGAATCTCCGCCCGCCACACCCTCGGCGTCATCGGCCTGCCCATGCCGGTCAAGGAGCTGGCCGCGCGGCGCTGGGATGTGATCGTCGTTGGCGCGGGGCACAACGGGCTGGCCTGTGCGGCCTATCTGGCGCGTGCGGGCAAGAAGGTTCTGGTGCTGGAGGCGCGCGAGCGGGTCGGCGGCGCCTGCACGCTGGAGGAGCCGTGGCCCGGCTTCCGCGTCTCGCCCTGCGCCTACCTGTGCGGCCTGCTCCACCCGCTGGTGATCGAGGAACTGGACTTCCCGGCCTGGGGCTACCACTGGACGCCAGCCACGGCCGGCATGTTCGTGCCCTTTGAGGACGGCAGCTACGTGCAGTTGCCGGAGGACGACGACGCCTGCGAGGCCGAGATCAAGCGCTTTGCGCCGCAGGATCTGGTTGGCTGGCGGGCTATGGGCGACGTGATGCGCCGGGCGCGCAACGCGCTGCGGCCGGCCGGCCCGCTGGGCGGCGCGTTCTCCCCTGACGACGTGTGGCTCAACCCGGCGCCTGGCCGCGAGCAGATCGAGCAGCGGCTGGCCGGCGACGACGAGGCGAGGGGGCTGCTCTTTGACTGGTCCATGGCCGAGTACGTCGAGCGCTATCTGAGCGACGAGCGCCTGCAGATGGCCTACCTGGGCCAGGGGGTGATCGGCACCTTCGCCAGCCCCTTCGACCCCGGCACGGCCTCGGTCAACTTCCACCACTCCAGCGGCCGGCTGGGCGGCATGCCCGGCATGTGGGGCTACGTGCGCGGCGGCATGGGCATGGTCTCCTTCATCCTGTGCGACGTCGCGCGCGATCTCGGCGCAACCGTGGCGGCGGGCGTGCCAGTGGCCCGCATCCTGCCCGGCGAGGGCGTCGAGCTGGCCGGCGGCGGGCGCATCTACGCGCCGGTGGTCGTCTCCAACGCCGACCCGCGCACGACGCTGGGCTTGCTGGGCGACGCAGCCGATCCCGGCTGGCGCGCCCAGGTAGAGGCTGTGCCCATCGAGGGTTGCAGCATGAAGGTCAGCGTGGCCCTGGCTGAGCTGCCCAACTTCACCGCCAAGCCCGGCGTCGACGAGACCCACCACCGCGGCCAGATCAACACACCGCTGACCAAGGACGAGTGGCGGCGGGCCTACGGCATCGCGCGGTCCGGCGGCCTGCCCGACCGGCTGTGGACCGAGCTCTACTTCCAAACCGCCTTCGACAACTCGGTTGCGCCGGCCGGCGCGCATCTGATGAGCGTCTTCGCCCAGTACGTGCCCTACAACTTCACGCAAGGGAATTGGGACGACTGGCGCGAGCGGGCCGGCCAGGTCGCGCTGGAGTCCATCGCCCGTTTCTGCTCCAACATCCCCGACGCCATCCTGCATTATGAGGTCATCGGCCCGCGCGACATCGAGCAGCGTGTCGGCCTGGCTGGCGGGCACATCTTCCAGGGCGAGATCCTGCCGCAGTACCTATGGGATCAGCGGCTGAGCTACGCCACGCCCATGGACGGCGTCTACCTGTGCGGCGCGGCCACCCATCCCGGCGGCAGCGTGATCGCGGTCAATGGGCGCAATGCGGCGATGGTGGTGTTGGGGAGGTGATTGGGTGATTGGTAGATTGGTAGATTGGTAGATTGGTCACTGCTCCTGTGGGATCCGTGATCCGACAGGTTTTTTTTGGCATTTTGCCATCAGTCAAGCCATTGAAAAGGTACAACAACTATGCTTGAAAATCACGTCAAACCTGTGGCCTTGATCATCATGGACGGATGGGGCATCCGCGAGATGAAGGCATACAACGCGGTAGCGCTGGGCGAGACACCCAACTACGACCGCTGGAACCAGACGCTGGAGCGCTGTGTGCTGGACGCGTCAGGTCTGGCGGTCGGCCTGCCGGAGGGGCAGATGGGCAACTCGGAGGTGGGCCATCTCAACCTGGGCGCGGGCCGCGTGGTCTACCAGGACTTCACGCGCATCAACCTGGCCATCCAGGATGGATCGCTGGCCAGGAACCAGGTGCTGGGCGACGCACTGAACCGGCTCAAGGCAAACAAGGGCAAGCTGCACCTGATCGGCCTGTTCAGCGACGGCGGCGTACACAGCCACGTCGCCCACATGAACGCGCTGGTCGACATCGCCAACGCGGCGGGCATCGCGCCGGTGTTGCACCTGATCACCGACGGCCGCGACACGCCGTCCGAGAACGGCATCGTCTATGCCCGCGCGCTGGAAGCGCGCCTGGCCAGCAGCAAGGCGGTGATCGCCTCGGTCAGCGGCCGCTACTACACCATGGACCGCGACCGCCGCTGGCAGCGCACGGTGCTGGGCTACAACGTCATCGCGCTGCACCAGGGCCACGAGGGCCGCACAGCCGCCACCGCCAGCGAGGCGCTGGCCCGCTCCTATGCCGAGGGCGTTACCGACGAGTTCGTCTGGCCGGTGGCTATCGACGTGGGCGAGGCCGACGTGCTGGTCAAGCCGGGCGACTGCCTGCTCTTCTTCAACTTCCGCGCCGACCGGGCCCGCCAGTTGGCCAACGCCTTCGCCTTCCCCGACTTCGACGGCTTCGAGCGGGCGTTCATCCCCGACCTGGATCTGCTGACCATGACGCAGTACGACGTGCGCCTGCCGGCCAAGATCATCTTCCCCGAGGTCGAGATCACCAATCCGCTGGCCGAGGTGCTCAGCAAGGCCGGGCTGGATCAATTCCACTCGGCCGAGACCGAGAAGTACCCGCACGTGACCTACTTCTTTAACGGCGGCCGCGAGGCGATCTTCGACGGTGAGTCGCGCCATCTGGAGCCGTCGCCCAAGGTGGCCACTTACGACCTGCAGCCGGAGATGAGCGCCTACCCGCTGACCGAGGCCGTGCTGAACCGCATCGCCAAGTACGACGATGCCTTCATCCTGCTAAACTTTGCCAACCCCGATATGGTGGGCCACACCGGCGTGCTGGAGGCGGCCATCAAGGCGGTGGAGACAGTGGACGAGTGCGCCAACCGCGTCGTGGAGGCCGTGGTGGCCAAGGGCGGCGTGGCCATCGTCACGGCCGACCACGGCAACTGCGAGCGCATGCGCGACCTGCTCACCGGCGAGCCGCACACCTATCACACCGTCCAGCCGGTGGCCTGCTTCGTCATCGGCGAGGGCTACTATGCCCTGCGGCCGCGCGGTATTCTGGCCGACGTCGCGCCGACGGTGCTGGATTTGCTGGGCATCCCCCAGCCGGAGGAGATGACGGGGCGGAGCGTGATCGAGGGGTTTGTGCCGGAAGCAAGGTAGGTTGGTAGATTGGTAGGTTGGTGACGCGAAACGCTCCTGCTGGATCATGCATCCAGCAGGAGCGTTTTTTGACGCTTGGTAGAGGGAAGTTCTCGTCAGCAAGGAATAGCATCAGGCAGGCACGGGAACAGCGTAGAGAGCCTCTTCGCGTATGCACTCAGCCGAGAAGGCAAAGACCGCGCGCAACGCCTCCGGTGTTAGCGTTGGATAGCTCTCGAGGATCTGTTGTTGCGTCCAGCCAGCGGCATATAAGCTAAGGATGAAGTCTACTGCCAGACGTGTTCCTTTGACAACAGGCTTGCCTTGCAGGATTCTTGGGTCAGAGTGGATGTGATTTCGCCAGTCCATTGTTACCTCGGAGTTTCGATCCTCTGCCATACGGTCTGAAGTTGGAGTCACAGTATACATGATGGGGAAGTTCTCAGCAAAGTTGCGTTGAGATCGACCCCTGACGTTAGCCATGCTCATCGGCTGGCCGCCGACCATGTTGACCGTGCCGGACAGCCGAACCGGGTCCAAAGGCCCGGCGCAGCCCTGGCGCGCGCGTCAGCACGAACTCGCTCAATGCCCAGCAGGACAGCAGCGTCAGCGCGATCAGCGCGGCTGCCTTGAGGAAGATCGGCAGCGGAAGCGCCACGAAGAGATAAGCCAGCGGGTAGAGGACCAGCGGGTGCAGGTAGTAGATGCCATACGAGTTGCGGGCCAGGCTGCGCCAGTTGCGACCCTGGCTGTTCACGGATGCACGGAACAGGCTCAGGCCCGCCATCAAGGCTGCCAGGCAGAAGGCGTTGAACAACACGGCGGTGACTGCTTGATGCCAAAGCGTTCCCGGCGGGCCGAAAAGCTGCAACATAATGTGGCCGGCGTACAACAGGCCGGTCACCAGGAAGATCGGCAGCCAGCGATCGATGCCAGGCGCGTAGCCGCCCGGAGCGAACCAGCCGCGCCGGTCGGCATAGAGGCCGAGGCAGAAGTAGCCGATGTACAGGGGAAAGCGCACCGGCTGATAGACGAGCAGCCACATATGTCGCCAGTCGTCTGGCGTCCACCGCAGGCTGAGCAGGAAGAATGCCGCCGTCATGATGGCGCCAAAACCGAGGAAATGCCGCCACGAGGGCGCGGCCAACACCCGCTGCCAGCCGCGCAGCCGCGCGCTTTCGTCATAGCTGGCGCTCAGCAGGGCGTAGAAGAGAAACAGGACGCCCAGGAACCAGGATCACAGCCCAATCGAAAAGCACACTGCGCGCCGGGTCCAGGACATACCACCACGGCGGAGCATAGACCATGTAGCTCAGAAAAGTGTGCAGCACCACCACGAACACGATCACCGTGGCGCGGAGATTGTCGAGGAAATACAGGCGGTTGGGCTGCGGCGCGCCTGTGCGCTGGGCTAGCGGTTGGTCGTCAGTCATGGTTGTCTCCGCGCATGCACTGCGGCGATCAGATTGCGCACTGCCTGCACCGTCGTCTGCCCGTCGATCTGCGCGCCGGAGTAGGCGTGGACGGCGACGCGGCCAGCATCCAGCGGCAGGGAGGAAAGGATGGCAACGTGCAGGCGGGCACGCGGTTTGTGGGTGTGCTAGCACTCCACACTGGAAGTGTGGAGCTTGCCGGCGAAGCCCCACCTTTCCAAGGTG
>CAZVGR010000072.1:9347-25957 GCA_964626845.1 uncultured Anaerolinea sp.
TGGCACTCCACACTGGAAGTGTGGAGCTTGCCGGCGAAGCCCCACCTTTCCAAGGCGGGGTCCTGCATAACCCGCAACGCCGCCTTACAGCGGCTCGAACCGGGCCTGGAAGAAGCGGAGATACTTCGGCTCGTAGACCATCTGTAGCCCGCGTGCCTGCTCGCGCGCGTCGTAGACCGCCTTGACGGCCTCGGCCGTCACGTCCATGTGCGCCTGGGTGTAGACGCGGCGGGGGATGGTCAGGCGGGTCAGCTCCAGCTTGGGGTAGTAGTGGTCGCCGGTCTGCGCGTTGCGGCCCGCGCTGACGATGCCGCGCTCCATGCTGCGGATGCCGGAGTCGAGATACAGCTCGGCCGCCAGCGTCTGCGCCGGGAAGCGATCCTGCGGTAGGTGGGGGTAGAAGCGTTTGGCGTCCAGGAAGATGGCGTGGCCGCCCACCGGCTGCACCATCGGCACATCCCAGTCGGTCAGCAGCTCGCCCAGGTAGCGCACCTGGCCGACGCGCGAGCGCACGTGCTCGTCCTGCACCGACTCGACGATGCCGATGGCCATGGCCTCCATGTCGCGGCCGGCCAGCCCGCCATAGGTGTGCAGCCCCTCGAAGATCACCACCTGGTTGCGCAGCTCCTCGAACAGGGTCCAGTCGTTGACCGCCAGCCAGCCGCCGATGTTGACCAGGCTGTCCTTCTTGGCGCTGATCCAGCCGCCGTCGGTGTAGTCGCAGAACTCGCGCAGGATCTGGGCGATGGTGCGGCCGGCGTAGCCCTCCTCGCGTTCCTGGATGAACAGCGCGTTTTCCACCATGCGCGTGGCGTCCAGGTAGATCTTGACGCCGTAGCGGTCGCACAGCTCGCGCAGCGCCTTGACGTTGGCCATGCTCACCGGCTGGCCGCCGGCCATGTTGACCGTGCCGGCCAGGCTGACGTAGGCCACGTTCTCTGCGCCGACGCGCTGGATCAAGCTCTCCAGCTTGTCCAGGTCGATGTTGCCCTTGAAGGGGTGCAGGTTGGTCGGATCGTGCGCCTCGTCGATGATCACGTCGACGAAGGTCGCGCCGGCCAGCTCCTGGTGCAGGCGGGTGGTGGTGAAGTACATGTTGCCGGCCACCCACTGGCCTGGCTTGATGGCCGCGCGCGAGAGCAGGTGCTCAGCCCCGCGGCCCTGGTGGGTGGGGACGAGATGGCGGTAGCCGTAGTAGGTTTGGACCGCGTTCTCCAGGTTGTAGAAGTTGCGGCTGCCGGCGTAGGCCTCGTCGCCCAGCATCATGCCGGCCCATTGGCGGTCGCTCATCGCGCTGGTGCCGCTGTCGGTCAACAGGTCGATGTAGACGTCGTCCGAGTGGAGCAGGAAGGTGTTGTAGCCGGCTTCGGTCAGCGCCTGCTGGCGTTGCTCTCGGCTGGTTACGTGCAGCGGCTCGACCATCTTGATCTTCCAGGGCTCGGCCCATGAGCGCCGGCCGAACTGCTGGCCCATGGTTTGGGGGATGTGGCGTGATGACATGTGGGGGGTCTCCTGGCTTCATTGCCTGAAATTGTGTCAGATCGGTGACAAAGTGCAATGTCATTTTAGCGCTTATCAACTGGTTCTGCAAGTCGATTGATCTTCATGCTCCTTTGACTTGCAGCAGCCAACGCTTGGCGCTATACTGATGCTGGATCAAAACTACCATCCCAATGCTTTTTTCTGGCAAGGACCCAGTACCATGAGCAACAAGTCTATTCAAATTACCGAGTTTGACCGCCGCCGCTTGCAACAGTTGTTGGAGGAGGCTTCCCACACCAATTTTCGCGGCCGTGAGGATTTGGCCAATCTGAACGCTGAGCTGGAACGGGCCGAGACTGTCGCTCCTCAGGCGGTGCCCCACAGCGTGATCACAATGAATTCAGTCGTGGTGTTGCAGGATTTGGAGAGCGGGGAAGAGGAGACCTATACCCTGGTTTTTCCGGAAGACGCTGACATTGCTGCTGGCAGGATCTCTGTGCTGGCGCCCATCGGCACCGGGATGTTGGGCTACGAGGTGGGGGACATCTTTGAGTGGGCCGTGCCAGCCGGCACGCGCCGCTTGCAGGTCAAGCAGATTGTGTACCAGCCTGAGGCGGCGGGCGATTTCCACCTGTAGCGCTACATTTCAACCTTGGGCACCTGGCGCACCCAGCGCACCCAGACGTAATCCTCGAACGCCTCCAGGATTTGGGGATCGACCATGTGATCGGTCTCGATGATCATGATCGCATCGCCGCCCCGTTTGTCGCGCTCGACGCGCAGAAAGGCGATGTTGATCCCCTGCCGCGCCAGCCAGCCGGTGACCTGGTTGATGGTGCCGGGCCGGTCCTCGGCCAGCACAAGCAGCGTGTCGTACTCGCAGCCGAAATGCACGCCATAGCCGTCCACTTCGGTGATCTCCACCAGCCCGCCGCCGATGGAGCAGCCTGTCACCTGCACCGTGCGCTGACCGTCGCCGACGGTCAGCCGCGCCGTGTTGGGGTGAGCGTCCTCCCCCAGATCCACGGTCTCGAAACGAAAAGTCAGCCCGGCCTGCTCGGCCAGCTCAAAGCTGCGCCGCAGGTCGGGGTCATCGGTGGGCATGCCCAGCAGGCCGGCCACGACGCCGCGGTCGGTGCCGTGGCCCTGGCCGGTCTGCGCGAAGGAACCGTGCAGCTCAATGGTGGCAGTGCGCGGCTGGCTGCCCAAAATGGCGCGCGCCACCTGTCCCAGCCGCACCGCGCCGGCCGTGTGCGAGCTGGAGGGGCCAACCATGATCGGGCCGATGATGTCGAAGACGGAGATGGTGCGGGACATGGGAGTTGCAGGTGGCAGGTGGCAGGTGGCAGGCGGCAGGTGGCAGGTGGCAGGCGGCAGTGAGTCGTACTTACACGCGATGGTCACGGGGGCAGCACTTGCAACCTGCAACTTGCAACTTGCAACTTGCCACCTTGTTACTCAACGCCAAAGGCCACGCGCGTCGGCCGCCAGAGCAGGTAGATCAGGCCCAGCAGCGGCTGGAAGAGCGGGAAGAAGCCGTAGTCCTGGCCGAAGTGGCGCCAGGCGGTGCTGCCGATGACGTCGGGGATGATGAAGCTCAGCGTGCCGACGATCAAGGTGAGGATCGTCTCGACGCCCAGCGCGTAGACCGAGATGTGCCACCAACGGGCGGTGCGCTTGAAGAAGCCGATGGCCGCGACGAGGTAGAGCAGGGCTGTCAGCACCGACAGCGCCGGGCCCAGCTTGGTCAGGTCGTCGCGCAGGAAGAACTGGTACAACCCGCGCGCGCCGGTGGACAGCGCCAGCAGCGGGTAGGAGATGCCCAAGATGTAGCCGATCAGGCTGATGGCGCGGGTTTTGAAGTCTTGCGGCTCTTCGGCAGTGACAAGCTGCGACTCTGGCGATGAATTCGACATAACGGTGCAACTCCAATAAAATGAAGGCGATCAGATGCGTATTGCGCCCGATTGTCGCTCAATTCGCGCCTGGCGTCAAGATTCGTTGCGCTGGTAAAGCGCTGTCAGGGCGTCTCAGAAGTCCCACTGAGTGTCATGCTGAGTTGCATAAGGCGCCGCAGCGCCGTTCGTACTGAAGGAGAAACTGGGGATGCTTCGGCGGACCTCAGCATGACATAATGCCAGTTTCTTAGTAGGTCCGCCGAAGCATCTCGACGTTTCCCACGAGGAGATTCTTCGCTGGCTTTGTGTGCGCATAAGCCGATTGGCGCCGTACTGAGAGCTATGCGCTAACCACTTTGGCCGTTCGACCCGCTCAGAATGACATGATGCCGGATTTTTGAGAGGCCCTAAAGCGCAGTTGACGTGTTGGGTTTTCGGGCGAAACTATGGTAGACTGGCTACACCGCTGCTTTCCGATTTGCGCCGCCTTGTAGAAGCACCCATGCCCACTCAGCCTGCCTGCCAGAAGTCCACCGTCCGTCGCCTTCTCACCGAGGTGCGCTTCCTGCGCGCAGTGTCGCCGGCTGCCATCGACGCGCTGACCGACGCGGCGGTCTGCCTGCGCTACGTCGAGGGCGAAACCATCTTTCTGGAAGGGGAGTCGACGGCCGGCATGTTCATCGTCGAAGCGGGGACGATCAAGATCAGTCGCATTTCGCTGGAGGGTCGCGAGTACATCATGCACCTGGTGGAGCGGGGCGATACCTTCAACGACGTGGCGACGCTGGACGGCGGACCCAACCCCGCGCACGCAGTGGCCCATACCGATGTGGTGCTGTGGCGCATCGACCGGGCCGATCTGCGGCGGCTGGCGCGGGAGCACCCCGACCTGGCCTGGGCGCTGATCGAGGATCTGGCCGCGCGGGCGCGCGTGGCGGTAGGGTTGGTGCATGACCTGGCCATGCGCAGCGTGCGCGGTCGGCTGGCCCGCCTGCTGCTGGAGGAGGCCGAAAGCCGCGACAGCGATGTGGTGCAGCGCCTGCTGACCCAGGAGGAGATGGCCGCGCGGCTGGGCACCGTGCGCGAGATGGTGGGCCGCACCCTGCGCAGCATGGCCAACGACGGCCTGATCCAGTTCGACCGCCATCGCATCGTCATCCTCGATCCGCAACGGTTGGCTGAAGAGGCGGAAGTCTGAGTTTTCCGCATCCCGTTTTTGACTTTCCTCCCAACTCTGTCTATAATAAAATTAGAATTCTAATTCTAATTTGGTGCGCCTTATGGTCCGCTCTTCTTATCAGCCGGTGCAACAGCCCCGCCAAGAGCGCAGCCGCGCGACCATGACCCAGATCCTGGACGCAGCCGCGCAAATACTGGAGACCAAGAGCTTCGACGAATTGACCGTGGTCGAGGTCGTCGAGGCGGCCGGCACATCGGTCGGCGCGTTCTACGGCCGTTTTCGCGACAAAGATGGCCTGCTACAGGCGCTGGACGAACGCTTCTTCGACGAGTTCGAGGCCAGGTTCCATGCCCTGCTGGCCACACCCGGTTGGGGGGAACAGCCGCTGGCTCGCCTGGTGCAGGACGCCGTGGCTTTCATTGTGACGACCTACAGCCACGATCAGGGCGTGCTGCGCTCGCTCAACCTCAAGGGCCGCCTGCATGGCGATAGCCGCTTTCGCCAGCGTGAGCAACGGGCCTGGAATGAGCTGTTCCCTCGCCTGCAGGCGATCTTGCTGGCCCGCCGGGCCGAGATAACCCATCCCAACCCCGACCTGGCCACCCGCCTGGGCTTTCAACAGATGTTCTTCGCCGCGCGTGAGCTCTTGCTGTGGGAGCCTGTGCGTGCCGGCCAGAGTTACCCAGCGGACGAGCTGACCCGCGAGCTCACGCAGGCATTCCTCGCCTATTTGGGCGCCGCAGAGGGCTGACGGTGGACGAGACCGAACGCCTCCTGCTTCCCGGCGTTCATCCTGACGGCCAATCTGTGGTTCTTCCTGTGGTTTCTGAACGCGGCTGTGCTCCTCGGCCGCGCGTCAATACGTTCTCGCTCCGTAAACCCTGAAAGGAAGGTGACCATGTCTGCTGAACGTGCTCGCTATCTACGTCTTACGCTCTATGCTGCGGTCTATTTCTTGGAAGGCGCGGTGCTGACCTTTTTCACCGCCTTCAACGTCCTTTATCTGCGCTCCTTCGATCTGTCTTACTCATTGATCGGCATCGCTGGCGGGATCACCCTGACCCCCTTCATTCTCAAGATCGTCATCGGCCTGCTCAGCGATCGCGTCAGCCCGTGGCGCCTGGGGCACCGCAAACCCTACATCGTAACCGGGCTGATCCTGCAGACCCTGGCCTTCCTGCTGGTTCCCTCTGTCAACCCTGGCAGCCAGTTCGGCCTCTACCTGGGATTGATGGTGTTAGCCGCGCTGGGCATGTCCACCTACGACACCACCACCGACGGGCTGGCGATCGACACCACGCCGGCCCAAGACCGCGGCCTGGTGCAGGGCTTGATGGTCGGCGGCCGCGCCCTCAGCATGGTCGTCACCGCCGTTGTGATGGGCGTCTTCGCCGATCGAGGACAATGGAACGTCAACTTCTACCTGGTCGCCGGTTTGGGCGTCCTGACGCTGATCATCGCCTTGCTGGTGCAGGAAGCGCGTGAACGCGCGCCGGAGATGCAGTTCTCCCGCGCCGCCTTTTCCTCCTTCAAGAACAAGGCCTTCCTCCTCTTCCTGGTGGTGGGGCTAATCTATCCGTTGGCTCTGTACAGCGCGCAGGGCATGATCGGCGCCTTCCTGAACGAAGGGCTGGCCGTCTCGCTGACCGCCGTCGGGCTGTATACGGCGGTTTTTGGCATCGGCGCCGTGTTGGGCGGGCTGGTTGGCGGCCCGCTGATGCGGCGGATCGGCGAGCGCAACAGCCTGCTGGCTGCGTTGCTGTTGACCTCGGCGGTGACGTTTGTCCTGGCCATCACCCCTGGGGCAGGGATAATGTGGGCCGTGGTCTTCCTCTTTGGCTTCGCCTTCGGCTACTACGAGACCGCCTATCTCGCCATCGGTATGGGCTTCTCCGATCCGCGCATCGCCGCCTTTATGTTCTCGGTGATTATGGCCGTCGGTAACATCGGCATCGCTGGCGGGCAACCGCTGGCCGGCGTGTTGGTCGATTCGGTCGGCTTCCAAGCGATGTTCATGGTGTTCGCCTTCGTTCACCTGCTGGCGCTGCCGCTGGTCTTCGTCATCTTCCGCATCCGCCGCCAACCTGTTTGAGAGAACGCCATGCACATCACCGCCGTAGAAGTCCTACCGCTCGACTTGTCCCTCACCACGGCGCTGACCGTGGCCTACGGCAGCTATCCCGTCCTGAATTATGCCTTGCTCAAGGTGTTCACCGACGACGGCCGCCTGGGGCTGGGCGAGGCTGCGCCTGACCCCGAAGTGACCGGCGAGACTCAGCCGCAGGTCATCGCCGCCTTGCAGCGGGCTGCCGCGTTCCTGGTGGGCCGGAACCCGTTCGACCTGGAAGCGATCCTGAGCGAAGGCTTCAGACAAATCCCCACTTTTCCGGCCGCCATCGCCGCTATCGATATGGCGCTTTATGACCTGATGGGGCAGGCTTTGGGCGCGCCCGTCTACGACCTGCTGGGCGGCAAGGCCCGACCCGCCATCGACCTTTACCCTGTCATCCCGCTGGACACGCCGGAGATCATGGCCGGCATGAGCGCGCACTTCGCCGCCATGGGCGCAACCACGCTCAAGGTCAAGCTCGGCTCGGCGCCCGACCTGGACCTGGAGCGGCTGCATACGATCCGCAGCGCAGCCGGCCAGTCGGTGGCGCTGCGGCTGGACATCAACCAAGGCTGGCGAGATGCCGCCACCGCCCTGGCCGCCATCGACCGCCTGGCCGGCTTCAACATCGACTGGATCGAGCAGCCGGTGGCCGCGGCCGACCTGGCTGGGCTGGCGGCCGTCGCGGCGGCCACTGAGATCCCCATCATGGCCGACGAAAGCTGCCACAACGCGGCCGACGTCCTGCGCATCGCCTGTCAGGGCGCGGCCGACATGATCAACATCAAGCTGATGAAGTGCGGCGGCCTGTATCAGGCAGGCAAGATGCTGGCCGTGGCCGAGGCGGCTGGACTGCGCTGCATCCTCGGCTCCATGGGCGAGAGTTCCATCGGCAGCGCCGCCGGGCTGCACTTCGTCACGGCCCACGCAGCAATCGAAGCCTGCGAGCTGATCGGCCCCTTGTTCATCAGCAACGACCCGGCTGCCGGTTACGCCGTGGATCGGACGACCTTCCGGGCCCTGCCAGCCGCTCGGCCCGGCCTTGGAGTACACCTGCGATGATCAACTGGAACGAAATCGAAGCGCAGGCCGGCCGCCTGCTCAGCGACTACCTCAAAATCCCCTCCCTCAACCCACCAGGCGACGAGCAAGCCGCCGCGGAGTACCTGGCTGGCCTGCTGCAAGCGCGCGGCTTCGCACTCAAACTGTTCACCGCTGGCCCGCGCCGCGTCAATCTGACGGCCCGCCTGCCCGGCGACGGCTCCAAGCGCCCCATCTTGCTCTACAACCACATGGACGTGGTGGAGGCGGACCGGCGAAGCTGGTCGTGCGACCCCTTTGGCGGCGATATCCGCGATGGCTACGTCTGGGGCCGCGGCGCGATCGACATGAAGGGCATGGGCATCATCCAGTTGTTGGCCCTGGATTTGTTGCGCCAACATCAGCCCCAGCGCCGGCGCGATATCATCTTCTTCGCCGCAGCCGACGAGGAGAAGGGCGGCCACTTCGGCGCGCAGTGGATGATCGCACAGCACTGGGATGAGCTGGCAGCCGAGTATGTCTGGGACGAGGGCAGCTTCGGCCTGCAAGACTTCTTCGGGCCGCAGCCGGTTTTCGCCGTAGCTGTCACCGAGAAGCGCGATTTGTGGCTGAAGTTGATCGCCCACGGCGAGCCGGGCCACAGCGGCATGCCGCACAGCGAGAACGCTGTCGTCATCCTGCTGCGCGCTCTGGAGCGGGTACAGCGCCTGGCTGCGGCCTATGAGCTGCCCCCGGTGCCGCAGCGCATGTTCGCCGACGTGAGCAGCCGCATGCCCTTCCCGCAGTCGTTCCTGCTCAAGCACCTAAGCAATCCCCTGGTCTTCCGGCTAGCCCTGCCCGCGCTGAGCGCCAACCCGACCATCGCCGCGATGCTGAAAGATACGCTGAGCATCACCATGCTGCACGCCGGCGGCAAGGAGAACGTCATCCCCGACCGCGCCGAGGCGACCCTGGACCTGCGCTTGCTGCCTGACCGCACCCCGGAGGATGTGGTGAAACGGCTGTCCCGTCTGATCAACGACCCGCGGGTGGAGATCGAGATTCTGCAATCACCTACGCCAGCCACCACTTCGGACTCCAGCGCTGAGTTCTTCCAGGTGCTCTCCCGCGTGCTGACGCAGCTTGTGCCAGACAGCCTGACCACGACCATGCTCTCTCCTGGCACCACGGACTCGGCCTTCTTCCGCCAGCGCGGCGTGCAGTGCTACGGCCTCTTCCCTGCCATACTTACCCCTGGCGAGTTGGCCCGTTTCCACGGCCACGACGAGCGCATCTCCCTGGCCAACTTACGGCTGGGCGTGCAGATCATGTTCGAAACGTTGCGCCAGTTGGCTGCGTAGCCTGAGGCGCTGCTGCGGTCAATCGGTGCAGCGTCATGCTCGACCCGCAGCGGCTGGCGGACGAGGCGAAGATTTGAGCGCAACAAAGGCTTGCTGATCGGCGGTAATGCCACGCAGGATCGCCTCTGGATCAAAACGGGGCAGTTGCTCAGCCCGGCGCAGGCGTCTGGCCGAGCAGGGTGGGGCGCAGTTGCTGACTGCGAAAAATGATTGTGTTGACTGCGTAAAGACTTTGTGCTATATTAGTTTTACGTGGGTGGATGCCATAGACGCTTGCTCTTTGCCCGCGGCTTCGAGGCAAGAGTTGGCCGTCGCAACATAGGCTGCCTAAAAAGCTGCCATCGAAACGCCGGATGCCGCCGGTGTTTGAGGCTTCCCGCCAAGGAGGACAGGATCATGAACCGCTCTTCAGTCGTCCGTGCTATGCTTTGGTCCGGCTGCACGCTGGTGCTTGTCTTCGGGCTTGCGTTGATCTCTTGGACCGGCGCGGGCGTTCCTGGCGCCTCAGCGCATCTTCAACCGCCGCCGACGAACACGCCGGCCTATCAGTTGTACTTCCCGCTCACGGTGCGGCTTTACCCCTACCTTCCTCCCTGCGTGGCGCCTCCACCCAGCATGGCGGCCTGGTGGCCGTTAGATGAGACCAGCGGGACGACAGCCTTCGACATCGCGGGGTTTCCAACCAATGGCACGCATGTCAACGGGCCAACGCCTGGGCCAGGCATGGTCGCCGGCGCGTTGAACTTCGATGGCGTCAACGACTACGTCCAGGTCGCCGACCACCCATCGCTCAACTTTGGTCAGGGCAATTTTTCGATTGACGCCTGGATCAAGACCAACGCCACCAGCGGCGTCCAACTTCTGCTCGACAAACGTGTGGAGGGGTCTACTGTTCAAGGGTACTCGCTGTTTCTGGGCAATGGCACATTGGGCTTTCAGATGGCGCAAGGCGTCGGCTCGCCGATCTGTTCTACAGCGCCTTCGGCGTCCTGCACCAACTGGGGCTCGGGCGTTTTCGTGGCCAACGGCCAATGGCGTCACATTGCAGTGACGGTGGATCGCAGCAGCACCGTGGGCGGCCGCTTCTACGTCGACGGCGTGCATGTGGCAACCTTTGATCCGACGATCCGCCCCGGGTCGTTGACCAACACCAGCCCTCTGCGTATGGGCAGCCGTTCGTCGTCGGTCACAGGGCTGTACAGGGGCGCGTTGGACGAGGTGGAGATTTTCCCGCGCGTGCTCACGCCGTTGGAGGTTAGAAGCATCTACTCCGCCGGAAGCTCCGGCAAGTGCAAGACGCCGCCTACCCCGACTGCTACGCCCACGCCAACACGAACCCCCACTGCCACGCCCACACCGAGGCCGTTCTACTCCATCGTTGTCATCAAGCTCAACGCGACGGGGATGGACCCACTGCCCGGCTGGCAGATGGACCTGTTTGCCGGCGCTACCTGCCAGGGTAGCCCGCTGGCCACGCAGTTCACCGATGACCGCGGCCTGACCGACTTTCTCGATCTGCCCGCGGGCGTCTATTCGGTGCGAGAGATCATGCAGCCCGGCTATCAGGCGCAGACCCCGGTGTGTCAATCGGTGGTTCTGGGCGATGGTCGCGATCCCACGGTGGTCTTTCAGCCGTCGGACTTCCCGCCCGGCGGGATCGATGAATTCCCGTCTGGCCTGTTGCTGACCCTGGATATCCCCGGCGCAGGTCAGACCCACGTCACCCTCAACGGTCCATCGCAGGTGCGGCGCGGCGATCCATACGACAGCGATGGCGATGGACGCATGGAGATCGAGACCGAAATCATCGCCATGGACCTGCGCGGCATGACGCCGCTAGGGCCTATGCGGATGCGCGAAAGCCCCACGCGTCTTTCACTCGGGCGCATCATGCAACAGACACCAGGCGTCGACTTTCCCGCCGATAGCTTCTTCGACGTGTTTGTGGACATCTCCCTGGATGATGGCGCCACCTGGACGCCGGTGCAGGAGCCTCTGCGCTTGAGCGCGGTCATTCAGGAGATCCCGCCGATCCTGTCCTACTACCGGTCCAGTCTGCCCATTGCCGTGCCGATCATGGGGCCGGGCGGGCAGATCGTGGCGACCATTCGCTATGCCATATGGGTGCCGCTGCCGGTATTGGAGAAGCTGATCATCTTCATCAACTTCACACCGAACACACCGACGCCAACGCGCACGCCGACGCGGACGCCAACGCGCACACCAACACACACAGCAACCTACACGCCGGTCCCGACCCGCACGCCGACGCCCACCGCCACGGCGACGGTCACACCCACGCCGACGCGGCCGCCATCGAACACCGCCACGCCGACCAGCACGCCAACGGCCCTCCCCACCAACACGCCAACCTCGACCGCCACAGCGACGGCCACGCCGCGACCTACCGATACGGCGACGGCGGCCAACACACCGACGCCGACGTTCACCAACACGCCCACGCCGACGTTCACCAGCACGCCCACGGCAACATCCACGCCCACCGACACACCGCGGCCGACATTCACGCCAACGCCAACGGCAACCCCGAAACCGATCCTGGAAGGCGTCGTCTCCACGTTCTCCATCACTGCCGACGGCGTGATGATCATCACTGTTCACGTGCAGAATCCATCGCTCAGCGGCCTGATCTGGGACATGGAGATCTTCTTCAACGAGCAAACGCCCCCCTGGCCGCCTGGAGGTCAGGCGCTTAGCGGCCCGCCGGGTTGGCAACCGTTCCCGGTGCCTGGCGGTATCGGATGGATGACCAACGGCGCGCCGCTTCAATTCTGCCAGCCGGTGCAGTTCATAGCCCAAGTGCCGCCCGGCTACCAGCTCAACAACGTGCTCTGGCTGCACATGACCGACCAGAACCACAACAACCTGGGCTACGTGATCAGCCAGTACGTGCCGTAGCGGGCGCTGGCCGCCCGTGGCATGACTGCCGGGCGCGTCTCTAGCTCGCAGCAGGTCGGGTGTTTTCAAGCATGACACCGTCGCCAGCAGCGACTGCACCAGTGGTCGCTGCTGGCGCGGTGCGCGTCATGGCGGGGCCGCCTGCCCCCGCGAATCCCGTTTTGCCAAATCGAGTTGTCCTGTGCTAAGATAATAGTTGCGCATTGATTGCACGATAATACTTGGAGTCACAGCGATCCTGGAGGCGGCGATGGCTGATGCACAACCCTATCAACTGGCGGACGGCGCCCGCGTGGCCGTGATCGGCGGCGGGCCGGCCGGCGCGTTCTTTGCCTGGTTCCTGCTGGGCATGGCCAGGGAGGCTGGCCGGCGGGTCGCCGTGGACATCTACGAGCCGCGCGACTTCACGCAGATCGGCGCGCAGGGCTGCAACGGCTGCGCCGGCATCGTCTCCGAGAGCCTGGTGCAACTGCTGGCCGGGGAGGGGATCGACTTGCCGCCCAGCGTGGTGCAGCGGGAGATCGACTCCTACGTTGTTCACATGGACGCCGGCAGCGCGACCATCACGCCGCCGCGGCCGGGAAAGCGCATCGGCGCGGTGCACCGCGGGGCCGGCCCGCGCGACATGTACCGGGCCGCCTGGACCGGGCTGGACGCGCACGTGTTGGGGCTGGCCGCAGCGCAGGGCGCGCAGGTGATCGCCCAGCGCGTCAGCGCCGTGGGCTGGATGGGGGACCGGCCTACGGTCAGCACGCGTGAGGATGACGCCCGTCCCTACGACCTGCTGGCGGTCACCACCGGCGTCAACAGCGCGGCCCTCAAGCTCTTCAGCGAGATCGTCCCCGGCTACCAGCCGCCCGAAACCAGCAAGACCTTCATCCGCGAGTACTTCCTGGGCGCAGCCACGGTCGACCAGACCCTGGGCAACGCCATCCAGGTCTTCCTGCTGGACATCCCGCGGCTGGAGTTTGGCATGTTGATCCCCAAGGGGGAGTACGTGACCGTCTGCCTGCTGGGGGAGGAGATCGACAACGACTTACTGCACGCCTTTTTGGCCGCGCCGGAGGTGCGGCGCTGCCTGCCGCCGGGCATGGTGTTGGAGAAGCCCTCGTGCCAGTGTGCGCCGCGCATCAACACGCTGGGCGCCCGCCAACCCTACGGTGATCGCGTGGTCTTCATCGGCGACAGCGCGTCGACGCGATTGTTCAAGGATGGCATCGGTTCGGCCTTTCGCACGGCCAGGGCGGCGGCGGCCACAGCGGTGCAGTATGGCGTGTCGGCCGAGGATTTCCACCGCCATTACCTGCCCGCCTGCCAGGCCATTGAGCACGACAACCAGGTCGGCCGGCTGATCTTCGCCGCGGTCAGCCAGGTGCGCACCCGTCCTTTGATCCGCAGCGCTGTCATGCAGATGATCCTCGACGAGCAAGGCCAGCCAGGCCCGCTGCGCCGCATGAGCGCGGTGCAGTGGGACATGTACACCGGCAGCGGCTCCTATCGGGAGATCCTGCTGCGCCTGCTGCATCCGGCCCTGCTGCTGGAGTTGGCGAGGGGTGTTTGGGTCACGCTACGAGCCAAGAGGCGGCATCAACGCGACGCCACCGCAGCGTCCGTTGCGCAGCCATCGGCCTTCCCATGAAGGCGCAGCGCTGGGCAGATAGAAGGCGCTAGTCCCGGTTGATCTCATCGCCCAGGGCCAGCAACTCTTCACTTCCAGCAAGCTGAAATCAGGGACGGTTTGGTTCAGGGTTACACGGGGGATGTTGCTTCTTCTGCGGCCAATGGATGCTCATCCCCTGGCTTTCCGTGGACGAAACACGCGCCAGGCGTCGGTGGACCACAGCGCCCAGAGCACCAGCACTGGCTGGAAGAACAGGCGGGTGAAGCGGGCCTGGTCGGTGTTCAGCCCGAAGGCGTCGATCTGGTTGACGTACTGCGAGATGTTGCCGGGGAAGATCAGGATGAAGAAGACAGCCGTTGCCAGGCCGACCAGCGCGCGCTGTCTGACCAGGAAGATCAGAGCCAACCCCAGCGCGATCTCGGCGATTCCAGACAAGACGACCACCAGATCGGCGTTCACCGGCAGCCAGGTTGGCACCTGGGCCAGAAACTCCGTGCGTGCTACGGTCAGATGGCTTATGCCTGCGAAGAGCAGGGCGGCGCCCAAAAGGATTCGGAAGATCGCTTTCACGATCTGATAGAGCTTCTGGCCCGCAGCGGGCTGGCCTGGTACAGGGTTCTTGTCCTGTGCAGTCATCATGTCTCCTTCATATCGTTAATGAACTATGGTACACAGTTCGTAACTGCTCAGGCATGGCATTAGAAACCGGGTTTTTGTCTCGCAGACCAAGGTCATGGCGCCATGAAAGGTGTTTGCGAAGCCATGAATCATGCCGCACAAGAAAAACCCGGTTTCTGACTGGCCGGCTCATCGTTAGTGAACTGTGGTATGCAGTTCACTATGACACAGAAGTCGTGTGCAGGCAAATCACGCGGCGCTTTGCCCGGTAAGGAACTTTCCCGCCACAGGTGTTGCGCTTTCTGTGCGTTGCGCCTTTCGTTGCCGGCGCGTTCTGGATGGGTAGTTCTGCTTTGTCATGTGTATAATGGGGAAAACCGGCTTCATTTCCCTGTGAGGTTCCCATGCCCACCATCCACTTCGACCGCTACTACCGCTACGACGACTTGACCGATCTCCTGCACGCCTTTGCGGCGGAGCACCCCGATCTGGTTCAGGTCGAGAGCATCGGCCAGAGCTACGAGGGCCGCGCCATCTGGCTGGCCACGGTGACCAACGCGGCCACCGGCCCGGCCGGCGAGAAGCCAGCGCTCTGGATCGACGGCAACATCCACGCCAGCGAGGTGTCGCCCTCCAGCGCCTGCCTCTACTTCATCCACTGGCTGGTCAACGGCTACGGCGATGACCCCGCCGTAACCCAGGTGCTGGACAGCCGCGCCTTCTACATCTGCCCGCGCGTCAATCCCGACGGCGCGGAGTGGGCGCTGGCCGACCGGCCCAAGATCGTCCGCTCCAGCACGCGGCCCTATCCCTACGATGAAGATCCTATTGAGGGTCTGGCGCAGGAGGACATGGACGGCGATGGCCGCATGCTGACCATGCGCGTCGCCGACCCCAACGGCGGCTGGAAGGTGTCGCCCGACGAGCCGCGGCTGCTGGTGCGCCGCGATCCTGACGAGACCGGCGGCCACTACTACCGCATTCTGCCGGAGGGGCGCATCGACAACTACGACGGCGTGCAGATCAAGATGCAGCGCAAGAAGGAAGGGCTGGACCTGAACCGCAACTTCCCCATGGAGTGGCGCACCGAGGGGGAGCAGGCCGGCGCCGGGCCCTTCCCCACCTCGGAGCCGGAGGTGCGGGCCATCGTCCACTTCATCGCAGCGCATCCCAACATCACCGGCGGCGTGGCCTTCCACACCTTCAGCGGCGTGCTGCTGCGCCCCTTCAGCACCCATCCCGACGACGACATGCCAGCCGAGGACCTGTGGACCTTCCAGAAGATCGGCCAGCGCGGCAAGGAGATCACCGGCTATCCGGCCGTCTCAGTCTACCACGACTTTCGCTATCATCCCAGGGAGATCATCACCGGCGCGCTGGACGACTGGATGTACGACCACGTGGGCGTCTACTGTTGGACGGTGGAGATCTGGAGCCCGCAGCGTCAGGCCGGCATTGCCGAGTACAAGTTCATCGACTGGTACCGCGAGCACCCCTTCGAGGACGACCGGAAGATGCTGGCCTGGAGCGATGAGAAGCTGGGCGGCCAGGGCTACGTGGACTGGTACCCCTTCGAGCATCCCCAGCTCGGGCCGGTGGAGTTGGGCGGCTGGAACGCGCTGCTGGCCTACCGCAATCCGCCGCCGCAATACCTGGAGAAGGAACTGGCGCTCTTCCCGCGCTGGCTGCTGTGGCATCTGGCCATCTCACCGCGGCTGGAGTTGCTGGAGGCCAGCGCCACGCCGCTGGGCGACGGCGCATACCGGGTGCGGCTGGTGGTGCATAACACCGGCTGGCTGCCCACCTACGTCACCAAGAAGGCGGTGCAGCGCAAGGCCGTGCGCGGCGTGGTGGCCGAGATCGAGCTGCCCGAGGGCGCGACCCTGGCCACCGGCAAGACACGCGAGGAACTGGGCCAACTGGAGGGCCGCGCCTATCAGGGCGCCGCGCCGGTCGGCTGGACGGCCGACGCCACCGACGACCGGCTGAAGGTGGAGTGGGTGGTGGTCGCGCCGCAGGGCGGAGAGGCGAAGCTGCTGGCTCGGCACCCACGCGCCGGTGTGGTGCGGGCGAGCGTGACCTTGTAGCCGGACCGGCTTCACGCAGCCATGTCCGGGGTGACGCCGCGCTTGCCTCGGCAGATATCGCTGATCTTGGACTGCGCCATGTTCAGCCGCTGCGCAACTTCGGACTGGGTGATCTGATTCTGATCGAGAATCTCCTGCAGTATCTCTCCCGGATGCACAGCAATCGCTTGTCGTGGTTGAAATATCGGGTCTACCTCATTCGGCCTTCTCAAGGGGTGATTCTGTACTCTGGACTGCCTTGACGCCATTATAGCGTTATTACAGCGTAAACAAAGTCTTTGAGGTGCCCGGCACTTGATGCGAGGTCGTCATTA
>CAZVGR010000073.1:0-23492 GCA_964626845.1 uncultured Anaerolinea sp.
AGGGTGACAGGGTGACAGGGTGACAGGGTGACAGGGTGACAGGGATTCCCTCAGGAATATCACCTTGTCACCTTGTCACCTTGTCATCAGTTCAGCCCGCGATAGATCGTGCCCGGCCGCTCGCGTCCTTCGTCGCCGGAGAGACGGCCCGACGAAAGGGCGCGGCGGGCGCGTTGGATGTCGGACTCGTGCTTGAGCAGGACGGTCAGGGTGTTGTCCACGGTGGCCTTGTCCAGGCTGGCGGCGTTGAGCATCAACAGCGCTTTGGCCCAGTCCAGGGTCTCGCTGACGCTGGGCCGCTTCTTCAAATCGAGGTCGCGCAGGCGCTGCACCAGGGCGACCGCGTCGCGGGCCAGCTTGGGGGCCAGGTCGGGCACCTTGAGGCGCACAATGCGCAACTCGGCCTCGGCGTTGGGGTAGTCGATGAACAGGTAGAGGCAGCGGCGCTTGAGGGCCTCGCTCAGCTCGCGGGTGTTGTTGGAGGTCAGCAGCACACCGGGCACGTGGCGGGCTTGCAGGGTACCCAGTTCAGGAATGCTGACCTGGAAATCGCTCAGCACCTCCAGCAGGAAGGCCTCGAACTCCGGGTCGGTGCGGTCGATTTCGTCGATCAGCAGCACCGCCGGCTCTTCGCTGCGAATGGCGCGCAGCAGCGGCCGGGCCAGCAGGAAGCGCTCCGAAAAGAAGACGTCCTCCTCCCGCGCCAGCCGATCGGCCGCCTCGCCCAGGCTGCCCGCGTCGGCCAGCACCTCAGACAGTTTATCGCGCAGCAGTTGGGTGTAGAGCATCTGCTTGGCGTACTCCCACTCGTAGAGCGCTTTGGTCTCGTCCAGCCCCTCGTAGCACTGCATGCGGATCAGTTCCTGCTGCCTGGCCGCGGCCCAGGCCTTGCCCAGCTCCGTCTTGCCCACGCCGGCCGGCCCCTCGGCCAGGATCGGCTTGCCCAGCCGGTGGGCCAGGAAGAGCACCGTGGCGATCTCGTCGGAAGCGATGTATTGCTGCCCGGCCAGCGCCTGTTTGACGTCCTCAATCGTGTTGAACATAGTCTCGGCCTTTCCCAGGGGTCAGTCGTATCTCATTCAGTTATACGCCATTGTGCGCCAAATCGGTCATCAGCGCCGTGAGCGGCCATACGGTTGGGGAGTTGCAGGTTGCAGGTTGCAGGTGGCAAGTGGCAGGTGGCAGGTTGTGCGTGCGGGCGCCTTTGAGTTCCTCCGAGTTCCTCTGAGTTCCCCCAGTTCCTCCGAGTTCCTCCGAGCTCCCCTGAGTTCCCCCGCCTCTCCCTCCTTCCGCTCCCCCTCACTCTCCCATAACCTGCACCACGATCTCCCGCTGCCGCGGCCGGTTGTCGAAGTCGATGTAGAGGATCTGCTGCCATGTGCCCAAGGTGAGGCGGCCGGCCACGAAGGGGATGCTCAGCGAGGGGCCGAGCAGGGCGGCGCGCAGGTGGCTGTGGCCGTTGCCATCGCCCCAGCGCAGGTTGTGCTGGTAGGGCTGGTCCGGCGGCGCGAGCACGTGCAGCGCCAGCGGGCAGGCCACCTCTGCGCCGCCGAAGGTCGAGATGTGGATGAAGGGATCATCGTGGAAGACGGCTTCCAGGTCGCCGCGCAGGCACGTCGCGGCCATGGGATAGAGCCCGCCCGACAGCCCCTTGCCGATCACCAGCATGTCCGGCCGGACGCCGAAATGCTGGAAGGCCCACAGCCGGCCGGTGCGCCCCAGGCCGGCCTGGATCTCATCCAGAATCAGCAGCGCGCCGCTCTGATCGCACAGCCGGCGCGCCTGCGCCAGATAGCCGGGCGGCGGGATCGGCATGCCCAGCGTGGCCGGCACCGTCTCGAGGATCACTGCGGCCGTGTCGCCGTCCACGGCCGCGGCCAGCGCATCGGCGTCGCCGAAGGGGACCTGCACGAAGCCGGGCAGCCGCGGGCCGAAGGGGGCGAAGTACTTGTCGTCGCCGGTGTGCAGCGCGTAGCCCGTGTGGCCGTGGTAGCCGCCGCTGGCCGAGACGATCTTCGGGCGTCGGGTGTGACCGCGCGCTACCTTGATGGCCAGGTCGATGGCCTCGCCGCCGCCCACCGCGAAGACGGTGTAGGGCAGGCCGGTCAACTCAGCCAAGCGGGCCGCCAGGGCCGCGCGCGGCGTGCTGACCAGGTGATGGTTGCCGATGTCCAGCGTTTGCAGGCTCTCGACCAGCGTCTGCACCAGGGCCGGGTGACGGTGGCCCAGGTTGTAGACCCCGCCGTTGCAGTGGCAGTTGATCAAACGCGTCGCGCCGTCCAGGTCCCAGATGAACGGGCCCTCGCGGCGGCCCATGACGAAGTCGATGCCGGCGTTCTGGAAAAACGCCGCCTTGCCGGAGGAGACGTGCTGGGCGAAGAGGTCGAAGGTTTGGAGTTTGGTTAGTGGGGGCAGGGTGGATGAGGTTGTGTTGGGCATAGCAGATCAGGCTCGGCGACAGGAGAATCTCACGCCAAGGCGCAAAGCACGCCAAGAGGATTCAAACGGACGCAGTTTGTGGGAGCTCTGCCACGAATTTCGCGAATTTGACGAATTTTCGGAGGCTGTTCGATGCTCCTTCGTGGAATTCGCGAAATTCGCGGCAAGAGATCGCTTGGTGAAGCAGGCCCTGAAGCCACGTCCCTTCTTGCGTCTTTCCGCCTTGGCGTGCGCTTCAGATGCATTTACGAAGCAGCCGGCATGCGCGCGGCGCGGTCGAAGCCAGCCCACGTCCGCCGGTAGAGCAGTCCGTTGCGACGACGCGATGGTGAGGCTTCGACCCGCGCCAGCCAGCGCTCCTCGGCGTCCATAGCCCGCGCCCAGCAATCGGCCACCAACGCGGCGCGCTCGCTGGCCGGCTGGTTGGCGATGGCCAGCGCCGCCGCCACGAACTCCTGCTCCAACGCGTCGCGCTCGGCCGCCAGCACAGCGCTGCGCGCCGGGTAGTCGGCCAGCACGGCGCGATGCAGCCGCTCGTGGCGCCAGAAGAGGCTTTGCGGGTCGTAGGTCCCCGCGGGCGCCGGCCCGGCCAGATCGGGCAGCGGCGTGTCCAACCACAGCGGTTTGAAGATCGACGTGCAGGGCGCGGCCGTGGCGGTAACGAACAGCGTCGGCCGGTCGGGGTGCAGGTGCGCCACCAGCGATCCTGTAGTCTGGCTGCCGCGGGCCGGGCCGGGGCCGGCGTGCATGCAGACCGTGCTGCCCAGCAGGCCGGCCGCCGGCGACCAGTCCGCGCCTGCGTCGGGGGCGTGCTGGCGCAGCGCCCTCATCAACGAAAGGGGCGTGGCCTGGCCGGCCTGGCCTTGCAGCGTCCGCGTGCTCAGCGCACAGCGCGCCCGGCTGTCGCTGAAGCGGGTGTAGAGGAAGTCGGAGTAGCAGCGGGCGAAGTCGAAATCGGCGGCGTCCTTGCACCAGCCGCGGCGCACGGCGTTGCTCACCAGGTCGGGCGAGGCCAGGTCGACCTCCTTGCCCAGGGTGATGGCGTTGGAGATGGCGTAGACCCCCTGCACCTGGCGCGCGGCCCAGTGGCGGCCGGCCGTCTCCAGCACCCAGGTTTCATGCGGGTCGGCGATGAGAAAGCTGTTGTGGTAATACAGCTTGTGGGCAAAGCCGCAGTTGCCGCCCTGGCCGTGCTGGTCCAGCAGCGCGATCATCACGGCCAGCGCAGCCCGGGCCGTGGCGCCGCGCTCCAGGCCCAGGCGCAGCAGGTCCATGCCCGTCAAGCCGCCGGCTTTGGCGTAGGGCTCCCTGGTGAACACCGCCTCGTTGCCGATGGCCACCCCGTGCTCGTTCACCCCCATCTCCGCGCCCCAGATCCAGAACGGCTTGGCCAGCGCGACGGCGTAGGTGTGCGGCGCCTGGTCGATCTCGATGTAAGTGCAGCGCACGCGGCTGCCCGGCGCGTGTTCAATCGCCGGCAGCAAGACCATCTCATGCGCCTCGTTGGGCTCGCGGTCGGAGTTCTTGGCAAAGAGGGCGATGTGGTCGGCAGAGGCGGTGGGGGTGACTACTAGAGTGTCGCACATAAGGCGCCTCAGTTTGAGAAAAGTGAAGTTGTCCCCATTGTACCGGATGTTCGGCCGGCGCGCCAACATGGGGACGCGCATGGTCGCCGCAGAACAGTGGATGATGAACCGTGCGTCGTGAAACAGAGGGCAGAAGGGCGGTGATCGTGCCTGTTTGACAAGGATACAAATCGCGATTATAATAATCGCGATTTGTATCCTTGTGACACCGTGAACCAGCCAGGAGAATCGCCATGTTCATCAACCGCACTGCCGAGTTAGCCAACCTGGAAGAGCGCTATCGCTCCGACCGCGCCGAGCTGTTCGTGCTGTACGGCCGGCGACGGGTGGGCAAGACCGAGCTGCTGCGCTACTTCTGCGCTGGCAAGCCGCACGTCTTTTTCATCGCCACGCTCAGCTCGGACCTCGACCAATTGGCTTCGTTCTCGCAGGAGATCTGGCGCTACGCCCACGCCGATGCGCCGGAGGGCTTTACCTTCCCTTCATGGGAGGCAGCTTTCCGGGCCTTGGCCGACTTGCCCGGCCGCCCCATTGTCGTGCTGGACGAATTCACCTACCTGATCAGCGGCAACAAGGCCATCCCCTCGCTGTTGCAGAAGGTGTGGGACGAGACACTGCGCCACACCCGGGTCTTCCTGATCCTGTGCGGCTCCTACGTGGGGATGATGGAACGGGAGGTGCTCGGCTATCAGGCGCCTCTCTATGGGCGGCGGACGGGCAGCTATCTCTTGCCGGCCCTGGAGTTGCCCGCAGCGGCGGCTTTCTTTCCAGCCTACACACCAGTGCAACAGATCGAGGCATGGGCCGTCTTGGGCGGCATGCCCTACTACCTGACTGCGTTCTCCGGCCAGGTGGACCTCTTTACTAACATCCGCGCACACGTGTTGGACGGCCAGGGGATGCTGCGCCATGAGCCGCAACTGCTGTTGATGGAGGAGCTGCGCGAGCCGCGCAACTATTTCTCGATCCTGCGCGCCATTGCCCAAGGCTCGACGCGGCTGAACGAGATCAGCCAGGCGGCGCGGGTGGGCGACGCAGCCACAACCGCCCGTTACCTCGACATCCTGCAAGGCTTGCGAGTGGTCGTGCGCAACGTGCCGGCCACCGACAGCCGGCCCGAAAAGAGCAAGCGCGGCCTGTACCAGATCGGCGACGCCTTCCTGCGCTTCTGGTTTCGCTACGTCCATCCCAACCAGGGCTCGCTGGACCTGGGCCTGGCCGACGCGATCCTGGCGCAGCGCATCCGGCCCACCTTCGACCAGTTTGTCAGCTATGCGCTCGAGGAGGCAGCGCGCGCCTACCTGGCCCGTCTGGCGCGGGCCGGACAACTGGCTTTCTTGCCTGAGCGGATCGGCGCCTGGTGGGACCGCAGCGGCGAGGTGGACGTGGTAGCCGTCAGCGACGCCGATGGCGCCCTGCTGCTGGGAGAGTGCAAGTGGTCGGTCAATCCGGTGGGCGTAGACGTGCTGGACGACCTACGGCATAAGGCGCAATTCGTGGACCCGGACGGTCGCTGGCCGGCCATCTCCTATATGCTGTTCGCCAAGGCAGGGTTCACGCCGGCCCTGATCGTGCGCGCGGCTGATGAGGGTGTGCGGTTGGTGGAGCCTTGGTCTCTGGTGGCGGGTACTTCGTAAGACGCAGCAGGTCCATGCCGGTGAGGCCGCCGGCTTTGGCGTAGGGCTCCCTGGTGAACACCGCCTCGTTGCCGATGGCCACCCCGTGCTCGTTCACCCCCATCTCCGCGCCCCAGATCCAGAACGGCTTGGCCAGCGCGACGGCGTAGGTGTGCGGCGCCTGGTCGATCTCGATGTAAGTGCAGCGCACGCGGCTGCCCGGCGCGTGTTCAATCGCCGGCAGCAAGACCATCTCATGCGCCTCGTTGGGCTCGCGGTCGGAGTTCTTGGTAAAAAGGGCGATGTGGTCGTCGGAGGCGGTGGGGGTGATGGTCAACGTGTCGCACATGGGGGCGTCTCCTTGTAGGTGGAATAGAGTGCCCCCATTATTCTGGAAAACGAGAGGGTGCTAACGGGCAATTCATGGTAGCCGGGGATGAGCTTGGTGGCGATGCACTTCGATCTACTCTAAAGAAACATCGTAAGGCGTGGCATGGAAAACAGCAGGTAAGGCAGGACAAGTCTCACTTTGTAGACCCTAGTGTTTTCAGGACATCTACAGCCACCTTGAAGTCCTCAGCGGACCAATCGGGGAACTGTTTCTTGAGCTCGGCAAGAAACTGGAGAGCCGCCTTGTTCGCCAGTTCGATTCTTGCGGTCTGTAGCCTATGGTCATCGATCATCGCCCCAACGACAAGACTATGTTCCTCAGCACGGGCTCTCAGTTGAGCCTCAGCCATTTTGCTGAACTTCTCAACTTCGGCTACGATTTCGTCCCGTGTTTCTTGGCTCGTCGTCAGGATCTTTTCAGTCTCGCTCTTCAGCTCCTGCCTCTGTTGTTCGATATCCAGCCGCAGCTTTTCAGTTTCCACACCGATCTTCTCGGCCTCGGCAAGCAATCTTGTTGTCTCCGCGGCTGTGCGCTTGCGAGCGGCAATCTGAGCCAAGAGCGCGCCAAGAAAAGCGAAGGTGCCAGAAACAATGGCCACAATCGTGGCTTCTGGAATGCTCATTTGTCCAATCACCATTGCTTATGTCGGCTCTCGCGCTTCCGAGTGCTGCTGACAGTAGGGGGCCTGGTCTTGATTGCGGACAACTGCCTTGCATTACGACGCATTGACTGTTAGTCGACGTGTGCTGAGGTGTCGCCATTTCCAGGCATGAAGTCGATGTCCCAGTAATCCTTTTTTTCAGCGAGTCTGGTTTTGGGTTTTGCTTGATCTATCTCCCAACGCAGTCGCCAAAAGTACACAATCCATTGGGTAGCCGCAGCGATGAAAAACAACCCTATGGCTGGCAACATGACTGGGCCTAGCGGATCGGGTAGGCTGTTCGTGTTCAAGTCAGAGCGAGCAAGGATGAGAAACAGCGCCGATCCCAGCATCGTGCTGCCCAGAATGGATACCAGCAATGCCAAGAGTGAGGTTGCTGAGTGCCATTGTTCTGAAGGCATAGATCCTTCGTCCCAGAGCAGCGCATGTTTGAGGTCGTTAGCGTTTACCGCATGCCTCTTGTAATACTCTTTGATCAAGGCGGTTGCCGCAATGCATTCCCAGACAATTCGCCGCAGCCGAACCAAGACAAACATCAGCACTATGCCAATTGAAAAGAGCACCAGGGAGATGATGGCGAATATCGCTACGTCCACCTTGGTATTCTCAATCAGGCCGATCATCAAGGTAAACGCGACGCCCACGATGATCAGGTAGTATTGAATGAACTTATCTCGCAGGTCATCGGTGTGGAAACTGGAGTTGGTTACATACTCGTACTCCATCTCCAGTAGCCGGAGATCTATGTCCTCGGGTGATGAGCCAGGGCAATTGGATACTGAGGGTGCTGCTAGATTGGTCATGAACGAACCTGCTCAGATTGCCAACTTGATCAGTGGGTCTTTGACTTGGCCGCGCCAGATGGCCTGCGCCAAACAGCCACTGCGACACTCGCCGGCCAGAGGACACCCGTCGCACTGTGCCAGATAGGCCGTGCGCCAGCCTTCCATGGTCGGGGAATGCCAGAGGGTGTCGAAGTCCGCCTCCAACAGGTTGCCGGCCGTGATCGAAACGTGAGTGCAGGGCTTGAGGTTGCCCCAGCAGTCGATGGCCGCGTGGGCGAAGCCGGCCATGCAGCCGTTGGAACTGTTGTTGGCGAAGCAGCGCGGGATCGGCCCGCCGTAGTGGACGGTGTCCACGCCGTCCCTGGGGCCGTAGCCGTTGCTGCGCATCTTTTCCACCGAGCGCACCGCGGAGGCCAATTCCGCCTCACTGGCCTCGATGCCAGGTAGCGGCGGCCCAAAATAGCGGCTCAACGTGTGCCGCTGGATTCCAACGGAACGTGTTAACGCAAAAACCTCTGGCAGTTCGTTATGGTTTTGGTGAGTGATGACCGTGCTGCTGGTCACGCGCAGCCCGGCGTCCGTGGCCAGCCGCACATTGGCCAGTGTCTCTTCCAGCGAGCCGGGCGTGGCCGTGAATGCCTCGTGGGTGGGAGGGCCGGCGCCGTGCACCGAGATCAACAGGCATTCCAGGTGCTCCAGAGAGCGAAGGAAGTCCACCGTGCGCTGCGGGTTCGTCCAGCGGCCGTTGGTGAAGAGGGTGAAGGGCATGCCGCGGGCTTCGATGTAGGTGAGGATATCTTCGAACTCGGGGTGGAGGGTGGGTTCGCCTCCGGTAATGCGGAGGCGGAGATTGAGCGGTGACAGCTTGTCGACGATGCGGCACCAGACATTCACAACCAAGGGGGGCATGTTCTCTGTACGCACGCTGATGCTGCCGCAGCCGGAACACTGGCTGTTGCATAAGGGCGTCAATTCGATGTAAAGAAGTGATAGAGACATTTTGCCCGCCTGACCCAATAAACGCACGTTGCACGCGCAATCACCCATTGGATACCTCCTCATTCCAACCAACTTTATGCTCAGACTTCACCACGGCCTCAATCCATTGTTGCAATACTGTGCTGCGCAAACCCTCTTCTTTCAAGGTTTCGCGCATTATGATAATGTAAGTTTTTGCCTCCTGGCGCTTAAGGCTTTTCAGCCAGTTGGAAGTCTCCTTAGCGAACTTTGCCAGTTCTGGTGCATAAATTGAATAGCTCTCAACGTACCCATTTGCTAAGGCAAAAAACTTCGCAGCCCTATTAGGTTGATTTGCTGTGAGTGCCTGTCGCGCCAATTGGAAGTAGACTTTGCCCAAAACAAGTTGATATTCCTTCTCCCCGATATTCTCCCGAGCTATGATCCCTGCTTCATCAAGCAAGGGAGTCATTTGACTCAACCAATGATCCTTGTTGGAGGGTTCAACGCGCGACCATAGATAATATACTCTCGCTAAGTCCTCCAGACAGTCTGAATACTGAAATGCGTCTTGTGGTGCGGCGGCATTTTCTCCTCTGGCAAGCCTGATCGCTTCCTTCAGGTTCTTCTCAGCTGTAGTGAGTTTCTTTGCACCTTCTAAACCGCTGGGGTCTCTGTCGAGTAGTACAGAGGCCCAGTCCCGATACAGGCATCCCATTTCATTGTGAGCTTGTATCTGGTAGTACGCTTCAACATTACCACCCACCGCTCTTTGGCGTCGTAAGGCATCGCGTAGATGTTTCGCGCCCTTATTGAAATCCCTATCTTGTTGGCCCCAGTCAGGGCTTCGCCCTTTCCGTCGATAGGCGCGGCCAAGGTTGATCGCAGCCATTATGATTCCACGTTGTTTATGAATCTCGGTGAAGATTTCCTTTGCTTCTTCGCTGTAGCGAATAGCCGTTACTGGCTTGCCCAGCCGCTCTTCAATTATGCCTTTGGTATTGAGACTTAATCCTATCACATATTCATCGCCTATCTCCTGGCGAATCTTCAGCGCTCCATCGCAGTCGTCCTCCGCCTGGCTCAACATACCAAGCCTTGCCCTAACGAAGGCAAGATTGTTTTGCGACTCAGCTATCCCTGGCAGATAATTGATCACCTGAAACTGGGTTTTTGCGTCATCATAAGCTTGGGCGGCCTCAGCCAGAGGATGAGTGCTACGCAATGCAACTCCTCTATAAAGGTGGGCCGTCCCAAGCAGATATCTGGAAAGCCAGGAGTCATGACCGCTGCCAACATAGGACTTGACCATCTGAATACTCTCAGCAAAATTACTGAGGGCAGCTTCTACGAAAGGCTGCTTACCTTTGTAAGCCTGAGCCGTGGCTAGGGCTATGCGTAAGCCACCGCTGAAAAGCGCAGGCTCGTCTGGTTGCTTCTCGGATTCGAGGAGTTGCTCTGCAATAGCAATTGCGCGATCATAGTCCTCGCGTGCGGTGAAGCGGTTAATCCAGAAACGCCTCGCATCGTACTCCATTTCGGACACCAACTTGACTCCAGCGCGCTGCCAACGCGATGCACGATGAGCGATGAATCCGAACAACTCGTTGCGTAGCCAGGTGTCCCACTCTATCTCTCGGGCGACGATTGCCTCTTCTGTCCTGTGGCTGTACTCGCGATAGCCAGCTTTAGGGTCCCGATCAAGCTGATAGTACAGGCGCTCTGTGTACAGGAGTTGCTGCTTCCTGCGTAACCTGCCTCTATCGCGCCAAGATGGATGTGTACGTATTCTTTGAGCCAAGCGCTCGATAAGATCATCATACCACTTGATTACAAGTTGATCCAAACGTTCCTGCTCTTCATAACCTGACCATAGCGGTCTCCAGACGTACTCTTCGACAAGGTCGTACATCTCATCGTGGAGAAAGAACAAATGATTGTGATAAAACTCGCCGTCATCGTTGCCCTCATCGTAGCCATCACCCGTGGTGCGTCGAGGCACCTTCACGAATGTCAAATCCTTTAGTTCGTCAACAAGACTCTGGGCAGTTTCATGATCGACCCTCATGAGTAGTGCCAGAAGGTCGGCGTTGTAACCCTTGCGGCAGAGCGCAGCGTAGCGTACCGCTTTATCTAGAGGCGTATCCAAATTGCTGATCTGTTCGACCAATGCACGTTCAAAGTCACTGCCGTCAATCTCGTCAAGCATGCGACGATTCCATTCGCCCCTGCGCAGCCAATCAAGGGTCAAGGAGATCAGAATGGGGCGTCCTTTGGAGAGTTCGTGAACACGTCTTATCGCTCCGGGTGCCTCGGAGTATATCTTGGCACCAATCTCGGTTTCGATGACGTACGCTTCCGTCTCTTCGTATTTCAGTCCAGCTAGGTCAAGAAACCAGATCATATCCGGGTATTGACTTGACAACTGCTGCTTTAGGTATCCCGTACTGGTCGGTCGGGCCGCGATTAAGACAGCCGTGTTAGGCAAACTTCCTACCCGTAGCAACCAACTCAAACTTGGGGCTTCATACGACTCGAAATCTTCGAATCCTAGGGCACGCCGAACAGCTTCAGGCTCGCGTTCGTACTCAAGTCGTTCGGCTGTGTCGAACCTTAAAACGACACGTGTGCTCTCCGTAACACGTGTATAGCCATCGAGAAACGCATCCCACAGATTACTCTGCGGATCACGCTCCCGCAGTCTCCAATAGTCTGTGAAGTGTTTTTTTTGTGGATCCAGACCGAGTGCAATGACTGCCTCCAACCCTTGACTGGAGTGCATGGCGGTATCGTAGAAGTCAATGAGGGGTGGCCACAATACGTTATCTCGTGCCACGTACTCCTCCGCTTGTTCGAAGAGCGCTGTCTTGCCGATCCCTCCGACGCCTTCCACGATGACGATAGGGCGTCCGGTGCCCTCGACGGCCTTTCGGATCACCTCTTTTTCGTAGTCTCGACCCACTATGGTGGCAAGTTTCTTCGTATAAGGCTCTGGTGTCATACGGTGCCTCCTGCGGCAGATAAGCTATTTGACTGGATGTAGGCATCAAGAGCGTTCGTGACATCCATTAGGACAGCTTCGGTGTGGTCTTCCCAACTTGACGGCGGCCTGCCCACGAACTCGAACTCCTCTTCGATCCTTTCTTTCAGTTCTCGATCTTGTGACACCATGTCTCGAAGGCGCATAGCGAGTTCCTGCTTTTGGTTTGGTGCCCCAAGCTCCAACTCGTTAAGGTAATATGCGACCTGGGCTACCAATGGCCTGTCAAGCTCCAAGCCAATAGCCCGTAGACACTGCAAATGATAAAGACCTTCCTGGCTGAAAGTCAATCGTTGCTGATCAGTGCTTTTTTCAACCCCCTTGTTGCATACCATCAAGGCCGCGTAATGGCTTGCAGCGTAGCGATCTAGTCTGGATGTGTCCTGCAACAACCAGGAAGAATAGAGAAATCCCACCACGGGGTCGAGCTGATAGAAAGGGTTTCTGCTGTTAGGATCAGCTAATATGCGCCATTGCTTCAAACCATGAACGATCTGTTCTGGTGCATCCAAAGTACCTTTATCAACTCCTACCCCATTAAGGTCGAAACCTTGCAACGTCTCGAGCATGGAGGCGTCAATAACACGAAAGACACAGAGTAGGTTGAGAAGCAGTGATCTGAGCCCATCAGGGAGGCCCTTGAGCACCGTCTCCTCCAACTCCGGCACAAGATGTTCACGCAGTAATGGCTCAGCGTTGTCTCGTAGATAGCTGACAAGGCTAGCTGTGTGTGAACAGTGAGTTGGGTCGGGCTTCATGATTTCATCGATAAGAAGCCTTATTAATCCAGCGTGCCCCGTACCGCTCAAACGTAGTATCTGCCGCGCAATTTGGCGTCGCTCAGTCGGTGCCAGTGTATCATGTCGGCGCAGGATATGATGCTTTTTGACCATCTGCTCGACAGCGTCTTGATCGAACGGACTGAGGCGCACCGGGTCCAGGTTGATGCGAGTGACAGTAGACCAAGAAGCTTGTTGCCGACTAGCAAAGATTACGCGCCCTTCTCCCATCCCTGTCCGCCAAAGTACCTTTAACTTGTGAAGTAGCTCTTCTTCCATCCACCGAATCAAGTCATCCGCCTCTTCAGTTGCGTCAATGGTGATGAGTGCTTTTGTGCCCTTTAAGCTATCCATCAATTTCCGCACGGCTTGCTGACGGTCTAGTTCTGGCTGGTTGCCTCCTTCAGAGTCCCCGACAACACGAAAGCGCTGCGTCAGAAATCGTCGCAACAACTCATCAGGCGTGAGTCGCTCCTGTAATGAGACTGAAAGAAATATCCGGTAACCGCGTCGGTAACGATAATACGTCTCAATACCGGTAAGAAGAGAACTCTTTCCCGAGCCAGCGGGTCCGACGATCTCGACAAATGGCGCACGCATGTCCTCGCAAATCTCGCGCAATTCGCGAGTCCGATTCACAAATTCACTTGTGCGACGAAACACGGTCTCAAAGAAATCTTTCGCCGCAACCCGAATCACCTTAATCCCTGTTTGTTGCTCGATGACTCTAGCTTCGCTCTCTGTCCAGATGTTGACTGCGTAGTGCTGCTTGAGAGTCCGCTCTCCGGCACTATCGCGCATTCTATGCGAAACAGACTCCCAGATCAGCTTGAAGTCAGCATCTTCCATCTGGAAGCCAACGAAGATAATCGTCCGTTCGGTAAACAGGTTGGCCAGAAACGAGCCAAATCCGCCAGGGCCACTCGTTAGTTTAGTGACATAGTCCTTGTAATCCTCCTCCGAGATTACCACTGACTCATGCAAGACATAGTCACCATGAAGCTTAATCACTGTCCCGGAGTCCGGTGTCACGAGAGAAAGATCACTTTCTCGGCAAACGACTAGACGTCTCTCACCCGTCTCACGCAGGATCGTGTCTTCAAGAAGATGATCATAATTGGTTGTCACAATAAGAGTGTTAAGTTTAGGTATGTTCGCTATGAGTTGATGACTTCTGGCTCGGTTGTTTCTTACTACAAACTCACTGGCCTCATCGAACTCCTGACGCAATAGAACGCAGAGGCTCGCTTTGGTACCTTTTCTCAGATAACTCTGTGCAGCTTCAGCCAAACTGGTAATGGACGGATCCGATGAGAACAAGCGAACTAGTTGTTCCGTTCCTGGCATACCAGCCTCTACGGAGATCCCGGCACCAAGAAATAAGACGCAGTGTCCACGCATAATCTCATTCATCAACTCATCAGGAATATCAGCAAATCCTTCGAGTTGTTCACGAACCTTTCTCGCATCTCTCTCTGGCAGAAAACGGAAATACTTCTCGCGTTCTTTTCCATCAAGCTGGCGCACGACTTCAGCCATATCAGCCAGCGAGAAACGACGCAACACAAGTGCGCCCATCTCAGGAGGTTGGCTTCTAAGCATATTAACAATACTCTGTACTTGTTCGGGGGGTAAAGCCATGTTTTGTCGACCTCTCTCTGGGACGCATATCTCTAACGCAATGCGCATCAGTTAGCGCAAACCGCAACTCCTGAAGATGATTTTTACATCACGTGATAATAGGACACCGGTGTCACAAAATGCCGCCTCTTCTCCGGTAAACTACAATGTTGATCAACGGTTGAGAAGACGCATCGATCCATAGCTGCCAACCCACTTATGCAGCTATGTGCGAGAACTTTCAACCACAGCGGCAACGCAGCTAGCTTGCGCAGGAACAAATGTTCTGATATAATGATGTTCTGACTCAAGGCCAATCGAGAACCTTCTAAGGAGAGCGCCGTGTGGTTCAAAGACGACGTCCGCAGTATCCTTGCAGGCATCGAGCTTTCCAGTGCACAGACTGCCGCCTTCTGCTCCGATGACTGCACCGAAGCATTCCGTGCAGGCTTTCGCGCTGCCATCGTGGCCACTGCGGCCAGTTTTGGTGTGTTGCTTGATGATGCGGATAACAATCTATTTGAGATACTTCGCCAGAACTCCACTCCGGCAATACGAGTCCACTGCACGCAGAACGATTGCGTGGAAAGTTCAGGTCTGATCAAGACACCAAGCGTTGTGGGGCAGATCTGATGAGCGTCATCTCGTTATGGGCAGGATCATGAGACAATCTAGACCATCCTAGTCTGTAGCTTCTTCGGATCGCATTTCTGTACCGATTGGATTTGCGCCCACTCGTCCGTAATCACTTCGTAGAACGTATCCTTCAGGACCGTCTTCGTTTCACCCTTTGCGCCTTCCTGTTCCTCTAGAGTCCTGAGGTTCACTATCAACTCCAGCGCGCCGTCGGCTGTCCGCTTGGAAGCCATCACGTCTGCGTTGAACGACTGGTCCGATGAGTCGGTTGTGTCAGGCTGCGATTCGGCCGCATTTGGGCCTCGCCGATCCTGGCCCTTTTCTGTCAACTGAGGTTTCATATGACGATAGAACGACCTAAACGCAACGAATATCATCAGGTTATCGTTCAGGAAAATCGGTCTATGAGCTTCGTCCTCGGTCTTCTTCACGAACCCTGCGACTCCCAACAGCATCACCGACAGAATGAGCATTGGATAGGCCAATGAGACGCCGAGAGACCTGATTAGTGGATATCTCTCCTCGATGGCGGACATTCGTTCACGAGCGTAGAAGATCGATCGGCCAGGTTCGGTGAACGCGTAACGCGTGCCGTCGGATGACCAGCCCAATTCGGCTGTCTTGCGCCAAGCGGCAAGACGCTTAACTGTGTTTTCCGATCGAGATGGATCCATTGTGTACCACTCCCATGTGCCTGTGCGATCAGAGGCGAATACAATGCCGCCATCCTGCAACCAAGCCGGGGAAGTGTCCTGATCCTTGTTGTTGGTTAGGGTGATTGTTTTTTGAGATTCGAGATCATACGCATATATCTCCCAATCGCCGTCACGGTTAGAGCTATAGAGTAGCTTGCCGCCGTCAAAAGACCATTGAGGTTGGCTAACTTCTCCATCCGGTGCCGCAAGTACTCGCACGGGCTTTCCTTCAAGATCCTGGATCGACAAAGTCCAAGAACCGCCCATTGTGAAGTCCCTGACTGCGTAAGTCAAAACAGAAACCGCGCCAAGTGTGACAAGAAACACGGAAAAGGCAAGGATGCCCAGAGTGATCAGGGATAACCCCTTACGCTTCTGCTTCGCCCGCCTTAACAACTCGTAATTGCGGAGCGAGAGCCGGAAGACAAACACCAGAGCGACGATCACGCAGGACGCAATCAGCGACAGAATGGCAGTCAACCTTATCGTAGCAGCGAAACGTGTCTCCTCTACGAGCATCGCATTTACGGTGACCACAACCTGCATTGTCAGCAAGATCAACACAATTGCCTGAACTATCCAGGGGAAACGCTTGAGATGTGCCCATGTGTTCCAGCTGGCCCATTCGGTGTTGTCAGTGCGGCAATTCGCACATTTCGTGCATCTCGTAATACGGTTACATACCGGACATCTGTAGCTTCCGACTCTCCGGATGTTGTCCTGACATCCATTATTGTCTGTGGCGCCGTTCGCAGTCTGATCTTTGGACTTGTTCTGGACTTTGCTCGTGCCTTTTTGCGATCTTACTGTGTCAGCAGGAAACGGTACGAAATCTCTCCATTTGTTCCCGGCAGACTCCTTACCCTCGGCAGGCGAAGGACTGGCCACCGGATCGGCGGACTCTGTGCCTTTCGGATCAACATGATCCCGTTCAGATCCTTGTGGCACCGATGGCTTTTCGCCCTTGGCAGAGGACTCCATCTTGGCCTGACCAGACTGGTCAGATCCAATATCCTCTATCGAAGGCTTGTCAGTGTTGTCTTTAGATGGGCCCTGCATGATTACGCATTCCGCCGGTGCTTGAGCAACCTAATCTTCATCACTACTCACCATGACACCAATAACCCTGCCCTGAACCTTAACTGCGTCTTTTCTGAACTTCCTGGTCCGATATCTTGGATTAGCGGACTGTAGAAAGACTGCATCGCCTTCAATCTTCACTTGTTTCACCAATCCCATTGGCCCGGCGTCGTCCTCGATTATCACAACTGCAATGTCCTTTTTGCCTACAACCTGCTGAACATCCTCGACATGTTGTACTAGGAGTTGATCACCCGGCATGAGCTTTGCGTCTATCATGCTATCGCCTCGTACTTCCAGAGTGAAGTAACTGTGATTTGGAAGAAGCTGCAAAGGCTCTGTGTTATCCGTCCAGGGTGGTCGCAGCCGGTATGACTGCTCCGTTACAATCACCTCAGTCACATTGAATTCCGAGGCTGTGGTCGCGATCAAAGTTGGTCGGCCAGCAGCAACTTCACCAACGTGCGGAACGAGGTAAACACGGTTACATGCCTTGTCTTTTTCCTCCAATAGCACAATCGAGTCATACACTCGACCAGCTAGCCCATTGCACCGACTAAACCGGATCACGTCCTTTGTTCGTGCATAATTGCTTGCCAGTTGCGAAAACTCGTAGAAGCTTCGGCGAAACCAAAGCCTTGCTTGGCCATTCTTGTCATCTGGGTCCGAGAACTGGTGAGTGAAACCTCGCGCCAGGTATGCCAATCCCACGCCGTAGCAGTTGCCAAGCGAGGAGAATGCCTCCTCAGCTTTTCGAAAGTGATCTTCAGCCGTCATGCAAGGCGCTTTGTTTACAACTTGTGATGTGTCCCCGTCAACTTGACCGCTATTGGATACATGCCAGTCTGCCACCCCCAGGTACATTGCCGCTAATCCCCTCAGTTCCTCTCGATAAGAGAGCATACTATCTTCAGCGTCTTCTTCGGATTTCCATAGTTCGATGATTTCATTCCATTGTTCATTCACTCGGAATTTCTCAGCGCGTTCAACAAGACCGGTGCTGTCTCGCTGGTCGACAGTCAACAGGCGAATGATTTCATGCGCGGCAGTTGTTGGGAATGCCATCTGAAAAAGCGATAACCAGAGTTGAGCATCAGAGAGACGATAGTAGTACCTGTCTATCTGAAATACTCACTTGCGAGTCAGCGATGATAATCATTGGTGCGTGAAGGGTATGGTCTACTCATTCAGCATCTGACAATGAAGCGCCGAAGGGAAACATGACCTTTGTAGTTGTATCGTCAGCGATCTTCTCGAGCGCTTCAATATACCTCAGGTCTCTAATCACGTCGGGCCGGGGTGGGATCTTGGCGTTTTCAAATCCATCGAGGATCGCCTGAATCATGCGGCTTTGTGCACGCGCACGTGCGCCTTCCAGCGTCGTCAAATATGCAGCTTCACCTTTGCTCTTTTCGTTTAGTTCTGCGTTTCGGTTCTCAGCGATTTTGATCGCCCATGCCCCCATCTGAACAGCAAGCAGTTGACTCGCAACCGCATCAGGTATTCGAATTGCATCGGCGTCAACGCCCTGAATCGTGACGCCCAATGATCGGGTGGTAAGCTTGTTGATCCGATCGCGCAGGCGCTCATTGAACTTCTCGCGTTCACTATCCGACATTGCCAGAATGGTCTCAAAGCTCGTGTCCCCTATTACGTGGCGTATGCAACGAGTGCTGATACCTTGAATTGTCTCTCGCCAGTCCTTTCCACTTGCTTTCCAAACCTTCTCACGCAAGATCTGCTCATTATAGCAGAATAGACCATCCTGAACCTGCAGTTCTTCAGGACCGGGATCGAGTTTATGGAACACCCAGCATTCAAAGGCATCCAGAATGATCTTGTCTTTCGTCATTACATTGGAAAGTGAAACGCGTTCCGCCAAAGATGTGAGGGGCACTACCATACTCACTCTCTCAAACGGACGCAGGTAGGTAAGTCCACTTCCAACAACCCTTGTTACTCTACCGTTCGTCTCCAACATGACCGCGTGGCCTTGCTGCACAATTAACTCCCCAGGGCCGCCAAAACGTGCGAGACCAGTCTCACGATTGCCTGACGCTGCAACTACTTTCCCCTCTCTTACCTCCAAAGTGCCCTGACTCAAGCCAAGCAGTCCAAATAGAGCAGTTCGTGTCCCCAGCCATTTGTGCTTTTGGAAGGTTTCCAGATCGCCCAGCCTACCCTGGGCCGAAAGACGCGCCAGGGGAATCAAAGCCAGCGCCAATAACTCAAGCCCCACCATCACGCCCAAAGCCATGCTCCAGAATAGTCTCAACACCGCTGGACCCAAGAAGAACTGGATGAGGCTACTATCCGGGTTGTCCACGGTCCACGTGCTAAAGAGATCGAATGCAACGTACCCAACAGCCAGTGCAATCGCCAAACCGAACGCACATGACAACAGAAATACCCAACTCACCGTGAGCTTCTTCCCCACCGGCGTGATCTTAAGGCTCAGCAACCCCAAATACACAGGAAACAACAAATACGGCCAAGCCGCGCCGAACCACAGGGCAGCGCAAAAGACCAGGAAGACAGCAATGAGTTCGACGATTATGCCCGCCATTAGTGACTCTCGCTCGTTCCCATGTTCTTGCTGAACGGAGTTGCGTAGAACCCGTGGCTCTGTCGCTATGAACCGACCGCTGAACTGCGCTGACTGCTCCTGCCCGTGTGGACGATCCCAGCCGCACAGAAAGAGGGGCACCCTGAATATAGTGCAAGATACCACAGTATACACTATCTTTCCCAACTCTGCTATGATTTAGATCATATTTTCCCAAGAGAAATCCCAAGCACCGGCGCCAACCTGGCCGACTCCCGCCGCAGAAGTGATCAAGGTTTGCTTGGTATCGACACAAATTCGTGGCATCGTCCCTCCCTCCCATCCTCTCCCTACCCCCCAACTCCCCCACCGCCATCTGGCAGGATCGGAGTCGCGCGCTTGAGCGGTGATCGGCAAGGTATAACTGGCGCCGGTGTTGGTTGGGTTGGCAGTCGTCATCTTGTCCGCCATGGGTCACGTGCCCGGCATGGCGGCAAAAGCTTTGACGCCGCGCAGCGTTTGGCGCATAATGCTGTGGTCATGGCCAGTCAACTATCCACCCGTCGCATAGTCGATCTCGCCGCCTGCCGCTGGCAGTTTGGCCCAGTCGCCCCGCTGCCCTGGCATCGCGATCCCGATACGCACACGCTCTACGACCTGGTTGGCGTGCGAGAGTGGCTGCCGGCCCGCGTTCCCGGCGACGTCCACAGCGACCTGCTGGCCGCGGGCCGCATCCCTGACCCTTATGTGGGCGACAACCTGGCAGCCTGCCGTTGGGTGGAGAGCGTCGATTGGTGGTATCGGGCGCGGCTGCCGCTGGGCCTGCAACCTGGCCAGCGCGTCGTGCTGGAGTTCGACGGCATCGACTATCTCGCGGCGGTGTTCATCGACGGCCGTGAGCTGGCGCGCTACGAGGGCATGTACAGCCGTCAGGTGATCGAGCTGCCGCCGGAGCTGGCCGGCCGGGCCGAGGTCGATCTGGCGGTGCGCATCTGGGGCAGCGACGCGCTGCCGCGCTATACGCAACGGCTGTGGGAGCGGCTGTGGGGCGCAGCGGCCGGCCTGGCCCAGGGCAGCTTCCAGCCTTTCGACGACCGGCTGGCGACGCTGAAGACGCCGATGCACTTCGGCTGGGACTTCGCACCCCGGCTGCGGGCTATGGGCATTTGGGATGCTGCGCGGCTGGTCATCTGCGGCAGCGTGTACATTCGAGACCTCCACGTGCAGGCTGAGCCGCTGGCGCTGCCCGCCGATCCTGGCCCGGCGGCGGTGCGGCTGCAGCTGGTGTTGGACAGCGACGTGGCCAGATCCGTCATCGCGCAGGTCAGCGTTCAACCCGCGTCCGCTTCTGACAGCGCTGATTGGCAGTTTGAGTTTTCCCTGCGTCTGCCCGCTTGCCGCAGCGAGCATGACCTGACCTTGGAACTGCCAGCGGCGCGGCTATGGCAGCCGTGGGAGCGGGGCGAGCCCTGCCTGTACCGGTTGGACGTTGCACTGCATGCGGCTGGCTCGGTCGGTCCCTCCGGGAGGCTGCGCACAGACCGGCCAGAGCAAACATACGCCCTGCGCTCTGGCCGGTCTCTGACCGAGCCAGCTCCGTTGGATGCGTTCACCACCCGCTTCGGTGTGCGCCGGATCGAGCTGCGCAACACTGACCAGGGTCATGCCTGGCGCGCGGTGGTCAACGGAGAGCCGTTGTTCCTGCGCGGGGTCAACTGGGTTCCGCTGGACGCGTTGGCGGGCCGGATTACGCCGCAGCGCTATGCGTCGCTGCTGGGCCAGGCGCGGGCGACCGGCGTCAACTTCGTGCGCGTCTGGGGCGGCGGTGGGCGGGAGCGGCGCGCTTTCTACGACCTGTGCGACGAGCTGGGCCTGCTGGTCTGGCAGGAGTTCCCCGTCGCCTGCGTCTTTCTCGACCATCTGCCGCGGCGGCCGGCCTACCGCGCCCTGCTGCGCCAGGAGGCGACCGGCATCGTCCGGGCCCTGCGCAACCATCCCAGCCTCTTTCTGTGGTGCGGCGGCAACGAGTGGAGCCCCATCCGCAATCGCCAGGCCGTTGCCGTGCTGGCTGAGACCGTCGCGGCCGAAGATGGCAGCCGGCCCTTCATCCCTGCCTCGCCAGGTCCTGGCGACGCGCACCACTGGCTGGTGTGGCATGGCAAAGCGCCGTTGAGCGCCTATCGCAGCGAACAGGCCAGCATGGCCAGCGAGTTCGGCCTGCAAGCCGCGCCAGCCATGGCCAGCCTGCGCGAGTTCCTGGACGAGGACGAGCGCTGGCCGGCCGGCGCGGGTTGGCAGCGCCACAACGCGGGGCTGGCCAAGCTGCAGCGCTACGCGCGCTGGTTTGAGGACGATCGCGAGCCTGACCCGCTGGCGCGCTTCGTCCAGGCCAGCCAGCGCGCCCAGGCCGCGGGCCTGCAAGTGCTGATCGAGCACGTGCGGCGGCGCAAGGGAGCGACCGGCGGGCTGGCCGTCTGGCAGTGGAACGAGCCCTGGCCCAGCATCTGCTGGAGCGTCATCGACTACTATGGCCGGCCCAAGCTGGCGCTGGCGGCCTTGCAGCGCGTCATGCAGCCGCTGCTGGTCAGCCTGGACTACCCGCTGCGCGCCTATCGATCGGGCGACCTGCTGGCGGGAACGTTGTGGGTGGTCAACGATGGGCTGGCGGGGATGGATGGCTGCTGGCTGCGGGTGCGCTTGGATGCGGAAGGGAAAGGGGGCATGACGTTGCTGGAGATGCCGTGTTATGTGCCAGCTAATGCTGCCCGGCCGCTTGGCCCGCTGGCGTTGCGGCTGCCGGCCGGCTTCAGCCATCTGCGGCTGGAACTGCACCGGGGGAACGCCCTGCTGGCCCATAACGTCTACGACCTGCGCTTCCACGACGCCGGCCCCGGCTCACCCGGCCAGGCCGCGCGCCGTCGCATGGTCGACCTGATCCTGCGCTGACGGAAGCGTCCGGAGCCTGACTTCTTATGCATTACGACACCCTGCGCCGCAAGGCGCTGCTGCCGCTGCTGCTGGCAGCCGTTCTACTGGTCAGCGCTTGCCGGCGCGGCGAGACGCTGCCGCCGGCGCCGCCGCCAACAACGCCGACTGCGCCCATCACAGCGCCGTCCGACGCGGTTTCGCCCATCTCTACCGACAGCGCCGTCTTCCTGCCCCAGATCGCCTTGGGCGCTGACCAGCCGACGGCGATCCCGGCAGCGGAGACGCCGGTGATCACTGCCACCGCCACCCTCACGCCGACCCTGCCCAGCCCGCCGGCTGCCACACCTGCGCCGCCGCGCATGAACCTGGTGGACTGGCCGGCCATGACCTTGCAGGAGTGGCCGCGGCCGGCCAACGACAACGGCCTCTGCCTGCACAACACGGCCGTGGCCTACAACGACGAGGCCGACATTGATCTGCAGATCAGCCGCTTGCAGTCGATGAACATGCGCTGGACGCTGATCCACTACGGCGACGAGCAGCAGATCCTGCGCGCTGCCCCACGCTACCGCGACGCGGGCATCACCGTGGTCTGGCGCAAGAACGTGCGCTCCTACGACCGCTATTACGACTGGGGGCGGGACGTGCAGTTGCTGCTGGACCTGGGCGTGCCGCCCTACATGCAGCTCTACAACGAGCCCAGCCTGCCGGCCGAATGGGACGGCCAGCCCATCGACCAGCAACTGTTCCTGGACAACCTGATGCTGGCCGTGGAGCAAGTCTACAACGCCGGCGGCTACGTGGGCTTGCAGTTCGTCAACGACGATTGGCTGCGGGCCGCGCTGCGCGAGATCACCGCCCGCGGCGGCGAGCAGGTCTTCCAGCGCATGTTTCTGGTGCCGCACCCCTACGGCCTGAACCACCCGCCCGATTACACGGCCGACCCCAACGGCGTGCTGGGCTTTCTACACCAGGCGCGCATCGTCGAAGAGGAGATCGGCTTTGTGCCGCCGATGATCGCCGGCGAGGGCGGCTGGAAGTGGAACGCTACCGACGACCGCAACTTTCCGCCCATCGACGCCCAACTGCACCGCGACTACCACGTGGAGCTGTTCAACTGGTTCCGCACCGGCGTGCTGTCTAACGGCGAGCCGCTGCCCGACACCCTGTTCGCCTTCTGCCCCTGGCTGCTCTCGGACCGCGGCGACGACAGCGCCTGGTTCGACAGCTTCGCCGGCGAGCGCACCCTGACCATCGAGGGCGTGAAGGCGATCCCGCTGTTCGAGCGGCGGTTTAGCTGGGAGTAGGGAAGGGGTAGACACATAGACAAGGGAGAGGATGGACGCGGGAAGCAGGCAGCGCAAGGGCGTGCAGGGAAAGGTTCATGTGGCGATAGTCTTCCAACGGGCGGCGTCTGGCGCATAGGCTGCGTATGTCGCCCAGCCTATGCGCCAGTGTTTTGTCTGTAGCTGCAAGGCGTTAGCGACAGACACCCGGTGGACAGTCATCCGTTGGTGTGGAGGTTGGTAGGAGTCCGGGTGTTGGCGTTGGTGTTTTTGTTCTGGTAGGTGTGCGAGTTGGCGTCGGCGTGGCTGTGCCGAGCGGCGTGATGGTCGGTGTGAACGTAGGCGTCCGGGTGGCAGTGTGGGTTGGCGTCGGCGTTGCACCCGGCGTTGGCGTGGGTGTGCGGCTGGGCGTGGGAGTTGGCGTGGATGTTGCACCCTGAGTTGGCGT
>CAZVGR010000073.1:23592-25900 GCA_964626845.1 uncultured Anaerolinea sp.
TGGGCGTGGGAGTTGGCGTGGATGTTGCACCCTGAGTTGGCGTAGGTGTTCGGGTCGGGGTGCTCGTGGGCGTTGCAGGGATGGCCGGCACAACGTTGGAAGAAACCCAATCGGTCATGCAGGTGTTGGGATTGCAACTGCCATCCAAACCGGCGCGCACCCGATATTGATATGCCGAACCAGGCCCCGCGCCAACGTGGGTGATCTGAGTTGTGTTGGCAGGGTAGCAGCTGAGGAACGTCCATGCGCCGCCATCTACGCTGTATTGCACGCGATACTGGCCCTCGTTGTTGGCGTTATCCTGCCAGGTGATGCGGATGTCGCCGCCGAGGCGTGACGCCTGCACATTGCTTGGCGCCAGGATGGGAGAAATGCCGTGCTGTGTGTAGGTGTTCCAGAGGCCGCTACAGCTCTGGCCGCCGTCTTGCAGGTTCTGCCAGTACTCGGTGAAGACGTTGTCGCTGTAGTTGCCTGCGCCGCCCGGCCGCCAGCGCCGGTAGGCGTTAAGGACGGTGTTGTTGTCAAGATCGATGTCGTCGTTATCGCCCGCGCTTACCGGGTCCCACAGATCCCACAGCAGGCGTGCGACCGAGCCCTCGACGCTGACGCCACGGGGGTCGCCAGATGAGTAGCCTTCCAAGAAATAGGTGAAGCTCTGGCTCGGATTAGAGTGGGAGTCTGTGTAGGAGCCATCGCCTTGCACCATACCCTGGATGAAGTTGGGCCAACCCTCGAACCAGGCAAACTCTGGATCCGTGGTCATGTTCCAATGGTGATTGCGATAACAGGCCGAGGAGCCAGGCCAGAACACCACCGTGCCGGGGCAGGCAGGCCAGTATCCGTAGTCGCCCCACATCATGGCGTGGGCGTACTCGTGCAAGATGACGTCAGGATCACGTTGGTCTTGATGGTCGCCGCCGGCCAGAAAAATCTCGCACGGACGAGCGAACGTAGCCTTTGGCAGCAACGGCACGGTAGGCCCCGGCCATCGGACCGTCACCATCCCGCATCCGCCTGCGCCGAACCCTGCTCGATTAATGTGAAGCGTGCGCAGGACAAGCCAAGGACCATTGGTCGTTTCACCGATCGGTATGTTGATGATGTGATGTGTCCCAACTGGTACCCATGCAGGATCCAATTGGTGCCAATAGATCGCGCCCGGCGCAGGGGGATAGATTTCATGGTTGGCATCCCTGGCAATCACTCGCACGTACACGTTTCGATTGGCCGGTAACAAGACGGGGCTGAACGCATAGTTCCCATTGCCGTCGGCCCAGCCAGCAGCCAACAGGCTGCTATAGCTGTAGTCGAACAGTTCGACATACGCGCCGGGAACAGCGTACTGATTACCGTTGTCCCAATACCAGATCCGGCCCGATATGGTTACCGGCGCAGGCGTTGGCGTTGGCGTGATGGTGGGTGTAGCCGTTGGCGTGCGCGTGGGCGTGGCGGTAGGTGGGCGTGTGGGTGTGCTTGTGGGCGTCCAGGTCGGTGTAAGAGTTGGCGGCGTGTACTTCTGCACGCCCACGTTATCCAGCCAGACCCCAGCCCGGTTTACGGTCAGGTCGCTGGTAAAACGAAAGGCGATCCATACCTGTTGCTGCCCTAACAGGTTGCCCAGGCCGGGAAAATTCGCCATGCTGAACGAGCGAGATTGCCAATAGGCCGCCGTACCGCTGTACTGGTTCCCAGAGAAGTGACTGCCGTTGGTCGAAGCCAGCACCTGAAACCAGTCGTAATTCATCTCGGTATCGAGCCAGTAGTCAAAGTTCAGCGTCGCATCGGAGGCGTCCACCAGGCTAAAGGGTCCATAGGTCATCCAGCTCGCTGCGTTATGGGGATACAGGTTGAATTGGGGATCAAGGCCGCTCGGCCCTGCACGGTTAGGCCAGGCATCGGTGTCCCCTCCGTACTGCGACGCACGCGTGTCATCGGGACCCCAGTAGCTGGAATGCTTGCCCGATTCGTATCCCAACTGCCAATAGGTGTGCCAGCTATTATTGTCGAACGTTTCCCATACCACGGTGGACCAACCGTCCGGAGACCGGTCAAATTCAGGGTGGATAGCGCCCAGAGGGACCTGTTCTTCATCCACCACCGGAGCAGTTTCCCAAATTGTCGCCTGGGGATCGAGCTCCACCACGACCGACTGGTCTATCTCCTTGGGTTCCCCGGAGGCTGGCCTGTCTTTGCCAGGCGCCCAGGGCGTCGCCGAGGCCGGACTGTCGGGTATCGATTGCTCCGTCGCCGTTGCCCTTTGTGTCTATAATGGGTGAGACAGCTTCTACGACGAATTTAGTGTACAATA
>CAZVGR010000074.1:0-25765 GCA_964626845.1 uncultured Anaerolinea sp.
GGCGCGCGAAGTGCCTGAGGCCATCCGCAAAGGCAGCGAGCGCGCTCGTCGCAACATGCGCAAGATCCCCATGCTCGGCAGCACCATTCCGCACGAGATCGTCGCCGACTACAGCGCCGCCAAGGTGCTCCTGAAGCCCGCTTCACCGGGCACAGGCGTTATCGCAGGCGGCGGTGTGCGCGCCGTGGTGGAAGCCGCCGGTATCAGGGATATCCTGACCAAGTCCATGGGCAGCGCCAACATCCTCAACGTCGTTCGAGCTACCTACAAGGGCCTGACCTCGCTGAAGGATCCGGCTGCCGAGGCTCAGCGCCGCGGCCGGCCTGTCGAGAGCGTGATGCCTTTCTGGAGTCGCAATGCAAACTAAGAACATTGACCCCAAGGCCAAGACTGTGCGTATCACCTATGTGAAGAGCGCTATCGGCTATGAGAAGAGCCAGAAGCGTACTGTTCAGGCGCTCGGTCTGCGCAGGCTTGGAGACACTGTTGAGCAGGTCAACAACCCGGCCATCCGCGGGATGATCGATAGCATCGGCCATCTCGTCACGGTCGAGGTTGTGGAATAAAAGGAGTCGACCATGCAGTTGCATGATCTACAGCCCGCTCCCGGGTCGAAAAAGAATCGTAAGCGCGTTGGCCGCGGCCCAGGCGCCGGCCAGGGCAAGACTGCAGGCCGCGGCACCAAGGGCCAGAACAGCCGCGCCGGCGGTGGGGTTCGTCCCTACTTCGAAGGCGGCCAGTTGCCTCTGGTGCGCCGTCTGCCTCACCTGCGCGGCTTTACCAATATCTGGCGTGTCGAGTTCAAGCCGGTCAACCTGGCCCGCTTGGAGGACTTCGCCGCTGGCAGCGAGGTGTCCCCCGCGACTCTTGCCTCGGCTGGCATCATCAAAAAGGCGTCGGATCGAGTAGCTATCCTGGCTGAAGGCGATATCGACCGCCCGCTCAAGATCAAAGCGCACCGGGTGTCGAAAGCGGCCCAGGACAAGATTGTGGCAGCCGGCGGCACGGTGGAGATCATTGAGGTCTAGACCGGTCAGCCATTGCTCCATGGCTGGCGTTGCGTTTCTGCGCTAACGCCAGCTTGGCGCTTGATCCAGGAGGTTATACCCATATGATCACAGCCGTGCGCAATGCCATGCGCCTGCCCGATCTACGTAAGAAGATTCTGGTCACTCTGGGCATTCTGGCTATCTATCGGGCGGCGGCGGCCGTGCCTGTGCCGGGAGTTAATTCCCAGGTGCTGGCTCAGCTTTTCCAGGAGACACCGCTGCTTGGCTTCTTGAACCTGATGTCTGGCGGCGCGCTGGAAAACTTCTCGGTGATGGCGATGGGAGTCTATCCCTACATCACAGCCACCATCATCATGCAGTTGTTGATCCCGATCATCCCGTCCCTCAAGGCGCTGAGCAAGGAAGGCGACCAGGGGCGACAGCGGATGAACCAGATCACCATCTTGCTGACCATCCCGTTGGCTTTGTTGCAGGCTTTTGGCCAGGCGACGATCCTACAGCGGGCTGGCGCTTTGCCGGGTTTCGGCTTTTCTGGCCCTGCACTGCTGAGCTCGCTCACCATTCTGATCTCGCTGGTGGCAGGTTCGATGTTTGCCATGTGGCTGGGTCAGTTGATCACTGAACAGGGTATCGGCAACGGTATCTCGTTGATCATCTTCGGCGGCATCGTCTCACAGTTGCCCAGCAACATGGCCCAGCTGGTTCAGACGCAGCAGTTTGTCCTGTTGGCGTTGTTCATCGCGGTGACCATTGTCACCATGGCGGTCATCGTTGTGGTGTTGGAGGGCCAGCGACGTATCCTGGTACAGTATGGCAAGCGTGTGCGCGTGATGCGCGGCAATCGGCTGATGGTAGCTGGCGGACAGAGTACTTACATCCCGCTGCGCGTCAACACTGCCGGCATGATTCCGATCATCTTTGCGCAAAGCTTGTTGCTGTTTCCTGGCACGATTGCAAGCTACTTCCAGAGCGCTTCCGGGTTTGTGGGCAGTATTGCCACTTTCTTTGCCACTACGTTCACGCCCAGCAGCTCAATCTACTGGATTCTGTACTTCTTCCTGGTAATCGGCTTCACCTACTTCTACACGGACGTGATCTTCCGTGAACAGAATCTGGCCGAGAGCCTGCAGAAGCAGGGCGGCTTTGTGCCAGGTATCCGGCCCGGTAAGCGCACTGAGGATTATCTCAATGCGGTAATGAGTCGTATTACCTTCGTCGGCGCCCTGTTCCTGGGCGGCATCGCGATCCTGCCTTGGCTGGTGAGCCTGGTCACCCGCCAGGATATGTCGACCAACACGCAGTTGCTGGTTTCCAGCTCTGGCCTGCTGATTGTGGTGGGCGTGGTGTTGGACACTATGAAGCAGTTGGAGGCGCAGCTATTGATGCGCCATTACGAGGGCTTTATCCGCTAAACTGGCGGCGCTGTGGCGATCACCATCCAGCCAGACGCAACGCGGGCAGGCCTTCGGGAGGGTACGACAATGATGTCAACCTATCCTGCCTATCTGATCTTCATCGGGCCGCCTGGCGCCGGCAAAGGCACCCAGGCGGCTGTGCTGGAGAAAGAACTTGGACTGAAACAGGTCTCATCGGGTGACTTGTTTCGCGAGAACCTGAAAAATCAAACGGAACTGGGCTTGCTGGCCAAGAGCTACATCGACCGCGGTGAGCTGGTGCCAGATGAAGTGACCATCAGCATGGTGCAAGACCGCATGCAGCGTCCTGACTGTGCCCGTGGCGCAATTCTGGACGGCTTTCCGCGGACGCTTGAACAAGCCAGCGCACTGGATGCGATGCTGGCAATCCAAGGCAGTAAAATCGCCCTGGCCCCAGTGTTGACGGTCGCCGATGAGGAGTTGATCGCTCGCCTGACAGGACGACGTGTGTGCCGCAACTGCGGCGCCACCTATCACGTGATTTTCAACCCGTCTCAGGTGGAAAGCGTGTGTGACGCCTGCGGTGGTGAACTCTATCAGCGCTCGGACGACTCGCTGGACACAGTACACAATCGGCTGTACGTCTATTACAAACAGACATCGCCGCTGATTGGCTACTATTACGCCAAGGGATTGACAGCTTTCATCGACGGCGGTCAGCCGATCGAGATGGTCAGGCAAGCTCTGCTGGATGCTATTCAGACAGCGTTAGACGGCAGCAAATGATCTTACCTTTGACACGGAAGACCGGCGGCATACGCATCAAGTCTCCGCAAGAATTGGAATTGATGCGCTCGGCTGGTCGGATTGTGGCCGAAGTCCACGCGCGAATGCGTGAGATGATCCAGCCAGGCGTGACCACGGCTGATCTCAATGCAGTGGCAGATCAGATCATCCGCGGCTATGGCGCTATCCCGATCTTCGTTGGCTATCCTAATGCCAAGGATGATGGGCCGCCCTTCCCGGCTACGCTGTGTACGTCGATCAACGAAGAGTTGGTCCATGGCATTCCCAGCCGCCAGCGTGTGCTGAAGGATGGCGACCTGGTAAGCGTCGATGTCGGCGTACTTTACAAGGGCTATGTCGGCGACTCTGGCTGGACCTACCCGGTAGGCAAGGTCAATGCTGAGGCGCAGCGGCTGCTGGATGTGACCGAAGGCAGTCTGTGGGCCGGCATCGGCGAGGCCAAGGCGGGCAATCGCTTCATCGACGTCACTCGGGCCGTGCAGGACTATGCTGAGCGACAGGGCTTTGCTGTGGTGCGCGAGTACACCAGCCATGGCGTTGGCCGCAAGATGCACGAGGAGCCGCAGATCCTGAACTATGTGCCTGAGCGTTCTGAGGCGGCTCGGATGTATCCGGCCATGAATCGTAAACTGGCCCCGGGCATGACCTTTGCCCTGGAGCCGATGGTCAACGCCGGCACCTGGCGCACCCAGTTGCATGACGACCAATGGACGGTATCGACGGCCGATGGCCGGCTGTCGGCTCACTTCGAACACACCATTGCCATCAGCAACGGCGAGGCCGAGGTGTTGACGAAGTTGTAGGCAAGCGTTGAGCCTGTGTGAAGACAAGATGTGCTTTGTTAAACCTTGCACTGCACGGCGGCTCATTTGAGGAGAAAAGCAGACATGAAAGTTAAGCCATCAGTCAAGCGACGTTGCGAAAACTGCAAAATCATCAAGCGTCACGGCGTGGTGCGGGTTATCTGCACGAATCCCAGGCACAAGCAACGCCAAGGGTAGTGACCAGTGATCAGTAGTCCGTGATCGGTTCAGTTGACAGCACTTATCACCGATCGCTGGAAAGTGAAACCAAGGAGCTAGAATATGGCACGTATTGCCGGTGTTGACCTGCCACGCGACAAGCGAGTCGTGATTGGGCTAACCTACATCTACGGGATCGGCCCCACAACCAGCGCCGACCTGCTGCGTAAGCTCAATATCGACGAGAGCATACGAGTTCGCGATCTGAGTGAAGCCGATGTGGCCAAGCTGCGTGAGACCATCGACCGCGATATCCGGGTCGAGGGTGACTTGCGCCGCGAGGTCAGCATGAACATCAAGCGGCTGCAAGAGATCAATGCTTACCGCGGTATGCGGCATCGCCTCAACCTGCCCTCGCGTGGCCAGCGCACCCGTACCAATGCCCGCACAAAGCGCGGCGCCCGCAAGACGGTGCCCGGCAAGAAGCGAGCTCGCAAGTAGTTTTGGGCGTAGTCGCCATAAAGGTGGCAACTTTTCAGGAAGTTGCCACCTTTATGGCGGCGCGCTGCGTAGCAATTCAAGGAGTAAAAGAGATACATGGCAAAGCCAAGACGCACAGTACGTCGCGGACCACGTCGTGAGAAGCGGACCGTGCCCCATGGCCAGGCGCACATCCAGGCCAGCTTCAACAACACTATCGTGACCGTCACCGACTCGCAGGGCAACACTGTCTCCTGGAGCAGTTCTGGCAGTGTTGGTTTCAAAGGATCCCGCAAGAGCACTCCCTACGCCGCTCAGTTGGCCGCCAGCGCTACCGCCAGGCAGGCCATGGACATGGGCATGCGCGAAGTGGATGTGTATGTCAAGGGTCCCGGACCTGGCCGCGAGTCCGCTATCCGTTCGCTGCAGGCTGCCGGACTCAAAGTCACCAGCATCACCGACGTGACGCCGCTGCCGCACAACGGCTGCCGTCCGCCGAAGAAGCGGCGTGTCTAGTACCTGTCAGCAAGAGCGCTGGCTTTGGCCGGTCTCCTGACCGAGCCAGCCCAGGCCTTGCGCTTTGGCCGGTCTCCTGACCGAGCCAACCCAGTGTTTGTTGTAACGTTCACACCCTGTTGTGAATCAAAAACCTGGCCTGGTTTTTACCAGCCGGGAAGTTTGTAAAAATCGAAAAAGCAAGCCAATTTTGAGAGGGACGAAGGTCGCCAAGCCGTAAACCTCTCCAGATCGGAATCATAGGAGGCAGTAACTTGGCAAGGTATACGGATGCAGTATGTAGGATGTGCCGCCGCGAAGGTCAGAAGTTGTACCTGAAGGGCGATCGCTGTCTGACCCCCAAATGCGCTTTTGAGCGCCGCGGCTATGCGCCGGGCGCACATGCCAAAAAAGCGCAGTTCAAGCGCAATCAAAGCGATTACTCGTTGCAGTTGCGAGAGAAGCAGAAGGTCAAGCGCATCTACGGCGTGATGGAACGCCAGTTCCGCCGCTATTTCAGCTATGCGCTGCGCACCAAGGGCTTGACGGGCGCGACTTTGTTGATCGTGTTGGAGTCCCGCCTGGATAACGTCGTCTATCGCTTGGGCCTGGCCCAATCGCGCGCGCAAGCCCGTCAGATTGTTCGGCATGGTCATATCGTAGTTAACGGCCGCAAGACCAACGTGCCTTCGTACCTGGTCAAGCCGCACGACGTCATCTCGGTGCGTCCTGAGAGCCGCAGTCGCGAGTACTTCCGGACTGTTGTTGGCGAGTTCATGGACGAACGCCCGACGCCGCCCTGGCTGAGCCGGGACAGCGAGGCACTCACCGGGCGCGTGCTGAGCCGGCCAACGCGCGAGGACATCGATATTCCTGTCAACGAGCAGTTGGTCGTCGAGTTCTACAGCCGCTAACGCCAACTCTTGCTGCTGTAAGTTATCTGAAGTTCTGAAAAGGCGCACCTGCCCGTTTAGCCAGCTTCAGGTATTCAGCAGAAGAGAGTTGCAACATCTGGTTGCGCAGACTATCAGCCGCTCGAGAGGCTAACTGTTTATCCTGGCCAGGTCCCGGTGACGGGCCTGTCCAGGCTTCAGCAGGTTCTCTCGCTTGGTCTGGGCCGTGCAGCAGCCAGAGGAGGGTGACTCTTGCTAAACCTTAGCATTGTACTGCCGAAAATTGAATGCGAGGCCAAGTCAAAGCAATATGGTCGCTTTGTGATTGGCCCATTGGAAAGCGGCTACGGTGTGACGCTGGGCAATGCCCTGCGCCGCGTGTTGCTGTCGTCGCTGACGGGCGCCGCCGTCTCATCCATCCGCATCGAAGGGGTGCATCACGAGTTTTCGCCGATCCCCCACGTGCGCGAGGATACGACCGCGTTCATCCTGAACGTTAAGCAACTGCGCGTCAAGAGCGTCAGCAGCGATCCCGTGCGCGTCAGCCTGCAAGTCAACGCCGAAGGGCCGGTGACTGCTGGCGACCTGGTCTGCCCGCCTGAAATCGAGATCATCAACCCTGATCTGTTGCTGTTGACTGCTGACAGCAACGACGTTGATCTGTTTGTCGAGTTGGTGATTCGTATGGGACGTGGCTATTCTCCGGCTGAAGAACGCGGCAAGGTGCCGTTGGGTGAAATCCCGGTAGATGCGATCTTCAACCCTGTGCGCAAGGCTTCCTTCCACGTCGAGCGCGCACGCATCGGCCAGCAGACAGACTTCGATCGGCTGGTGCTGGAGATCTGGACCGACGGCGCCATCGAACCAGAGCAGGCTCTGGGCGATGCGGCGAAGCTGCTTTTGCAGCATCTGTCCCTGATCGCTGGAGTTGAGGCTACAAGCATCGTGCCTGAAGAGGCCGTGGACGAGTCGATCCCGACCCATGTCTTTGATGTACCGATTGAGGACCTGGAACTCTCGGTGCGCGCCTATAACTGCCTCAAACGGGCCGGCATCGTCAAGGTCGGCGAAGTGATCCAGCGCCTGGAGAAAGGCCCCGAGTCGCTGCTGAGCATCCGCAACTTCGGCCAGAAATCGCTGGATGAGTTGATGGACCAGCTTCAGGCCAAGGGCTTCCTGGACCATGTCAGGCTGCCAGATCCAGAAGAAGTCGAGGCGGCTTCTGAGGATATCGAGCTGGATGACGATGACCTGGGTGACGACTCCAGCATCGATATCGATGTAGATGCACTGCTGGCGGCAATGACCTCCGGCGGCGAAGCTGGATGACCTGAGGACGCACAAGTCCAGATGCCTGTGGAACAGGGCAGATAGGCTCACCACAGTATCTGGACCCATTTGAGGATCTTAATCCATGAGACATAGAAGAGCAGGCCGCCAGCTCGGCCGCAATAGCGGTCAGCGCAAGGCGTTATATCGAAATTTAACCAAAGAGCTATTCAAGCACGAGGTTATTCACACCACCGAGGCCAAGGCTAAGTCGGTTCGTCCGCTGGCAGAAAAGCTTATCACGCTGGCAAAGCATGGTATCACGGACAATCGGGTCCATGCCCAGCGTCTCGCCATGTCCCGCCTGAACGATCCAATGGTTGTCAGGAAGCTGTTCAACGAGCTGGCCCCGCGCTATGCTGGCCGGCCTGGCGGCTACGTTCGCATCACCAAGCTCGGCCCGCGCAAGGGCGATGGCGCTGAAATGGTGCAGATCGAGCTGGTGGAGGAGTAGACCGACGACTACACAGCCTGCGCCAGAGGTGGTTCAGCCCCAGCTCTCTATCAGCGCTTTGGTCGAATATGACGGCACTGGCTACTATGGCTTTCAGGTTTTAGCCAACCAGCCATCGGTCCAGGGAGCGCTTGAGCAGGTGTTGCACCGCCTGACCGGACGGCCGGTCCGCATCCGCTACGCAGGTCGTACTGATGCCGGCGTCCACGCTCAGGGACAGGTCATCGCCGCGGACGTGCTGTGGCGGCACAGCCTGGCAGACCTGGAACGGGCCTGGAACGCACTGCTGCCAGCCGACATCGCTGTGCGGCAGGTTGCCAGGGTCACTGATCCCAGCTTCCATCCACGCTTCAGCGCCCGTAGCAGGGTGTATCGCTATACAGTCTGGACAGCCCCTTGGCGCTCGCCACTGCACAGCCGTTACACCCACCATGAGCCCAGGCCGCTGGATCTGCACCGGATGAACCAGGCGGCAGCGCTGTTGGTAGGATCACATGATTTTGCCAGCTTTGGCCAGCCGACCCAAGGCGACAGCACTGTTCGTCATGTGATCCGGGCGGGCTGGCAGCAGACAGGCTGGCTGTTGCACTTTGAGATCGAGGCTAACGCCTTTCTCAGGCGCATGGTGCGCACCATTGTGGGCACATTGCTGGAAACCGGTAAAGGTCAACGCAGTGTTGAGAGCCTTGGCGAGGTGCTGGCAGCGCGCAATCGAGCGCTGGCGGCTCCGCCCGCTCCAGCCTGTGGGCTGTGTTTGGTAGAGGTCAAGTACTAGCCGGAGGCTGCGGCAGCCCCCGGTATGACACTCGGTAGGTAAGGTACAGGAGAACCGACGTGAGGACATATACACCTAAGCCCGAAGATATCAAGCGCGAGTGGTTTGTTATCGACGCTACGGGCATGACTCTGGGCCGGCTGGCAACTCAGATCGCAGCCGTGCTCAAGGGCAAGCATAAGCCGATCTACTCGCCCCACATGGACACAGGCGACTTTGTGATCGTGGTCAACGCGCACAAGGTGCGCGTCACCGGCCGCAAGCTGGACCAGAAATTCTACTATCGACACTCGGGCTACCCCGGCGGTCTGAAGGAAATTTCCATGCGCGACCAGCTCAACCGGTATCCCGACCGCGTGCTTCGCTCCGCCGTGCGCGGCATGTTGCCCAAGAATCGTCTGGGACGCCAGATGATCAAGAAACTGAAGATCTACGCGACGCCGGGCCACCCACACGAGGCGCAGCAGCCTAAACCGTTTGTCGCCATGTAGCCAGCCGGGCGGGCGCGGTCAGCAGGCCGGCCGGCTGCGGGTTGAGCGTTGAATCAGGAGACAGAAAGATATGGATAACGATAAGGATTTGCAGTACTACCAGGGCGTTGGCAGGCGTAAGCGAGCTTCTGCGCGCGTGCGCTTGTATCCAGGCACTGGCAAGTTCACTGTCAATGACCTGCCCTTGGAGGAGTACTTCCCCCGCATGGCTGACCAGCGTACAGCGCTGCTGCCGCTGGAAGTTGCTGGCCTGCGCGATAGCATGAATGTCTCCGTCAAGGTAGAGGGCGGCGGCATCACCGGCCAGTCTGGCGCAGTTAGCATGGGCATCGCCCGAGCGATTTCGCATCGCGATCAGGACATCCCCCAGGCTGAACAGCATCTCCGCCCGTTGATGCGGCGCGGGGGCTTCCTGACTCGCGACCCGCGCGAGAAAGAGCGTAAGAAGGCCGGTCTTAAGCGCGCTCGCAAGGCTCCTCAGTACACCAAGCGCTAGATCATCCCCTGCGCTGCCTGTTCACAGCCCCCTGCTGACCGGGCAGGAATGGCGATCTTTGCAGACATCCAAGGGCATCGGAGTTGCTGGCAGCTCTGATGCCCTTGGCGCGTTCTTTTTCCATCCCCAGAGCGGGCACGGTCGGCAGACTGTCCGCAACTACGGAGGCCACGGATGATTCGTCTGGCCATCTTAACTGTCAGTGATCGCAGCTCGCGCGGCGCAGCAGAAGACCTTAGCGGGCCAGCCATTGCTCAGATTGCGCAGGAGCAACTCCAGGCTACCGTTGTGCAACGTCAGATTGTCGCTGATGAACAGGCGCTGATCGAGGCGGCGCTTGCCGGCTGGGCCGACAGCGGCGAGGTCGATCTGATCCTGACCACCGGCGGCACCGGCTTTGCTGTGCGGGATGTAACACCCGAAGCCACACAGGCCGTCATCAATCGGGCTGCGCCGGGCATCGCCGAGGCTATGCGCGCAGCCAGCCTGCAGATCACGCCCCACGCCATGCTCAGCCGGGCTGCGGCTGGCATACGCGGCCGCACGTTGATCATCAACTTGCCAGGCAGCCCCAAAGCTGTGCGTGAACACTTGGCTGTGATCCTGCCCGTGCTGCCCCATGCCGTGGAGCTGCTGCAACAGGGCGATCTGCCAGTGGTCTACCAGCATTCCCTGCCCGGCGAGCATGGCGTTGCCTGAACTGAAAATCGCCGCTCGGGCCGGTCTTTGCGCAGCACCCCAGATGGGGCCGACCGAGTCCGCCGATTTTCATCCATCGGAGTGCCGGGCACCGCCCGGCCGGGCATCTGACTTGAAAGCCGAAGAACCGGCAGTTTGCACGCACGGCGATTAGCGGCAACGCAAAAGGCCCGCAGCTTGATCTATGATCGGCTGCGGGCCTTCCGGTTTTGAGAAGCTGGTGCTGCGCTATTCAGTTATCCACGGCGCAGGGGCCGGGGCTTCCCGGCCAGCCGGCACGGGCAGGGAAACGCCCAATTCCACATCGGCTGGCTGGATGTAGGGCAGGAAGAATTGCAACAGGGGCAGGTAGGGGCTGTCTGGCTCCAAGTTGCCATACAGCGCCAGCGCGTTGCGCAGGCGCTCGTCGTCCCAGGCCACACGCGGCAGGCGCTGGCCGTTGACATTCAGATAAAGCCCCTCAGGCTCGGTTTCTACCTGCAAGAGGAGCACATTGGAAGCCTGTAGTGCAGCGACGGTGGCGGGATCGACCCGGATGCTGCTCAGATCGGCAGCCATGCCGGCCTCCGTGAGCGCGTCCTGGAAATCGGTCATCGACGTTCCTGCAATGGTCGGCACCCCTTGCTCGTCCAGCGCCACGTCGAGGTGGAGGATCAACACTTTTTCGCTGACGCCGGCCCGCGTTTGCGAGGTGTCCACTCGGGGCAGCGTCTTCGAGTCCCGCAGTCCAGCCTCTTCAGTGCCTGCCGCAACCGGTAATCTGATCACTACTGGCACCCCGACCCGGTTGAGGATGTTGTTGTTGAGCAGGTTCTGCACCAGGTTGGAAGTGCCATCCTGTACCCCTGCCAGCTTGAGCAGCTCGCCCACGTTGGCGCGCGTCTCTTCGTCCAGAGCCAGGTAGGGCACCGGCTGGCCGTTGACGTAGAGGTACAGCCCCTCAGCCGTGGCCACAGCCTCGAAGTTCTGGATGCCAGCGTCTTTCAGCATCTCCACAGTGGCTGGATCGACCTTCAGCCCGCTCACGTCCTGACGCAGCAGCCTGCCTACAGAGGCAAGCGAAATGCCCAGCAGGCTAGGCACGCCTTCGTCGTTGATACTTACTGTGAAACGCGGCATCAGCAACGGAATTTTGGCCTCTGGCTCAGGCTCTGGCTCTTCTCGGCCTCCACATCCCGCCAACACCAATGCAGCTATTAGCAAGGCAATCAGCATTACCAGCCAACGGGGACTAAACTGGTATCCACTAGAGACTAGCGGGGGGTGTTCCCTCTGTTGAGCACCAGGCGCCGGTGAGAACTCCCGGTTGCTTTGTGCATTCAGTTTAGTTTGGTGTGTCATGCCGGGCTCCTCATCTTGTTGCGGGTGATAAAGAACGGCTCTGCTGTGAACCGTACTCTCAACCTTGAGAGTTGAATTGCGTCGCAATTAGTTACTGCTCAGGCTGGGCTTAGAGAAACCGGGTTTTTGCTGCGGAAGCGGCTATCATAGCCCCGAGCAATGCGTTTGCAAGCTCAGAAATCATTGCCCAACGAGAAAAACCCGGTTTCTGACCGGCCGGCTGAGCAGTTACCGCAATTATAGCATAGTCGTTTGCGATGCGCAACGTTGACAGTGCGCTTAGCGCGTCCACCGATGAAGACGTTAGCAATCAATCGCGGGTTACGCGATTTCACCGGCCAGCCACAGGTAGGCCAGCGAGCAGATCACGACGCGATCGCGAATGCCGCCGTCGGCCACGCGGGCCTTGACCCACTCCAGATCGTACCAATCCCATGTGATAAACTCGGCCCGATCATACTGGGTCACGCCTGCGTCGTGGTAGTCGCGGCAGAGAAAAACGTGGCACGCGCCATCGCTACTGGCCGGGTTGTTCCAGAAGGCGCCCAGATAACGCAGCTCGCCCGCCTGCAGGCCAGTTTCCTCGCGCAGCTCGCGGCGCATGCTGTCGGTGGGGTCTTCGCCGATGTTCACCAGCCCACCTGGGATTTGATAGATCACCTGGCCGACCGGCAAGCGGTATTCCTGCTCCAGCAGCAACTGGCCTTGAGGGTTGATCACCGCCACGGCTGCCGCAGCTTTGTCGCGCCGGATGGTGGTGTACTCGTAGATATCGCCGTCGGGCAGGCGCGCTGTGTCCAAAGTGACATGCAGCCAGCCATTGCGAAAGGCATCGCGCGTTTCCAGAAGCTGCCAGGGTTCGACCATTGCTCACCTCGTGCCAGCCAGGACTGGCCAGTCCCGGCCGATCAGGATAATCAGGGGTTATGTGTCTGTCGGTGACGGATGATACGCCTTTGGCGTCGATTGCACAAAACACCGGCCTCTGCTGCGGCTTTGCGCTTTGCCTGGCCTTGATGTACCATATCTGACCATGACTCAGGCTAGCGTGCCCGGTAAAATCATCTTGTTTGGCGAACATGCTGTCGTCTATGGCCGGCCAGCTATTGCCGCGCCTGTGAGCAGTGTTCTCGCTACGGCCACTGTGACGCCAGCGGCTCCGGGCAGCGGCTTGCTGCTGGAACTGCCAGATATCGGGGAACGCGTGCCGGTCAGCGGCGCATCAGCCCACCTGCCCTTGGCTATGGTCGCCCTGTTGGCTCTGGATGCCTTGGGCTGCGAACCGGCGCCCGATTGGACGCTGACGCTGCACTCCACTATCCCTGTGGCCAGCGGGCTGGGCAGCGGCGCCGCGGCGGCTACAGCTATCGTGCGCGCGCTGGCTGGCGCGGCCGGAACCGTGCTTGACCCTGCCCAAGTGTCAGCGCTGGTCTATGAGAGCGAGAAGCTGTTTCATGGTACGCCCAGCGGGGTTGACAACACAGTGATCGCCTACGGCCTGCCCGTGTGGTTTGTGCGCGGGGAACCGCCCCAGCCCTTCGCCATTGCCCGACCGTTTACCGTGGTGATCGGCGACACGGGCATTGCCAGCCCCACCAGCATCACCGTCGGCGACGTGCGTCGCGCCTGGCAGGCGGAGCCAGCCCGCTGCGAGCGATTGTTCGACGCCATCGCGCAGGTGGTGCAGGCCGCGCGGCGCAGCATTGCCGGCGGCGATACCGCGCCGCTGGGCGCTTTGATGGACCAGAATCACAGCCTCCTGCACGATCTGGGTGTGTCCAGCCTTGAGCTGGACCATCTGTGTCAGGCGGCGCGGCAGGCTGGCGCGCTGGGCGCCAAGCTGAGCGGCGGCGGGCGGGGCGGCAACATGATCGCGCTGACGCCGCCTGATGCAGTCGATCGTGTCGTCGCTGCGCTGCTGCACGCCGGCGCCGTGCGTGCCTTTCCTGCGCTGATCGGCTCTTGATGATCTGCTGTGCGTCCGTCTGAACTTCGCTGCTGCCAAAGCCGCTCGGGCCGGTCTCCTGACCGTGCCCGCTGATTGCCAAAGACGCTCGGGCCGGTCTCCTGACCGTGCCCGCTCAATCAAAAAGGCCAGCCTCTTGCAGGCTGGCCTTTGCTTCGTATCGCGCCATTCTCGCCGTTCAGCGGCGCTCACGCCCATCACGCCACTGTCACACTGCTATCCAGGTACACGTCCTGAATCGAGTTCAGCAGTGCGGCGCCGTCTGCCATTGGGCGTTGGAACGCCTTGCGGCCGGAGATCAGGCCCATACCGCCCGCGCGCTTGTTGATTACGGCAGTGCGCACAGCCTCAGCGAAGTCGTTCTGGCCCGACGCGCCGCCAGAGTTGATCAGCCCTGCGCGCCCCATGTAGCTGGTGACTACCTGATAGCGCACCAGGTCGATGGGGTGGTCGCTGGTCAGCTCGTCGTAGACCTTCTTATTGGTGTTGCCAAAGCCGATCTTGCGGTAGCCGTCGTTGTTTTCGGCCATCTTCTGTTTGATGATGTCGGCTTCGATGGTGACGCCCAGGTGGTTGCCTTGGCCGGTCAGGTCAGCAGAGACGTGGTAATCGACCCCATCCTTCTTAAAAGCTGAGTTGCGCAGATAGGCCCACAGCACTGTGACCAGACCCAGCTCGTGTGCGCGGGCGAAAGCCTCGCTGATCTCCAGGATCTGGCGGCGGGCATCGGGAGAGCCGAAATAGATGGTCGCGCCCACGGCTACTGCGCCCAGGTCGAAGGCCTGTTCAACACTGGCAAACAAGGTCTGGTCGTACATCGCCGGATAGGTGAGCGTTTCGTTGTGGTTGAGCTTGACCAGGAAGGGAATCTTGTGCGCATACCTGCGCGAGATCGACCCCAGCACGCCGAGCGTCGAGGCGACAGCGTTGCACCCGCCAGCCAGCGCCAGCTTGACGATGTTCTCCGGGTCGAAGTAGAGTGGGTTGGGGGCGAACGATGCGCCAGCCGAGTGCTCGATGCCCTGGTCGACTGGCAGGATCGACAGGTAGCCGGTGCCGCCCAGCCGGCCGGTGTTAAACATCAACTGCAGGTTGCGCAGCACGGCCGGCGGGCGGTCTGTGATCGCCATTACCCGATCAATGAAATCGGGGCCGGGCAGGTGCAGCAGGTCCTTGGAGACTTTAGGCGTGTTGTAGCCAAGCAGGTGTTCTGCGTCGGCGCCTAGCATCTGTTCGATATTGACTGCCATCAGTGTGTCCTCCTGAGCTGTTTGCAATCCAACGGGCTGTGCCGTGGTGAGTTTGAGAAACTGGCAACAAGTATAGCACTACAACGGTTGCTTGTCCAAACCGCCCCTGTTTCACCGGTTGCTGCCGATGTCTCTGGGGCCACGGCACAGTTTGCTGACCGGCAGGGCGATCCTGCTGTGACTGCACTGTGGTTTGACTCTGTTTAAGGCTTGTGCTACAATGCGCTATGACGCGATGCGTCATATAGTTGTCGAGACCAATGCACCGGCGGCATGACCGACCGTGCAGCCAGAGACAAGGAGAAAACCATGGCAGAGTTTACACTACCCAAACGCATGACCAGCTTTGTGGAAGAGACGACCCACACTGTTACCGCCGTTCCCCACAAGCTGATCGACGCCAGCCGCGGCGCGCTTTGCACGACGCGCGAAGAAGCCGAGAATCTGATCGAGCGCGGCGAGGACCTGTTCGAAAAACTGGTTGAGCGCGGCCAGGAGATCGAGATCATGCAGACCGAGCGTTTGACCGGCTGGTGGAAAGGCTGGGAAAAGCGCAGCCGCGACCAGATGCAGGTCGCCGAAGAGCAGCTTGAGCACCAGGTGCAGACCATGCTGCGCGCGCTGCACATCCCCAGCAGTGATGACATCAAGCGGCTGGACGCAGAGATCGACCGCATCGCCAAGAAGTTGGACGTGCAGTTGACTGAGCGCGCGCTGGCTGCGCTGCCCATCGAGGGCTACAAGGGCATGAACGTCAAGGAAGTCGTTGCCCAGCTTGAGACGCTGGATGAGGCTGGCTTGCTGGCTGTGCAGGCTTTCGAGACGAGTCACCTCAACCGCAAAACGATTCTGCGTGAGATCGAACAGCGCCTGGAGGCTCTGAACGCCTAAGCTGCTGCAGCCGTCTTGCCTCCTTTACTTGATGAATGCTCGCCTTGGTCGATAGACTCGACTGGGGCGGGCATTCTGTTGTTATTGCAACAAACCTGCACCATAGGCTGAGTCGATGATTGGCTGCAGCACTAACCTGCGCTATAATGCAAGTCACTGGCAGGGCCTGCTTGTCAGGCGCCAATCTGCCAAAACACTGCATCTTGTGACTATCACCCAACCTAAGGAGACCGCCCCATGAGCACTGGGAAAAAGATTATGCGCTGGTTGATCATCCTCGTTGCTGTGCTGATCATGGTTGTCAGCATCGCTGGTATTGTTGGCACGTGGTATGTGCATAACACTGCAACTGAAGTCACACTGCGAGCGTTTTCCATTGTCGATACCGCCGTCGGCGTGGTCGATGCCGGCGCCGGCCGGGCAAATGACCTGGTGCAGCGCGGCCGGGCTGAGGTCCAGCAGGTCGAGTCGACCATTGTCACCGTCGGGGGCAACATTGAGGCAAACAATCCTCTGCTGACAGCGTTGTCTAATCGCATCAACGAGCGGCTAACCCCCGTGGTAGAGCAGGTGCGCACCGTTCTTGCGCCAGTGACAGGCACGATACGCGCGGTGCGGATCCTGGTGGATTTTGTCAATGCCATCCCGTTCATCCGGGAGACGCCGCCCGCTATCGACGACCTGGAGACTGCGCTCAACCGGCTGGATGAGACCGTGGCCGATGTGCGCCAGATCAACGACACCATCCGGGCGGCCGTGACGGGGACTGCGGATCGGCTGACCAACGAGTCGGTGGACACGCTGACCGGGCTTACCACACGGGTGGACAGCCGGCTCGCCGAGACACAAGCCTCGGTGGAAGCGGTGCAGGCTGAGATCGCAGCCTTGCAGACGCGCCTGGCAGCCCAGCGGGCGCGGCTGTTGTTGATTTACAACCTGGTTGCCATCGCTCTGACTTTCTTCATGCTGTGGGTGATCTATTCGCAGTTTGTTGTCATCGGCCGTCAAAGGCAGTTGCTGCGTGGCGGCAGCCAGGAGGCTGTCGAAGCTGCGCCGCCTGCTGCGCCCATCGCTGCCCCCTCGACCGTCCCGCCGCCAACCGTTCCCGAACCGGTTGCAAAGGCTACCGAACTTGACTTGACGCGCGAGGAGTGATCCGGAAGGAAAACCTATCCATCCTGACTAGACTTAAGCCACGTGTCATGTATAATAAATGGCGCGTGGCTTATCTTGTTTGGAGGCAGTGCAATGTTCGTCGACCGCGAGGCCGAACTCAAGTTTCTGAATGGCATCTTGACCCGGGAACGTCCAGGGCCAGCCCAACTTGTGTTGCTCTACGGCCGACGGCGGGTCGGCAAGACCGTACTGCTGCGCCATTGGGCGCAGGCCAGCGGGCTTTCCTACACCTATTGGGCTGCGGAGAAGGAACCTGCTGCTGTGCGGATCACACGTGCGCACCATGGAGACACTGCAAAGCCGCCAATCGCCGCTCTTTGGCCGGTTGACAGGTCAATGGGAGTTGGAGCCGCTGCCATTTGCCGCTTTGGGCCAGTTCTTGCCGGGTTGGACGCTCGAGGAGCGAGTTGCGGCCTACGCCATTGTGGGCGGTGTCCCGGCCTATCTGGAGTGGCTCGACCCTACCCGTAACCTGGTGGACAATATCCGCAACGTGATTCTGGCGCCGGGCAGCATGTTTGGCGCGGAGCCGGCCTTCTTGCTGTACGACGAGGTGCGGGAGCCGCAGGCTTACCTGGCGGTCTTGAAGGCTATCGGCGCTGGCAGCCATACGCTTGACGACATCAGCAATGCAGCGTTGATTGGAAAGGCCCACCTGTCAGCGTACCTGGCGCGTTTGCAGGAACTGCGCCTGGTCGAACGTCGCTTGCCAGCCACTGTACCGCCCGCGGGCCGCCACAAGTCCCGCCTGGGACGCTATCACCTGAGCGACGCCTACTTCCGTTTCTACTTCCGCTTTCTCGCTCCCCATCACGACTCGCTGGCCTTCGAGCCAGACTGGGTCATGCGCCAGATCCAGCAAGGGTTGCGGGGTTTCGTGGGTCAAACGGCCTTCGAGGACCTGGCGCGCCAATGGGTGGTGCAGCAAGGCCGCGCTGGCCAGCACGGCTTCCGGCCTGAGGTCGTCGGCAGCCACTGGAGCCGCTCCGTTCAAGTCGATGTAGTCGCGATCAACTGGCAGGAGAAGGTCATACTGCTGGGCGAGTGCAAGTGGGGCGTCGATGCCGTAGGCCGTGAGGTAGTGCGGGAGTTGCTCGAGACCAAGACACAGCGCGTCTTGAAAGGTCTGCCTGACGGCGGCAGCGGCTGGCAGGTTCGTCACGCTCTGTTTGCTCGCGCTGGCTTTTCCGACGCAGCCCGTGATATGGCCCAGCCGGCAGCGATCACGCTCGTCGATCTGAACACGCTGGAGGCAGGGTTGCAAACGTTCACAGGCTAGAGCGCCACGTGTATACCTGTGCGGCAAACAAAAAGAAGCCCTTCGAGTGTGCAACACTCGAAGGGCTTTTATCGTCAAGCTACAGTTACTGATAGTTCGTCAATGGTCATTCGATGCGTGGGATCGGGCCTTGTGCCCATCCCGATGCCCACAAGGGGCGATGCTGCGGTGCATCAAATCATGGTTGACGGAGTACTAGCCGTGCTTCAGCGCAGCGTGCGCTGCGGCCAGGCGGGCGATGGGCACACGGAAGGGAGAGCAGGAGACGTAGTTCAGCCCCAACCGGTGGCACAGGTCGATGGACTGGGGATCGCCGCCGTGCTCGCCGCAGATGCCCACATCCAGGTCGGGGCGGGTGGCGCGACCGGCCTTGACAGCCATGTCCATCAGCGCGCCCACGCCATCCTCGTCGATGCTGGCGAAGGGGTTCTCGGGCAGGATCTTCTTGTCGATGTACTCCAGCAGGAAGCCCTTCTCCGCGTCGTCGCGCGAGATGCCGAAGGTCATCTGCGTCAGGTCGTTGGTGCCAAAGGAGAAGAACTGCGCCATCTCGGCGATCTGGCCCGCGGTCAGGGCCGCGCGCGGGATCTCAATCATGGTGCCGAACTGGTAGTCGATCTCGATGCCCTTCTCAGCCATGACAGCTTTGGCCTCGGCCTCCAGCGCCGACTGCTGCACCTTGAGCTCGTTGATATGGGAGGTTAGCGGGATCATGATCTTGGGATGCACGTCCACGCCGTCCTTGGCGCAGTCGCAGGCCGCCTCGAAGATCGCACGCACCTGCATGCGGGTCAGCGCCGGCAGGTGAATGCCCAGGCGCACGCCGCGCAGGCCCAGCATGGGGTTGGACTCGTGCATAGTCTGGACGGCTGACAGCAGGGCTTCCTTCTCGGCCAGCTCCGGCGAGCCTGGCTTGGTCAGCCGCAGCTCTGTTACCTCGACCAGCAGCGCTTCCTGGGAGGGCAGGAACTCGTGCATGGGCGGGTCGATCAGGCGGATGGTGACCGGCAGCGTGTCCATGGCCCGGAACAAGCCGTCGAAGTCCTCGCGCTGGAAGGGCAGCAGCACGGCCAGCGCCTCGTCGCGGGTTGCCTCGTCCTTGGCCAGGATCATCTTCTGCACGGTGGGCAGGCGATGGGTCTCGAAGAACATGTGCTCGGTCCGGGTCAGGCCGATGCCCTCGGCGCCGAACTTGCGGGCGCGCTGCGCGTCCACCGGGTAGTCGGCGTTGGCCCACACACCCAGCGTGCGCAGTTCGTCGGCCCAGCTCAGCAGTTTGAGCAGGTAGGGATCCTCGATGTCGGGCTGCTTAGTCGCGATCTTGCCGGTGAAGATCTCGCCGGTGGTGCCGTCCAGCGAGAACCAGTCGCCCTCGCGGTAGACCACGCCGTTGACCGTGGCCTTGCGCTCCTCGACGTTGACCTCCATCGCGGCTACGCCGACCACGGCCGGGATGCCGAACTGGCGGGCGACGAGGGCCGCGTGGCTGGTGCGGCCGCCGCGGCTGGTGAGAATCCCCTTGGCCGCCAACATGCCATGCACGTCGTTGGGGGTGGTCTCAGGCCGCACCATGATCACGTCTTTGCCATCGACCTTGGCCCAGTGCTCGGCCGTGTCGGCGTCGAAGGTGATCTGGCCCACGGCCGCGCCGGGGGAGACGTTCAGACCGATAGCCACCAGCTCATCGCGGGCCGTGGCGGCCTTCTTCGACTCCATGTCGAACTGCGGGTGCAGGTAGAAGTCCACGTCCCAGGGCTGCACGCGCTTGACGGCCTCGGTCTTGCTGATCAGCCCTTCCTCGGCCATGTCCACGGCGATGCGAATGGCGGCCTGGGCGGTGCGCTTGGCGTTGCGGGTTTGCAGGATCCAGAGCGTGCCGCGCTCGACGGTGAACTCGATGTCCTGGGTCTCGCGGTAGTATTTTTCGAGCTGCTGGCAGATGGCCTCGAGCTCCTCGTACATGACGGGCATGATAGCCTTCATGTCGCTCATCTGCATGGTCTGGCGGGTGCCGGAGACCACATCCTCGCCCTGGGCGTTGATCAGGAAGTCGCCCTCGATGCTGGGGTTGCCGTTGGAGACGTCGCGCGTGGTCAGCACGCCGGTGCCGCTGTCCTGGCCCATGTTGCCGAAGACCATGGTGCAGATGTTGACGGCCGTGCCCAGGTCGTGGGCGATCTTGGAGGCGTTGCGATAGTCGATGGCGCGCTTGCCGTTCCATGACTTGAAGACGGCCTCGGTGGCCAGCTTGAGCTGCTCGTAGACGTCGCCCGGAAACTCGCGGCCGGTGTGCTCTTTGACGATCTGCTTGAACTGGGCGGTGATGGCCTTCAGGTCCGCGACGCTCAGGTCAGAGTCGCTGGCCACGCCAGCCTTGTGGCGATAGGCCTCCAGCACTTTCTCGAAAGCTTCCTTGTCGACGTCCATCACCACCGAGCCGAACATCTGCACCAGGCGGCGGTAGGAGTCGTAGACGAACTTCTCGTTGCCGGTCAAGGCGATCATGCCGGCCACGGTCTCGTCGTTCAGGCCGATGTTGAGCACCGTGTCCATCATGCCCGGCATGGAGAACTTGGCGCCGGAGCGGCAGGAGACCAGCAGCGGGTTGCTGGGGTTGCCGAAGACCTTGCCAGTGGCAGCCTCGGTGGCCTTCATCGCGGCCAGTTCCTGCTCCCACAGGCCCGCGGGGAACTGCTCGCCCGCGGCCAGATAGGCGTTGCATGCCTCGGTGGTGACGGTGAATCCGGGCGGCACCGGCAACTGGCCGCGGATCATGTCGGCCAGGCCCGCGCCCTTGCCGCCCAGCAGCGCACGCACGCCATCCCAACTGCCGCCAACGTACTTTTCGGCTTCGTCCACCTCGGTGAACAGGTAGACCCACTTGTGACTCATCTTGGAATTGCTCCTTTGGGGGTGTATCAAATCGTTTTCGACAAATCCGCCGGGCTTGGCCGGCGGAAGAATTCGCTACCACGACTGGATGAAAAAGACCGCCAGAGGCTCTGGCAGCCAGTGAGCGCAGAACCGGGCGATGCCCGTTGCCAAGCGTAGATTATACGGCTTTGAGGGGGAAAAGGCAAGAAAAAGGGGAAAGTGGATTCCTTGTGAAACGTGAAACGTGAGGCGTGACACGCGTCAGGACTGACTGCGCTGCCAGAAGCGGCTGTCGAACAGCGTGGTGCGCAGCAGCCGCTCCAGGCCGGGGTCGGCGACGGTTAAGCCTGACGGGTCAGCCAGGTAGGTTCGTATACCCCAGGCGAAGTAGCGATCAGAGGACACAGCGGCCTCGGGCGGTGCATAGCCGAGGTTGAACTGGCGCTGGAGGCGTTGGCCGACCTCCGCCCAGGCGGCGCTGCGGCCCGCGCCCTCGCTCAGCCGAGGACCGTCGGGCTGGCCGTCGCTGCCCAACAGGTGATCCAGCAGCGCCGCCAGCGGCTCAGCCAGGCCCGGCTGGGCCAGCAGCCGCGCGGCTGTGATCCAGGCCACGCCATCGCGCTGGCGCCGGCCCACCGCTTGCACGCCGGGCACATAGCCGTGGCGCAGCGGGTTGACCACGGCATGGCCGCGCGGGTGGTCCAGCCAGAAGCGCAGCAGTTCCGCCGGCGCCCCGTCCAGCGGCGCCAGCAGCAGCCGTCCCAGGTCAAGCGGGCTGCGCAGCCGGGCAGCCTGCTGCGAGGGCAGGCGCGCCAGCGTGCCACGCTGGATATGCACCTTCTCGCGCAGCAAGCCACGCAGCAGGGTGTGGGTTTCAGATCTGCTCATGGCCGCTGCTCGCAACTTTTCGGGTCATTCTGCGTAAAGATGGTTGACACGTCAGCGCAACACCGCCTCGTGCTCTGGCCGGTCTTCGACCGAGCCACTCGGGTCTTCCGCTCTGGCCGGTCTTTGCTTGCACCCCGGATGGGGCCGACCGAGCCAGCCCGCGGCTTACACGGACACCCATCCGACAACCTGTAACAATGCAACGAGAGACAACCATGACCGACCAAGACGGACCGATCATCGACAGCGTCGCCAAGGAGATACCGACCAAGAAACGCCTCTACCGCTCCACCACCGACCGCGCCGTGGCGGGCGTGGCCGGCGGGCTGGGCGAGTTCTTCGGCGTCGATCCAGGCATCGTGCGGGTGGTGTGGCTCCTGGCCAGCCTGCTGACCCTGGGCATCGCGCTGTTGCCCTATGCCCTGCTGGCCTGGCTGCTGCCCAAGGAGCCGCCGGAGTACGCCGCCATCAAGATCACGCCGCACGGCGACTTGTGGCCGCGGCTGAAGAGCAATCCGCTGGTCCTGTGGGGAGCCCTGCTCCTGCTGATCGGCGTGCTGCTGCTGGCTGGCAACCTGGGCCTGCTGCCCTGGCGCATCGATACCCTCTGGCGCAGCCTCACCAGCTTCGTCTGGCCGGCGCTGCTGATCGGCCTGGGGATCTACCTGGTGCTGGTCTTCCTGGGCCGGGCGCCTGATTTGCGCCGCGTGGCCAGGGCCGGCGGCGACCTGCGTCGGGCGGGCGCAGATTTGCCACTGCGCCGCTCCCGCTTCGACCGCCAGTTGGCCGGCGTGTGCGGCGGCATCGCGGCCCATTTTGCCATCGACTCGCTGGTGGTGCGCATGGGCTGGGTGCTGTTCACCGTCGTTACGGGCGGCTTCGTGGGCATCGCGCTTTACGTCATCGCTGCGTTGGTGGTGCCGCTGGAGGAGTGACGAGTAATGCGTAACCCGTAATGCGTAACCCGGAGAGTCTCCGCATGGTGCATATTCCGGGTTACGTGTTACTCGTTACGCATCACGTGCTTGGGGCCAATGTTGCCAGCCTCAAGCCAACCGGGTATAATCCAGGTCAATCAGTCAGGCAAGGATTCTCGGTTGTAAAGGAGCACAGGCTATGCTGGGCAGTTTGATTCGTTTTGTTGGCGGCGTGATGATCGGCGCTACGGCTGGCGCTGTAGCGGCTGTGCTGCTGGCGCCCAAGAGCGGCGAGCAGCTCAAGAACGAAGCGCTTTCCTATTGGGAGCAGGTCAAGCAGGCCGGTATCGAGGCCGAGGCGGCGCGGCGGGCTGAGCTGGAGGCCAAGTTCCACAAGGCCAAGCTCAATCAGCCCTTCGAGTTGGATATCGATTACGACCTCGAGCGAAATCGAGTTGAGACCAAGTTCAGGGCCGGCGGCCAGGCTCAAGACGACTCCACAACGGGCGGCTCGTAGCGCTGGCAGTGCGGGCAGAAGTGGGTGCTGCGCTGGGCCAGCTTGATGCGCTCGATGGGCGCGCCGCAGATCGGGCAGGGCTGGCCGGCGTGTTGATAGACCTGGTGGCGCTGCTGGAAGCGGCCCTGCACGCCATTGGGCCGGCGGTAGTTAGTCAGCGCGCTGCCGCCCAGAGAGCTGCCCCCCTCGCGGATCGCCGTGGCCAGGGTCTGGCGGATGGCGGTGTGCAGCCGGTTGCAGTCGGCCTGGGTTAGCGTGCCGGCCGGCCGGCGCGGGTCGATGCCCGCCGCGAACAGCGCCTCGTCGGCGTAGATGTTGCCCAGCCCGGCCAGCACCCGCTGGTCCAGCAGCAGCGTCTTGACCGCTGTGCGGCGGCCTTGCAGGCGATTGAACAACTCCAGGGGGGTGAACCCTTCGCTGAGCGGCTCTGGCCCCAGCTTTGCCACCAGCATCTCCGGCTCGTCGACCAGATAAAAACGGCCGAACTTGCGCGAGTCGCGGTAGCGCAGTTGCTGGCCGTTGTCCAGATTCAGGATGGCGTGTACGTGGCGCTCCACATCGGCTTGGGCAGGGGCGACGTGCAACTGGCCGGTCATGCGCAGATGCACCACCCAGGTGCGCCCATTGTCCAGGGGGAAGAGCAGATACTTGCCGCGGCGGTCGGTGTTGACGATCTGCCGGCCGGTCAGCTCGACGGCAAAGGCTTCCGGCGCCTTGTCATGCACCAGGCGCGGCCAGAGGATCTGCACATCCAGCACGCGGCGGCCCACCAGCAGCGGCTTCAGATCACGGACGGTGTTTTCGACTTCGGGTAGCTCAGGCATGGGGCGTATTGTACCGCAAGTCAGCGAAAACGGCATAGCACGCACAGCTACGTCCAGGCGCTTTGCAACTGGTATCACGCTGGACTGTTGGTTCTCATGGAAGTGATAGGAATGGTATAATTGGCCCTGAAAATCGGACCAAGCATACTCGTCGACGATGTGTTTGGGAATGAGAGCCGTGGTGCCGTCAGACTCGACGAAGTTTACGGCGGATCTCTGGGCATACTTGCCGCTGTCGTGTCATTCAACCAGCAGGGACAAATGAATGCGGCATATGGTTTGAACGGATTTCGAGGCGATGTGTCCACAGTCTCGAAAGCCAATGCTGACTTTCATGCATTCATGTCTAATGTCGGGTTAGGATCCCTATACACTTTCATACCCGCAGCAAGCTCGGTGCAATGGCTCGTCAAGCTGGTTGGTACTGCAGGAGTAGGTGTGTACGTGGTTCCACAGGTTCGTTGCACCCTCGGGCTGTGCAACGGAGATCAGTGGCTGACTGTAAGTATGTCGGAGTTCAGCCGAGGCTCGGAGAACATGTTGCCGCACTACTACTGGAAATACTACAGTCAGATGAGGTATCACGAACGTGTAGCGGTGTACCGGCGTGCGACTGCCAGGTGACCGGTGGTGTTTGTGCCTAATTGCTTGACTGTTATCAGAGTTTGAAGCAGAAGGAGTTCTTCGTGGACAGATTCGGACTTTGGGCCATACCATTCGTGGTCGTTTTTCTCTCAGTCGGCGAGGTTTCTCGGAGACTGCTCGATCCATTGTTGAGATCACTTCAGCCGGAATGGCCCGGCTGGTTGGTCACACTGCTCGCACCTCTGCCTGGGCTGATACTTGTAGGGTCTATAGGGTATTGGCTTTTCCGTCGAGCTGACCCGTCGCGACGCAATCGGGCTTGACTGCCGCACTGATGCCTGACACCGGCCGATCGTCTGGAATGAGCCACAGCACCCAGAACCAGGCGAGCAGCGACGTAGCGTAGACAGCGCCTGGGGCCAACGGCACCGGTGACCGGACGACCACGCGCCGCGCCACAGCCAGGGTCAACGCAGCACCCGGCAGCACAGTGAGCTTCAATGTGACCGGCCTGGTGCAGGAGTGGGTGAGCAGTCCGGTCGGCAACCAGGGCTTGCTGCTGCGCCCCAACCTGACCAGCAGCACGTCCATCCTGCAATATCGTTTCGCCAGCCGCGACAACGCGACTGCGACATCACGTCCGAAGCTGACTTTGATCTACACCACGCCGGCGCAGGCAGCCAACCCGGCAGGGCGCACTTCAGGCCACGCCAGCCTGGCGCAACAGCCGGCCCCCGAAGCGACCCCGCCGGCCAACCACACCTGACGCAGCTACTACCATGCCGCCGGCCGGCGCGAACCAGCCGCACGAGATGACAGCCGGACAGCAAACAAGCGGCTGGTGCGAACGCGTGACAGCGTCCGTCCCAGCCGCCTGTTCGACGGTGGGGGCCAGTTTGCCCTGCTGCGGCCGGCCGCCGCTACTGCATCACGTAACGGGCGAACCAGCGCTGCAAGTCGGCCGGCTCGGTGAAGTCCAGCAGGTCATCG
>CAZVGR010000075.1:0-25732 GCA_964626845.1 uncultured Anaerolinea sp.
GCCGCGCAGTGTTCTATGCCGACGAGGACAACCTGGTGATCCCGGACAGCAACGCACGCACCACCGACGTCTTCCTACGCCAGCGCGACGTTGTAACGCCCACGATGGATCTGGTCGTGGACAGCGTGGCCGTCAAGCCCGCCAACGCCCTGGCCCTGCATCAACCGTTCGACGTCCAGGTGCGGCTGCGCAACGCGGGCGAGACCGCGGGGCACTTCCAGGCGCACGTCTATCTGGACCCGGCGGCCGCGCCCACGGCCTGTGACCTGGGAGCGGACGGCTGGGCCACGGCTGAGCTGGTGTCGCTGGCGGCCGGTGAAACCTACACCATCACCCAGCGACACGACGGCTTCGCCAGCGCCGGCGCGCATACCCTCTACGTCCAGGCCGATAGCGCCTGCGAGCTGGCCGAGGCCGATGAAAGCAACAACATGGCCGGGCCGGTGAGCTTCACCGTCGAGAACCGGGCGTACAGCCCCGATCTGGTTGTCAGCGCGCTGGCCGTGGAGCCAGCCAACCCGCAGCCCGGCCAGACCCTCACCTACCGCGTGACGGTCGCCAACCAGGGTGTGGACGCTGCGCTGGACTTCGCGCTGGGCGTGTACCTGGCCAGCAGCGCGCCGGCAGCGTGCGCCCCCAACGTTCATGTCGCGACTCAGGTAGCGGGCCTGCCGGTCGGGGCCTCGACGATCGTCGATATTGTGGACGTGCTGGGGCTGGACGCAGGGTCGTACATGGCCTACGCCCAGGCCGACAATGGCTGCACGGTAAGCGAGACCGACGAGACCAACAACACCTTCGGCCCGGCCGGCTTCGACGTGGCTGGCGAGCGGGTGCTTCCCGATCTGGTCATCGAGCAGATGAGCGCGCCGTCGGACGTGCTGGACTACCAGCCGTTCGACATCGCCGCCACCGTGCGCAACGCCGGCGCCGGCGGCGCGGCGCTTTCCTACCTTGACTTCGGTGATTGGGAGATAGGCTGCTGGGGCGGCTGGGGCGCAGATGTCGAGGTCGGCCCGCTGCCCGCCGGCGCGGCGCAGACCCTGACCTACCACAACGCGGACGGGTACTATCTGGGCTGGTCGGCCAACATGTCCACCGAAGCGCTCTACGGCAAGGCCGACGCCTACTGCGAGGTCGATGAGTCAGACGAGACCAACAACGGGGTCGGGCCGGTCATGATCACGGTGCGCAAGTTCCTGCCCGATCTGATCGTCGAGAGCGTCACCACCGATCCGCTGGCGCCCGGCCCCAACGAGCCGTTCGACCTGGTCATAATGGTCAAGAACCAGGGCGTCGCCGGCGCGGGCGGCGATCAACGCGAGTTCGAGGTGTGGATCCACGAGTGCGAGCCCTGGACCAGCGGCTGCTGGCAGAGCTCGCAGATGTTCACTGCTTACCTGATGTCCGGCGAAACGGCCCCGGTGCGCCTGTCGCATCCTGGCTTCCCCTACGGCGGCCAGTGGCAGTTCTATGGCGACGCCAACTCCAACTGGTGGCTGACGGAGTTGGACAGGGATAACAGCAAGTTCGGCCCGGTGACCGTCACCATCGGCGGCCCGACGCCAACGCCAACCTTCACACCCACGCCGACACATACACCGACGAACACACCCACACCAACGACCACGCCGACGGCGACCAACACGCCGACCGCAACGCCAACCAGCACGCCGACTAGCACGCCGACGCCGGCTGCGCCAGACCTGGTGATCACCAGCCTGGTGGTAGTGCCAACCGTGGTGGTCGCCAACCAGGGCGTCATCAACCAAATCCGGGTGACGGTCAAGAACCAGAGCACGACGCAGTGGATGGTGGGCAGCGCGGCGGTGGGCATCTATGTGGACAGTGAGCCGCCGGACGACTGCGGCGCCACGCCTCCTGACGATGGCTTCAGCTTTGCCGGCCTGGCGCCTGGCGAATCCTTCACCGGCCTCAGCCACTACACGTTCGGCCCCTTTGACACGGCTGGCGAGCACTTCGTCTATGCCGTGGCGGACAACTATTGCGACATCCTCGAGACCAACGAGACCAACAACACCGCCCAGCAGCCCTTCCAGGTGGTCCAGGCCGACCTGACCGTGACCCACCTGAGCGTGTCGCCGGCCACGCCGCTGGTGGGCCAGCCGACGACCTTCACCATGGTGGTCAAAAACATCGGCACGTACACCTCTCAAGCCGCCTGGTCGGGCGTCTACATCGACAAGGCAACTTTCGGCAGCTCGGACTGCGGCACGCCAGGCGATCAGATCGCGCAGGTGCCGGGCCTCAGTCCAGGCGAGAGCTACACCATGACCCTGCCCTACTGGTCGCCCACGCTGCCCAAGACCTACACGGCCCTGGGCCGCGCCGACTACCTGTGCATGATCGAGGAGATCACGCGCACCAACAACAACTCGGAGCTGCTGGCCTTCTCAGCGGCGTGGGCCGGCCCCGACCTGGTAATTGACAGCATCACCACCGACCCGGTCACGCCGCGCGCCAGCGCTCCGGTCACATTCACGCTGCGCGTGCGCAACGCCGGCAACATCGCCAGCCTCAGCGGCGGGCAAGCGGGGCTGTACCTGAACGGCAACACCTACACCGGCGGCTGCCCCGGCCCGACCCCTGACTATGCGCCGAACATCCCTGCGCTCGCCGTTGGGGAAAGCAGGGATCTGGTCATTCATACATCGGGCTTCACCACAGAGGGCGCCAACCTGGTCGAAGCAGTGGCCGACTGGCGCTGCGACATCGAGGAGTTGAACGATCTCAACAACTACCTCGACGCGACGGTCAACGTCAACCCTGCGCTGCTACCTGAGCTGGCCATTGCCAGCATCACGGCCAACCCGGCCGGCCCGCTGGCGGCCGATCCGATCACCTACACCGTGCGTGTGTCCAACACCGGCGCTGCAGCCAGCCCGGCCGGGACGAAACTGGGCCTCTACGCCGGCATCGACAACGAGCCTGACCCGTACCAGTGCAATCAGACGCCAGATCAGACCGTCGACCTGCCGCTCCTTGCGGCCGGCGCCAGCACGGAGGTCGACTTCGTCACAGATGGATTCCCTGTCATGGGTACCTACACGGTCTTTGCCATGGCGGACTACGACTGCCAGGTTGCGGAGGAGAACGACTTCAACAACACAGGCAACCTGACTTTGTGGGTTGGTCCCGAACGCCGGCCCGATCTGGCCGTCACCGGGTTGGCGCACGATCCCGCTGAACCGTTCGTGGGCGATTGGATCACCGTGACAGTGACCGTTACCAACCAGGGAACGAAAGAAGCGCCGGTCACCTGGCTGGCGCTGTACAAGGATTGGCCGCCCGAGATGTGCGATGCGACGCACATCGCCAACACAGCCCAAACGCCTGCGCTGGACGCCGGCGCAACCGTCACCCTGACTGTGGCGCTGGAGCCCTTCACCAGTCAGGGCAATCCACACATCTATGCCTATGCCGACTACAACTGCACCGTCGCCGAGCCTGACGAAGCAAACAATGTGGGCCACACCAGCCTGGTCGTGTTGCCTGCACCCCTGCCTGACCTGCAGGTGGAAAGCATCACGCCGCTCGGCGCGGCTCTCTACTCTGGCGAATGGGTGACCTACACCGTGCGGGTGCGCAACGCGGGCGGCGCAGCCCTCGCCAACAACGCAGCCCTGCTGGGCTGGTACCAGCAGGAGACCGACCCCACGCTCTGCACCACGCCCGGCAGCGGTCCCGAACCGGTGACCAACCGGCAAATACCGTTCATCGCGGCGGGCGGTTTCGTGGACGTGCAGGTCATCGCCAGGGCGCCGGACCTGAGCCCATCGGCGCCGCCCAGCGGCGAGACCCAAATGGTCTACGCCTACGCCGATTTCACCTGCCTGGTGGCAGAAGAGAATGAGACCAACAACATGCGCGGGCAGCCCGTGGACTTCCTGCCGCCGCGCCGGCCCGACCTGACCATCGCCAGCGTGACCACCCTGCCTGCGACGATCCGGGCCGAGGATTACTTCACCGCCACTGTTCACATCGTCAACCAGGGCAACAGAGAATCCGGTGTGTCCGGTGTGACCGTCTACACCGACGAGGAGGTCAGCGGTCCGCCGTCGTGCGGCAACGCCGGCGGCTGGGCCAACGCCAACATCTTCGCCAGCCTCGCGCCGGGGGAGGGCGTTGACGTGACGCTGCCGCAGATCCGCTACATGACGCCAGGAGAGCACCTGCTGTGGGCCTTCGTCGACCACACTTGCACCCTGACCGAGACGCTGGAGAGCAACAACGTCTTCACGCAGACGCTCCTGATTGATCCGCCGAAACGGCCAGACCTGGTGATCACCGGCTTCACGGCCGAGCCCAGCGAGCCAGCCGCGCAGGAACTGGTCACCTACACCCTGGTCATCGAAAACCAGGGCGACAAGGACAACACGTCTATCACATGGGCGGGGGTCTACCTCGACCGGGAGCCGTCGTGCGGCGATGTCGGCGACCGGGTAGCGCCCGTCAGTCCACTGGCCATCGGCGAGAGCGTGACGGTCACGCTGAAGGCGCCGTTCGACACGGCAGGCAGCCACCAGGCGTGGGCCATGGCTAACTACGGCTGTCCCAGCACCGGCGGCGGGGCCGAGTCTGACTACAGCAACAACACGGCCGGGCCGCTCGATTTCCAGGTCGCCCCGCCGCTGCTGCCCGACCTGACCATCACTGGCATCACCACCCTGCCGGAGGCGATCCGGGCCGAGGAGTACTTCAGCGCCACCGTCCACGTCGTCAACCAGGGCACGAGAGCCTCCAGCGTGTCGGGTGTGACAATCTACACCGACGAAGGGGTCAGCGGTCCGCCGTCGTGCGGCAACGCGGGCGGCTGGGCCAACGCCAACACCTTCGCCAGCCTCGCGCCAGGCCAGGGTATCGACGTGACGCTGCCGCAGATCCGCTACACGACGCCAGAAGAGCACCTGCTGTGGGCCTTCGTCGACCACACCTGTACGATAAGCGAGACGCTGGAGAGCAACAACGTCTTCACGCAGACGCTCCAGGTCGCGCCGCAACACCGGCCGGACCTGGTTATCACCAGCTTCACGGCCGAGCCGAGCGAGCCAGCCGCGCGCGACCTGGTCACCTACACCCTGGTCGTCGAGAACCAAGGCGACATGGACAACACATACGCCACGTGGGCGGGGATCTACATCGACCATGAGCCGTCGTGCGGCGATGTCGGCGACCGGGTGGTGGATGTCGAGCCGCTGGCCGTCGGCGAGAGCGCGACGGTCACGCTGCAAGCGCCGTTCGACACGGCAGGCAGCCACCAGGTGTGGGCCATGGCCAACTACCGATGTTGGAGCGGGACCGAGTCCAATTTCAGCAACAACACGGCCGGGCCGCTCGACTTCCAGGTCGACCCGCCGCTCCTGCCCGACATCGAGATCACCGGCATCGTTCCAATGCCAGCCGGGCCGGCCGCCGGGCAATGGATCACCTACAAGGTACACGTGCGCAACAGCGGCAACACCACCAACACCAATAACATCGGCAGTTGGGGGCTGGGGCTGTACGAGGACCATGCGCCCGACCTGTGCAACGACGGGGCCTGGACGAACACAGCCACCATTCCGGCCCTCGCGCCCGGCGACGAGGCCGACGTGGAGGTGTTCACCTACGGCTTTAGCCAACAGGGCGATCATCAGGTCTACGCCGTGGCCGACTTTACCTGCATCCACGAGGAGAGCAACGAGGACAACAACCGGTTTGGGCCGCTCAGCATCACGGCCGGCCCGCCAATCCTGCCCGACCTGGTCGTCCAGAGCGTCACGATCGTCCCGGAGCAGCCGGCCGCGAATCAACTGGCGCAATTCGTGATCACCGCCCGCAACCAGGGCACGGGCGATGTGCAAAATCCCGTCTTCGCCAAGGTCTACCGCGACAACGTCCCCACCGAATGCGGCGTCAACGACACGGGCGTCGGCGACCCCACGTACCGGTTCGAGCCACTGGCGGCCGGCGCCAGCACTACCTTCACCATGACGGCCGCGTTCAATACCCAGGGCACGCACACCGCCTATGTCGTCTTGGACTACAACTGCCTGCAGCCGGAGAGTTCGGAGACCAACAACGCGCGCGGGCCAATCACGGTCGAGGTAGGGCCGCCAGGGCGGCCGGATCTCGCGATCGTCGATATGCACGTGGTGGAAGCCGCGCCGGTGGTTGGCCAGACCGCGCATATCGCGGTGACGGTGCGCAACCAGGGCCTGGACAGAACGCCAAGCACGAGCTGGGCCGGCGTCTACGTGAACCGCGTGCCGGCAGGCTGCGGCGGCGCCCCCGACGTCGGCGACCGCCGAGCGCAGGTGCCCGCGCTGGATATCGGCGAAGAGTTCCAGTTCACGGTGGCATACCCCTTCACAGCGCCCCAGGCTACCGTGTATGCCTTTGCGGATGACGGCTGCACCGTGGCCGAGTCCAACGAGAACAACAACCGCTTCGGCCCGCTGAGCGTGGCTCTGCAACTGGGGCCCGCGCCTGACCTGGTCGTCGAGAAAGTCACGGCGTCCACCATGACTCCGGCGCTGGGCCAGAGCATCACGCTGAACGTGACCGTGCGCAATCGCGGCAACGCGCCGTCACCCATCACCGGGGCTGCCATCTACGCCAACCACTCGCCTTCATGCGGGGACCAGCCGTTCAACTCGCGCGCTGTTCCGCAGATCGCGGCCGGCGCGCAGCACACCTTCAGCATCAACCTCTACTTCGCAACCGGCGGCCAGAACTCGGCCTACGTCTTTGTCGACTTCCAATGCCTGATGACCGAGAGCGCCGAGGACAACAACGTCTACGGCCCGCTGGTCTTCAACCCTGGGCCGGGCGTGGCGCCCGACCTCGCCATCACCGCCTTCTCGGCGCCGTCGGTCCGGCTGAGCCAGCCGGTGACGTACACCGTGCGCGTGCAGAACCAGGGCGTGGCAGCCAGCACCAACGAGGCCATCGTCGCGATCTACTCCGTCGTCGATCCCAGCGGCTGCGGCAACGCCATGTTCGACGTGGCGGCGCCCGTGACGACCCTGTCGCCCGGCGACTGGCGCGACGTCACCATCGTCTACAACACCGGCTTCGCCGTACCGGGCGGGCAGGCGACCTGGGCCTACGTGGACCAGAGCTGCACGCAAACGGAGCTCGACGAAAGCAACAACAAGGCCGGCCCTATGTTGGTCGCAGTCTACGGGCCAACCCCGGACCTGGCCATCGTCAACGCCGTCGCAACGCCAGCCAGCATCGCCGCCGGCCAGGGCGTCACGTTGACGGTCGACGTCGCCAACCTGGGGGATGCGCCGGCCGCGGCTGCTTCGCGCGTCGGTGTGTTCGTCGACCAGGCCGTAACTGCCTGTGTAACGGAACCCAACGGCGGCTGGACCTCTGTGGCCGCGCTGGCTGCCGGCCAGCAGATAGTCCTGACGATCCCGGTCGCAGGCAACCTGTTGGCCGCTGACACCCCTCAGCACTACATCACGCTGCTGGAGGATTATGCCTGCGGCAGCTATCCCCAGTTGAATTACGACAACGACTTCTGGGATTCGGTGATCGTTGGCACGCTCTATCCTGACGTCACCATCGACAGCCTGACCGTCTCGCCCAGCAGCCCAACGGCCCTGGAGCCGGTGGTCTACACGGCGCGGGTGCGCAACCGGGGCGCGGCCGCGATCACCAGCCCGCTGACGGCCGCCGTGTACGCCACGTCCGTACCGAGCGTGTGCGGGCAGGCCGATCCGGCGGCCACAGCGGTTGTACCGCCGTTGGCGGCGGGCGCGTCCATCGATCTTCAATTCGTGGGGTCGTCCTTTGCCAGCCAGGGGCAATACGCCGCCTATGCGGTGGCCGATGTGGACTGCACGCTGACCCGTGACACGAACCTTGCCAACAACCGCTTCGGCCCGGTCAACGTCTGGGTAGGAGCGCCGCTGCGTCCTGACTTCGTCATCGACAGCCTGACCAGCTACCCGGCCAACCCGAACATAGGTCAGACAGTAAACTACGTGGTCCGGGTGCGCAATGCTGGCGCGGCCGCCACAACGACCAGCGCGCAGGTTGGCATCTTCCGCGACTGGGGCAGCGCCAGTCCCAGCCCCTACTGCTTCTATACCCCCGACCTGGTTGCGTCGGTTGGGCCTTTGGCACAGAACGCTTCCCAAGACGTGACCTTCACCGATGTGTTCAGTTGGCTGGGCTGGCATACCGTTCACGCAATGGCTGACAGCAACTGCCAGATCGAGGAGACCAGCGAGCTCAACAACATCAAAGGCCCGATCAGCATCCAGGTGGGCAGCGCGCCGCCGCCAACGCCGACCCCAACGCCCACCCCCAGCCCCACCCCGGCGCCGCGGCAGTTGGTGGCGGTGGTGGCGACCGGCGACCAGGGCGTGCGGTCTGTGGACATCACCGACCCGCGCAGCCCGCAGGTGATCGGCGCGCTCAGCCTGCCGGGCGAGGCGAACGATGTACTCGCCGTCGAGCGTTCGGGTCAAAAGTATGCCTTGGTCACGGCGGGGACTGCCGGGCTGCACGTGGTAGCCGTGGACGACCCGGCCAACCTCCAGCTCCTTGGCTCCTATGACACGCCCAACAACGCGGTCGGCGTGGCTGCCCACGGCAACTTCGCCTATGTCGCCGACAGCAGCGCGGGCCTGCGCGTCGTGGATATCAGCGACCCGGCAAACCCCAAAGCGCCCAAGGTCGGCGGCAGCTTCTACGACACGACCGGCACGGCCTATGGCGTCGCCGTTTACGGCAGCTACGCCTATGTGGCCGACGGGTCGCCGGGCCTGGTGATCGTGGACGTGAGCGACCCGCTCAACCCGGCCTACGTCGCCACCTACGACACGCCGGGCGAGGCGCGCGGGGTGCGGGTCGGCCCGGCGCCGGAGACGCAGCCAGGCCAGGTCTGGGCCTATGTGGCCGACGGCCAGTGGGGTCTGCACGTCGTGAACGTCACCAACCCGGCGCAGCCGGCGTTCGTGTCGGTGTCGCAGACGCCGGGCAGCGCCCAGGGGATCGCCGTGGCCACAGGGAGCGCCGTCGGCGCCGGCCAGGCGCTTTCGTACCTGTCGGCCCACGATGGCGGGCTGCGCCTGGTCAACCCGGCGGTGGCGGCGGTCAACTCCCAGGCCTGCGACAGCGCCGGCAACTGCACGACGGCCGAGGCCAACGCGCCAGCGCGCAGCGCGTCCGCAGCCGCACTGGAAGCGAACCCGCTGGCATTCATCACCATGCAGTCGGACGCAACTGACGCTGCGCCGGACTGGCCGCGCACCCTGGCGCGCTACGCGGCGGCCCAGTCGGCGGCATCCGGCGGCGTAAGCCGCGGCGCCGAGAGCGGATTGGGCGGGACGCTGGTAACATTCGCCAGCCCGCCTGGCGTCGTGGACAACGCTGCGACGCTCCAGGTGAGCGGCGAGGCCCACGCGCTGGTCTCCTCGCTCCGGAGCCTGGTCGTCACGGTGGACGGCGCCAGGGTCATCAACTGGAGCTGGCAGCCGGGCGTCATCACCAGCACGCTCTGGTCGGCCAACTGGACGCCCACCGGCGACGGCCCGCACACCGTCGTTGGCACTGCAACCAACCACGACGGCAGCGCCAGCGAGTCCAGCTACACCTTCATTGTCGACGCACAGCCGCCCGCGATCACCATCGATCCAACCTTGTTGCTGGGCGACCGCTACCGCGAGCCGCGCACGCTGCGCCTCACCGGCGGCGTGACCGATACGGGCGGCGTGGGTGCGGTGCAGTGGCGCGCCAACGGCGGCGCGTGGCAGCCGGCGACGCTGGCCAGCGGCGGGCCGGGCGCAACGGCCGACACCTGGCAAGGCGACTGGGCGTTGGAGGCCGGGCCGCCGCCGGACGGCGCGGCGTTCAACATCACCGTGCGCGCCACGGACATCGGCGGCCGCTCGACAGAAGGCACGGCGATCGTCACGGTAGACGTGGCGCCGCCAGGGCCGGCCGCGCTGGAAATGATGGTCAACGGCGTGGCCGTGCCGCCCGGCGGCGCGGCCAACGCTTCCAGCGGGCTGACGTTGAACTGGAGCGGCGTGACGGATGGCAGCGGCCTGGGCGACTACACCGTGCGCTGGACCAGCGAGTACAACGGCGCGGTGGCAGCCGAAACGACGGCGAGCGTGTCCAGCGCCGGCCCGCTCACGTCCAGCTACGCCCCGGGCGAGGGGCGCAAGGTAACGGCATACCTGACGAGCCAGGACATTCACGGCCAACAGCGGGTGCAGAGCTTTGGGATCTACGCCGACGGGCCGTTGACGCCGGACTACATCTGGCTGGGCGCGCCCGCCGCGACCGACCCGGTCCTGGGGAGCGCCTGCACGCGCATCGGCGTCGACCGCCGCGTGGCGCGCTTCGCGCAGAGCAGCGCAGCCCTGGCCGCAGAGCAGATGCTGTACGCCACCTGGAGCGCCGACGCGCTGCGCCTGAGCTGGGCCGGCGCAGACTGGAACTTCGACGGCGACCTGTTCGTGTACCTCGACTCCGCCTCCGGCGGCGCGACGCAGCTCTTCGATCCCTACCCGGCCACCGCCGGCCAGACGCACATTGACCTCCCTGATGGCATGGCCGCTGACCTGCTGGTGTGGGTGCGCAGCGGCCAAGAGGCGCTGCTGCTGCGCTGGACCGGGAGCGACTGGGACCTGGTCGCCGGGCTGAACAGCACGCAATATCAATCGACGACCGCGCCCAACGAGCAGGCCGGCGCGGCCGCCAGGCCCGTCGCCAGCCTCTATCTGCCCTTCGATCTGCTGGGCGTGACCACCCCGGCTGCCAGGTCGCTGCGTCTGCTGGCGCTGGCCAGCGAGCAGGACGGCCTGCGCCTGTGGGCCGCCATGCCCAGCAGCAACCCGGTCAACAGCCCGCGCGTCACAGGCGCCGCCGCCTATGTGGGCGAGGCCCATGAGTTCAGCCTGACCCAGGCCTACGCCTGGCCGGGCCTTGGCCCCGGCGTGTGCCCGAACGGCAGCAACGGCGCCAGCACGCGCTACGCCGACACGGATGTGAAGGTCACACTGAGCGCCAGCCCGGCCGCGCCGGCCTACAGCCTGCTGGGCGACAACCTGTACTGGCTGCAAGCCCTGCTGCTGGGCAGCCCGCCGCCCGACGTGGCCACGCAACTCGCCTTCCTGAACACCGGACAGGCGCCGGTCGGGCCAAACCAGCCGCTGGCCTACACGCTGACCTACCGCAACCTCGGCACGGAGACGGCGCAGGGCGTCACGGCAGAGCTGACTGCACAGTACGCGCTGCGGCTGCTCAGCGGCAACGGCTCGACCGCCACGCTGACACTGGGCGATATCCCGGCCGGCGCCGAGGGCGCGCTCCAATTCCAGGCCGTGGTGGACACCAGCCGGAGCAGTGAGCCGTGGGCCGCCGTAGCGCTGGAGCTGCACGACGCCACGCACCCGGCCAGCGGCGAGCCGTTCGAGTGGCTGTGGATCAGCCACCGGGTGGACCGCGCCGCGCCGCAGTTCTTCGGCCTGACGCAGCCGCAGGTTGTGGTGGCGCCCGGCCAGACGCTGGCCAGCGGCTATGCCTACGACGAGTCGGGCGTCGCCCAGGTAAGCCTGGCGGTAGCGGGCGGCGCGACGACGAACTGCACGCTGTCTAACCCGCTGGGCGGCGCGTGGCGCTGTCCGTGGAACGTAGCTGGCAGCGACGGGCAGACCCTGCAACTGACGCTGCAGGCGCGCGATGCCTTCGGCCAGGAGAACGCCTGGAGCAGGCCGCTGCCCTTCCTGGTGGACGGCGCTCCCCCGACGGTCACGCTGGACATGGCGGCAACACAGGTGACACCGGGCGGCCTGCTGGCGTCCAGCGCTCTCACTCTGTACGGCGACGTGGCCGACCCCGGCGGTGTGGGCAAGGTGGAGGTGTGCGCCGCGACCAACGGCCAGCCAGACGGCCCATGCAAGCCGGCGCAGCTCCAACTGGGCCCGGCGGCCGCGGCGATCACGTTGGATGATGCACCCGCCAGCGCGCTGCCTATCGGGGCTGGCTGCGTGCAGCGCTCGTTCCCGGTGGCGGACAACTTCGCCGTGGCCGAGGTCAGCCTGGGCTTCACGGCCGAACATGCCCGCCGCGACGAGCTACAGGTCGAGCTGACCTCGCCGGCTGGGACCACGGTGCGCGTGCTGGCCAGCGGCGGCGGGGCCTACACCAACTACGACGTGCTGCTGGCCGATCGCCATCCGGCCGGGCTGGCGAGCAGCCAGGGCAGCCACAATCCGGCCGCCCCGTACTTCGACCAGGCGCTGCGGCCTGCTGCACCGCTGATCGCCTTCCAGGGCGAGAGCAGCGCCGGCGCGTGGACGCTGCGCATGTGCGACGTGAACCCCGGCGTCAACGCCGGAACCTACCTGCGCGGCCAGCTCACGCTCCTCCCGCGCGACACCACCGCCAAGTCGGGCCGCTGGAGCTTCAGCCAGACAGCCGACGCCGGCGCGCTGGACTACGTGCAGCGCAGCCTGAGCGTTTATGCGGCAGACGTGGTCGGCAACCGCACCGCCACTCCGGAACAGTTGGTGTTCTGGGTGGACAACGTCTCGCCGGTCATCACTGTGACCAACACGCTGGTCGAGCTGCCGCTGGGCAGCACCGCGCGGGTGCTGGCTGGCAGCGCGACCGACGGCAGCCCGACCGTCCAGGTGACCATCCAGGTCGAAGCCCCGGATGGGACACGCAGCGTCAAGGCCGCGGCCCGCGACGGCGGCGCCTGGTGGTACGACCTGCCAGCAGAGATGGCCGGCGGCTATGCCCTGACGGTGGTAGCTGTGGACATGGCGGGCAACAGCACGGCGGTCGGGCCGCATGTGGTGCAGGCAACCTGCCTGCCGGCCGTGCTGAGGGCAGCGCTGGCCAGCGCCGAGCCCAGCGCAACCTCGCCCATGTCGATCACGCTGACGGCGCTGGTGACTAACACCGGTGTTGCAACCGTTCCGGCCGGGCTGCCGATCCTGTTCTCGGACGACGACCGGGCGCTGGGCGCGGCGCTGACTGCGCAGGCCCTCGGACCCAACCAGTCAACGCAGGTCAGCATCACCTGGCCGGTCGATGGCCTTAGCGCCTACGCCATCACGGTCACGCCCGCGCCTGGGACGGCGGCAGCGCCGCTGGCGCTGTGCAGCGAGCCGCTTGGCTCCCAGCGTACCGTTACTGTCATGGACAAGCGCCTGCGCGCCGCGTGGAATCTGATCTCGTTCCCCGTCGCGCCCTTTGCGCCAGATGTGGCCACGGTGATGCGGCCCATCGACGGCGCCTATCGGGTCATCCAGGGCTACAGCCAGGGCTGGCAGTCGTATCCACCCACGTCAGTTGTGACGAACACGCTGGCGACGGTCGACGCGCTGCACGGCTACTGGATCAGGGCCGCTGATGGCATCTCGCCAACCCTGCGCATTGTGGGCAAGAAGCTCGCTGCCGACACGCCCATCGAGCTGGCCGCGGGCTGGAACCTCGTCAGCTATCTGCCGCAGGTCACGCTGCCAGTGACCCAGGCGCTGGCCAGCATCGACGGCCACTACCTGGCCGTGCATGGCTTCGACCAGGGCGCGTTGGCCTTCTATCCAGGCCTCGACGCCAGCTTCAACACGCTCACTGTGCTCCAGCCGCTACAAGGCTACTGGATCCAGACGACCGGCGCGGTGACGCTGCAGTATGGCAGCGGCGGAGCTGCCGCCTGGCCCGGCCGACATGCGACACAGCTCCGCCGGGCGCCAGCAGTGACCGGCGTCAACCCAACCAACCAATGGATCAACCTCTACGGCGTCCAGGTGCTCATCGACGGCCAGCCGGCCCCCGTCGGCGCCGTGGTCAGAGTCTTCGATCCTCAGGGCGTGCAATGCGGCGCGTTCGCGGTGAGTACGGCTGGCCGCTTTGGCGTGCTGCCATGCTACCGCGACGATCCCACCACCCCCGCCCTGGACGAAGGGGCGCAGCCGGGCGACGTCCTCGCCTTCACCGTCGACGGCTACGAAGCGACGGTCGAGGCGCGCAGCCTTAACAGCGTCCCTGCGCCGCCCGGCGCGCCGGTCACCTGGGGCGAGAACCTGGATCTTTGGGAGGTCAATCTCGCTGCAGATACAACGGTCGCAGCCGATCTGGTGTCCTTTGACGCTCAGATCGAGCCGCAAGGGATTCGCCTGGACTGGGAGACGGTCAGCGAGGCGAGCCGTCTGGGCTTCAACGTGCTGCGCGGCCTTGCGCCCGATGGTTCGGACATGGAGTTGCTGGCCTTTGTGCCGTCGCCGGCGCCGGGCAGCACCCAGGGCGCAGCCTACACCTACCTGGACAGCGAGGTCGAGCCAGGTTACGTCTACTGGTACTGGCTGCAAGACGTCAACCTGAGCGGTGTGGCGACCACGCTGTTCGGGCCACTCGGCGCCACCTACCAACCACCGACTATGGTCACCCTGGCCAGCCTTGATGCGTCGCCAGCGCCAGACGCCGCGCAGCCGGCCGGTGCAAGCGTCGCTGCAGCGTTGCTGGCAGGCACGATGCTGTTCCTGGGCGCGTGGCTCCTGCGCAGGCGTCGAACGCGCTGCGCCTGAGCCGTCTGATCTCTGAAAACGGCGCGGCGCGGCGGCCAGCGCTCACTGGTTGAACGGCTGCGCCCCCGCCAGCCAAGTTCCCCCAGAATCAAAAGCGGCGAGCCTTCACAGACTCGCCGCTCATGATTGCTGGTCGTGCACCCCTCGTCGAACTGCGACCACCGGCTTGCCAAACCAGCCAGCTCAGGCCAGGCTGCCCCGTGGCACCCACGGAGTACCGCTTATGGCTGCTGCCTTCCGGCCCTGACCAGGTTCACAGGTCCGCGCCGCACAGGACCCAGCCTTCAACGCTACTTAGCCCAGCAGTCCCAGCAGCCGTCGAGCCCTCGGAGTGGGAATTCAGCCCCGCTATAGCGGATTGCGGGTACAGGGCACCGCTAGCGCCCCGCCTAGCACGACCGACCCTATTGTACCGCAGGTAGGGACGCGTGGCAAGTTGTGCAGCATCGCAGCACTCCCCAACACCAAGCTGCGTCGAGGCTGTGCTGGCGGGTTTTACCCAATTTCCCCGATCTGTGGCATGATGATGGCAATCTGTGATTGGAGGTTGATCGCCATGACTCCCCGGACACGACTGTTCATTCTGGCAGCGCTATGCCTTGCCTTGCTGGCGGCCTTGAACCGCTATACAACGTTGGCGGCCAGCCACAACACTCTCCAAGCGCCGCCGCTGATCAACAGTGGCTTTGAATGCAACGATGGCTACAGCCCCTGGCCGGGCATCACCGGACTGGCGCCGGATGGCTGGACCCCGCTGCTGCTGGACGGCACCCCTGAGTTGAACAGCACGCGCATCAAGTTCGCCGGGAGCTGCGGCGGCTCCGGCTTCATCGAGCGCATCGAGGGCGAAGACAGCATGGTCTTCCTGTCCGAGGACATCGAAACGCCCCCGCTGCCCGGCAAACCCTTCGACGCGCTGGTCTACCAACAGACCACCGTCACGCCGGGCGTTGCCTACAGCTTGAGCAGTTGGATGGTCAGCCTGTGCGGCGGCAGCGCCATGCCCAATGACTGCCCGCCGGGCGTTTACATAGCCAAGATGCTGGGCATTGATCCCAGCGGCGGCACAGACCCGTTAGCGCCCGGCGTGATCTGGGTCGAAGATCGCCGCAACTTCACCGAAAGCCGTTGGGCCAACCTGCGGCTGGCTGCGACGGCCGAAAGCAGCACCATTACCCTCTTTGCCCGCATCCACAGCCCCTTTCGTTGGCACGGCGCACACGCTTTCGTTGATGCCTTCAGCCTTTTGCAGGCCCCCACAGCACAATTTATCGATCTGCCCCCCTTCGTCCAGGGCGCGCAGGTGACTGTGCAATGGCAGGGCAGTCTGGGTCCTGACATCCCGGCGATCCCTGGCGGCACGCATCAGTTGCGATTCGACGTACAGCAGCGGCCAGCAGGCGAGGCAGCGTGGGACGACTGGCAGGTGGATGTTCCCGCCGGCCAGGCAGACTTTGAGGTCGACGGCTGCCAGGGCTCGCAAACATTTGAGTTTCGCCTGCGCGCTCGCGCCGAACAGCCCGAAGGCAGCAACGGGGCCTGGCCCAACCACCGCTATCCTGGCGACTGGAGCCAGCCAGTCAGTGTGACTTTCGGCAACCCCGCCCCCTGCACGCCCGGCGCCTACCTGCCGTTGGTGTCCGTTCGCTAGCAGTTGGACGAGTGAGACGAGTTGAACGATCTACCAGTCTACCAATCTACCAGTTTACCAATCCACCACTCTACCACTCTACCACTCTACCACTCTACCACTCTACCAAAGGAACCCCCATGGACATCGCCATCATGATCGAAGGCCAGGACGGCCTGAACTGGCCCCGCTGGCAGCGCATCGCCCGCGCCGTCGAAGACCTGGGCTTTGCCGGGCTGTACCGCTCGGACCACTTCACCAACGCCCAGGCGCCCGACAAGGATTCGCTGGAGCTATGGCTGTCGCTGGCCTGGCTGGCCAGCCACACCACCCGCCTCGAGTTCGGCCCGCTGGTGACGCCGGTCTCCTTCCGCCATCCCGCTTTCACCGCCCGCATCGGCGCGCAGCTTGACGACCTGTCCGGCGGCCGGCTGACTCTGGGCGTCGGCGCGGGCTGGCAAGAGCGGGAACATACCGCCTTCGGCTTCGACCTGCTGAGCGTGGCCGAGCGCATGGACCGCTTTCAGGAGGGGCTGGAGGTCATCACCCGCCTGCTGCGCAGCGACGAACCGGCCAGCTTCCAGGGCCGCTATTACACCCTGCACGAGGCCGTGTTGCTGCCGCGGCCGCAGCGCCCTGGCGGCCCGCCCATCCTGATCGGCGGCAACGGCCCACAGCGCACCCTGCCCCTGGTCGCGCGCTACGCCGACGAGTGGAACGCGGTCTATATCTCAGCCGCCCGCTTTGCTGAGCTCAGCGCTTTGCTGGACGGCCTGCTGGCCGAGCAGGGCCGGCCGGGCAGCGCCGTGCGCCGCTCGCTGATGACCGGCCTGTTCTTCGGCCGCGACGAGGCCGATCTGAGCGCAAAGCTGGCAGGCCGCGATCCGGCTGCCCTGCGCGAGCGCGGCGTCATCGTCGGCGTACCAGGCGCAGTGCAGGAGCAACTGCACACCCTGGCCCAGGCCGGCGTGCAGCGGGTGATGCTGCAATGGCTGGCGCTGGACGACTTGGACGGGCTGGAGGCGCTGGCAGCGGCGCTGCTGTAGCAAAGGTCATCCTGAAGGCACGATCACCTGCTACTCAACTACGGCTACGGAACAACGCCATCCAACGCCTCGATGTAAGACTGAATCGTCGCAATCATCGGATCATCTGCTGGAAGTTTATCGATTGCCTGCTCCCAATCAAGTTTAGCGCCGGTAAAGTCGCCGATATCCCAGTGGAGCCAGCCCAGGGTGACCCAATACATAGCGTTATTCGGTGCGAGTTGCACAGCAAGTTCAGCGGCTGCCAGTCCCTCATCGTAGCGGCCCACTCCCTCCAGGCAAATTGCACGCGTGTCATGAAAGTCCGCAACGTCAGGCGCCTGAGCGATAGCCAGGTCGACGTCTCTCAAGCATTCGCCATAGCGCCCCAAGTCCAGAAGCACAACGGCCCGCGTGCCCAGTAGCCCGCTATCGCCTGCTTCCAATTCCAGGGCGCGATCTAGCGCAGCCAGTGCCTCACCAGAACGACCCAGCAAATAGTATGCTGCGGCCAAGCCGCTATGTGCAACAACCAGATCGGGCTGCCGTTCAATAGCAGCCTGAAAGCTGTCAATAGCGGCTTCAAAATTGCCATTGTCGAGCTGCTGTTGGGCTTCGACAGCCTTCAGAACGCCGGGGTTCGTGATCGGATTAATTCCGCCAGTCTCAACGTAAACAACCGAGGCGATGAGCAAGAGGCCGAATAGGGATGCCGAGAAAATGGCTCGCAGCCGATTGGGCTTCCCGATTAAAGCCACGAATATCAGGCCGTACAATAGGAAATCAAGCAACACACCGCCGGAGAATTCTGTCGAAAAGAACTGCACAAGCATAATCACTGCCCCTAGTGCCACACGGAGCAGTGTCCATCCATACGCCCAGTCTTTCTGCCTGAAAAGTCCGAATACCAGGACCAGGTTGATCACTTGGTAATACCATTGCTGCCCGGTCAACTCAAGCTGAAAAACAAGCACTAGTGCCAAGGACATGAATGTATGCAGCAGTAGCATGATTGCAGCTATGCGCCACACAAATCGCTTGGTCTGAGCTTCCTGATCGACCGTGTTCGACTCATAGGGGTACAACGGCGTTGCTTCCATTTAAATGCTCCTCGCTCTCTGCTAAGTTCAGTGCCTGGGACTAATCCCACCGCTTTGACACCGATATTTTTCGACGGACTTTCACCGCCCTTCCGTCACTACCCCATCAGTATAGCACGGATGAATGCAACTTTCCATGATGTAGATCATGTTCTGGCGGTAACTTGCGTATCGGCGTCCGGCACTTTGGCGACGATTCACACATGATCCGAGGCTCGTGTCAAGTGCCAGACGCCTCAACACCTTTGTTTACGACGTACTGAATAGTAACGCCTGTGTCAAGTTTGCATCTTCGCCAGCCTTGTGTTACACTCTTCTTACGATCCCCCTGTCGGGGATCGTTTTGTGACCAAAACCATGCTTGGTGATGCCAATGGTGCGCCCGGCCGCTGACAGGTCGGGCCTTTTGTTGCAACAGGAGACTCCTGCTTTGGGATGAGTCGGCTGTTGCGTGGCAACAGGGCCGCCGCCCGCGAGGGCTGTGGCACGCAGTGGACTCATCAAAACCAAAGACAGGAGCTTTCCGTGACAACTGAATGGACATCGTTGGACCTGCGCCCAGAGCTGGTGCAGGCCGTATCTGAGCTCGGCTATGCCGCGCCGACATCAATCCAGAGCGCAGTCATCCCGCTGCTGCTGGCCGGGCAAGACGTGATCGCCCAGGCCCAGACCGGCACCGGCAAGACCGCCGCCTTCGCCTTACCCATCATCCAGAACCTTCAAGGGGGCCGGAAACAGGTCCAAAGCCTGGTCCTGGCGCCGACGCGCGAGCTGGCCATGCAGGTCGCCAGCGCGATCCACGGCTACGGCAACCACAGCGCCGTGCGTGTGCTGGCGGTCTACGGCGGCCAGCCTTACGAGCGCCAGATCCGCCGCCTGCAGCGCGGCGTCGACGTGGTAGTCGGCACCCCCGGCCGCCTGCTGGACCTGATCCGCCAGGGCGCACTGGACCTGGGCGCCGTGCGCAGCGTCGTCCTGGACGAGGCCGACGAGATGCTGAGCATGGGCTTCATCGAGGACATCGAGACGATCCTCGGCGAGACGCCCGCCACGCGCCAGACCGCCCTTTTCTCGGCCACGCTGCCGGCTGAGATCCGCCGCCTGGCCGAGAACTACCTGGTCGAGCCGCAGTCGGTGCGCATCGACCCTGGCCAGGTGACCGTGGCCGGCCTCGCCCAGCGCTACTATCTGGTCAACGAGGCCGATAAGGTGGCCGCGCTGACCCGCCTGTTCGAGGTGGAGGAGGTCAGCAGCGCGCTGATCTTCGTGCGCACCCGGGCCGACACCGGCGAGCTGGCCAGCGAGCTGACCGCGCGCGGCTTCCCGGCCGAGGCGTTGAGCGGCGACTTGAGCCAGGACGCGCGCGAGCAGGTGATGCAGCGCTTCCGCCGCGGCCAGACCACCGTGCTGGTGGCCACCGACGTGGCTGCGCGCGGCCTGGACATCGACGATATCTCGCACGTCTTCAATGTCGATCTGCCGCTGGACCCGGAGGTCTACGTGCATCGCGTTGGACGCACCGGCCGGGCCGGCAAGACCGGCATCGCCGTCACCCTGGTGTCGCCGCGCGAGCAGTGGCGCCTGCGCCGCATCGAGGCCTTCACCCGCCAGCCCATCGAACGGCAAGCCCTGCCCAGCGAGGCCGACATCCGCGCGCGGCGTGAGACGCGCCTCGTGGAGCAGATGGAGACCTGGCTGCGCCGCGGCCGCAGCCGCCGCGAGCGCGAGATGGTGACCGAGCTGGTCGAGGCCGGCCACGACCCGCTGGACATCGCCGCGGCCGCGTTGAAGATCGCCCGCGCCGAAGAGAAGCAGCGCCCGATCGCCTCCGTGAGCGAGGTCGAGGAACTGCGCCCGCGCCCCGAATTCCGCGACGCCCGCCCCTGGTCCCGCCGCGACGACCGCCGCCCCAGCCGCGACTCCCAGCCGCGCGGTGAGCGCCCTCAACGGCAGCGGGACGGTTCCCAATCTACCAATCTACCAATCACCCACTCCCATGAACCCGGCATGGTGCGCCTGAGCATGAACGCCGGCCGCGTCCACGGCATTCGCCCCAACGACGTGGTGGGCGCCATCGCCTACCACGCCGACATTCCCGGCCACACCATCGGCGCGATCCGCATCCAGGAAGACCGGACGTTGGTGGACGTGCCGCAGCAGTACGTGGCCCAAGTGCTGGCCAAGGGCGACGGGTATCGCATTCGCAAGCAGGCGGTGCGGGTGGAGCGGGTGTAGGGGCGGGAATACCACAGCGAATGAAGAACAACGAATGGTCTGACTGCCAACCGGCAGCAAGGCCGATCATGTAAAAAGCGCCTGCCAGGCTTCGCTTGGCAGGCGCTTTTGATTCACCTTGTCACCCGGTCACCCGGTCACCTTGTCATCCCCCGAACACCGCCGCCACCGCCTGGCCGATCCACTGCGTCCACGGCGCGGGCCAGAGGCCGACGGCTACTGTGCCCAACGCGGCGATGACCACCACCAGGGAGATGGAGCGGGTAGAGAGGGCGAGGGCAGGAGTGGGCGACTGGATGACTGCGGCTGCAGCCGGAATGGGCACAGCCTCGCCTTTCTTGCCCTTCTTTCCCTTGACAGTCCCGTCCGCCGCAGCCTGCGCATCGCTCTCTTTGCGGAAGTACATCTGCACGGTAATGCCCAGGTAGTAGAAGGCCGAGATGACGCTGTTGACCACGCCGATCAGCACCAGCCAGCCCCATCCCTCGGCCATAGCAGCGCTGAAGACGAAGAACTTGGCGAAGAAGCCGGCGAAGGGGGGGATGCCGGCCAGGGAGAACATGAAGATAGCCATAGCCGCGGCCAGGGCCGGCTGGCGGTCGGCCAGGCCGGCGAAGCGGCCGTTGAGCACGTCGTTCTCGCCCAGCCGCTCCAGCGCAGTTACCACGGCAAACGCGCCCAGGTTCATGAAGGTGTAGGCAAACAGGTAGAACAGCACGGCGCTGACGCCCTGGCTGGTGCCGGGCACCAGGCCGACCAGGGCATAGCCGGCATGGGCGATGCTGGAGTAGGCCAGCATACGCTTGAGGCTGGCCTGGCGCAGCGCGGCCAGGTTGCCCAGGGTCATGGTCAGCGCGGCCAGCACGGCGATGGCCCAGCTCCACTGCGGCTGTGCGGCCGGCAGGGCGATCACGAAAACCCGCATGAAGGCGGCAAAGGCCGCAGCCTTGGTGGCCACCGACATAAAGCCGGTCACCGGGGTCGGCGCGCCGTGGTAGGCGTCGGGCGTCCACATGTGGAACGGGACCATAGCCACCTTGAAGCCGAAGCCGATCAGCAGCATGGCTGTGCCGGCGTAGAGGTACAGCCCATTCGGTGTCATGCTGAGGGCCGCCGAAGCATCCCTGCCTCCCAACGCGGCCGCGATGGCCGGCAGGTTGGTGGTGGCCGTGGCGCCATAGACCAGCGCCACGCCGAAGAGAAAGAAGCCGGAGGCAAACGCGCCCAGCAGGAAGTACTTGAGCGAGGCCTCGGCGCTGCGCGGCTCGTCCCGGTTGAAGCCCACCAGGATGTACAGCGCCAGCGAGAGGATCTCCAGGGCCAGGAAGACGACCAGCAGGTCCAGCGCAGCGCCCATGAACATCATGCCGGCCACGCTGAGCAGCAGCAGGCTATAGTACGCGCCGGCATGCGGGCTGATGTGCGGGATGGTGGACTGGGCCAGCAGCACGCCCAGCGCAGCCGCGGCCAGGATCACCAGCATGAAGGCCAGCGAGTAGCCGTCGGCCACGGCCATGTCCTGAAACTGCTGCGCCTCGCCCAACGAGATCAGCCAGACAGCGGCCGCGCCGGCCAACGCGATGCCCAGCAGGCTCAGCCAGGGCAGCACCTGCCGGTCGGTGCGTTCCTTGCCCGCTGCCGCGTCTACGATCAGCACCAGCAGCGCCGTGGCGATCACGATAGTCTGCGGCAGAATCGCCAGCATGTTAATAGGGGGAATGGTCATATCAATGCTCGTGGAAGAAACCGTTAGTAAGAAACGTTGATGCTCCGCTGGTCGAGTAGGCGTCTGCGCCGTATCGAGACCGCCTGGCTCCGCTGGTCGAGTAGGCGCTGCGCCGTATCGAGACCATCCGGAGGGTTTCGATACGCTAGAGTTGGCTTACCTCATGCGAGTCGTGCGCCCTCAACCCGCTACTCAACCCGCGCACTGCCGGGACGCATTCACTTGTCTACTTGTCTACTTGTCTACTCATCTACTTGTCTACTCATCTACCTTTCCACCAACTCGACCGCGCTCACCGCCGGCGCCTCGTAATACTGCGTGATGGCGGCCGGGTTGCTTAGCTGGTCCAGCACCAACTGAGCGGAGGGGTTGATCTTGGCCAGGAAGAGATTGGGGAAGAGGCCGATGACGATAAACAGGATCACCAGCGGGACCATGATCACGATCTCGCGCAGGTTGAGGTCCTTCAGCCTGGCGTTGGCCGGGTTGGCGTCGGGCCCCTGGAAGATCTTGGCCATGGCCCAGAGCAGATACCAGGCTGCCAGGATGATGCCCAGCGTGCCCAGCACGGCGAAGGCCGTGTTGTACTTCATGGTCCCCACCAGGATGGTGAACTCACCCACAAAACCGTTGAGGCCCGGCAGGCCCGCGCTGGACATGAAGGTGATCAGCGCAAAGGCCGCGTAGATGGGCATCAGTTTCCACAGCCCGCCGAAGTCGTCCAACTGGCGGGTGTGGCGTCGCTCATACAGGAAGCCAACCAGGAGGAACAAGGCGCCGGTGCTCAGGCCGTGGTTGACCATCTGCAAGACCGCGCCCGACAGGCTCTCCAATTGCAGGGCGAAGATGCCCAGGGTGACGAAGCCCAGGTGCGCTACCGAGGAGTAGGCCACCAGCTTCTTGACGTCCCGCTGGGCCAAGGCGACCAGCGCGCCGTAGAGGATGCCGATGATGGCCAGGATGGCTAGCAACGGCGCAAACTGCTGGCTGGGCTCCGGGAACAGCGGCAGGGAGAAGCGCACGAAGCCGTAGGTGCCCATCTTCAGCAGGATGCCGGCCAGGATCACCGAGCCGCCGGTGGGGGCCTCCACGTGGGCGTCGGGCAGCCAGGTGTGGAAGGGGAACAGCGGCACCTTGATGGCAAAGGCCAGCACAAAGCCGAAGAAGAGGATCGTTTGCAGGTTGGCCGGCAGGCCGATGCCGTACAGGTCCAGCACGTTGAACGACCAGACGCCGCCCTGCTGGTAGTGCAACCAGCCCATGGCCAGAATGCCAGCCAGCAGGAAGGCGCTGCCAAAGGCGGTGAAAATGAAGAACTTCAACGCGGCGTAGACCCGACGCGGCCCGCCCCAGCGGCCGATCAGGAAGTACATGGGGATCAGGCTGGCCTCGAAGAAGACGAAGAACAGCACCAGGTCCAGCGAGATGAAGACGCCCAGCATGGCCGTTTCCAGCAGCAGCATCAGCGCCAGGTAGGTCTTCTGCTTGTCGTGGACCGTGTCCCAGGAGAAGAGCAGCACCAGCGGCATGAGGAAGGTGGTCAGCAACACCAGCGGCAGGCTGATGCCGTCCACGCCGACCGCGTAGTTGATGCCCAGCTCTGGCGCCCAGGGAATGGACTCCATGAACTGCATGCCCGCCACGCCGGCCTGCCAGCCAACCCACAGCGCCAGCGAGACCACGAAGGTCAACAGCGAGACCAGCAGCGCCGTGACCTTCAGCGCCTTGTCGCCGCGCAGCAGGAGCAGCAGCAGCCCGCCCAGCAGGGGCAGGAAGGTGATGATGGAAAGGATGGGGAGGGACGTGAGGTTTGTCATGATTTGTAATGACGATCTGTCATGCTGAGGGCCGCCGAAGCATCCCTACTCGCTGCCGAACAACTGGACACCTGTCGCAACGGCTTCGGCGACAATAGTGGGCTGATGCAGGCCAATTCGGAATTCCTCGGGGGTGTAACACAACGGATCAACGACAGGCAGGTCATACGCCTGTGCAAGGCCGGTCTCCCGAAGGAACGTCGAGCGACGGCGCAAACGCCGTACCTGAGCAAAGCGTTCGGAGATCACGAGAAGGTCGATATCGCTTGTGGCTGAGGCATCTCCGATTGCCCGTGAACCAAACAACCACACAGCCTCAGGCTCGTACAGACGCTGAATGGTCTCACGATATCTGTCGATCAGCAGCCTGACCTGCTCATCGGGCTTCTTGTCACTGGCCATTTGCGTCGCTCTCCTTGTTCCGATCTTCGTTGCCCGCCTGACCCAATTCGAGAATCTCTTGCTCAATCGCGTTTAAGGCATCAGTTGTCAATCTCAGCGCTTGTTCGGCATCGGCAGCTTCGGCCAACTCGTATGGTAACGGTCCCGAGAAGTCGGGATAACGCAAACGAATGTAGAAGTCCTCAAGGTCAAGCAGGGTCTGCTCCAGGTGGCCACGCATTTCCGTGAGATCAGCCAGACGCTCGATGGAGTGTATCCGCGGTGGAAACTGCCCAGTCTGTGCAGTGTACAGCGCCTTCAGACCTTTCTCTAACGCTTGTTGGCACAGGATCAACGCCACGTCGTACAATCCAATGCCACGATTCTTGTGGGCGGCTTCCAGATCGTGCTGAGCTTGATCGAACCATCGCTGAGTTTGCTCATGCATCATTTGAGCACGCTCGATAGCAGAAAATACGCCAGCACAATCACCAGACCCACGAACAACGTCAACGCATACGTGCCCACCAGCCCGGTCTGCAGGCGGCGGGTGCGTTCGCCCAGCCAGCCGGCGCCGCGGGCCACGCCGTTGACGGCTGCGTCGATGCCGCCCTGGTCGACCGAGTCGGCGAAGAAGCGGGCGGTCGCCCACAGGCCCTGGCGCAGGTAGTCATAGGCCGTGTCGAAGTAGTAGCCGGCGCTGGCCAGGCGGTGGAAGATGCTGAGCCGCTGGCGGATGCGATCGGTGACGCCGGGGTTCTTGACGTAGAAGTAGTAGGCCAGGTAGATGCCGCCCAAGGCAACTAAAGCCGACACGGCCAACAAGACGATCTCAACCACCAGCTCGGGATGCTCCGCCTTGCCCTCCGGCCCCAGCTCATAGATCGGCTCGATCCACTGCTCCAGCGAGGCGATGAAGGGTAGGTTGAGGGCGCCGCCAAAGATGGCCAGGAAGGCCAGGATCCACAGCGGCCAGGTCATCAGCCGCGGCTGCTCGTGGGCGTGGTCGTACAGTCTGCGATCGCGCGGCTGGCCCCAGAAGACCATGAACACCATCTTGAAAGCGTAGATCGCGGTCAACAGGGCTGTGAGCAGGCCGATGGCGTAGAGCACGTACTGGTGCGACTCGAAGGCGCCCACCAGCACGGCGTCCTTGCTGAAATAGCCCGCCATCAGCGGAAAGCCCGCCAGCGCGGCCGCAGCAATCATGAAGGTCAGGTAAGTGCTGCGCATCTTGTTCTTCAGGCCGCCCAT